>NZ_JBEZFP010000197.1:0-13506 GCF_040649515.1 Streptodolium elevatio
TGTTTGGTTTTTCTTGGTTTCAATTGATGTTTTTTTTTTTGTTGGTCTGGGCCCCGGGCCGGGGGGGGGGGCGCCGGGGGGGGGGCACCGGTTCTTGCCCGGTGCCCCCACCACGCGACGACGGCGTGCGGACGAAGCGGACCGCGCCGGCACCCCGCGTGGGGCTGCCGCGCGGATGCCGCGGGTTACAGCGGGATGTTGCCGTGCTTCTTCGGCGGCAGCGTCTCGCGCTTGCCCTTCAGGGCCCGCAGCGCCTTGACGACGTGCGCGCGCGTCGACGACGGCATGATGACGGCGTCGACGTACCCGCGCTCGGCCGCGATGTACGGATTGCAGAGCGTGTCTTCGTAGTCCTGGATCAGCTCGGCGCGCCGCGCGTCGGGGTTCTCCGCCGCCGCGAGCTCCTTGCGGTACACGATGTTGGCCGCGCCCTGCGCGCCCATGACGGCGATCTGCGCGGTCGGCCACGCCAGGTTCACGTCGGCACCGAGGTGCTTGGAGCCCATGACGTCGTACGCGCCACCGTAGGCCTTGCGCGTGATGACCGTGACCAGTGGCACGGTCGCCTCGGCGTACGCGTAGATCAGCTTCGCGCCGCGACGGATGATGCCCGTCCACTCCTGGTCGGTGCCCGGCAGGAAGCCCGGTACGTCGACGAAGGTCAGCACCGGGATGTTGAACGCGTCGCAGGTGCGCACGAAGCGCGCGGCCTTCTCGGACGCGTCGATGTCCAGCGTGCCCGCGAACTGCATCGGCTGGTTGGCGACGATGCCGACGCTGCGGCCCTCGACCCGCCCGAAGCCGACGATGATGTTCGGCGCGAACAGCGGGTGGACCTCCTGGAACTCCGCGTCGTCCACGACATGCTCGATGACCTTGTGCATGTCGTAGGGCTGGTTGGCGGAGTCCGGGATCAGCGTGTCGAGCTCGAGGTCGTACTCGCTGGTCTCCAGGTCGGCGACCTCGGGGTACGCGGGCGCCTCTTCGAGGTTGTTGCTCGGCAGGTACGAGAGCAGCCCCTTGACGTACTCCAGGGCGTCCTTCTCGTCGCCGCCCATGTAGTGGGCGTTGCCGGACTTGGTGTTGTGGGTACGCGCGCCGCCCAGGTCCTCCATCGAGACGTCTTCGCCGGTGACCGTCTTGATGACGTCCGGGCCGGTGATGAACATCTGCGAGGTCTGGTCGACCATCACCACGAAGTCGGTCAGCGCGGGGGAGTAGACGTGTCCGCCGGCCGCGGCGCCCATGATGAGCGAGATCTGCGGGATCACGCCGGACGCGATGACGTTGCGGCGGAAGATCTCGCCGTACAGGCCGAGCGAGACGACGCCCTCCTGGATGCGCGCGCCGCCGCCCTCGTTGATGCCGATGATCGGCCGGCCGGTCTTGATCGCCAGGTCGAGGACCTTGACGATCTTCTCGCCGTAGACCTCGCCGAGGGAGCCGCCGAAGATGGTGACGTCCTGCGAGAACACGCAGACCTCGCGGCCGTCGACCGTGCCGTACCCGGTCACGACGCCGTCGCCGTAGGGGCGGTTCTTCTCCAGGCCGAAGTTGGTCGACCGGTGCCTGGCGAACTCGTCGAGTTCGACGAACGAGCCCTCGTCGAGGAGGTACTCGATGCGCTCGCGGGCGGTCATCTTGCCCTTGGCGTGCTGCTTCTCGACCGCGCGGGCCGAGCCCGCGTGCACGGCCTCATCGATGCGGCGACGCAGGTCGGCGATCTTGCCGGCCGTGGTGTGGATGTCGGGATCGCCCTGTACCGGGTCCATTGCGCGGGCTCCTGTCAAGTCGAACAGCGGCGTTCCGTAGCGTATCCGCGCCCCGAAACACGTTCTCACCGCCCCGTCGGAAGGGCCTCCCGAGGCCCCCTCGCGGGGCACGTACGCGCAGCTGGGGACACCCGTCGCGGGGCCGCTTCCGCACGGCCGGGTCCCTGTCCGGGACCTGTCCGGGACCTGTCCCGACCCTGCTGTGTCCCGGGCCGCGTCCTGAGCGGGTATCGCGCCCGCACGACCTAGTCTTTCCGCATGACCGGAGCAACCGAAGCCCCCGAGCCCTCCCCGTGGACCGACCTCGACCGGCCTCCGCTGCGTGAGGCGGGGCTGCGCCGCGGCCTGGAGGGCGCCGGCGGCCTGTGGCGCGAGGTCCGCGTCGTCCCCGAGACCGGCTCGTCCAACGCGGACCTGGCGGCACGCGCCGCGGAGGACGAGGGCCTCGTGCTCGTCGCCGAGTACCAGAACGCGGGGCGCGGGCGCCTGGACCGGCAGTGGACCGCGCCGCCCCGCTCGGGGATCTTCGCCTCGGTGCTGCTCAAGCCGGAGGACGTACCGGTGGCGCGGTGGGGCTGGCTGCCGCTGCTGGTCGGCGTCGCGGCGGCGCAGGCGGTGAGCCGGGTCGGCGGTGTCGACGTACGCCTGAAGTGGCCGAACGACCTGCTGATCGGCGACCGCAAACTGGCCGGGATCCTGGCCGAGCGCGCGGGCACGGGCGTGGTGGTCGGCATCGGCCTCAACGTCTCGCTGCGTGAGGACGAACTCCCGGTCCCGGGCGCGATCTCGCTCGCGCTCGCCGAGTCGATCACCACCGACCGCGACCCGCTGCTGCGGGCGCTGCTGCGCGACCTGGAGACCTGGTACGAGCGCTGGCGCGCGGCCGGCGGGGACGCTCGGGCGAGCGGGCTGCACGCGGCGTACACCGCGGCCTGCGCGACGATCGGGCGCCGGGTGCGCGTCGAACTCCCGGCGGGCCGCGTGCTGGTGGGCAACGCCACCGACGTGGACGACGACGGCCGCATCATCGTCGCGAGCCCGGACGGGCCGGAGGCGGTGGGCGCGGGCGACGTCGTCCACGTGCGCCCGGCGGAAGAGGCCCCGCACACCTGAGAAGCAGTGCCGCGGAGGCGCACGGACGGGGCAGGGGCGGGTCGTGGCGTCGGGACCGCACAGCGGACGACGGCAGTCTCGCCCCCTTCTCTTCTCCTGCTCCCGCCGCCCGCCGCGCGCCGTCGCACTGCCGGCACGTCGCCCCTCTCGCTGTCGTCCTCGCAACCACTCAGCGTGTCCGGCGGCCCGGACTGCTCCGTTCGGCGCACAATTTCCCTGCGGGATCTCCTGCGGGGCATGTGCGGACGGAGGTGGGGGCGGTGGCGGCTCGGGAGCACACCGGCGAGGTCGACCTCGTCTTCCGCGAGCATTGGCGCGTCCTGGTGCGGCCGGTCGTCATGTTGTTCGCCGTGGCCGGCGTGGCCGGGTTCCTGGCCTCCATCGCGCCGGGCGGCAGCGGGAGCAACTGGGCGCGCGTCGCGGTGTTCGTCGTGGCGGCCGCCGCGGTCGCGCACTGGACGGTCGTCCCGTGGCTGCGCTGGCTGACCGACCGTCACATCGTCGCCGGCGGACGCCTCGTCGTGCGCTCGGGCCTGTGGACGCAGGAGGGGCGGGCGATCGCGCTCGCCCGTGTCGAGGACGTCACCTTCTCGCAGGACTCCCTCCTCGAACGTGCGCTCGGCATAGGCACGCTCGTCGTGCGGCTCGACGACGGCCGCGAGCCGGTCGAGATCGTCGGACTGCCGCGCGTCACCGACGCGCAGGCCCGGTTGTTGCGGCTCGTCGATCTCGCGCGCGACGCGGCCTACTACGCGGACCGCGACGCCGCCTACCACGCGGACCGCGACGCGGCCTACCACGCGGACCGGGACGGGGCCGCGCGTACCGCACAAGACGCTGACGGGGGCGCGGGCTGACCGGTGTGATGCCGGACACGTAAGGTGGGCCTGACGAGACACCCTGACCCCATGGTGGAGCGCATGCCCGAGGAGAGTGCCCGCGACGGGCACCGCATCGAAGGCCGGACGACCCCGGCCGGCGATCGCGGGAATCACGGCCCCGACGACCAGGAACGCGAGGACGGCGAGCAGCCCGGCGATCAGCCCGGCGACGCCGCGCCCACGCCCGACCCGGCGAACGCCAGGGCGCGCGGCGGACCGAGGGACATCAGGTGGCTGGCCGACCTCGACGACCCCGAGGCGATCCAGCACTCGATCTCCGACATGGAGGAACTGGTCCTCGGCGCCCCGCGCCGCTACACCTCGGGCCAGGTCGCGCACCTGGTCGGCGTGCCGCTGGAGGAGGCCCGGCGGCTGTGGCGTTCTCTCGGCTTCCCGGACTTCGGGCCCGCCCGGGCGTTCACCGACGCCGACGTGGAGGCCCTGCGCCACCTGCTCGACCTGATCTCGTCCGGCCTGCTGCCCGAGCCCGTGGCCGCGCAGTTCGTGCGTTCCGTCGGACAGACGATGGCCCGCTTCGCCGAGTGGCAGACCGAGGCGTGGGTCGAGTACATCGGCGGCGAGCTGACCGGCGAGCGTTCCGAGCAGGTCGTCGGGGGTGCGGGCGATGTGATGCCCGAACTCGAGCCGCTGGTGCTGTACGCGTGGCGCCGCCACCTCGCCGCCGCGACCACGCGCGTCATGGAGTCGCTCACCGACCACAACACCGTCGGCCAGCGCCTCGCGGTGGGCTTCGCGGACCTGGTCGGGTTCACGCGCCTGTCCCGCAACCTCTCGGAGGCCGAACTCGGGCGTCTTGTCCAGACGTTCGAGGACGCGGCGTCCGACGTGATCACGTCCCTGGGCGGGCGGCTGGTCAAGACGCTGGGCGACGAGGTGCTGTTCGTCGCGTTCAAGCCGGAGTCGGCGGTCGAACTCGGGCTGCGGCTGGTCGAGGTGATGGCGGACGAGCCGGTGCTGCCGGAGTTGCGGGTGGGCATGGCGTACGGCCAGGTCCTGTCCCGCATGGGCGACGTGTTCGGGACCACGGTCAATCTGGCGAGCCGGCTGACCGCGCTGGCGCCCAAGAACACCGTGGTCATCGACCGCGATCTGGCCGCCGCGCTGGGCGAGGTTCCGGCGTACGAGTTGCAGCCCATGTGGCGCCGCCCGGTGCGCGGGCTGGGCCTCGTCGAGCCGTGGACGGTCGGGCGGCCGGGCGTGCGCGAGCCGGAGGTCGACGGCACCGCGATACCCGATCAGGCCGGTCCGGTGGCCTGAGTTCCGCCCGGTCCGGGAAGGCTGGTGGTGTCGGTGCTCGTTGCCACACTGCCGGGCATGGCTACGTGGAAGCAGTTCGAGACGGAAGCCGGCGAACTCGCGCGTGAGGTGCGGCAACGGTTCGAGTCGGCGGAGACCCATGTGCTGGCGACGTTGCGCGGCGACGGAGCGCCGCGGGTGAGCGGCAGCGAGGTCGACTTCATGGGCGACGACCTCTCCTTCGGGTCGATGCTGAACGCCGTCAAGGCACGCGACCTGGCCCGGGACGGGCGGTGTGCGATCCACGCGCACCCGGCGGCGAACGGTGACGCGAAGGTCGCCGGGGTGGCGGTCGAGGTCGTCGAGCCGGCCGAGAAGGCCGCGTACACCACGGGCGGCGAGCCGCCCGGCGGCTTCCATTCCTTCCGGCTCGACCTGCACGAGGCCGTGATGACCGCGGTCGAGGGCGACGAACTGGTCATCCGCGTATGGCGGCCCGGGCGCGGGGTCGAGACCTTTCGCAGGAAGTGACATCGCGCGGCGCCGCGCGGTACCGCCCGCGAACCGCGAACGCCTGTCCTGCCGAGTCTGTCCTGCCGAGTCTGTTCGGCCGAGTTCGTCGGCCCGCTCCCGCTCTCGCGGCCTCCTGCTCCCGCGGCTCAGCCCAGCTTGCTCCGCAGGGCGCGCAGGGCGGGTCGGATCAGGTCGCGTTCGAGCCGGCGCACCTGCTCGTGCCCGCCGTCGGACTCGTCCTGCGGTAGCGCCCAGGTGTACCGCGCGGACCACACCACCCGGGCCATCGTGCCTCCGATGATCGACTCCACACGCAGCGTCGCCAGGCACGGTCCGTCGAAGCGGAGGCCGCAGGGATGTCGGTCCAGGTCGAGGATTTCGTAGGTATAACGGCACTCGGGGTCGTCGTGCTCCACCAGGCGTTCACGCAAGGTCGCGCCGCCGGGGGCGTGTACGTGTCGTACGTCGGGCTCGGCACCGGCTGCGCGGTCCGCGAGCGGCAGCGGGTACCACACGGACGGGTCCCGGAAGTCGCGGATCACATCCCACACCTGGTCGGCGGGCCGGTCGATCACGGTGGTGACGGAGAGCGTCGGCACTGGTCCTCCCTGTCCCGGCACCGTACCCGTTCGGCCGTGTGCGAGGGGAGGGGCTCGTTCCGGTATGCGCATTCGGGCTGTCCGCCCGCGTCCCGGGACCCGTCGGTACGCGACGGTACGGACACGCGGCGTTGCCAAGTCGGTACGGAGGAGTAGGGTGCGAAGGGCGTGGACGGAGGGTCCCGTGGGGTTCCGGCGGCGAGCCGCACCCGCGGGAAGTTCCCAGGGGGATGAGCACCGGCAAGCGAACGCACTGTGACGTGTCGTCTACAGATGTGACCTTTTTCTGCTGCGAATACGGCAAATAGCGACATACTCTGAGTGGTGTCGGGCGGGGCCGACTGACGGCCGGCACGGTTGCCCGGGCGCTGTCCCAGGCTGTTCGGCGGTGGCGGACAGCCCGTCGGACACGCGCCCCCGGGCTCTCGCGTCGGCATACCCGTAGGGAGGCGAGGTGAGGAAAGTCGTAGCGCGCGCTGACCCGCAAGGGCACGACCGGCCCGACCCCGGCGACCGGCGTACCGCCGCGGACGCGACCACCTTGGACCCCGCTTCCCCGGGGACCGGCCCGCCCGGTGCGGACGCCCCGGAACGCCCCGGCCCCGAGCGCGGTGGCTCCGGCGACGCGTCCGCCCCGGACGCCGCCCGACGCCTGCACGCGGTCATGGAGCTGGCCAAGGCGCTGGCGACCGCGCACACCCTGATGGACGTGGTCGGCATCTCGGCCCGGCAGGCCCGCCTCGCGATGGACGCCGCACTCGCCTCGATCTCCGTGTGGGAGCGCGACTCGGGACACCTGCGCGTGCTCGTCAACGACGGCGACCTGGCGGAGGGCGAGGAGGCGCTGCCGCACGCCGAGACGTACGCCGTCACCGACTTCCCCGAGATCATCGACCCCGCGACCTGGCCCACCACGTGGTCCAACAGCGTCGACGAGCACGACTCCGACCACGAGCGGGTCGTCGCGCTGCGCCGCCGGGGCCGGCACGGCTGCATGGTCGCGCCGATCATGGTCGAGGGCCGCGTGTGGGGCGAGCTCTACCTCGCCCGGAACGCCGAGCAGCCGCGCTTCGACGCCGTCGACGCGGAGTTCGCCGCGGTGCTCGCGGCGCAGATCTCGGCCGGACTCGCGCAGGCCGAGCACTACCAGCGCATCGAGAAGCTGGCGTTCACCGACCCGCTCACCGGCCTGGCCAACCGCCGGGCGATCGACGCGCGCCTGGACGCGGCGATGACCCGGCACTACCGCGAGGGCACGGTCGTCAGCCTCATCGTCTGCGACGTCAACGGGCTCAAGCGGCTCAACGACGAGCGCGGCCACGACGTCGGGGACCGGCTGCTCGAACGCTTCGCCGACCAGCTCTCCGCGTGCAGCGCCATGCTGCCGGGGTCGATGGCGGCCCGGCTGGGCGGCGACGAGTTCTGCGTACTCGCGGAGGGATTCAGCCCCGACGAGGTCGTCGCGGTGGCGGAGGATCTGTGCCGTCGGGCGCTGCGCATGCACGACGGCGAGGGCGTGGCGTGCGGGGTGGCCTCGACCGGCGATCCGGTGGGGCCGGTGACCAGTGCGGACCGGCTGTTCCGGCTCGCGGACGCGGCGCAGTACCGGGCCAAGGGCAGCCGGGCCATCCACCCGGTCGTCGCGGGCCGCGGCCAGCCGCCGGACCTGACGGTGTCGCTGGCGGGCGGCGACGCCCCGGTGCCGACCGAATCGACGCCGGCCGGTATGCCGCTGCGGGACCGCAGGCGCTTCCGCGGCGCCCTGCACAACGCCGACCCCGGGCGGCTGCTCGCGGCGGTGCTGGGCGCGCTCGACGAGCGCGAGCCGGGCCGCGTGCACCGGGCGGACACGCTGGGCCGCCTGGAGATCGTCGCGGACACGTTCGCGCGCATGCTGGACGGCGTGGCGTGGTGGATCTCGTACGTGCCGCCGCACGGCCGCTCGCTGCGCACGGTCCGCTATTCGATCCACCGGATGACCGGCGCGCCGAGTTCCGCTCGCGCGCGGTTCGAGGAGACGGCGACCGAGTACGCATTGCACGCGTACCCGGCGTCGGCGGAGGCGGTGCAGGGTGGCGGCTTCGTGCAGGAGGTCGGCGACCCGGGCAACGACCCGGCAGAAGAGGACCTGCTGCTGGTGGGCGGTTACAAGGCCATGGTCGTGGCGGGTGGCACCAACGCGGCCGGGGGGTGGCTGGTGGAGGTGTTCACGGACGGCCGGAGCCTACCGGTGCACGGCCTTGCGCCGGTCCTGCGAGCCCTGGTCGCGGTAGCCCTGACCGGCGGAGCCTCCCTGCCGGAGTGACCCGGCCCAGGGAGTGGACAACCCCAGCACCCGTCCCTCACAGCTCCACGCGCCGGGTGTTCGCGTACACGTTCGCGCTCCGCCCCCGCAGGAACCCCACCAGTGTCACCCCCGCGTCCTCCGCCAGCTCGACCGCCAGCGACGACGGCGCGGAGACCGCGGTCAGCACCGGGATCCCCGCCATCGCGGCCTTCTGGGTCAGTTCGAACGACGCGCGCCCGCTGACCGCGAGGAGGTGCCCCGACAGCGGCAGTCGCCCCTCGCGCAGCGCCCACCCGACCACCTTGTCGACGGCGTTGTGCCGACCGACGTCCTCACGTACGCACACCAGTTCGCCGTCCGCCGTGAACAACCCCGCCGCGTGCAGTCCGCCGGTCGTGTCGAACACCTTTTGGGCGGCGCGGAGTCGGCCAGGCAGGGCGTACAACACCTCCGGCGTCACCCGCACTTCGTCCGCCGTCACGTCCCAGCGCGCCATCCTGCGCAGGCCCTCGATCCCCGCCGTGCCGCAGATCCCGCACGCGCTCGACGTCCACACGCCGCGCTGCAACCCCGGGTCGAGCGGCGGCACGTGGGCGCCCAGCACCGCGTCGACCACGTTGTACGTGTTGCGCCCCTCGTCGTCGGTCCCCGCGCAGTAGCGCAACCCCGCGAGGTCGTGCGTCGCCCCGACGACGCCCTCCGACACCAGGAACCCCGCGACCAGGTCGAAGTCGTCGCCCGGGGTGCGCATGGTGACGGTCAGCGTGCGCCCCGAGACGCGGATCTCGAGCGGTTCCTCGGCCGCCAATGTGTCGGAGCGGCGCACGGACTCGCCGCCGTCCAGGCGGAGGATCTTGTGGCGGCTGGTGACCCTGCCCACGTGGCGGCTCCTCGCTTGCTGTTTCGTCGTTCCCGCGCGGTGTACCCGGAGACCGCGTCCCGTCCACGGACCTGCCCCGCGCCGCGCTGTTGCCGTCCCCAGCCTGACGCACCGGGGGGCCAGGTCGCGCCGCCCGTCCCGCGGCTTCTCCGCCAACCTCCGCCCAACCTCCGCCAACCCCTCGCGGTGTCGTCAACTATGCACATAATGTGCTGGTGAATAAGGATCTGCACAACGGCTCCGTTCCCGCCGTCACCGTCGCCGAGGCCGGCCTCACCCCGGCCGACGTCCTCGCCGTCGCCCGCCACGCCGCCCGCGTCGACCTGTCCCCGCGCGCGCTGAAGGCCATGGCCGCCAGCCGCGCGGTCGTCGACGACCTCGCGGCGTCCCCGCGCCCGGTCTACGGCGTCTCCACCGGCTTCGGCGCCCTGGCCACCCGCCACATCAGCACCGAACTGCGCACCCGGCTCCAGCACTCCCTGGTCCGGTCGCACGCCGCCGGCATGGGCCCGCACGTCGAGACCGAGGTGGTCCGCGCCCTGATGCTGCTGCGGCTGAAGACCCTCGCGTCGGGACGCACCGGCGTACGCCCCGAGGTCGCCCAGGGCATGGCCGCCCTCCTCAACGCGCGCATCACCCCCGTCGTGCACGAGTACGGTTCGCTCGGCTGCTCCGGCGACCTCGCCCCGCTCTCGCACTGCGCGCTCGTGCTCACCGGCGAGGGCGAGGCCCAAGGCCCCGACGGCGTCGTGCGCCCCGCCGCCGAACTCCTCGCCGAACACGGCCTCACCCCGATCGAGCTGCGCGAGAAGGAGGGCCTGGCCCTCATCAACGGCACGGACGGCATGCTCGGCATGCTGCTCATGGCCCTCGCCGACCTGGCCGCGCTGTTCACCGCCGCCGACGTGACCGCCGCGATGACGCTGGAGGCGCTGCTCGGCACCGACCGCGTCCTCGACCCGGCGCTGCACGCGATCCGCCCACACCCCGGTCAGGCCGCGAGCGCCGACAACATGCTGCGCGTCCTCGCCGGATCCGGTATGACCGGCCACCACCAGGACCAGAAGCCCCGCGTGCAGGACGCCTATTCGGTGCGTTGCGCGCCGCAGGTCGCGGGCGCGGGCCGCGACACCCTCGCGCACGCCGCGCTCGTCGCCGAGCGCGAGCTGGCCGCCGCCGTCGACAACCCGGTCATCCTCGACGACGGCCGCATCGAGTCGAACGGCAACTTCCACGGCGCGCCCGTCGCGTACGTCCTCGACTTCCTGGCGGTCGCGGTCGCCGACCTCGGCTCGATCTCCGAGCGCCGTACCGACCGCCTCCTCGACCCCGCGCGTTCGCACGGGCTGCCGGCGTTCCTCGCCGACGACCCCGGGGTCGACTCGGGCCTGATGATCGCGCAGTACACGCAGGCCGCGCTGGTCTCCGAGTGCAAGCGGCTCGCCGTGCCGGCCTCGGTCGACTCGATCCCGTCGTCCGCGATGCAGGAGGACCACGTGTCGATGGGCTGGAGCGCCGCCCGCAAGCTGCGCTCCGCGGTCGACAACCTCACGCGCATCCTCGCCGTGGAACTCGTCGCCGCCGCACGGGCCACCGACATCCGCACCCAGTCCGGCGACCTGGCCCCGGCCCCGGCGACCGCGGCGGTCATCGCGGCGCTGCGCGGGGCGGGCGTCCCGGGCCCCGACTCCGACCGGTTCCTGTCCCCGGAACTTGCCGCGGCCGAGGAGTTTGTACGCTCAGGCGCGCTGGTCCGCGCGGCCGCCTCGGTCGCCGGGCCACTGGCCTGACGCGCCGCCCCCGCCCGGGGGCGGCCCGCGCGACGACGAGAGCGGAAGGGAGAGGGGGAGCGATGGTGGCGGTGGACGGTACGTCCGATCCCGGAGCCGACGTGTCCGAGGCGCGGGACGCCGTCGGCAGGCCGGAGGCGTCCGGCCGGGACGGCAGGCCGGACGCCCGGCGCGACGGGCACGACGGGCTCGACAGGCACGAAGCGCACGACCTGCCCGACAGGTCCGACGGCCACGACGCCTTCGGTACCGCGACCGGGGCGACCACGGACGCCCCGCACGCGACGGTCGACGACGACCCCCGCACCGCCGACGACCCCCACACCGCGGGCGACCCCCACACCGCGGACGACACGGACGACACCGACGACCCCCGCGACAGCCCCTCCTCACGCCTGCTCGCCCTGTTCGAGCAGCACCGGCTGACCCCGACCCAGCGGCGCATCGCGCACTGCCTGGTCCGGCACGCGGGGGAGGCGCCGTACCTGTCCAGCGTCGAGGTCGCACAACTCGCCGGGGTCAGCCAGCCGTCGGTGACGCGCTTCGCGGTCGCGCTCGGCTTCGACGGCTATCCGGCCCTGCGCGCCCGCCTGCGCACCCTCGGCCTGCCGGTCCGCACCGAGACCGAGGCGGAGGTGCACCGCAACGAGTACGTGGGCGCGGTGCACGCCGAGATCGCGAACCTGACGCGCCTGGCCGAGCAGCTCGCCGACCCCGGCCCGGTGGCCAAGGCCGCGGCGCTGCTCGCCGATTCGCGCCCGCTGGTGGTGCTGGGGCTGCGTACCGGCATGGCGCCGGCGCGCGGCTTCGGCTACTTCGCGGCAAAGGTGCTGCCCGAGGTACGTGTCCTCGACGAGGGCGGCTCCCTGCTCGCCGACCGCCTCGACCAGGCCCGGGCCGCGGGCGCGACCGGCGTACTGTGCTTCGCGCTGCCGCGCTACCCGCGTGAACTCACCGACGCGCTGCGCACGGCCAAGGACCTGGGCCTGCGCATCGTCACCATCGCGGACGGCCCCTTCGCCCCCGCGGCGGCGCTGTCGGACGCCGTGCTCGTGGCGGGTGTCAGCGGCCAGCTCGTCTTCGACTCGTGCGGCGCGCCGATGCTCCTCGGCCAGGTGCTGCTGCAGGCCATGTGCGACATCACCCCGGGCCGCGCCCAGGCCCGGCTGGAGGAGTTCGACCGCCAGGCCATGGAGCGCGGCCTCTTCGAGGCGTGAGCGTCTGGCGTCGTTCCGGTCCTTCCGGGTGGTTCGGCGGACGCTCGTGCAGGCGATGCCGATCAGCAGCACTGCGGCGGCGGTGCCCAGCGGCCAGACCAGCGACCCGAACCGGGCGCCGCACCCCGTGAGTTCGCCCCTGGGGTGGGCACCGGGGTGCCCGTTGCCCGGTGGCACTTCGGGACGGGGCTCGCCCGGTCGGACGTCGGGATGCCAGTCACTCGGCATGCCGTCCTGGTGCCAGTGACCCGAGCGGCCGCCATGGTGCCAACCGCCCGGCGGATTAGCGGCGGGTCGGCTGCCGTCCGGCCTGCGGCCGTCGGGTGCGGTCGGCGCCGCCGCGGCCCCAGGCCAGGCCCACGATCACGCCGACCAGGGCCCCGCCGCCCGCGATGAGGCCGGTGGCCGCGTAGCGCGGCGTACTGAGCAGGAAGCCGCCGGCGCAGAAGAACAGTCCGGTGAGCAGCACCGCCAGGGCGATGCCGCTCTCGCGCACCCGGGCGCGTCCGAAGGTCAGGAGTGCGCCGGACGCGCCGACCGCCAGGGCGCCGAGTGCCGTCAGGCCCCAGATCAGCTGCTCAAGTTGCATCGCGTCTCGGCCCGGCTCTCTCACATTGGGGATGAAATCTCCCAAAAGCCTAACCGGGTGGCTGATATGCCCCCTGTTCGGCACCCTGAATACGAGATACATTCACTCTCGAACACTTTGAAGATTTCCATGCAAGCTCCAGGCAAGCCGCTCGGCGCCGGTCCGCACAGGCCGGACGGACCGGGCGGGAGGGGAAGAGACATGACGGACCCCACGGCCGGCGCCCGCCCGGTGCGCGCCCCGCGCGGCACCGCGCTCAACACGCTGGGCTGGGCGCAGGAAGGCGCCCTGCGGATGCTCATGAACAACCTCGACCCCGAGGTCGCCGAGCACCCGGACAAGCTGGTGGTCTACGGCGGCACCGGCAAGGCCGCCCGCGACTGGCGGTCGTACGACGCCATCGTGCGCACCCTCCAGACCCTGCGCGGCGACGAGACCCTGCTCGTGCAGTCCGGCCGCCCCGTCGGCGTCATGCAGACCCACGAGTGGGCGCCCCGCGTGCTCCTCGCCAACTCCAACCTCGTCGGCGACTGGGCCAACTGGGAGGAGTTCCGCCGCCTGGAGTCCCAGGGCCTGACCATGTACGGCCAGATGACCGCCGGCTCGTG
>NZ_JBEZFP010000198.1:0-13367 GCF_040649515.1 Streptodolium elevatio
GAGGAGTCGCGCCGTGAGCCCCGTCTACGACGAATTTACGTTTGGCGGAGCCATTGTCTCCGCGTTGCTCGAACGCGGGTGGGACCTCGGCAACACCCACCACTACCGAACCGACCTCGGGCTCGACACTGCACAGCTCTACGAGTTCATCGGGGCGACCCAAGCCGACGTCTGGTCCGAACTCATCGCCGTCTACGGTCACGACCAAGAGGAAGCCCAGCGCGGGTTTGCCAAGCGGCTGGACCAAGCCATCGCGACTGAGGGCCTTCTCCACGTCCTCCGTGATGGGGTGAAAGACCGTGGCATCCTCATCAAACTCGCCTACTTCAAGCCGAATCTCGTTCCCAACGACGCCTCGCTCGACAACCACCGGGCGAACCGGCTCACCGTTGTCCGTGAGTTGGAGTATGCGACGAAACAAGCTGACGCCGGCAATCGGCTCGATCTCGCGCTCTTCCTCAACGGGATCCCGATTGCAACCGCCGAGCTCAAGAACCCCCTGACCGGACAAGGTGTCGAGCACGCGAAGGAGCAGTACCGCTCCGATCGGGATCCGACCGAGCTGATCTTCATGCGGCGGGTCATCGCGAACTTCGCCATAGACCCCGACCTGGTGTTCGTGACGACGCAACTTCGCGGCGCACAGACTCAGTTCCTGCCGTTCAACACGGGTTCCGCAGGGCCGGGTCTTCCGGGTGGCGCCGGGAACCCGACTCCGACCACGCCCGGCACGTACCCGTCCTCCTACCTCTGGGAGCAGGTCTGGCAGCGCGACAACTGGCTCGACCTCATCGAGCGCTTCGTACACACGCATAAAGCGAAGAAGCCGGGCGGGGGAACCGACACGCAGACGATCTTCCCCCGCTACCACCAATGGGACGTGGTCAAGAAGCTGACCGCTCACGCCGCAACGCACGGCGCCGGGCACAACTACCTGATCATGGCCTCCGCCGGTTCCGGCAAGTCCAACACGATCGGGTGGCTCGCGCACCGACTCAGCGATCTCCACACGCCGACCAACCCCGCCGCGATCGACCCCGAAGCCCTCGCCAAGGGACTCGAACCCGGCAAGCCGGTCTTCGACAAGATCATCATCATTACCGACCGCCGCAACCTCGACTCCCAACTCCGCGAAACCGTCGGCAGTTTCGAGCAGACCGTCGGGCTTGTCGTGAAGATCGACGAGAAGCACGGCGCCAAGTCCGAACAACTCGCGAACGCGCTTTCCCGTGAGACCGGCAAGATCGTCACGGTCACCTTGCACACGTTCCCCGCCCTGGTCGACTACCTTCAGCGGAACCCCACCGAGATCCAGGGCAGCAAGTTCGCGATCATCGTCGACGAGGCCCACTCCTCACAGTCCGGCGACGCCGCAAAGGACGTGCGTGCCGTACTCCGGGACCTCGGCCTGGACGGCGACGACGACGCACAGGGCGCTACCGAAGCCGAAGAAGGCGCCGTCCCTGCCGACACCGTCAAGACCCGGCTCGAACGCAAGGCCGAGCAGCGCGGGCGGGCTCCCAACCTCTCCTACTTCGCCTTCACCGCCACCCCGAAGTCCAAGACCCTCGAACTGTTCGGCACGCCCGAGACCATCGACGGGAAGCTGACCTACCGTCCGTTCCACACGTACTCGATGCGTCAGGCCATCGAGGAAGGCTTCATCCTCGACCCGCTCCGGAACTACGTCACCTACAACACGTACTGGAAGCTGGTCAACGAGAACCCTGACGAGCGCGAGGTCGACCCGAAGAAAGCCAACAGCCTCCTGGCGCGCTTCGCGGTCACGCACGAATCGACCGTGGCCCAGCACGCCCAGGTGATCACCGAGCACTTCGTCGCCCACACGCGCGGCCGTCTCGGCGGACGGGCCAAGGCGATGGTGGTCACCGCCTCACGCCAGAGCGCCGTGCAAATGGCCCGCGCCATCAAGCAGTACATCAGCGATCGGGACTACGACACCAAGTACCTCGACGTCGGCGTGCTCGTCGCGTTCTCCGGATCGCTCAGCTACGAAGGCAGCGAGACCACCGAGTCCAAGGAGAACGGCGGTATCCCCGAAAGCGCGCTGCCGAAGGCGTTCGCGTACACCCGCGCCGACGACAAGGCGACCCGCTCGGGCGGCCGCGGGCAGCAGGAGTACCGGATCCTCGTCGTCGCGGAGAAGTACCAGACCGGGTTCGACCAGCCCTTGCTGACGACCATGTACGTGAACAAGACGCTCACCGGCATCTCCGCCGTTCAGACCCTGTCCCGACTCAACCGCACGGCCAAGGACAAGTCGCAAGCCGACCTGGCTGTCCTCGACTTCGTCAACGACGCCGAGGACATCCAGGATTCGTTCCGCCCCTTCTTCGAGGAGGCGATGACGCTCCCCAGCGACCCGAACCTCCTCTACGCAGCGCAGAGCCGGGTCATGTCCGCGCCGATCCTGACCGAGAAGGAGATGCAGGAGTTCGCCGTGGCCTACCTCGACGCCGAGGGGAAGGCGGCCGGGAGCCCGACGAAGTGGCAGCGCCTGCATGCCGAGCTGTACCGGCTGCTTGCCCCAGCCGTGCAGCGGTTCACGGATCTGATCGACAGCGAGGACGAGGACGATCACACCACGGCGGAGGACTTCCGGGTTGATCTCAAGGACTACGTCCGCAAGTACGGCTTCCTCGCGCAGATCGTCCCCTACCGCGACTCCGACCTCGAACGCCTGCACCTGTACGGCCGCCACCTCCTCAACCGGCTCCCCCGCCGCGCCGATGGCGGCGTCGACATAGGGGAAGTCGACCTGAGCCACATGCGGGTGGAGAAGACCGGCGAGTACGACCTCGGGCTGACGTCCGAAGGCCCCACGATGATGGCGGGCTTCGCCGACGGCACCGCCGGACTCGCCGAGGCCGAGAAGTCCCCGCTGTCCGAGCTGATCGAGCGGTTCAACGACAAGTACGGGACCGAGTTCACCGAACAGGACCTGATCCAGCCGTTCGAGGAAGCGATGGCCGACCCCAAGGTCCGTGCCGCCGCTGTCGCGAACAACGATCCGGACAACTTCGGCGTCGTGTTCGACAAGGTCTTCGAGGACAAGATCGCCGACCACATCGACACGATCGCCGGCCTCGGAAGGCAGTACTTCGGAGCCGACAAAAGCTTCAAGAACACCCTCAACCGCAGCGCTCGACGGGCCGCATGGCGGATGATCCGACAAGAAGAGGACGTCGAGGACTGACGGACACCGCGCGCGGCCCGGCGGCAACACCAGGCCTTGGCAAGCACATCGGGCCGGCCGCACGCCAACCGTCTGGACGAACGATCGTCACACGCGTCACACTGGGAACACGGCAGAGGACACTCGGTCATCCGCTCCTCGCGTGAGCGGCCGAGCCCTCAAGAGGTGTAGCAGTCGAAACGGGGAGCAGCCGCGTGCCGCCGCAAGTGATCTCGAATCGCTACGAGCTCGTCCAGCCGCTGAGCCACGGCGGCATGGGCGACATCTGGCGGGGATACGACCGGACGCTCGACCGCCCGGTGGCCGTCAAGCTCGTACGCCAGGCGGCAATCGGGAACTCTCCCGAGGTCGCCGAGGAGTTCGCCAAGCGGTTCCGACGTGAGGCGCGTATCACGGCCAGGATCCAGCACCCTGGTGTCCCCCAGGTCTTCGACGCCCTGCTCGGCGACGACTTCGACAACCTCTACCTGATCATGGAGTTGGTCGACGGCCTGCCGCTGTACGACTACATCGACCCGAACAACCCGCTCCCCATCGCGTGGGCCGCCGCCATCGCCGCGCAAATCTGCACCGTGCTGTCGCACGCCCACGAGGTGCCGGTCATCCACCGCGACCTGAAGCCCGGCAACATCATCGTCGCGCGTGACGGCACCGTGAAGGTGCTCGACTTCGGCATCGCCGCGATTCTGCGGACCGACGTCACCAAGCTCACCGCGACCGGCAGCCCGGTCGGCACCAGCCAGTACATGTCGCCCGAACAGGTGCAGGCGAGCCGGATCACGCCGCAGAGCGACCTGTACGCGCTCGGCTGCGTCCTGCACGAACTTTTGTGCGGGAAAACGCTGTTCGACGGCAACGCGTTCCTCCTCATGCGCCAGCACGTCGAGGCTCCGCCGAGGCCGCTGCGCGACCTCCGCCCCGAGGTTCCCGAGCCACTCGAGGCCCTCGTGCTCCATCTCCTCCGCAAGCGGCCGGAACGGCGCCCGGCCGACACACAGGAGGTGTACGAGCGGCTGCTGCCGTTCCTCCCCCAAGCAGGTGAAGCGCCCGCGCCTGCCGGAACGGTGGTCGAGAACGTCCCGGACCCGACGCGGCTCTACCGGCAGCCGTACGCACCGCGCCCCCGGCCGGCCCGTGCGACCGCCGCGGCGGCACCCACGGTGCTCAACCCTCAGGCGCTCCCCCCGGTGGTGCCGGTCCCGGCCCAGCTCGCCGAGGACATCAGGGCCGCCCGTGCGCATGCCGAGGCGCTGCTCGAGGAAGAGCGTTTCGCCCAGGCGGCCGAGGTACTGGGCGAGGTCTTGGAACCGGCCACGTCCGCGCTGGGCGTGGACAACCGCAAGGTGCTCGATCTTCGTCAGATGCGCGCCGCCGTGCTGTTCCTCGGCGGCGACTTCCGCAACGCGCTGCCCGAGTTCGACGCTCTCGCCGAGGCGTACGCGCGTACCTCCGGCCCGGCCGGCCCCAACGCCCGGCTGTGCCGTGCCCAGGCCGCCCACTGCCGCGCCGAACTGGGCCAGGTGACCGCCGCGCTCGAACAGTTCGAGGCGGTGCTCCGCCAGGTGTCCGCGTCCGAGGGCGACGCGGGCGAGGAGGCCATCGAGCTGCGGAGGGCCATCGGCTTCCTGCTGCTCTCCGAAGGCCGCTACGTCGAGGCCCGCGACGTCCTCGAAGCGCTCCATCAGGACCTGTGCCTCGTCAATGGACCCGATGACGACGAGACGGCCGAGATCGCGGATGCGTTGACCCGCATCCGCCTGGCCCACGACAGCCGGAACCCACGCGCGCCGAGAGGCTGACCGCATGCCCCAACTCGCTTTCGAGATCGGTTTCCTGAACCAGATCGGCAAGCTGCCGAAGCCCGTCCTGAGGGAAGTCTTCGACGCTTGGGAGAAGTTCGGCAGGCTGACGACCGAACAGCTGTTCCGGGACCCCGGGTTGAACCTGGAGGCGCTGAAGCGAGCCCTGGACCCGCGGATCCGCACGATCCGCCTCGGACAGATGTGGCGCGGTGTGGTGCTCGCGCCCAAGACCGGCGACACGTTCATGCTCCTGCGGGTCATGCCGCACGACAAGGCGATCGCCTGGGCGATCAAGCAGAAGGCGAGCATCAACGCGGTCACCCGGGCAGTGGAGATCCGCGACGCCGCCACGTTGGAGGAGCTGGCGCCCGCGTACGAGCAGATCGCTCCGGCACCCGAGCAGCGGCTGTTCGCCAAGGTCTCCGACACGGAATTGGAGGCCCTCGGCATCGACGCCGAGACGCGGCGTGCCGTGCGGATCCTCACGAACCAGGAGCAGCTCGAGGTCTTCGCGCCGTTCTTCCCGCAGGATCAGCGGGAAGTCCTGGAGTATTTGGCGGCCGGGTTCTCGGTCGAGGAGGTCTGGCAGTACGTCGTCACGCAGAACCGCCAGTCCACGTCCGAGCCCGCACACGACCAGGACTTCGAAACCGCTATCCGCAACACGCACACGCGCATCGCCCTGGTCTCGGCGCCCGACGAGCTGCGCGAGATTTTGGGCAAGCCCTTCGACGCGTGGCGGATCTTCCTGCATCCCTCCCAGCACAAGATCGCCTACCGCCCGAGCTACTCCGGGCCGGCGCAGGTCCGCGGGGGCCCCGGCACGGGCAAGACGGTGGTGGCGCTGCACCGGGTGAAGCACCTGCTGGAGTACCTGCGCGAGGGTGAGCGGATCCTGCTGACGACGTACACGAAGGCGCTTGTCCATGCGTTGAAGACCGGGCTCGCGGCGTTGGTCCCCGAGGAGGAGTCGCGTGGACTCGTTGACATCAGCACGGTTGACGCGTTCGCGGGGCGAGTCGTGGCTGCCGCAGGCGGTGCGGCGCGACGGCCGATCAGCGGCAAGGACGAAGGCCTTCTGTGGGTCGAGGCCGCGAAGGCCACAGGGTTCCCCGGGACAGGACAGTTCCTCGCACAGGAGTACAAGCACGTGATCCTGGCGCAGAACCTCACCAGCCTCGAGGAGTACGCCGCGGCCGAGCGCCACGGGCGCGGGACCAAGATCGCCCAGTCGCTCAAGCCTCAGGTCTGGGCGGCCGTCCGGGAGTTCCACCGCCGCCTGGACGACGGAGGGCGGCGCACGTACCTGCAGACCTGTGACGAAGCCGCGCGCCTCCTGGCCGAGCGCGGGCCGGCGTACCGGCACATCGTGGTCGACGAGGCGCAGGATCTGCATCCGGCGCAGTGGCGACTGCTGCGCGCGGCGGTACCGGCGCGTCCCGACGACCTGTTCATCGCCGGAGATCCGCACCAGCGGATCTACGACTCACGGGTCTCGCTGAAGGCGCTGGGCATTTCGGTGGCGGGTCGTTCCACGAAGATGAGGAAGAACTACCGCAGCACGCACGAAATCCTCCGCTGGTCGACGTCCCTGCTCGTGGGCCGCCCCATCGCGCAGTTGGAGGACGAGAACCGGAGCGAGACCCTGCTCGGCTATCGGTCGGCCCTGCACGGGGACGGCCCCGAGCTGCACGCGGCCGCATCCGACGACACCGAGATGGCCGCGCTGGTCGCGCGGGTGCGGAGGTGGCTCGATTCCGGTGTGCTGCCGGGCGAGATCGGCGTCAGCAGCCGCTTCAACGCGACGTGCGACGCCGCCGTCGCCCATCTGAAGGCGGCGGGAATCCCCGCGGTGCGCCTGAACGCGGACGGCTCGGGCGAGGCGGACGCCGTCCAGGTGGGCACCATGCACTCGTTCAAGGGGCTGGAGTTCCGTTGCGTCGCGGTCGTCGGCGCACACGAGAGTGCCCTGCCGTTCCAACGCGCGATCACACCGGTGGAGGTCGACCGCCTTCAGCACGAGGCCGACCTCATGGCGGAACGATGCCTGCTGTTCGTGGCCTGCACACGGGCACGGGACGGCCTGTACGTGTCCTGGGCCGGCAAGCCCAGCACGTTCCTGGCCGAGGCCGGCCTCTTGTGAGCGGGCCCTCGCCGAGGACCTGCTCGCCGTGCCGAGGCTCGGGTTCGGCGGCCAGAAGCGACGTTGCTCTCTGAGCCGCCGACCGACCGAAGCCCCCGGAGCCGCGACCGCTATGCCCAGGTGGGGCCGGCGGTCATGCCGCCGTCTATGAGGAATTCGGCGCCGGTGGAGTAGGAGGAGTCGTCGGAGGTGAGGAAGAGGGCCAGTTTGGTTACTTCTTCGGGTTGGCCGACGCGGCCGAGGGGGAGGGCGGCGTAGATGTCGGCGGAGGAGGTGTCGTCGGCGACCAGGCCTTCGACGTTTTCGGGGCGGACCATGGGGGTGTCGATGCCGCCGGGGTGGATGGAGTTGACGCGGATGCCGGCGCGGCCGAGTTCGAGGGCGGCGACCTTGGTCATGCCGCGTACGGCGAACTTGGTGGCGGTGTAGCCGATCATGTTCGCGACGCCTTGGAGACCGCTGGTGGACGAGGTGTTGACGATGGTGCCGCCGCCGGCCGCGGTGAGGGCGGGGATGACGGCCTTCATGCCGAGGAACACGCCGACCTGGTTGACGCCGACGATGTGCATGTAGGCGTCGAGGGTGGTGTCGACTATGGGGCCGAACTGGAGGATGCCGGCGTTGTTGACGAGGCCGTCGAGTTTGCCGAAGGCGGTGGTGGCCTCGGCGACGGCGGCGGTCCAGTCTGATTCGCTCGTGACGTCGAGGTGGACGTAGCGGGCGGCGTCGCCGAGGGACTTGGCGACGGCGGTGCCCTGGTCGTCGAGGATGTCGCCGAGGACGACGGAGGCGCCTTCGGCGGCGAAGAGACGGGCCTCGGCCTCGCCCTGGCCGCGGGCGGCTCCGGAGACGAGGATGACGCGGCCGTCGAGCTTTCCCATGGGGAATACGTCCTTCCGGTTGCTGGGCGGGGCGCAGTTGCGCCGGGGCGACGCGGGGTCAGCCGAGGGGGATCTTGAGGTGGTGGGTCAGATCGCCGTTGTGGGTGGTGACCATGTGGCGGGTGGCGAAGCGCCAGGCGCCGTCGGCGTCGCGGGTGAAGGTGTCGCGGTAGCGGCCGGTGATGATCGGCTGGAGGGGGAGGTCGGGCGTCGCCTGGAGGACGGTGAAGTAGGAGCGGGCGGAGGCGGTGCCGGCGTCCTCGTCGATGTCCAGGATGAGGTTCGTGGTGACGTGGTTGGTGTGCGGCGTGCCGTCGTCCTCGTAGCGGCGGGTCCACGTGTCGTACATCGCGAAGACGCCGTCGCGGCCGGTGACCCTGGTGTCGGTGCCCTCAGTGGTGATGACGGCGTCGGCGAGCAGGTCGGCGACGCGGTCGAAGTCGCCGGCGTCGATGGCCTCGGCGTACAAAGCGATGAGGTTCGGGACGGCGATGTGACCGGGCTGCTTCTCGGGTGACACGTGTGCTCCTCGTCCGTCGGTCGGCCGTGATCGGCGGCCGCCTGCACGGTACGGGCAGCCTCGCGCGGAATCCAGACACACACGCGGGCGCACAGAGGCCGCACTTTGTCGCCGACTCGCGGGACGCGGACGGCGTGGCCGTACGCGCCCCGCGAGTGGGGCGACTTTTCGCAGGGCGCTTGGGGACGTACGCCGCCCCGGGTGCCCACGCCGAGTCCCGGGTTGCCCCCGCGGCGCGCCCCGACGGCGCGTCCCCGGTGCCCCGCGGCACGTCCCGGGTGCCCGGAGCGAGGCAAATCGCTCCCGATGGCTCTTTAGTGACGCGCCGTCAGATGGCATGGTGAGCGGGTGCGCCGCCGCCTCGGGGCGGTCGGCGCCGCCACGCCGTGCCGGGGTGGCGAGGTCGCCAGAGAGTGTGAGGTTCTGCCGTGGTTCTTGATCCTTCCGTCGCGTTGCTGGCCGGAAAGACGGCCGTTGTCACCGGGGCCGCGCGCGGCATCGGCGCGGCCACGGCTGTGGCTTTTGCGCGCTTTGGTGCGGATGTTGCGATCTGCGACAAGGAAGACCAGAGCGAGACCGCCAAGGCGATCGAGGAGGCGGGGCGGAAGGCGGTCGTCGGCACGCTGGACGTGCGGCACACGGATGCCGTCACCGACTTCCTGGCCCGGGCCCACGCCGAACTCGGCCCGCTGGACATCCTGGTCAACAACGCGGGCGGCGGGTTCTGGTCGCCGTTCCTGGACATCCGCGCCAAGGGCCAGCAGGCGCTGGTCGACGAGAACTTCACCACCGTCACAAACGTCGTACGCGCCGGCGTACCGCTCATGAACGACGGCGGCTCGATCGTCAACGTCACGAGCGTCGAGGCGCACCGGGCGGCGCCCGGATTCGCCGTGTACGCGGCCATGAAGGCCGCCGTCGAGCAGCTGACCAAGTCGCTGGCTCTGGAGCTGTCGCCGCGCCGCATCCGGGTCAACTGCGTGGCGCCCGACGCGATCCCGACGCCCGGCGACGAAGGGCTCGCGGAGGCCGTCGGCGGCGTCGACTACGGCGAGAAGGTGCCGCTCGGCCTGGGCACCCCCGACGACTGCGCGGCGCCGATCGTGTTCCTCGCGAGCGCGATGTCCGGGTTCATGACGGGGACGACGCTGCACGTCGACGGCGGCACCGACGCCGCCTCCGGCTGGACGCGCCGCCCCGACGGCACCTGGACGCCCTAGCTGTATTGACCCGCAGCCCTGACCCTGGCCCGGCCCTGGCCGTAGCCGTAGCCCCAGCCCTGGCCGCCCCTCCCCGCTCCCGGCCCCGCCCAAGACCCGGCTCGGGAGCCCGCCCTCCGTCGAACGACGTGCCGGGGCGCGTGTGCGTCTCCGACACGCACGCGCCCCACCCCACCACCGGACCCACGCCAGGCCCCACCCGCCCCACGTGCAAGCCCCACCCACCCCACGTGCAAGGGAGCCCCATGGAATTCGGCATTTTCGTGCAGGGGTACAACCCGAAACACCGGCGCGAGGGCAACCCCGACGCCGAGCACGAGGCACTGATGAACGACATGGCGTACGCGATCGCCGCCGACAAGGCCGGTTTCAAGTACGTGTGGCTGAGCGAGCACCACTTCCTCGACGAGTACTCGCACCTCTCCGCGAACGACGTGATGTGCGGCTACCTCGCCCACGCCACCGAGCGCATCCACATCGGCTCGGGCATCTTCAACCCGCTGCCCCAGGTCAACCACCCCGCCAAGGTCGCCGAGCGGGTCGCCATGCTCGACCACCTCAGCGGCGGGCGCTTCGAGTTCGGCACCGGGCGGGGCGCGGGGAGCCACGAGATCCTGGGCTTCCTGCCGGGCATCGAGGACATGAACCGGACCAAGGAGATCTGGGAAGACGTCATCCGTGAGTTCCCCCGGATGTGGCTCCAGGACGAATACGAGGGCTACGAAGGGCGCTTCTGGTCGCTGCCGCCCCGCCGCATCCTGCCCAAGCCGTACGGCAAGGCCCATCCCGCCATGTGGTACGCCGCCGGGTCCCCGAGTTCGTACGCGATGGCCGCCAAGCTCGGCCTCGGCGTGCTCGGCTTCTCGATCGGCGACGTCGCGCAGGCCGAGAAGGCGGTCGCCGACTACAAGCGGCAGATCGGTGACGCCGAGCCGATCGGCGCGTTCGTCAACGACAACGTGATGGTGACGTCCACCGGCTTCGTGGCGGAGACGAAGGAGGAGGCGTACCGGGCCGCCGTCGACTCCCGTCTGATGTACCTGACCAGCAACGTCTTCCGGTACCACGACACGTTCCCGCACCCGGAGGGCATCCCGTACTGGCCCGAGACGATTCCCGATCTGACGTACGAGGCCGTGGAGTTCGCGGCGGACGCGGGCGCGATGATCGTCGGTGACCCGGACACCGCGATCAAGGCGGTCCGGCAGTACGAGGCGGCGGGCGTCGACCAGCTCACCCTGGGCCTCGGCGCCGACACGCCCGAGAACACGCTGCGCACCATCCGCCTGTTCGGCGAGCACATCATCCCCAGGATCGACACCGACCCGGAGCACCGCACCACGAAGCTGCGCAGCGCGGCCTGACGCCTGTGCGCGGCTGACCCTCTGTGCCGTCGCCGGGCCGGCACCCGGCGCCCGGCCCGGCAGATCCCCCGCCGTCCCCGCGGACGGACGTCCCCCGGTCCGACACGTGTCATCCCCCGGCGAGCCACGACGACGCGAAAGGGAACCGCGATGGAGTTCGGAATCTTCATTCAGGGCTATGTCCCCGACAGCGCGCGCGAGACCGATCCCGAGGCCGAGCACAACGCGCTGCTGGGCGAGATCGAGTTGGTGAAGGCGGCCGACGCGGCCGGCTTCAAGTACGTCTGGGTCACCGAGCACCACTTCCTCGACGAGTACTCGCACATCAGTGCCAACGACGTCGTGCTCGGCTATCTCGCGCACGCGACCGAGCGCATCCACATCGGCTCCGGCATCTTCAACCCGCTGCCCAAGGTCAACCACCCCGCGAAGGTCGCCGAGCGCGTCGCGATGCTCGACCATCTCTCGCACGGGCGCTTCGAGTTCGGCACCGGGCGCGGGGCGGGCAGCCACGAGATCCTGGGCTTCCACCCCGGTATGACGGACATGAACGGGACGAAGGCGATCTGGGAGGAGACGATCGCCGAGTTCCCGAAGATGTGGCTGCAGGACGAGTACGAGGGCTTCGAGGGCGAGTACTGGTCGCTCCCGCCCCGCCGCATCCTGCCCAAGCCGTACCGGAAGCCGCACCCGCCGATGTGGTACGCGGCCGGCAACACGGCGTCGTACGCGATGGCCGCCCGCAAGGGCCTCGGCGTGCTCGGCTTCTCGGTCGGGTCGCCGAGCGAGCTGGAGCCGGTGCTCGCGGCGTACAAGTCGGAGATCCGCAATGCGGAACCGGTCGGCGCGTTCGTGAACGACAACATCATGGTGACGAGCAGCGCGATCTGCTTCGAGGACCGCGATCGGGCGCGCGAGGTGATGATGCGTCCGCGCAACACCTACCTGCAGAGCCTGGTGTTCCGGTACCACGACACCTTCCCGCACCCGGCGACCGTGCCGGTGTGGCCCGAGCTGATCCCGGACCCGACGCCCGAGGCGGTGGACTGGATGCTCGCCGAGGGCATGACGTGCTGCGGCGACCCCGACGACGTGCTGCGGCAGTGCAAGCGGTGGGAGAGCACGGGCGCGGACCAGTTGACGTTCGGGCTGCCGGTCGGGCAGACGATCGACGAGGCGCTGGAGTCGATCCGGCTCATCGGCGAGCACGTCATCCCCAAGATCGACACTGACCCCGTGCACCGTACGTCGCGCTTCCGTGACGCGGCGGCCTGACGACCCGGACGTGGCGGGTCCGACAAGTCAGCAGGTACTGACACCGCATCAGATCTGACGTACTGTCAGCCAGGACTTTCGGCGAAAAGGAACACCATGGGCTTCAAGGAGTACCCGATCCGCGCGACCGGGATGCTGTTCACCGCGGTCGACCCGGAGCGCGGCCACGAGGTCGAGTACCACCGGTGGTACGAGCGCGACCACTTCTACGCCGGCTGCATGATCGGCCCCGGCATGCTGGCGGGCAAGCGGTGGGTCGCCACGCGCGAGCTGAAGGACCTGCGCTTCCCGTCCGAGAGCGACGTCGTCCCGGCCATCGACGCCGGCTCGTACCTGGCGATCTACTGGGTCAACGACGGCCAGTGGGACGAGTGGAACGCGTGGGCGGTCGAGCAGGTCAACTGGCTGTACTCGAACGACCGCGGCTTCCCCAACCGCACACACGCGCACACCGGCATGTACCTGCACAACCGCCGCTGGTACCGCGACGAGGACCCGGTGCCGCTGGAGCTCGCGCTCGACCACGGGTACCAGGGCCTCGTGTCGCTGGCCGTGCAGCGCGCCGAGGGTGTCTCGGCAGGTGACCTGGAGGCGTGGTTCGACGCGAACCTGCCCGATTTCCTGAGCGGTTCGGCGGTCGAGTCGGTCGCGGCGTGGACCGCCGTGCCGCTGGCCGACGACGCGCCGGCGTTCGTGCCGCGCGACCCGAACGCGGCCACCCGCAGCCTCCAGCTCTACTTCCTCGGCGGCGACCCGCGCGAGAGCTGGGCCGGGTTCCGTGCCTGGGCGGACCGGATCAACGCCTCGGGCATCGGCACGGTGACGTTCGCGGCGCCGTGGATCCCGACGATTCCGGGTCGCGACACGTACACGGACCAGCTCTGGTAGGTCGTGCGCAGCCCCTTTGGGGGTGACGGACCAAGGCGGCGGTACGCGGGGTCGCTG
>NZ_JBEZFP010000199.1:0-13162 GCF_040649515.1 Streptodolium elevatio
TCTGTCCCGTGTGCACGTGCACACGGGACAGACCGGCCACGTCTGTTCTTCTGCTGCTCTGCCGTCCCGCGTCCCGCTGTTCTGGCGTTCTGCGGGCCTCTGTGGGCCGTCGGACGCCGCGTCAGACGGCCGCGGGGCTTCCGACGGACGGCCCCGGTTCGACGGCGCTGGCCGGTGCTTCGGGCTGGGCGTCTGCGGCACTTCGAGCCGACCGGCCCACGTGGTGGAAGGCGAGGTTCAGCACGACCGCCACGATGCACCCCGCGGAGATCCCGGACTCGGCGATCATGGCGACCTTGTCGGGGAACGCCGCGTAGAACTCCGGGTAGGCGATGGGGAAAACGCCGAACGCCAGGCTCACCGCGACGATCAGCGCGTTCGGCCCGTCGGCGAGGTCGGCCTTGGCGAGCGTACGGATCCCGGCGACCGCCACCGATCCGAACAGCACGACGCCCGCGCCACCGAGCACCGGCTGCGGCACGAGCGCGACCAGCCCGCCGACCACCGGCATGAGGCCCATCAGCACCAGGAATCCGCCGCAGGCCGCGACGACGAAGCGGCTGCGGATCCGGGTGAGCGCCACGAGGCCGATGTTCTGTGCGAAGGCCGTGCACGCGAACCCGTTGAAGACCCCGGCGAACGCGGTGGCGAAGCCGTCGGCCCGCAGGCCGCCCGCGATGGTCCGGTCGTCCGCCGGCTTCTCGACGACCTCGCCGAGCGCGATGATGTCGGCGGTGGACTCGGTCATGCACACGATCATGACGACGAGCATCGACACGATGACCGCGGCGTCGAACTCCGGTGCCCCGAAGGCGAACGGCTGCGGCACCTCGAACAGCGGGAGGTCGGCGAGGGCGTCGCCGTCGACCTTGCCGAACGGGATGGCCGCGAGCGTACCGACGAGGAGCCCGAGCAGGATCGCGATGCGCTGCAGGAACCCGGTGAGGAGCTGGTGCAGCACCAGGATGGACGCGAGCGTGATGCCCGCGAGCGCGAGGTTCTCGCCGGAGCCGTAGCCGGGAGCGTGCGAATCTCCGCCCTGCGCCCAGTTGGCCGCAACGGGCAGCAGCGAGACGCCGATCAGGGTGATGACCGTGCCGCTGACGACGGGCGGGAAGAACCTGACGAGCCGGCAGAAAACCGGTGCCAGGACGAAGCAGAAGACCCCCGCGATGATCGTCGATCCGAAGACGACCGGCAGTGTGGCGTCGCCCTTGGACGCGACCACGGCCAGGATCGGCGACACGACCGCGAAGGTGACGCCGTTGACGAAGGGCAGGCGCGAACCGACGCCCATGAAGCCGATCGTCTGGAGCAGCGTCGCCAGTCCCGCGACCAGCAGGCTCGCACCGAGCAGCGTGGTCATCTCGGCGGCGGTCAGGCCGAGCGCGCCGCCGATGATGAGCGGCGGGGCTGCGACGCCCGCGTACATGGTGGCCACGTGTTGCAGTGCCCCCGCGAGCAGCCTGCCGGGCGGCAGGACTTCGTCGACGGGGTGTACGGGGACGGGGTGAACAGGGGCTTCCTTGCCGCCTGTTCCGTCGCCCTGTGGTGCTTCCTTGCTCCTGGTGGGGAGTTTCCAGCCCATGCGATGTGCCCTCCGCGGCGGAGGCCGCCCCCTGCACGTGGGCGGCCGTCGGGTGGCTGTGCCTATGGCCGTTGCGTTGTTCCGGGAAGCGCTGCGCGGCCGGACCGGGGGCGGTGTCTCGGCGGCGCGTTGCCGGCGGGTGGTTCACCGCACCGGCGATTCACTTGTTTTCCGTAATGCGGAATTAATCTTCCGACTTGTAGAAAGAGACTGTAGGGAGACCGGCAAGGGCGGTCAAGAGTCGGATGTTGGTACGAGCATGTCGGCGCCAATCGGGGCCGAACTGGCGTACCGGCCCCAGGACACCGACGGGCGCCTAGGCGGGACAGGGAACCGCCAGGCAGACACGAGCAACGAGGACGAAAGCCGGCGCTCGGACGGCGACGAGCGCGAGTGCAGCGCGGATGCGAGACGGTGGCCGCGGACTCATCTGCCCGTGCCCGCGGATGGCGCAACGCGGTCACGAGGTGATCATCGGGCGTCTTAGGGTGTCCGCATGGTTCGCTTTGACACCGAAGTCGACAAGGAGCGCGAGGACTGGCTCGGCCATCGCCTCGACGAGACCAACACGGCGGCGTCGCCCGCGATGGCACGGCTGCGCGGCACCCCGGCCGAGGACGACATCCCGGTGCACGTCTACGCCGTCGACGACGACGGCGCCGTGGTCGGCGGCCTGACCGGCAAGGTCTGGGGGCGGTGGCTGCACGTCGATCTGCTGTGGGTGCGGGCGGACCGGCGCGGGAAGGGCCTTGGGGCGGACCTGCTCGCCCGCGCCGAGGAGACCGCCCGCACCGAACACGCCTGCGGCCACGTCCGTTTGGAGACATGGGACTTCCAGGCCCCGGAGTTCTACCGCAGGCAGGGCTACACGCTGGTCGGCGAGGTGCCGGACTACCCGCCCGGCGTCACGGAGTACATCTTCGCCAAGGCGCTGCGGTAGCCCGGCGCGTCGGTCCGGGCCCTCCCGTCCCGGCCCGGTCGGGTTCCCCTGTGAGGTCCCCCGACCGGGTCCCGGTCAGCTTCCGGCGAGGTGCCGGTCGGGTGCCGGTCAGGTGCCGTCGATCAGCCGGATCGCGAGGTCCGGGTCGAACTGGCCGGCGGGGGTGCCGGGTGCGATGCCGCAGGTGCCGTCGGAGTCGCCCGGGACCTTCAGCCACAGAACCAACTCGGCGCCGGCCGCGCCGGATCCGGGCGTCGCGCCCAGCTTGCGGCCCGCCGGGTTGCACCAGTCGCCCCGGTCGCCATTGCCGTTGCGGCTGGTGTCGACGACGAACGCGGCAGGCTTTCCGCCGCGCTTCCGGATCTCCTGGTCGACCTGCTTGCCGTACGCCGAACTCGCGGCCGTCGTATCGTCGTTCGACACGTTGACGGCGAACCCGGCGGTGTCGCCCACGCCGGCCTTGAGAAGCCGGTCGGCCATCGTCGCGGCGTCGATCCACGCCGCGTTGCCCGCGTCGATGTAGAGCTTGGCGGCGGGGGCGGCGGCCTTGATGCGCTGGACGGCCGCGCGGATCAGCGCGAGCCGGTCGTCCTGGGCCTTCGCGCCCGGGAGGCAGCCGATCTGTGCCACGGCGTCGGGCTCGAGGACGACGATCGCCGGCTTGGCCCCGATGCCGGCCGCGAACTTCCCGATCCAGTCCAGGTATGCGGCGTCGCTCGCCGCACCGCCCGCCGAGTACTGGCCGCAGTCGCGGCCGGGAACGTTGTACGCCACGAGCACCGGCAGCTTGCCCGCGGTCGCGGCCCGCCCGACGTACGCGGACGCGTCCGCACGCACATCGGTGCTCCAGTCCCCGAACCAGCGCGCGATCGGCTTCGAGGCGATGGCGCTGCCGATCCGGGCCGCCCGCGGGTCGCCCTGATTGCGCGCGACCCACTCGGCCGGGTTCGACTCGGGGTCGACGTACAGGTCCGGGACCGGTCCGTCGGACGGCGGCGGCGGGACCGGCGCGGTCGGCTTGGCGGGCGGACTCGGCTTGGGCGGCGCCGGCTTCGTGTCCGACGGTACGGCGGAGGGCGGCTCGGGCGCCGAGGACTCCGACGGCGTGGCCGCGGGCCGGGACGGGGCGGGCGTGGGCTTGTTCGCGGGCGGCTTGGCCGGGTCGGGCGTTGCGGGCTTGTCCTTGCCGGGCTTGTCCTTGCCGCCCTTCTTGGCCGACACGCCGTCGATCATGACCGACACGCGGCTGTCCGCGCCGCCGAGTTGGAACGTCAGCGCGGCCTGGTCGACCTTCTCCCGTGCGGTGAAGGGGAGCACGAACTCGCGCTTGCCGGTCTCCAGGGTAACCTGCTTGTCCAACGCGGCCGTGTACGGCGCCCGTTCGTGCTGCATCGTGACCCGGATCGTCACGGGCCGGTCGGCGCGTGCGGTGAATTTGAGGACGTACGGCTTGCCCTTCGCCAGCGCGAACCCGGTCTGCCCGACCATGTGGTCCCACTGCCGCGGCGACCCGCCCGGGACCTGGACGCGGAGCACCTTGCCCTTGCCGGTGGCCCCGTCGGCGACGGTTTCCTTGACGGCGCGCCCCGAGCTCCACCAGAACGCGGAGCCGTCCTCGAAGCCGCCGTTCGCGATGAGTTCGTCGCTCTTGTGGTCGCCGCCGAGGGTCGCCTGCGCGGTGAACCCTCCCCCGACCAGGACGACGGCCAAGCCGCCCACGATCACGGCACGCGGCGCGCGCAGACCCCGAATCCGTCGCATGCAGACCTCACCTCGTGACCGTCGGTACCCATGGCACTCGGCAACGTAGGGGGTGCGTGTACGGGGCGACTATCCGGTCGGCGCGGCCGCCGCACCGGGTTCGGGACACACCCGCTCGCCCGGTGCCAACCACAGCGTGCCTCCCCCGCCGACCACCGTCGTGACCGTGGCGCACACCGCGGCCCCGTCCGGACGCGGACCGAACACCGTTGTAGAGCGGGAGGGTTCCACCATGCCGCGTTCGATGATCCGCCCGTCGGCGGCGACCACGGCCACGAGATGGCCGACCACGCCGTCCACGCGGGCCGGGCGCCACGTCACCATGACGCCGCTCGCGTCGGAGCGTACGGCGACGTCGCGGGCGAGGTACGGCGCGGCCTGCTCCGCGGTCATCCGCACGGCCCGCTCGTCCGCGGGGTCGGTCGGCAGGCCACCCAGCGACGGCGCGACCGGCTGCCGCGAGGGGCCGCCGCTTCCGGACGTGGAGCCGCCGGAGGGCGCGTACAGGGCGTAGACGATCGCGCCGATGAGCAGCAGGGCGACCACACCCGCCACCCGCCCTGCCACTTCCCGCACCCTGGCCTCCTGCCCTTCCCCGCTTCGTCTGGCCGGTTCCCTCGCCCCACCGGCGGCTTTTGACTCTTCGGCCGCGTCGTGCCGCCGGTTCGCCGCCCGCCGGATCTGTCGCGTCCGCCCGGCGCCCACCGTAGTTGGACCGCGCTCCGGGCGCCCGAGCGAGGTCACGTGGACGCGGAGGGCCCGCCCGAGACCTCGAATCGGCGGCAAGGGTGCCGTCCGCCGTTCAGGCCAACGGCCTAGGCGAGCACGCATTCGAGTGAGGCCGGGAATTCGTCGGGTGTGACAGGCAACTCACCGGCGGTTCCCGGTCGTCTCTCGACGAGGCGTCCATGCCGATCGGCGGCGTGTGCGTCTCCGGAAGGAGAGCCCATATGAATCGTCGTGCCAGACGCCGTTTCGCCGCCAGTGTGGTGGCGGGCGCGTTATTCGCCGTGGGGGCGGCGGGAACGGGGGGCGCTTATGCGGCGGGCGGGCCCGGCTCCGGGCCTCCGCCGGAGGGTCCGCGGGGGGATGGTAGGGCGGGTGGCGGCCAACCCGCCCGCGCGTCCGTCACGTTGATCACCGGCGACGTCGTCACAGTGGCCACGTTCCCGGGCGGCGTGCAGGCGGTGACGACGACTCCGGCACCGGGGCGCGAGGACGTCTCCTTCCTGCGGTCGACACGGAACGGGGCCGTGACGGTCGTGCCGTCCGACGCCCTGGGGCTGCTCAACCGCGGGGTGCTGGACCCGGCGCTGTTCGACGTGACGGCGTTGGTGCGGGACGGCTTCGACGACCGCAGCACGCCCGTGCTGCCACTCATCGTGCGGTACGAGGGCGCGGGCACCGCGGCGTCGGCGCGCTCCTCGGTCGCGGCGAACGCCGTGCCGGGCCGTGAACTGCCGAGCATCCAGGCCCAGGCGGTCGCCGAACGCAAGGCCGACGCGGGCGCGTTCTGGCGTACCGTCGCCGCCGGTCCGGCCGACGCGGGGGCGGCCAAGACACCGGCGCCGGGCATCGCCCGGATCTGGCTGGACGGCCGCGTACGCGCGTCGCTCGACCAGAGCGTGCCCCAGATCGGCGCGCCGCAGGCGTGGAGCGCGGGCCTCACCGGCGCGGGCGTGAAGACGGCGGTGCTGGACTCGGGCATCGACCCCGAACACCCGGACCTCGCCGACGCGGTGGCCGCGTCGGCGGACTTCACCGGCGACGCGGAAGGCGCGGTCGACCGCAACGGGCACGGTACGCACGTCGCGTCGATCATCACCGGCAGCGGCGCGGCGTCGGGCGGCCGCTACGCGGGCGTCGCCCCCGACACGCAACTCGTGGTCGGCAAGGTGCTCGACGACACGGGATTCGGTAGCTATTCGCAGATCGTGGCCGGCATGGAGTGGGCGGTCGGGCAGCAGGCGCGGGTCGTCAACATGAGCCTGGGGTCCGGGCCTTCGGACGGCACCGACCCGATGTCGCAGGCGGTCGACGCGCTGAGTGCCTCGTCCGGGGCGCTGTTCGTGATCGCGGCGGGCAACGACGGTACGCCCGGCTCGGTGAGCGCCCCCTCGACCGCGAACTCGGCGCTCTCGGTGGGTTCCGTCGACGCCGAGAACCGGCGTGCGCCGTCGTCGTCGCAGGGTCCGCGCGTCGGCGACCATGCGGCCAAGCCGGAGATCACCGCTCCGGGTGTCGCCATCGCGGCGGCCCGGGCGGCGGACACGTGGCGCGGCGAGCCGATCGACGACTTCTACACGCGGCTCGGCGGCACCTCCATGGCCACGCCGCACGTCGCGGGCGCGGCGGCGATCCTGGCCCAGCAGCACCCGGACTGGACGGGCGAGCGGATCAAGGAGGCGCTGGTCGGTTCGACGGCGCCGGGTCCGGACATGGGTGTGTTCGAACAGGGCACCGGGCGGGTCGACGTGGCGGCGGCGGTGACGCGTACGGTGTCGGCGAGTCCCGCGGCGCTGTCGGCGTACCTGCGCTGGCCGAGCACCGAGCCGGTGGGGCGCACGGTCGTGTACCGCAACGACGGGGACGCGCCGCTGGTGCTGGACCTCGCGGTGGCGTCGAATGTCGCGATGCCGGTGCGGTTGGGGACGAGCCGGCTGACGGTGCCGCCGCACGGGACGGTTCCGGTGGTGGTGACGGTGGATCCGGCGGCGGGTGAGGCCGGGACGTACGGCGGCGTGCTGGTCGCGTCGGGGCCGGACGGGAAGGCGCTGGTGCGTACCGCGCTGTCGGTGTTCGACGAGCCCGAGGTGTACGACCTGCGCGTGAACGCGATCGACCGCAACGGCGCGCCGCTCGACGGCGGTGCGGTGGTCGTCGTGAACGTCGAGACCGGCGTCGGCTACGAGGTGCGCGCGCAGGGCGAGTTCCTGACCGCGCGGGTGCCGAAGGGCCGCTACAGCATCGACGCGATGGTCCACACGCCTGCCACCGACACGCGGCTGCGCAGCTGGACGCTGGTGTCCCTGCCGGACACGCCGGTCACCGCGGACACCACCGTGGTGGCGGATGCCCGGGCCGGGCTGCCGGCCGGGGCGGCGCTCGACCGGACGGGCACGACGGTGGAGCACCGCCGGCTCGGGTTCGGGGAGAAGTTCCCGGGCGGCGAGGCCGGGATCGAGGCGTCGTTCTACAACCTGCAGACCGAGGCCTTCGCGGTGCCGACGGCGAACGCCGGTGCGCAGTACGCCTATCGGGTGACGGCCTTCCTGGCGAAGCCGGCGTCGGGCAAGCAGCCGGCCGCGACGTTCAATCTCGCACTGTCGCACGATCAGGCGATTCCGCAGAACCCGGTGCTGTCCGTCAGGACGGCCGAACTTGCGGCCGTGGACACCCGGGTGCACACGCTGGGCGACCACGAGCCGCGCACCGCGTCCATGTCGCGGCTCGCGGGGTGGGGCGACGGCAACTACGGCGGGTGGTTCCACTCCGTCCCGCTGCCGGGCGTCGCGAAGGAGTACTTCAGCGTGCAGCCCGGGTTGACCTGGCAGTCGATCCTCCAGGCCGACCAGTGGATGGAGACGGGCACGCCGCGGGCGTATCCGGCCGGGCGCACCACCACCGAGGACTGGAACGAGGCGCCAGTCGGCCCCCTTGCCGCCTTCGGCCGGTGCGGCGACGACGGCTCGGCCGCCTTCCGGCCGTTCAACCCGTCGGGGGCGGGGCGTGTCATGGAAGGGGGCAGTGCCTGGGGGCGGGTGACGTTGTCACGGAACGGTGCGGAGATCGCGTCGAGCGAGGACGTGTTCTACCCGTATCTGCCGGGGATGGCGCCGGAGAAGGCGACGTACGCGCTGCGGCTGGAGGCCGAGCGGGACGACCCGTTGTGGCGGCTCGGCAGCCGGGTGGACGCCACGTGGACCTTCTCGTCGATGCGTCCGCCGGACGGCGGCTGCGACGCGGCGTCGGCGCCGCTGCCGCTGGTCCGCTTCGACGGGGAGTTCGACCTGCGCAATCGGGTCGCGGGCGACCGGCCGTACACGCTCACCGCGATTGTGGAGCGGCCGGACGGATCCCGGCCGCAGGTGCGGCAGTTCACGGTCGAGGCGTCGTACGACGGGGGTACGACGTGGCGCCGCCTGCCGGCTGTGCCGAACGGCCGGGGGTACACCGTGCTCGCGCCGCCTCCGCCGCGGGGCGGGGACGGGTACGTGGCGCTGCGGACGTCTGTGCGCGATGCGGACGGGAACACGCTGACCCAGACGGTGGAACGGGCGTACGGCGTGGCCCGGCGCTAGCCGCGGGGCGGGCCCGGCGACGGGGGCGCCGCGGGTGACCGCGGCGCGGCGCCCTGTCGTCGGCGCGCCGACGCGTCGTCGGGGGTGCGCGGTCCGGGCCTGTTCGACAGGCCCGGACCGTTCGCCCTCGCCCGCGTCAGCCGTCCTGCTGCTCCTTTTGCTCCCTGTGCTCCTTGTGCTTCTTGTGCTCCGCGAGCTCGTTCTTCGGCTCGTCGTGGTGCCGCTCCTCCACCTGATCGGCCGTCATGTACGCGTCCGTCAGCTCGAAGTCCTGGAGTCGGGCGGCCCGTCCCGCCTGGAAGCCGGTGCGCACGAAGTCGTCGCCCGCGGCGGCGTTGAGCGCCCAGTTGACCAGGACGCGCGTACGGGCGGTGACGGTCGGCAGCGCCATCACGTGGTAGCCGCGGGCGACCACCTGCGCGGGAATGCCCGACAGTTCGACACCGAGGGGCTTGGACACCGCGTCCTTGCCGCCGAGGTCCACGACGAGTCCGAGGTCCCGGTGGTGGTACGGCTTCAGCGGCGTGCCGTGCAGCCGGGCGACCACGTTGTCGGCGAGCACCCGGCCCTGCCGCTGCGCGTGTTGCGCGGTGGGCGGGGTGATCGCGTCGCCGCCCTTGGCCAGGTCGGGTACCGCGGCCGCGTCGCCGGCCGCGAGGACCGCGTCCACCCCGGGCACCGTCAACTCGGCGGTGGTGACCAGGCGTCCGCGCATGGTGTCGGTCGACAGGGTGTGCACCAGCGGGCTCGCGGCCACCCCGGCGGTCCAGATCAGCGTGTGGGTGGCCAGCACGCGGCCGTCGGTGAGCGTGATCTTCGTCGGCTCGACCGAGGCGACGGAGGTGCCCAGCGAGAACAGCACGCCGCGCCGCCGCAGCATCCGCATGGCCTTGGCGCCGAGCTTGTCGCCGAGTTCCGGGAGCAGCTTGGGCGCGACGTCGATCAGGTGCCACTCGATGAGCGACGGGTCCAGCCGCGGGTAGCGCTTGGCCGCCGCGGTGGTCAGGCGCTGGAGGCATGCGGCGGTCTCGGTTCCGGCGTATCCGCCGCCGACCACCACGAACCGCAGCCGGGCCTCGCGTTCGGCCGGGTCCTGGGTGACGGCGGCGAGGTCCAGCTGCGCGATGACGTGGTCGCGCAGGTAGGCCGCCTGGGCGAGCGTCTTCATGCCGAGCGCGTGCTCGGTCAGGCCCGGGATGTCGAAAGTCCGGGTGGTGCTGCCGGCGGTGAGCACGAGGTGGTCGTACGGGACGTCCACGATCTCGCCGGTGGTCTTGCGGACCACGCACACCTTGGCGCGCGTGTCGACGCCGATCGCGCCGCCGGGCAGGAGCCGGGTGCGGCGCAGGCGCCGGCGCAGCGAGACGGCGACCGACTGCGGGGTCAGGACCCCGGCCGCGACGTGCGGGAGCAGCGGCAGGTAGAGCTGGTAGTCGGTGGGTGTGACCAGCGTGAGGTCGGCCTCGGGTGGGGCAAGCCTGCGTTCGAGCCGGTGCAGGCACTCGACGCCGGCGAAGCCACCGCCGACCACCACGATCTTCGGACGCGACATGGAGCGCACTCCCAACGTCTGGAGCTTGTACGCCGTGCGCGCGGGACGCACGGCAGGCCTGCATCGGAGCCTACGTAGATCAACTCGCCCAGGGCGCCCGACGCGCGCGGCGAACTGCCGGGGGAACGTGCGCGGGGTGCGCGGGACGGCTGCCCCGCCGGCCGCTGGGCACGGTTCAGGTGCCGACGTACCCGCGCAACACGCAGAACTCGTTGCCTTCCGGATCGGCCAGCACCGTCCAGCTGACTTTCTCGCCCTGGCCGATGTCGACGCGGGTGGCGCCGAGCGCGAGCACGCGTTCGACCTCGGCGTCGCGGGTGCGGTCATTTGGCGTCAAGTCGATGTGCAGTCTGTTCTTGGCCTTCTTGGGGCCGTCCGGCACCCGCTGGAACAGCAGGGCCGGCGGGAACGCCCCCGAACTCCTCGCTTCCGGCGTACGGGCGACGTCGCTGATCAGCACGTCGCCGTCCTTGTCCTCCTCGATGTGGGCGTAGCCCAGCACCGCGCGCCAGAACTCGGCCAGCCGGTGCGGGTCCTCACAGTCGATCAACAGTTCAGTCCAGACACTCGCCATCCCGGTACTTTGCCACGCCGCCACCCGGTTCACGCCTGACCGACGCACCCGAACGGCGCGCGCCCACGACCGGACCCGCCTTACCCGAACTCCTCGGCGGGGCGGCTTGAACACGTTCAAAATCACCCGCTAGAGTGCCGGTACGCGCACTGAACGCGTTCAAAAAGGGGTGCTCCATGGATCTCACCGTGGTGACGTACGCCGTCTACCTGCTGATCAGCACCGCCCTCACCCTCTGGGTCGGGCACACACTCGCCCGCAGCGGCCGGGTGTTCCTCGTCGACGTCATGCACGGCGACCGCAAACTCGCCGACGCGGTCAACCACCTCCTGACCGTCGGCTTCTACCTCGTCAACTTCGGCTTCGTCGCCCTGCACCTCGAACTCGGCGGCGGCGTCGACACCGTCCGGGAGTCCTTCGAGGCCCTGTCGGTCAAGATCGGTACGGTCCTGCTCGTACTCGGCGCGCTGCACCTGGCGAACGTGTTCGTGCTCGGCCGCATCCGGCGCCGCTCGCTCGCCGAGCACCAGCCCGTGCCACCCGTCCCGCCGCAAGGCTGGACCAGCCCGGCCGTCGGGGTGTGAGCCCGATGTCCGCACGGACCGGCGTAGGGGGCCTCTACGGGGGTGCGGCCCCCTACGCCCTCCACCTCGCACCCACGGTCCCGCCCATCCGCCGCATCACCGTCCTGTACGACGCCCGCTGCCCCCTGTGCGTCGCCGTCAGCACGTGGCTGGCCCGCCGCCCCAAGCTGGTCGCCGTCGACCTGGTCGCCGCCGGCTCCGCCCGCGCCCGCAACCGCTACCCGGACCTCGACCACGAGCGCACGCTCCACGAGGTCACCGTCATCGGCGACGCGGGCCAGGTCTACAGCGGCGCCAACGCGTGGGTCGTCTGCCTGTGGGCCCTTCGCGGCTACCGCACCCTCGCCACGCGCCTCAGCACCCCGACCGGCCTCCCCCTCGCCAAGGCCGCCGTCGTCGCCGCGGCCAAGATCTCCGCCGCGACCCGCCGCGCCTCCGGAGACTGCGCAAACGGCTGCGGGCCACACGACTAAGGTTCCTCGCGTGGAAAACGACGCACCAGCGGCCCGCACGCCCCCTGCCCCACCCCCCGGCGACAGTCGGCCGCCCGGCACGTCCCGCACGGAGTCCGGCCCGGAATCCAGCCCGGAATCCCAACCGGACCATCCCCGGGCCGCCGCCAAACCGAGCAAGAGCGAGCAGACGCGGTCCCTGATCCTGGAGACCGCGCTGCGCCTCTTCCAGGACCGCGGCTACGACAAGACCACCATGCGCGCCATCGCCACGGAAGCCGGCGTCTCCGTAGGCAACGCCTACTACTACTTCGAGTCCAAGGAACACCTGATCCAGGGGTTCTACGACCGGGTGACCAACGACCACATCGAGGCCGCACAGGCCCGCCTGCGCGGCCGTACCGACTTCGCGTCGCGACTCCAAGTCACCCTGGAGGCCTGGCTGGACGCCGCCGAGCCGTACCACGGCTTCTCCGTCCAGTTCTTCCGCAACGCCGCGGACCCCGACAGCCCGCTCTCCCCGTTCTCCGCCGAGTCCTACCCGGCCCGCCAGACCGTCGTCGACCTCTACCGCGACGTCCTCGCCGGCTCCGCCATGAAACTCGACGCCGAAATGGCGGAAATACTCCCCGAGTTGCTGTGGCTCCACCAGATGGGCATCGTCCTGTTCTGGGTCTACGACCGCTCCCCCGACTCGGCGCGCACCCGCGACTTCGTACGCCGCACCACCCCCATGGTCGCCCGCATCACCAGCCTCTCCCGCTACAAACTCATCCGCCCTCTGGTCCGCGACGCCGAAAAGCTGGTCCGCGACTTCATCGTCCCCGACGGCATCGGCACCCACGAACGACCGCCGTTGCGCTGATTGACGGCCTGAGCGCGTCCTCGCTGCCCGTGCCTGCGGCATACGAGGAGGGCCGTCTCGTGCGGTGCGTGGCTGGACAGCGATCGTCCGCGCACCTCAAGCCGGACCACGCACGCGAACAGGCAACCCCGGTCAGCGAAGGGGCAATCCCCTGTTCGCCGACCGGAATTCCCGGCACACCACCGGCGAACCTGCTGTCCCGGCGCTCTCACGCTGCGTGCCCGTAGGGTCTGCACAGCACGGCACCGGAGCCGCGCCCGTGGTCAGCGGCCTAGGTACACCGGCAGGCTTGCCAGGGCGTTGTTGAGGTTCGAGCGGACGCGGCGGGGCTCGCCGGTCAGTTCGATGCGCGGGAAGGTGGCGAGGAGTTCTTCGAAGAAGACGCGGCCTTCGAGGCGGGCGATGTGCACGCCCAGGCAGAAGTGCTCGGCGAAGCCGAAGGACAGGTGTGGGTTGGGGCGGCGGAAGATGTCGAAGCTCTGCGCGTCCTCGAACACCTCCTCGTCGCGGTTCGCCGACGTGTAGTACATGGCGACCTTGTCGCC
>NZ_JBEZFP010000200.1:0-13083 GCF_040649515.1 Streptodolium elevatio
GGGCCCGGTCGAAGAGGCGGCCCTTGTCGAAGTGGCGGGCCTTGGTCACCAGGAGCTCGTGGATGAGCCGCGGGGGCGGTCCTCTCTGGCCTCCGTGGGCGGATCCACGAGCGCAGCAGGCCGACGAGGAGCATTCACGTGACCGGGACCAGAACGCCGCACCCCCTCGCGCACGACGCGCTGATCTGCGTCGACGCCCCGGGGATGGCGATCTGTCCGCTGGACGGCCAACTGCGCGGCCGGGGTGTCCAAGGGCTGTTCCACGACGGCCGACGACTGCTCGCACGTTCGCTGGTGACCATCGGGGGCAGCGAACCCGAGCCGTTGTCGTCCCACGTGGTGGGCTCGGGGGCCGCGCGGTTCCTGGCCATGCACCGGTTCGTCGCGGACCCCACCCCGGACCCCGTCCTGGTGGTGGACCGCACGAGGCAGGCGGACGGACGCGAGCGGGTCGTCGTGCGCAACACGGCGACCCGCCCGGTCCGAGTGCCGGTGGAACTGACACTCGGCACCGACCTGGCACCGCTGTCCGAGCTGCGCAACGGCCGGCGCGGGCCGGACCTGCCCGCGCGCGTGTGCCCGGGAGGGCTCAGCTGGACCTCGTCCGACGGCTGGGGCGTACGCGCGGTCGCGGCGCCCGCACCGGAAACGGCGCTCGCGGCATCGGGCCTGTTGCGCTGGGACATCACCCTGGAGCCGGCCACGTCGTGGACGGTCGAGCTGCGGGTCACCGGCGAGCCTGGGGGAGTACGCGCCGCCCCGAGTGCCGGAGTGAGCGCCGGGCTGCCGGGGATTCCGGCGCCGCGGGCGCCGTTGGGGCCGCCGCCGTGGTCGGAGGCGCGGGTGCGGTGCGACGACTTCCGGGTGGCCGCCTGGGTCCGGCAGAGCCTGATGGACCTGCGCGGGCTCCTGATCGCCGATCCGGAGCACCGCACGGTGCCCATGCCCGCGGCAGGCGCCCCCTGGCAGCTCACACCGACCGGACGTGACAGCCTGTGGACGGCACGCATGCTGCTCCCGCTCGGCACCCGCCTGGCGGCCGGCACCCTCCGCATGCTCGGGGACCGCCAAGGCTCCCGTGCCGATCCGGCGACCGGCGAGGCGCCCGGCCGGATCCCGCACTCCCTGGGTCCCGGAGGCCGCACACCCCGCTACGACTGTGTGGGCACCACCGCGCTGTACGTGACGCTCCTCGGCGAGGCCCGGCGCTGGGGCCTGTCCGACTCCGAGACCGAGCCGCTGCTCCCGCACCTCGACCGGGCGCTGGGCCATGTCGCCGCCACAATGGACGCCGACCCGGACGGCATCGTCCGACTGGGCCCCGGCGGTCCGGCACCCTGCGAGTTGCAGGGGCAGATGTACGAGGCGGCGTCGCACGCCGCGGTCCTGCTGCGCGAGCGGGACCCCGAGTCCGCCGAGGCGTGGGAGGCGCGTGCGCACAAGTTGGCGAGCGCGTTCCGGGAGCGGTTCCGTACCGAGGACGGTGCGGGCGTGTTCTACGCCGCGGCGCTCAATGCCGCGGGCCGCCCGGTGTCCGTGCCGAACTCCGCGATGGGCCAGCTGCCCGGCACGGGGATCCTCGACGAGGACGGCTGCGCGGACGTGGCCCGCCGACTGCTGAGCCCGGACCTGAACTGTGGGTGGGGGCTGCGCGGCGTGGGGTCGCGCACCCACGGATACCACCCGCTGGCGGTGCGCGGCGGGGTGGTGCGGGCCCATGAGACGTGTGTCGCGGTGGCGGGGCTCGCGGTCTCGGGTCAGGCGGAGGCGGCGTACGAGCTGCTCTCCGGACTCCTGGAAGCAGCACCGTACTTCGGGTACCGCATGCCCGAGATGCACGCGGGCGAGCAGCGCGTGCCGGGCCACGCCCCGGTCGCCCACCCCCTTGCCTGCCGTCCGCTGGCCCGCTCCGCGGCCGCGGTCCTGCCCGCGCTGGTGGCGTTGGCCGGAGTGCGGCCCGAGGCGCCCGAGGCACGCGTGGTCGTACGCCCGCCCGTGGCACCGGCGTTCGGCGAGCTGGAACTCGCCGATCTCCGCATCGCAGGCGAGCCGTTCACAGTTCGCGTCAACCGGCAGGGGCAGGCGGTCGTGGAGGAGGCGCCCGAGGGCTTCCAACTCGCGGAGTGACACCGTGGAATGCCCCGCTCAAGGACACACTCAAGGACCGGTCCACGCACCGGCCCACGGACCGGCCCACGCACCGGCCCAAGGAGTCGGTCAAGGACTCGCCGGGTGCCGCACTGGATGCCGCACCGGATGCGCCGTCGGGCACCTCACCGCGCGACTCTCCGCCCGGTTCACCGAATCAGCCGACCGATGGGTCGGTGAACGCGCCGACGGACGAGCCGATTCGCGAGGACGGCTGTTTATCGTCAGGCAGACGACTAAGATCGACTCATGTCGCCCTCCGACGCCTCAGAATTCCCGCCTTTCGGAGTCACCGTCGATCTCGTGGTGCTCACCGTCCGGGACCACACGCTCAACGCGCTCACCATTCGCCGCGGTGAGCCGCCCTTTCAGGGCCAGTGGGCGCTGCCCGGCGGTTTCGTCAGGCCGGACGAGGGCTTGGAGGCGGCCGCCGCCCGGGAGCTTGCCGAGGAGACCGGGCTGGACCAACTCCCGGTCCACCTGGAGCAGTTGGCGACCTTCGGAGACCCGGGCCGTGATCCGCGCATGCGGGTGGTGAGCGTGGCCTACCTCGTGCTCGCGCCCGACCTGCCCGCGCCGCGGCCGGGTGGTGACGCGGCCGGTGCGCGGTGGACCTCGGCCGCCGAGCTCGGCGACGGTTCGCGGTTGGCGTTCGACCACACGCGGATCCTGGCGGAGGGGGTGGAGCGGGCGCGCGCGAAGATCGAGTATTCCTCGCTTGCGGCGGCCTTCTGCCCCGAGGAGTTCACGGTCGGCGAGCTGCGCCGGGTGTACGAGGCGGTGTGGGGCGTCGCGCTGGACCCGCGCAATTTCCACCGCAAGGTGACGGGGACCCCGGACTTCCTGGTGCCGACGGGCGGCACGACGACGCGTCAGGGCGGGCGTCCGGCCCAGTTGTTCCGGCGGGGCTCGGCGGAGAAGCTCAATCCGCCGATGCTGCGGCCCGAGGCATAGGCCCCGAGGCATAGGCGCCGAGGTATAGGCCCCGCGGCAGACGGCGCGAGAGCGCGGAGGCCGCGGATGACACAGCGCGGCGCACACCGGCCCCAAGACACGGACGCCGCATCCCGACCCGGGGTCGGAACGCGGGCGTGCGCGGAACGAGGAACGGGGACGCGCCCCCGGCTCAGTCCTGTCCGCCGATATCCAGGGACATCGCCTCGTAGACGAGCTGGTTGTCGCGCCTGCGGTGGCTGCCCCACTGTTTGAGCAGTTCGCGTACGCGCGGGCGCATGCCACCGGGATCCGCGGGATCGTCCGGCTCGCGCGACGCCCGGGCGTTGAGGTCGTCCAGCATCGCGCTCAGCCGTCCGTGCTCGCGCCGCAGGCGGCTGACCGCGCACGCGAGCCGCGGATCGCTGCGGCGGACCTCGTCGTAGAGCCCGTCGGGTCCCTCCGTCGCCGCGATGTGCTCGTGCAGGTCGGCCCGTAGCTGACGGAGGCCGGAGCGGAGTTGCTCGGCCCAGTCGGCGTTCTTGGCGGCCAGGCCGACGCGCAGCAGGGACAGCGCGTCGGCGGCGGGCGGGGCGGGCGGGACACGGGTGACGCCGGAATACCTGGGGGCTGGATACATGGGGGACATGCCGGCCTCCGAGCGTTCATGGTCGGTCTTCCGATGGTCCCTCCCGGCCGAGATCCGTGTCCAGAGTTGAGCTTCTCCTTTGCTATTCAGATTCTTCTTCGCTTATGCGGCATGGATACAACTAAATCCGTATTCGTCCCTGTACTGTCCGAAATGTTCATGAGGGTGCTTCCGGCGACGGACGATCCGACAACGGCGATTCCAGCGACGACGAGGACGACGAGGGACAACGCGATGATCGAGGTCCAGGGGCTGACGCGGAAGTACGGCGGTGCGCTCGCCGTCGACGGGCTGTCGTTCTCGGTGCGGCCCGGCCAGGTCACGGCGTTCATCGGGCCGAACGGGGCCGGCAAGTCCACCGCGCTGCGCCTGATGCTGCAGCTCGAGCGCGGCCGTGGGCGGACCCTGTTCGGCGGCCGCCGCTACCGCGAACTCAGACACCCCGCCCGCGAGGTGGGCGCCTGGCTCGGTGCCGAGCCCGCGTACGCACGCCGCCGCGCGCGCACCGAACTGCGCGTCCTCGCGGCCGCGCACGGCATCCGGCGCAGGCGCGTCGACGAGGTCCTGGACCTGGTCGGCCTTACACCCGTCGCGGGGGTACGCGTCGGCTCGCTGTCGTCGGGTGCGCTGGGCCGCCTCGGCCTCGCCGGGGCGCTCCTCGGCGATCCGCAGACCCTCATCCTGGACGAGCCGTCGGCCGGGCAGGACCCCGAAGGCGTGCGCTGGCTCCGGGAGTTCCTGCGCGCGTACGCCACCCAGGGACGCACCGTCCTGGTCGCCGGACACGGCCTCAGCGAGCTCACGGACTGCGCCGACCGTGTCTTGGCGCTCGCGCGCGGGAGACTGGTGGCCGACGAGTCGGCGGCCGAGTACCGCGGCCGCGCCGACGGCCATGAGGTGTACGTACGCACGCCGCAGGTCGACCGCCTCTCCGAACTGCTGCGCCACGAAGGCCTCCGCGTGCACGCGCACGGCGGCGCGGTGCTCACCGTGGCCGGCGCGGACCGCGCCCGGGTGGGCGAGATCGCCTTCCGCGGCAGCGTCCTGATCCACGAACTGGCGCAGCGCGAGGTCTCGGTCGCCGACGCCTTCTGCGCCGTGACCGCGCGCTCGCGGGCGGCCGCCGCGGAACACGCCGCGCTGGCCCTGCTCGCGGACGCCTCCCGCCGCCCCTCCGGACGTGCGGGCCGCAAGGCGCTGCGCAGGCGCGCCGAGGCTGCCGGGCCGGAGACCGTGGCGATGCGGGTCGGCGCCGAAAGCGGCGGGGGCTCCTCCGGGGCCTCCTCTGTCGGCTCGTACGCCGTGCGGGCGGATGCGTCGATTCCCGCTCCCGCCGCCGAGTCCGGTGCCCCGGGGGACCACGGCCCGCCAGGTGCCGGTCCGGCGCACGGCGGTTCCGGGCACACGGGACACCCTCTCTCCGCCCGTTCCTCCGGCGGCGCGCCCGCGGATCGGGACGCCGGCCGCGCCGACGGCCGAGCGGACCACACCGACCACGCCGACCACGCCGACCACGCAGACCGCGCCGACCACCGCCGCCCCAAGCGCCGTCGCTGGCTCGCGCGCGGCCAGGACGCCGCCACCGGAGACCAGATGTCCGACGAGGTGAACGCGTGACCCGCCCGCGGACGCCACCGCCGCATCTCCCCGCCACCGCCGGTCCCGTCAACGCCGGTTCCGCCACGGCCGGTTCGGCCATCGCCGGTCCGGCCGCCTCTGTCGGCTCGACCATCGACAACTCCACCCCAGCCACCCCCGCGACCGCAGACGAGGTGAACGCGTGACCGCGATCCGCTACGAACTGGCCCGGCTGCGCACGGTACGGGCCACCTGGGGCGCGGCGTTCGGCGTCCTCGTCGTCGGTGGGGCGGCCACCTGGGTCGAGGCCCGCGACCTGGGCGAGGTTCCCGTGCAGGCGGGCGACGCGGCGCAGGTCCTGACCGCGGGAGCGGCCGGACCCGCGACCCCGCTGGCGGCGCTGGTGGTGCTGTTCGCGGCCGTCCTGTCGTGCGCACGCGAGCAACGGCCCACGGCATTGCCGACGTTGCTCCTGACCCTGCCGCGACGCAGCCGGGCCCTGGCGGCGAAGGTCACCGTTTCGGCGATCCTCGGCGCGGTGGTGGCCGTGTTGGGGCTCGCGGTGAACGGTGTCGTCGCGGCCTCGGTGTTCGGACCGGAGTTCCGGGCGCTGGTGTGGGACCAGGCGCCCGCGCCGCGCGTACTGCTCGGCTACGTCGTCTACCTCGCGCTGGCGGCCGCGCTGGGTGTCGCCGTCGGGGTGCTGGCCCGGGGAGCGGCGATCGCGGCCGGACTGCTCGCCGCGGTGCCGCTGGTGATCGAGCCGATGATCGGTCGGGCCGTCGGGCTCGCCCTGCCGGAACGTTTCCAGGACTGGGTGGAGTACCTGCCGTTCAACGCGGCCAACCGCATGCTGTCCACCGGTGGTACGGGGCTGGCCGCGCGCGAGGGCGCACTCGTGTTCGGCGGGTGGGCCGCCGGCGCGCTGCTGTTCGCCGCGATCGTCTTCGCCCGGCGCGACGCCCGCTGACGCACCAACTGCACGCGTATCGCGCTGATCTTCCCGCCCGTTCGAGTCGCCAACTGCACGGGTAACGCGCGGAACTAGGCGCCGTTCGAGTCGCCGTCAGGCCGCTCACGCAGCCCGCTGAACCCCCTCCGGCGAACCCCAACAAACCACGCAGAGGCATATTTTCGTAAGAAACACCCCGAAGAACCACGTCCGGCGCAGCCCTGTCGCACGGACGAGCGACGGCGACGCAAGGCCGATCACCCTTTCGTGTTTTTTTCAGCCGGGATCGTCGGAACGGCTCAAGCCCGGCCCGCGCCGCGCCGAGATGAAGGAGCGTGAGTATCGCTCCCCACCAACCCATGCCCACCGCGGGCGCGACCACCGTCGCGTCGCCGGCCGACCCCTACCGGGTGGCCGTTGCGGACCTGTCGATGACCGGCACCGAGAGCCTGCCCCCGCAGCACTATGCGTGGGACGGCTCCGACCTGGAGCCCCTGCGCGCGCCCCGCAAACCCGGTGGCGGCCGGGGCCGCGGCCTGCACGGCCAACTGGTGCAGCAGCTCGGCCAGATGATCGTCGCCGGTGAGGTCGGCGCCGAACGCCCGCTGGTTCCGGAGGAGATCGGCCAGCGCTTCGAGGTGTCGCGTACGGTCGTCCGCGAGTCGCTCCGCGTCCTCGAGGCGAAGGGCCTCGTCAGCGCCCGCCCCAACGTCGGCACGCGCGTGCGTCCCGTCGCCGACTGGAACCTCCTCGACCCCGACATCATCGAGTGGCGCGCGTGCGGTCCGCAGCGCGACGCCCAGCGCCGCGAACTGTTCGAACTGCGCTGGGGCATCGAGCCGTTGGCGGCGCACATGGCCGCCTGCCGCAACCATCCCGACGTCGTGCGCCGGCTCACCGAGGTCGTCGTCATCATGCAGCGCTCGGTCGCGCAGCCCGACCCGATGACCTACTCGCGCGCCGACGCCGAGTTCCACGGCTTGCTGCTGCAGGTCGCCGGCAACCGGATGCTCGAGCACCTGGCCGGCATCGTCGCGTCGGCGCTCCAGGTCTCCGGAGGCCACACGGCCGGCTGCGAACACCTGTCCGACGCCTCGGTCGCGCTGCACTCGCGCCTGGTGGACGCCGTCGCGGCGGGTGACGGCGAGGGCGCCGAGGCCGCGATGCGGTCGCTGCTCGCGGTGCACCCCGAGGTCGACCGGCTGTTCCCCGCCCCGCGCGAGGGCTGACCCGTTCGCACCCAGGGCGGCCGAAAAAGGCTTGCCAAAGCCTGACAGATCGTCAACATCAAGGCGTTGGCGGCCCGTTCCGCGGGTACCGGATCGGTACCCGTACGTCGGGCCGCCGACGCCGCCCCGTTTCCGGCAGCGTTCGGCACCGGCCCGTCCGAGGCACGCGGCGAGCCACGCGGAGAGTCACGCCAAATCACTCCCGGTAAGGCGGGGGACGTGATTACCCTCGATGTCCGACGCGTTTTCGGACCGGTCCAGCACGGCGTCCGGGCGGACCGAGACGACAGGTGGGGAATGACGCAGTGACCGACGACATGGTGCGCGACGGCCCGTCCGCGGCGGCCGAGGCGCTCGCCGGCGCGATGCTCGACGCGCTTTGCGGCGACTCCTCGGTGGCGTTCGCCCTCTACGGCCGCGACCTGCGGTACCTGCGGGTGAGCGAGGCGCTCGCCCGCATCAACCGCCTTCCGGTCGCCGACCATCTCGGCCGCCGGCCAAGCGAGTTACTCCCTGCGGGGCTTGCCTCGAAGGTCGAGAAGACCATCGCGATGGTCTTCGACCACGCGGAGGGGTACGCCGAGTCCGACGTCGTCCTCGCGCCGCCCGAGTGGCCGGAAACGCGCCACCTGGAGTCCCGTTGGGTGCCCGTACGCGACCCCGGCGGCTCGGTGCGCGCGGTCCTGGCGGTTGTCTCCGACGTCACCGAGAACCGGTACCGCGAGGAACTGCTGCGGTCGAGCCAGTGGCGTACCTCGCGCCTCCAGTTGATGACCGCGCGCCTGGCCGGTGCGCTCACCGTCTCCGAGGTCGACACGGCCGTCGCCGAACTCGCCCGCAGCATCGACGCGATGGACTCCGACCTGTACCTCGTCGACGACGTGGCACCGGTGTTCCCGTGGCCCAACGTGCCGCCCGCCCGGTCGTCGCGCCGCATGCGCGTCATCCCCGCGGAGTGGCCCGACGCGCTCATGCGCGCGGTACGCGAGGGCGTCCCGGTGTACGCCGGGCCCGCCCCGGACACCGGCGCCGGCTCCGCGCCCGTGCCCCGCTCCGCGCCCGATTCGGATCCCGTGCCCGGCGCCGTCCCTGCTTCCACCTCAGCCTCCACCGCCTCCGCCTCCGCCTCTGGCAGCACGGCCCAGGAGCAGGACTCGGCAACCGTGCCCGGCATGCGCGCCCGCCCCGACGCGCCGCCCGGCGAACGCGCGTGGGTGGTCCTGCCGCTGCTCGGCTCCGGAACACCGCTGGGAGCCATCCGCTTCACCTTCCGCGACGCCCGCGTCTTCGACCCCGGCGACCGGGTGTTCCTGGAGGCGTTCGCCGGCCAGTGCGCGCTGGCCGTCGAGCGGTCGCGGCTCTACGAGCGCGAGCACCGTACCGCCGTGGAACTCCAGCGCAGCCTGTTGCCCGACCGCCTCCCGGACGTCGACGGCGTCGAGTTCGACTACCGCTACCTGCCCGGCGCCCCGGACTTCGAGGTGGGCGGCGACTGGTACGACGTGTTCCGGATCCCCGGAGGCCGCGTCGCGATCGTCGTCGGCGACGTGATCGGCAAGGGCCTGACCGCCGCGGCCGGCATGGGCCGGGTACGCGCCGCCCTGCGCGCCCTCGCGTTCACCGACCCCGACCCGGTGGCCGTGCTGACCGGCCTGGACCGGCTCTTCACCGCCACCGAGGACGACGAATCGCTCACCACGCTCATCTACGGTGTCATCGACCCGGAAACGGGCACTCTCGAATTGGCCGACGCCGGGCACCTACCGGTACTGATCATCACGGCGGACGGCAAGGCGAGGCTGGTGGACGAAGGGAAGGCGTCGACCCCGCTGGGGGTCGCGGAGCCGCGTACCAAGAACCGCATGCGGCTCGGCCCCGGGGATGTCCTGGTCGGTTTCTCGGACGGGCTGATCGAGAACCGGGCGCGCGGCATCGGCCAGGGGCTGGACCTGATCCTCGACGTCGCCAGGTCCGACGCGACGAGAGTCGCGATGGGAGGCGTGGGAGGTTTGGAACCACTGCTGTCGAGCATCCTGGAACGTCTGCTGGACGGTCAGGACCGGGACGACGACGTGACGATCCTCGGGGTCCGCATCGTCGGGCCGCCGGGTCCTCGAGGGCTGATGTGACGCCCTCTCGAGGGCCGATGTGACGCCCGCCACCGAGGGGACGCGTAACACTTCGCCGTCCAGCCCGATGAGTACGAAGGTGGCAGCCGTTCAGGAATACCGGCAAGTGTCAGAATGCTGTGTTGGAAAGCACAGTCGCCGACACGGCCGGGCGTCCTGCACCACTGCCCCCGCCTGAGTGTCGTTCGCCAGGCGGCGACCGACTGGCTCCTATGTCGAACGCCGTCCAGATCCGTCGAGAGGTTGTTTGTGTCGGCCAGCACATCCCGTTCGCTCCCCCCCGAGATCGCCGATTTCGTCAACGTGAAGGCGTTGATCGAGCGGGGTGAGGCTCAGGGGTCCATCGCCAGCGACGAGATTCGCCAGGCGTTCGAGGCCGACCAGATCCCGGCCACCCAGTGGAAGAACGTCCTACGCAGCCTCAACCAGGTCCTTGACCAGGAGGGTGTGGACATCGTGGTTAATGCCGCCGATTCTGCGGCTCCCAAGCGCACCCGTAAGAGCGTGGCGGCGAAGAGCACCGCCAAGCGCACGTCCACCAAGACCGTCGTCTCCGGCGCAGCGGCACGCCCCGCCGCACCGGCCGCCGCTCCCGCGGCTGCGGAGGACGAGGTCGCCGAGCCGGCGAAGGCCGCCGCCAAGGCACCCGCAAAGAAGGCCGCGGCGAAGAAGACCGCCGAGGCACCCGCGAAGAAGACGGCGGCCAAGAAGACGGCCGCCAAGAAGACCGCGTCCAAGGACGGCGAGCCCGAGCTCGACGCCGAGGAGCTGACGGACGAGCTCGAGGGCCCGCCCGGCGACCCCGCGGCGGACACGCCCGAGGACGAGAACACCCAGGGCTTCGTCCTGTCCGACGACGACGAGGACGACGCCCCCGCACAACAGGTCGCCGTGGCGGGTGCGACCGCGGACCCGGTCAAGGACTACCTCAAGCAGATCGGCAAGGTGCCGCTCCTCAACGCGGAGCAGGAGGTCGAGCTCGCCAAGCGCATCGAGGCCGGCCTGTTCGCCGAGGACAAGCTCAACTCCGGCGAGAAGCTGGCTCCGAAGCTCAAGATCGAGCTGGAGATCATCGCCGAGGACGGCCGCCGCGCCAAGAACCACCTGCTCGAGGCGAACCTCCGCCTGGTGGTGTCGCTCGCCAAGCGCTACACCGGCCGCGGCATGCTGTTCCTGGACCTGATCCAGGAGGGCAACCTCGGTCTGATCCGCGCGGTCGAGAAGTTCGACTACACCAAGGGCTACAAGTTCTCGACGTACGCGACGTGGTGGATCCGCCAGGCCATCACGCGCGCCATGGCCGACCAGGCGCGGACCATCCGCATCCCGGTCCACATGGTCGAGGTCATCAACAAGCTGGCCCGCGTGCAGCGCCAGATGCTCCAGGACCTGGGCCGCGAGCCCACCCCGGAGGAGCTGGCCAAGGAACTCGACATGACCCCGGAGAAGGTCATCGAGGTCCAGAAGTACGGCCGCGAGCCGATCTCGCTGCACACCCCGCTCGGCGAGGACGGCGACAGCGAGTTCGGCGACCTGATCGAGGACTCCGAGGCGGTCGTCCCGGCCGACGCGGTCAGCTTCACGCTCCTCCAGGAGCAGCTGCACTCGGTCCTCGACACGCTCTCCGAGCGTGAGGCGGGCGTCGTGTCGATGCGGTTCGGCCTCACCGACGGCCAGCCGAAGACACTGGACGAGATCGGCAAGGTGTACGGGGTCACCCGTGAGCGCATCCGCCAGATCGAGTCCAAGACGATGTCGAAGCTGCGGCACCCGTCGCGGTCCCAGGTTCTGCGCGACTACCTGGACTGACGGCCGGTCGGCGGCCCGGCACGACGCCGGGCGGTCGGTCTGATGGCAAGCCCGGCCGAGAGCCGGACTGACAACTGGTTGCGGAGGCTGTCCGCAACGTACGCAAAGTACCCAACGCGTAGGGGCCCGGAGGCACAACCGCCTCCGGGCCCCTACGCGTTCCCCACCCGCGGACCTGCTCCGACCGCGTTGCGCGCGAGGGCCGCGCGGGCACCTTGCGCGAACCGACGCGGGTCGGCCGCAGGAAGGGCCGTTGGGGCCGCGAAGGGCGCCGTGTGCCCTCGATGTTCACCCGTTCGGGCGACGGTGGCAGGCACCGGTTGCAGCGCCGCCATGATCGACGTTCCCTGAAAGTAATGGATCGAGGACACAGCGTGTTCGGCCAGGTGGGGACGGAGGCTGCGGTGACGAGTACGGGGACGGCAGGTTCGACAGGTACAGGCGGGTTCGGAGATACAGGCGGGTGCCGCCGTGCGGCCGGGCCGCCGCACGGCGGATTGAGGCGTACGGCGGCCAAGGCCCTCGCGGCCGGCACCGCCGCGCTGCTCGCGGCCTTCGGGGCGCTGGTGGTGCAAGGCGGCCCGGTGGTCGCGGCCGAGAGTGTGCCGCAGGGCCCGCCGAGGGTCGTCGTGGGCGGTTCGCCCGCCGACGCGGCGGCGCATCCGTGGATGGTGGCCCTGTCGAGCCGGAAGATGTACGGCACGGCGCGCTCCGGCCAGTTCTGCGGGGGTGCGCTGATCGCCCCCGACCGCGTGCTGACGGCCGCGCACTGCCTTTTCGAGCCTGACGGGCAGCCGGCGCAGCGGCCCGACTTCTCGGTGATCCATGCGCGGACCGACCTGCGGACCACCGCCGGCCGCGAGGCGCGCGTGGCGTCGTGGTACGCGAACCCGGGCTTCGACCTGGCCCGCATCGACAAGGACTGGGCGGTGCTGAAGCTCGCCGAGCCGCTGCCGGGCCCGGTGCTGACGCTGGTCGGCGCGGGGGAGAACGTCTACGCCGCGGACACGCCGGCGATGGTGCTCGGCTGGGGTGACACCACCGGCAACGGCGACTACTCGCCGGTGCTGCGGCAGGTGACGGTCCCGGTGACCACGGACGCGACGTGCCGGACCGCCTATCCGGGCGGGGTCTGGGGGACGTACAACGCCGCCACGATGGTGTGTGCGGGGCTGCGGCAGGGCGGCAAGGACGCGTGCAGCGCGGACAGCGGCGGGCCGCTGCTGATCGGCGGGCGGCTGGCCGGGATCGTCTCGTGGGGCGACGGCTGCGCCCAGCCCCGTAAGCCCGGGGTCTACACGCGGGTCGCCGCGTTCACGGACGACATCCTTGAAGCGGCCGGTATGAGCCCCTGACCCGGGTCAGGGGGCAGGAGCGGCGCTCGCGCGGGCCCTGGGCCCGCCGGGCGGCCGCCCGGCATCGACTGGGCGGCACCCACTGGGCGGCACCGTGGTGCCGATCCGGTGGCGGCCAGGTGTCGTGTGAGCGAACTCACGCGGCACGGACCGCCGGACGTGTTGCGTGTGTGACTTCAGAGACCACGGTGGCGGGGCCCGGGGGGGGGGGCCCCCCCCGCCCGGAGGGGGAGGCCCCCCCCGAACAACAAGGAACGCCACCCCCCTGGGGGATGTCGTGGTGTGGGGGGTAAAAGTGGGG
>NZ_JBEZFP010000201.1:0-12973 GCF_040649515.1 Streptodolium elevatio
ATATGGCTGCTGGGGTTCCTCTTCCGCAGCACCGGGGCAAGCGGCAGCCGCGGACGCTGGTACCGCTGGTGAACCCAGGCGTGGTCCCCGCCGGGTGCCGACCCCAATGACGTGGTCGCGTACGCCCACAAGGACCTGACCCGCCCGCCGGGGCGGTACCAGCGCGCTTGCTGGTGCCGCCCCGGCGGGCGGTTCAGCGGTACATGCCAACTTTGGCCGTTCGCTGCCGCGGCACGCGGTCTCCCCCTGGTCGGCTCGGCTCCCCCGGTCTGTTACTCGGTCGGTGCGCGCGTGGACGGCGAGGGGGGCACGTCGGCGACTCCGAGGTACGGTGCGACGGCGGCGGCCACGGCTGCGGATCTCAGGTAGTTCGCGGCCAGGTGGAAGTCGAAGAGGTTGATGCTGTCGGTCAGATCGAGGTCGACGCCGGGGAACCAGCGGCTGAGCGGGCGGAGGATCGCGACGGGATCGCCCGGGTCGGCGACGTTGACCCAGCGGCGGACGTTCGGCGGCCGTTCACTAAGTCCGTTCACCGGCGCGGGCGTCAGGCGCTCGAACACGCCGTGGCGCAGCGCGAGCGGCGAGCCCATTGTGACGAGCAGGTCGATCTCCACGTCCCGGCGGGCGTGCAGCGCCTCGTACGCCACAACGCTCCCGAGCGAATGCGCGAGGACCACCGTCGGCCGCTCCCGGTCCAGGACACCGCCCACTTCGTCGCGCGCGGCCTGCCGAGCGGGCGCGTCGGGTGCTTTGAGGTACGTGGCGACCTCGCGGAAGACCAGTGCCATGAAGAGACGGGTGAGCCTGCCGTCGAGCGAGAAGCGCCGGGCCAACATATCGACGGCGTGCCGCAAGGGCACGGTCAGCCGTCCCTGCGCCACGACTTCCGGCAGCTCATGGGCGTCCAGCCACATCTCGGCGAGGGCCGCCGCATCGGGGTCCGTCGTCGCCAGGCGATCGAGGGCCTGGTCGTCGGTGCCCTGCGCCACCGGCTTGCCCCGGTAGAGATGGTGGGCATAGTACGCACACGTGAGATCCGCCTTTCCGAGGCTCGCAAGTCCCAGCCCTGCGGCGAGGCCGGCGCTCCAGTCGGCGGCCACGGCTTCGGCGACCGCGTCCGGTCGGCCGCCGCGCACGTGGTTGCCGACTCCGTGTACCGCGACGATGCGGGACATGCGCGCTCCTTGAGGTCGACCGCGACCGCGGGGGCCGTGGGCTCGGGCAGATCGGTGTCATGCGTGCGATGCGCGTTCCAGCCGGAGGACCGCCGGGTCGGGCGACAGGAGCATGAGGTCGGCTCCCATGCCGACGAGCAGATCGCCGGAATTGGTGACAGCGAGCGCGAACACGCTGTCGGGAAACGCGAACGTGTCGACCAGGGTGTCGAGGGCAAGGTCCCACAAACGCACTTTGCGGTCGGTGCCACCGGTCAGCGCATGCGGGCGGCCGTCGCGAAGACAGGGCACTACGCAGGTCACCTCGCGATCGGTTCGGCAGTCCAGGGTGTTCGCGTGACCGGTGCGGAGATTCAGCTTGTGGACGTGGCCGTTACCGCCCAGGACAAGGACTGCGTCCCCGTCGAGCATGGTGAATGCCATGGCGTGGAGGGGTTCGTCGAACTGCTCGACAATCTGCGGCGGGTGGTCACCGTCGACGACGACGAGGCAGCCGTTCAGGTCGAGGGCGGCGATCAGCGGGCCGCCGCCGGCGCGCGGCAGTGAGGCCAGCAGCGTGATCCTCTGGTCGGAGACGGCCACCGCGGGCTCCTGCGGCGATCCGCCGCGGAGCGGGAGCCAACGCAGTGCCCCGCTGTCATCGCCCAGCACGGCGTATTCGTGGTCCCCGATCCGCGCGCTCGCCGCCGCGCCAACAGCCGGCGCACCGCTCCAGAAATGCACGGCGGTGGCTCCACCCCCGGCTGAGGCGTCGAAGGCCTGAAGTGTCGCCTGGCCAACGGCGAACACGCTGTCGGACCGTCCGTCCGTGGTCGTTCCGATCGTGTGGAAGTGGTTCTCGCCGTGGTCGAGTCGCTCGTTTGTGCCGTCGCGTAGGTTCCACAGCCGCAGGGAGTCCCGTCCCAGCGACACGGCGGTGTCCCCGGACGCGTCGTGCGCGGCGAGCACGCCGATGACCGGATCGCGGTGTGCCGCGGCGCTGGGGGCGGCAGCGGGGCCGTACGTCTCCCAGATCCGGATGGACCCGCGCTCCCCGCCGGTCACCAGGCGGTGCCCATCGTGACTTCGATAGCCGCACACCGCGGTGATCTGGGTGGTGTGCCCCCGGTGGACAGCCACCTGTCCGCCGCTCGCGACCTCCCAGATTCCCAGGACGCCGTCCGAGCCGACGGTGGCGATGTGCGGCCGGGCGTCGTCGGGCGCCGCGACGGCGACCAGATCGACCACCGCACCGTCGTGCGTGCGGAAGGTGACGACCGGACTGCCGTCGCCGAGGTCCCAGACCCGGCATTTCCCGGTGCTGCTTCCGACGACGGCACACGACGTCCCGTTGAGCAGGACCGTGCGAGCCACGGTCGCCCAGGACGCGTCCAGGCCACGGACACACACGCCGTCCGTCGCACGCCATACCGCCGCGGCACCACCGCAGGTGCCGAGCAGATGCGGTGCACCGTCGACCAGGCACACGTCCAGGGAGTTCACCGGGGCCTCTCCGACGTGGAAGTCCCCGGTCATGTCGCCCGTGGCGAGGTTCCAGGTACGCAGGCTGCCTTCCTCGGCACCGCTCGCCAGGAGACGGCCGTCCGGTGTCGCGGCAAGGGACCACACCGGGGTCTCGTGCGCGGGAAACGTGTCGACCAGTTCTCCGGAGGGCCACGACCAGACCCACAACCACCCGTCGTCACATCCGGTGACGAAGCGCAGTTCTCCTTGTTGGCGAACCGGCACGACGCACCCGACGGGGGTGGGATGGGGCAGTGCCTGGACAGCCGCGTGGGCGTCCAGGTCCCAGATCCTGAGCGTGTTGTCGTCCGCGCCGCTCAACAAGAGGGTACGGCCGTCCAGTTCCACGGTGCGGAGCGTCCAGATCCGGGTCTGCGGGTGCCCGGGCAGCGAGGCGCGCAGCGCCCGGCTGGGCGCCGATCCGGCGGTCCAGCGGATCGACCAGTTCTGTCCGTGGAGGAGGCGCTCGGCGAGTTCCGTCGCATCGAAGCGCATGGCGTCCACGGCCAGCATCTGACGGCGTTCCGTCGCGGGTACGGATCGATGGGACGTGTGGCCGGCGAGGTAGACCGAGGCGGCGAGCGGCAACTGCCCGGGGAGGTGCTGGAGTACGGCGGCAAGGGCGTCGGGATCGGCATGGACCAGGAACTCCGCGTCGTCCAACAACTCGTCCAACTCGCCTGCGTCGAGGGCGTGTTGCGCGGCGTGCCGGACGAGGTACGGCTCGGCGAGGTCCCACCGCGGCACTCCGTCGGGACGCCGCGGGACGGACGCGAGCATCGCGGCCCACACCTCCCGTGCGTACCGCGCCGCCGCGAACCCGCCGGGCGCGGAGACCGTGCCCTCCGCGACCGCCGTGGCGATGAAGGGGTTCGCGCGAAGCTCATCGGCCAACCCTTGGTGGAACAGCCGGTAGAGCGGGCTGCCTTCGCGGTCGGCGTCCCGGCGCAGGTAGAACCTGCCGGACTCCAGCGCGCGGCGGATCTCCTCGATGCCGGGCGTCGGCAAATGCCCGGGGGCGAACGCGGGCGCCACGGCGGCGATGACCCTTTCCGGCATGCCGGCTCCCTGGCTGTAGGCGAGCACAGCCAGCACGGCGGCCACCCAGAAGTCGGCGCGCCGCAGCAGGTCGAGACGCAGGACCATGCCAAGCGACTTGGGTACCAGGGCCGCGAGTTGCTCGGCGTCGGAGCGTGTCTCCAAGCGTTCCGAACCACCAAGGACATAGCGGACGAACAATGCGGAGACGAGGAACTCGCCCGCTTCGCGTGGCGACCGTCCCGACTGCGGCTCGCCGGTACGCACCACCTCTCCGGCGATGCACTTGGCGAGATGGTTCAGGACCGGAAGCGGGCACCTGGCCGCGAAACCCGGGTCGTCGCGGAGCAACCCGCGTACGTACGCGGTCAGGTCACGGATGAGGTCGTCGTCCGGCACCGTGCTTAGGTCGAGCAGTCCGCCCATTGCCGCGGAGCGTGCGAACAGCGGGGCGAACCACTCCTCCGGGCGCGCACCCACGAGAATGCGGAAGGCGGCCTGCCCGTCGCCGCCGACCACCGCGAGCAGCGGAGTCAGCAACGCGGACACCACCTCCTCCGGACGCTCCGCCTCGTCCAGTGCGTCCAGCACCAGCACCGCGGGTCTCTCCCACCCGGCCAGCGCGTCGACCACCTGGGGCACGGTCCACCCTGAGCCGTCGTCCGGCGGCGCGGCCAGCCCCCATTGCCTCACCAGGGACGCGAGGATGTCTTGGTACGAGCGCCGCCGCGCGTGCACGACAGCCAGGTTTGCGGTCTCCTCGGGAGCGGTGTCCCAGCCGAGCGACGGCTCCCACAGCGACATGGTCTCCGCCCTGAGGCGCGGATGGGCCGCGCACACCAACACGCCCAGCAGCGCCGACTTCCCGCCCCCCGGCTTGCCGGTGACGACCCGGAACGGCGGACCGAATCCGGCGAACCACTCGGTCAACGCGACGGCTTGCTCTTCACGTCCCTGGAACATGCCGCGCCGATCCCCGTCGTCGTGCCTGAACAACTCGACACCACCGGCACGGCCCACGAAGTGCCGCTGGTCCAAGGCCTCGTCGAGAAGTGCGCCGGCCCCGATGTCCACGTTTCGCCGTACACCACCGGCGGAACGGTCGAAGCGCGGGTTGCGGAAGAACCGTAGCCAGGACAGGTCCGTGCCGACCTGGGTCATCGGCAGGGTGATCTCCTGCGGCACCAAGAGCTGCGCCGCCCGGCGCGCCACGGCCACCGCGACCTCATGGCAGAACCGCTCGAACGGAATGAACTCGTACGTCGGGTGCAGGCCGATCGTGCCGTCGTGGAATCCCGCCAGCACCTCCGCGACGGCCTGGCTCAGGATGCCGTCGTACGCCTCCTCCCCCGGCTGCGCCGCGGCGATCACCCACCCGCGCCGTCGGCCGGCCGTGAGGAACTGCTGCCAGGCAAGTCGCGCGGGAGCACCGGCATAGCAGAGGTCCAACAGGAACAGCACGTTCGGCGCCTCGTGCGCCGCGTCTCCGTCGTCGCCGGTCTCCAACGTGGCGAGCCACGACTCGACGTCGATCCTCGTACGCCGGCCGTCACCGCCCACGACGTACAGCTTTTCCCCCGCACCTGACAGCCCGTGCGAGAGCAGATGCACCACGGCGAAACCCGAGCTCTTGGTGAGGACTTGGTCCACCGCGTCCTCCAGAGCGGAGGCAGTGGCTGCGGGATCGGCCTGGGACGCCACCTCGACGTAGCCGTACTTGCCGGTGAGCATCGTGCGCACCCGTTCGGCGTACTCGGCGGCGAACTCCAGCGGGGCGCGGGCCCCGAGCTTGGGCCGCGCGAGATCGATCGGTGGACCCTCGATCCCGACCACCAGCGCCTGGTACCCCCCGAACATCGGCCCCCTTCCGACGCAGAGTGCTTCCGGATGAGATCGTAGAGCCGAAGGCATCGCCACGGCCGACGTCTGGGCATTCCGCGGGACGCTGAGCTTGCGCCTCGCTTTGGGACGAACACCCTTGGCTCATCCGCATCTTCGGCCAGGCCGATGACACGACTCGGATGGTCGAGTTTCTGGCGCAGGCAGATGCGGGGACGAAGTCCGGAAGTCGCGGCGCCGATCCGGGACTTGCTTGGCAGCATGCTCGCCTGACCGGTCCGGCATCCCCGACGCGCCGCCGCCGGTCAGGCGCTTATCGCGGGGCGGCGGCGTACCCAGTACGCGTAGGTCAGGGCGAGCAGCATCGGGCCCCACAGCAGCCCGGGCGCGATGCACGCGTACGCCAGTACCTGCCAGCCCGCGTTCGTGTAGTCGGCGTTCTCGCCGATGCCGAAGAAGGCGAAGACGAAAGGCGACCAGAACGCCATCACACCCAGCGCGCCAAGCGTGGCCGCGGCGATGGCGGCGCCCGGCCGGATGAGCTTCCCGCCGATGAACGGCAGCCACCGGGGCGCGGTTTCGCCCCAGTCGCGGACCAGGCCGAAGCTCAGCAGGGCGAGGGCCTCGGTGATGATGCTCAGGGCGAACACGTAGGGGATGGAGATCCACAGCGCCGGCATGCCGCCCGCTTCGGCGCTGCCCATCTCGAAGCCGAAGGCGAACGGCAGCCGCCACAGGCATTGCGGGAGCAGGACGAGCGGGATCAGGTGCGCGACACCCTCGGCCCACCGCGGCACCGGCCGCTCCGTGCCGCGCATCGGACGGCGCCGGGTAGTCGGCGTGCCGTCGAAGGACACTGCGGGTGCGGGTGCGAGTGCGGGTGCGGTAGGCGCGGTGAGGGCAGAAGGAGCAGCGGCGGGAACGGCGTTCGTCATGCCTCAAAGCCTGGCCGAGCAGCCCTGACTCATCGTCCTCTCCGCGGGTGAACCGCCTCCGCCGGACTGCCGGTGGTCGGCTGCGACTTGCGGCGTACGGGAGGGCGCGCCGGGGCGACCGGCGGCGTAGCCCGCCCTAATGCGCGGTCGGCCTCGCGCTGTTGCCTTTGTGGACCTTCGCTCACGGCGATCTCGGGTCTGCGGGATCATTGCCGCGTGTTGCGTGCCGTGTGTTGCGTGTTGCGCGCCGCGTGTTGCGCGCCGCGTGCCGCGTGTCAGCCCCGAGTGATCGCACGCAGCGGACGTATCGCATGCAGCGGACGTTCCAAGAGGGAGAACGAAGTGATGGCACCGATGGACGAACCACAGGCCGGACCGGCGTTGGCGGCGCTTGAACAGGCAGTGCCGGCGCTCCTGGCGCATCGGCGCCCCGAACCGGCCGACCTGCACTGGGAAGAGTTCCGAACCGCGCTGGGTGTGCCCGCGCCCGGCGACTTCCAGCTGTTGGCGCAGTGGTATCCGACGTTCACCGTGAACGACTTCCTGCATGTGACGCTGCCGATCGCAGGGAATGAGGCGCAGGTCGCGCACGGAATGCTGGGGGACACGGAGATGATCCGCGACCTGTGGGAGAACGACGATTCGCACGGCAACGCCCCGTTCCCCGAGCCGAACGGACTGCTGCCTTGCGCGTCCACCAACCACGGCGACCTGTTCTCGTGGGTGGTCAACGGTGACGATCCCGACCGTTGGCCCGTGATGATCGCCACGCGCAACGACTACTGGTGGACGTACGACGGGGGCCTGGTGGCATTTCTCAGCGCCTACCTGGGCGGCTCGCTCGAACGCCACGGACTCCCCCCGATTCCTCCCCTTCACAACCCGCCGGTGCGCGCCTGGCACCCGGCGCCCAACCCCCAATAGCCCCTGCTCGAATGCGGCATTCGAGCGGGATTCCGCTCTTCCGCCAGGGGCATGCGATGGGAGGCCTGCCGGTTCCGGTCCCGTGGCCGGGCGGGGCCGGAACCGGCAGCTCGGTCCGCGTCGTCAGCTGCGGATCTGCTTGCGGTCGTCGGCCTGGCCGACGGTGATCTTGCGGGGCTTGGCGCGCTCCGCAATCGGGATGCGCAGCGTCAGCACCCCGGCGTCGTAGTCGGCGACGATGCCCTCGGCGTCCAGGACGTCGGCGAGCTGGATCTGCCGGGAGAACACGCCCAGCGGCCGCTCGGACAGCTCGACCTGCACGCCCTCGCCCACGGCGACGGGGCGGCGCTCGGCACGGACAGTGAGCATGTTGCGCTCCACGTCGATGTCGATCGCGTCCGCGGCGACGCCGGGCACGTCGAACGCGACCACGTACTGATCGCCGTCGCGCCACGCGTCCATCGGCATCGCGGAGGGACGCGACCAGGTGCCGTTCTGGCCGAAGAACTGCTGGGCCATTCGGTCGAGTTCGCGGAAGGGATCGGTGCGCATCAGCATCGGAAAACACCTCCAGGCATTCGGGCAACGGGTGCCAGTGCGCTTCACCTGACTCCTGTTATAGCATGTCATCGGAACGACGACAAACACGTCCGTCGCTGAAACGACGACACCTGAGGAGAAGGGGAAAGCCGTGACCGACACCCCCGGCCGAACGCCGGACCACCCCGGCCCGCCGGCCGTGCCCTTCCTCGCCGTAGCGGCCGCCCTCGCCGCGATCGACCAGGCCGTCCACACCGCGCAGGACCGAACCGCGGCCGCCATAGCCCCGGAAGCCCGCGGGGAGACGCCATCTCGGGTGGAGGAGGCGCTCGCCGCGCTGCTTCTCCTGCGCGAACTGCGTGGCCACCTCGCCGCATGGGAGCCCGACCTCATCGAAACCGCGCGCGACGCCGGGGCCAGCTGGGCCGCCCTCGCCGAGCCCCTCGGCGTCACAAGCCGCCAAGCCGCCGAACGCCGCTATCTGCGTCTGCGCCCCGGCGGCGCCCCCGGTACCACCGGCGACCAGCGTGTCCAAGCCACTCGCGACCGCCGAGCCGCCGACCGCGCCGTCACCACTTGGGCCCGCGACCACGCCGCCGAACTACGCGCTCTCGCCGGTGCCACCGCCGCTCTCGACGACCTCGGCCGTCTCGCCGCTCCTCCCCTGGCCGCCCTCACCGACGCACTCGGCCACGACGACCCCGCGCACCTCCTGGCCCCCCTCGCCGACATCGGCCCGCACCTTGCCGCGCACCCCGCCCTCGCCGCGAAAGTCACCGACCTGACCGACCGCGCCGCCGCGATCCGCAACGCCAGCGACCTGCAACGCCGCACCTGACCCGCACAGCCGGCCCGCGGTCGATCGGCCGAGGCCCTCGGCCCGAACACCGTGACGCAGACGCGGACCAAGGGGGAACTGATATACGAAAAATGCGAGGAATGTGTGTAACTGGCCTCGACCAAGGGCAATGCCTTGATCGGTAACCCGAACGGGTGAACGGCGCCAGGGCGAGGCTGCGACCGCCCACGTCGTACGTCCGCTCGGAGGTCCGCTCGTACGTCCGACCATCGCCGCCGCAAGCTGCCGCACCGCGGCGCCGCTTTCTGCGCCGTGAAATGTGGAAGCTGTGAAATGTGAAAGGAGCACCGTGATGTCGACTGCCCTTCCCGCCCCGACCGCCCCGACTCCGCTGCGCCGCCCGGTAGCCCCTCAGCCGCCGACCCGCGAGGCGGTGTGCCGGGCGCTGGTCGATGTGACCTGGCCGGCTCGCAAGGCCGACCTTGTACGCGCCGCCACCCCCCGCCGTGCCCGTACCGACATCGTCCGCCTGTTGGAGACCTTGCCCGACGCGCCCTACCTGGGCCCCAACCAGGTCTGCCGTACCCTCTTCGGCCCGCACGGCCACACCCAGCCCAGCCCCTGACAGCGGTTTTGACCAGGTCCAGAACGTCCGTACCACGCGGCCCGTTGCGCCACCTGCCCTTCGCGCACAGCGACCTTCGGTGTGCCCGTCAGTTGGAGTCACCCGCCAGCAACCGCTCCATGGGGTCGAGATCGGGCACCAAGCGTGTCACCAACAGATCGAACCGGGCGTCTTCGGGCTTGAGTTCAGCCATGCCCGCCAGACGGTGATGTATCCGGACGTGGTCGCCGAGTCCGCCGGCCGCGAGAGTCCGGCCCTTGGGGACCCTTCGCCGCACCGCGGGAAAGAGAAAGCGCGATTCCGCCTTGGCGTGTCCGCCCAGTTCGGCGGTAATCCTGCGTGCGGTGCGCTTGCGGCGCGGGTCACCCCAAGGCATGGACTGGATGAGGCCGCACAAGCCGTCGATCCTGCGGTGGTCCTCGGTCAACCGCCCGCGCTCCGAGAGCATCTGAAGGGCGCATTGCAGACGCGGCCCCTCGGCAGACGTGGGTGGTGTTCACCACCGACGCGCCCGCTGAGGGGCCGCTCCGTTGTCTGCTTCCCGGGACGGCGCGGAGCACCGGACGGGCTTCAGCGCGGTGCGCTTCGGCTACGCGTCGGTCTCCACGACCGCGGCGTCGGCCGCGTTCTTCTTGATCGACTCGATGCCGTTGAGGCAGGCGTTCTTCGTCGCGTAGCCCTCGCCGACGGCGATGATCTCGCCGTTCGCGGCTTTGAGCCGGAAGCGGTGCTTGCCCGCGTTGTCCTCGTACACCTCGAACTTGGCCGCCATGCGGACCTCCTTCGCCTCGGCCGCCCGCGCGGACGGCCACAGGGTTGCGGTCGACCTGGACGCCGACTGCACGGCCGCCGGAACGCGACCGCCCTCCTCCGCTGCCCCTCCCGCCGGTGCCCATGCGCAACGGCGAGGTCCGCGCGGTGGCTTGGGCGGCGCAGCCGGGCACGCCGCGCAGCTGATCGTGGTCTTCCGCTGCCGCCCGGCCACCGAACGTGCTGCGCCGGCACGGCGGTTCATCTCCCTCCCGGTCGGCACGCGCATCGCGACCGCCCGAGACCGTCACGCGGTTGCAGCCAATTGTGGTGTGGGCAGGTGCAATCACGAACGGCGCCCTCAGGCCTCGGTGTTGCGCAGCCCAACATGGTTCGCCGACATGCGGTGTGCCGCGGCCAACCGCTGTCGGACTGGCTGATGTGGGCGCTGTTGTTCGACGACTACTACTGCGATACCGGTCCCCATTGCGCGCGTCCGGCCTCGTTCAACCCGCTGGCCGGTCAGGTGATGACCCGCGCCCTGTATCCGGACACCGCGCCGACCGGGGACGGTCGCTTCGACGCGTACGCGTCCGCCTTGGCCGCGGCATCCTACTGGCCGTCCCCATGGACCTGACTTCCTACGCCCACGAGCAACACCAGGACTGCCTGGAGTCCAACCTGGTCCACATTCTCGCGACACAGAACTCCATCGGGGCGCGGCGGCCGTCTTCCCTCTCCTGGTGGCGGGACCTCCTGCACCACCCCTGCCCCCTGCGCCCGAGGCGCGCGACAGCAGCTGAGAGGGTGGGGGACGTGACGGCGAAGGCAGAGGGCTTCGATCAGTTGGTCGAACCGTTCCGTGCGGAGTTGTTGGCGTACTGCTACTGGATGCTCGGCTCGGCGCACGACGCCGAGGACTTGGTCCAGGACACGTACTTGAGGGCGTGGCGGGCGCGGGAGCAGTACGACGAGACGCGCAGTTCCCTGCGTACCTGGCTCTACCGGATCGCGACCAATGTCTGCCTGACCGCCTTGGAGGCCCGCGGTCGGCGACCGCTGCCGTCGGGTCTGGTGGCCGCGTCGGAGCCGCTCGCGCCGCTCGTGCCCGGGGAGAACCTCGCCTGGCTCCAGCCCCTGCCGGACTCCTGGGTGGAATCGGGCGATCCGGCGGGGACCGTGGTCGAACGCAGCAGTCTGCGCCTGGCGTTCGTCGCCGCCCTGCAGTACCTGACGGCGCGTCAACGCGGCGCGCTGATCCTGCGTGACGTGCTCGCATTCTCCGCGTCCGAGGCGGCGGACATCCTCGGCACCACCGTCGTCTCGGTGAACAGTTCCCTGCAACGGGCGCGTACCCGCGTGAAGGAGGCAGGGGGCCGACGGGAGCATCTCGGCGAGCCGTCGACAGCCGAGCAGCGCGCTTGGGTGGACCGCTACATGAAGGCGTTCGAGCAGGCCGATGTCGAGGGTCTCAAGCGGCTTCTCACCGACGACGTGATCATGGAAATGCCGCCGATGGTCAACTGGTTCGTCGGACCCGGCAATTACGGCACCTTCATGGAATGGGTCTTCGCGAAGGCCGGCACGGACTGGCTCTTGAAGCCGGTCTCGGCCAACAACCAGCCCGGCTTTGCCGCGTATCGGCGCGCCGACGGCGGGTACGAGTTGCACACGCTCCAGATCTTCACCGTCACGACCGCGGGCATCAGCCGGAACTCGGTGTTCCAGGAACCCGAGATTTTCGCGTCCTTCGGTCTGGCAGCCCGACTCGACGTCCAAGGACTCGCGGACACCTGATCGCGGCGGCCCCGCCGCGTCGCGCACGCCTCGACATCTTTTTTCCGTGGGCGCGATGAGTTCGGACCCCGCCGCCGGTATGTAGTGACGAGTGAGCCGGAAGACCCCCGGCGAACCGGTCACAAGGGAGATCCGATGTCCGACAGCCGTACGGAAGACAAGGCCGCCATCGCGGCCGTCCTGACCGCGTCCTACAAGGCGTGGGAGGCCGGCGACGCCGAAGGCATGGTCGCCGACTACACCGCGGACGCCACCGCCATCATGACCGGCTCGCTCCGCGACAGCCGTGAGGTGATCCGCGCGAGCATGGCCCTCGCCTTCGCCGGGCCGCTCAAGGACACCTCGACCTACAACAAGCAGCTCGGCCTCCGCTTCGTCGGCAGGGACGCGGCGATCGTCGTCAGCGAATCCGGCATCCTCTTCCCCGGCCAGACCGAAGTCCCGGAAGCCGGCAAGGTGAACGCGACCTGGGTCTTCGAGAAGCGGGACGGCCGCTGGCTCATCGCCGCGTACCACAACAGTCCTGCGCTGACGCCCGGGCACTGAACCCCTCCCCCACAAGGCGCCCGCCTGGCTGGACGGTTGTCTGCTTGAGCGGCGCCGCGGCTGCCTGGGGGGCGGCGGTGACCAGGGCGTGGACGGTGGTGCGGACGTGTTCTGCGACGACCTCCGGGGTGGAGGCGTCGAGTTTGCCGTCGAGGTGGAGGAAGGCCAGGCCGTGGACGAGGGCCCACACCATGGTGGAGAGGGCATCGGGGTCGCCGTGGGGGAAGGCGGCGCGGGCGATGCCGCGCACGTACTCCTTGATCGCGGCGGTCGCGATGGCCCGCTCCTCGTTGGCGGGGTCGCAGGGCTCGGCGAACATCACGCGGAACAGTGCCGGGTGCCGGAGTGCGAACCGGACGTAGGCGACAGCCACATCGGCGAGTTCGTCGGGGGTCGCCGGTGACGGATGCGCGGCGGCGAGCTGTTGGGCTAGTTCGCGGTACCCCTCGGCGGCGACCGCGGACAGCAAGGCCTCGCGGTCGGCGGCGCCTTCCGCGGCAAC
>NZ_JBEZFP010000202.1:0-12871 GCF_040649515.1 Streptodolium elevatio
CCGGAGGAGAACTCCGGGGGCCGCCGCTTTGTGTCTGTGTCTTGAGCCGGTGTGAGCGGTTGTGTCAGTGCGAGTCGGTCTCGTGCAAGTGCGGCTCGTGCGAATGAGTCGCGCGCGACTTGTCGCCTGTGCCGTCGTACGGCGTCATCCGCCGCGCTTCGCCCGCTCCCCGCCGCCGACCACGTCCCGCACCGCGGCCTCGATCGCCGCCGCGTCGATCCCCGCGTCCGCGAGCTGCTCGTCCGGTGCCGCCGACCCCGGCATGTGCCGGACCGCCAGCCGTACGAGCCGCGGCGGGGTCCCCTCGCCGACGCCGCCGGCCCCGTCCTCCGCGGCCTCCGTCCGCGCGAACACCTCGGCCACCGCGTCCCCGAGCCCGCCCTCGGGCCGGTGGTCCTCGACGGTGACCAGGCAGCCGGTCGCCGCCGCGGCCTCGCGCAGCGCGGCCGCGTCGATCGGCTTCACCGAGTACGCGTCGATCACCCGAACCGGTACACCCTGCTCGGCGAGCCGGTCGGCGGCCTTCAGCGCCTCGTGCACGGTGATCCCGGCCGCGACGAGCGTGGCCCGGTCGGCGTCGCCCGAGCGGAGCAGCTTGCTGCCCCCGATCACGAAGTCCTCGTCCGGCCCGTACACCACCGGCGTCTCGCCGCGCGTGGTCCGCAGGTAGCGGATGCCGGTCCCGTCGGCCATCTCCGCGACGAGCCGGGCGGTCTGGTTGGCGTCGCACGGGTACAGCACGGTGCTGCCGTGCAGCGTGCGGAACATCGCCAGGTCCTCCAGGCCCATCTGGGACGGCCCGTCCTGCCCGATCGACGTTCCGGCGTGCGAGCCGACCATGCACAGGTCGGCGCGGCCGATGGCGGCCATGCGCAGGAAGTCGTGCGCCCGGGTCAGGAACGCCGCGAAGGTCGCCGCGTACGGCACCCAGCCCCGCGACTGCGCGGCGACCGCGGAGGACACGAGCTGCTGCTCGGCGATGTAGCACTCGAGGAAGCGCTCGGGGTGCCGCTCGGCGAACGGCTGGAGCCCGGTGGAGTCGCCGACCTCGCCGTCGATGGCGATCACGTCGCCGCGAGCGCTGCCGAGCGCGGCCAGGGCGGCGCCGAAGGCCTTGCGCGTCGGGACGCTCTCGCCGATCTCGAACGTCGGCAGCCCGGCGTCCTTGTCCCGGTCCGCGTCCCGGTCGCCGGGACGCGGCACCGCGTGCATGCGCACCGGCGGCCGCGTGCGTACGGTCACCCGTTCGCGCGGCTCGCCGCCGAGGGCCGCGATCGCCAGGTCGGGCTGCGGTACGGGCTTGCCGTGCGCGCCCTCGCGGTTCTCGACCTCGGGGACGCCGCGGCCCTTGAGCGTCCGCGCGATGATCGCCGTCGGGCGGCCGAGGGTGTCCTCGGCATTGACGAACGCGTCGTCGATCGCGGTCGTGTCGTGGCCGTCGATGGCCCGGGTGTGCCAGCCGAAGGCGTTGAACCGGTTGGTGTACGCGTCGAGGTCCCAGCCGTGCCGGGTCGGGCCGCGCTGGCCCAGCCGGTTCGCGTCCACCACCAGGACCAGGTTGTCGAGCCGGTGGAATCCGGCGAACTCGGCCGCCTCCCAGACAGAGCCCTCGGCCAGTTCGCCGTCCCCGCTCAGCACCCAGACGCGGGGGACGCCCTCGGACGAGGACGACGAGGACGACGCGGACGACGAGGAGGCGCCGGAGCGGTGGGAACCGTCCGAGCCGTCGGACCCCGCCGAGCCCCCGGGGCCGCCGGACCCGGACGGGCGTTCGAGGCGGGCCATCGCCCAGGCGAGGCCGGCGCCGAGCGGCAGCCCCTGGCCGAGTGAGCCGGTCGCGAAGTCGACCCACGGGAGGCGGCGCGGCGTCGGATGGCCCTCGAGGCGGCTGCCGCGGCGTCGGAAGCTCTGCAGTTCGTCGTCGTCGATCGCGCCGACGGCCCGGTACATGGCGTACAGGAGCGGAGTGGCGTGGCCCTTGGAGAAGATCAGCCGGTCGTTGCCCGGATGGGCCGGGTCGTCGAAGTCGAAGCGCAGGTGGCGCCCGAGCAGCACGGCCATCAGGTCGGCGGCGGACAGCGACGAGGTGGGGTGGCCGGAGCCGGCCGCGGTGGAGGACCGGACCGCGTCGATGCGCAGCTCGCGAGCGAGTTCGTCCATCTGGGTGTCACGTGCGTCGAACGTGCGGTCGGGCATGGGGAGAGTCCTTCCGTACGGCAAGCGTGTGGCCTGCCGCGCCGCTGCCCCTGTCGTCTCTCCCGAAACCGGCCCGGGACCCGCAAATCACGCCCGAGGAGGCGTTCGCCGGTCCCGGGCGCCACCCGTGCGCCACCGCGTCCGCCGGTGTGGGACCCGTGTTGTTGTGCCGCGCTCACCGCCGGCGGATCGCCGCCTCGGAAGCGGGCCTACTCGCCCTTCCACACGGGCGGCCGTTTCTCGGCGAACGCGATCGCCCCTTCGCGGGCGTCCGCGGACGTGAAGATCGGGCCGACGATCGCCTGCTGGCGGGCGAACGCCTCGTCCGCGGGCCAGTCGGCGGAGGAGACGACGACCTCCTTCGTGGCCGCGACCGCCAGCGGCCCGTTGGCGGCGATCCGGGCCGCCAGTTCACGCGCGGCCGCGAGCGCGCCGCCGGTCGCCGTGAGGCGGTTGACCAGGCCGTACCGGTGGGCCTCCGCCGCGGTCAGCGGGTCGCCGGTGAGCGCCAGTTCCATGGCGATCTGGTACGGGATCCGCCGCGGCAGCCGCATCAGTCCGCCGGCCCCCGCGACGAGACCCCGCTTGACCTCGGGAATGCCGAACTTGGCGTCCTCGGCCGCCACGACCATGTCGCAGGCGAGGGCGATCTCGCAGCCGCCCGCCAGCGCGTACCCCTCGACCGCGGCGATCACCGGCTTGCGCGGCGGCCGGCTCGTGATGCCGGCGAAGCCGCGTTTCGGGTGCAGGGCGTTGTCGCCCGCGACGAAGGCCTTGAGGTCCATGCCCGCGCAGAAAGTCCCGCCCGCGCCGGTGACGATGGCGACCGAGAGGTCCTTGCGGGACTCGAACTCGTCCACGGCGGCGGCGATTCCGTCGCTCACCGCGCGGTTGACGGCGTTGCGGGCCTGGGGGCGGTTGATCGTGACGAGCATGACGCCGTCGGTGTGCTCGACCAGTACCTCGTCGGACATGCGAAGCCTCTCGTGAGTCGGGGGTGCCGGGGCGAGGGGAGCCGGGGGAGGGGAGCGGGGGCGAGGGGAGCGGGGCGCGGGGTGTCGCGGCGCCCGGCGCCCGGTGGGGGCGGTGCGGGGGGGGGCAAGCCCGCGGATCAGCCGCGGATCGGTCGCGGATCAGCGCGGCGCCATGCGTATCGCCCCGTCGAGGCGCAGGGTCTCACCGTTGATGTAGCCGTTCTCGATGATGAACTGGGCCGTCTGGCCGTACTCGTCGGGTGTGCCGAAGCGGCGCGGGTTGGGCACGCTCGCGGCCAGCGAGTCGCGGATGTCGTCGCGCAGCAGGTCGAACAGCGGGGTGTCCATCAGCCCCGGCGCGATGGTGTTGACGCGGATGTTGCGGCCGGCCAGGTCGCGGGCCGCGCAGACGGTCATGGCGACCACGCCGCCCTTGGACGCGCTGTACGCGATCTGGCCGATCTGCCCCTCGAACGCCGCGACCGACGCGGTGAGCACCACCACGCCGCGCTCGCCGTCCACCGGTTCGCCGGCCGCCATGGCCGCCGCCCCCAGCCGCAGCATGTTGTACGAACCGATCAGGTTCACCCGGATGACCTGCTCGAACGCCGCCAGTTCCCCCGGGTTCCCGGCGCGGTCCACGACCCGGATCGCGCTGCCGATGCCCGCGCAGTGCACCACGGCGCGCAGCGGGCCCGCCTCGCCCGCCGCGTCGATCGCGGCCTGGACCTGATCGGGATCGGTGACGTCGGCCGGCACGAACCGTGCGCCGTCCCCGAGTTCGGCGGCGACCTTGTCGCCCGCGGACTGCGGGAGGTCGACGATGACGACGTGTGCCCCGGCCCGCACGAGCCGCTTGACGGTACCCAGTCCCAGGCCGGACGCGCCGCCGGTCACGAGTGCCGAGATGCCTTCGATGCGCATGGAGAACTCCCGCTTCGGGCAGGCGCGCCCGCCAACTGCCGTACGGGCGCGGCACGCTGCGACGTAATGAACGCTCGTTAAGCTAAGGCGCCGGGAAGGGGAAGGCAAGAGCGCGAGCCACGGCGGACGGCCCTGCGCGGCGTGCGCCGGCAGGGGCCGTGTCTAGGTGTACGCGCCGGTGATCTATACAGAAGAGAAGGAAAGTCCAGGCGAGAGGGAGGTGTCCGTGGCACCGCAACGACCGCTGCCGCCGGTCGAGGAGGTGCGGCCGGGGCTGTGGAGCGTGCCCGTGCCGCTGCCCGGACTCCCGCGCTACGTGGTCGTCTACGTCTTGGAGACCCCGCGCGGGCCGTACGTCATCGACAGTGGCTGGGACAACGACGACAGTTACGCGGGCCTCGCGCGCGGCCTCGCGCAACTGGGCACCTCCATCGCGGAGATCCGCGGCGTCGTCGTCACGCACGCGCACTTCGACCACTACGGCCTGGCCGGGCGCATCCGCGCGGAATCGGGTGCCTGGGTGTCCCTCCACCCGCTGGACGCCGAGGTCCTCACCCTGTGGGAGACCGACGCGGCGCAGCGGCACGTGGACATCCTCGCCGCCGCCGGCGCCCCCGACGCCGTCGTCGAGGCCGCCGCGCAACTGGCCCGCCCCGGCCGACGCGTCGAACTGCCGCGCCCCGACCTGCTCCTGGAGGACGGCGAACGCCCGCCCGTACCCGGCTGGAACCTCCGCGCGGTGTGGACGCCCGGGCACTCGCCCGGCCACCTGTGCTTCTGGGACGAGGACCGCGAACTGCTGTTCTCCGGGGACCACGTCCTGCCGCGCTTCCCCGTCGGCATGCACGACGCGGGCTACCACGGCGATCCGCTGACCGACTTCCTGGGCGCGCTCGACCGCCTCGAAGAACTGGACCCCGACGAGGTGCTGCCCGCACACGAGCACCGGTTCACCGACCTGGCCCCGCGCCTCGCCGCCCTGCGCGAGCACCACGAAGGCAAGTTGGCGCAGGCGATGGGCGCGGTGCGCGACGGCGCGTCGACGGCTTGGGAGGTGGCGTCGCGGACGACCCGCCGCCCGCTGGAATCCGTGTCCGGGTTCCCGCTGCAGTCCCTGCTGGTGGATACGACGGCGTGCCTCAACGCGCTGCGCACACGCGGGGAACTGCGCGGCGAACCGCCCCGGCGAGGACGTCCGGCCCGCTGGTTCCCGACGGCCTGACGGCGGAAAACCGGTGGCACGCGAAGTCTTCGCCGCCTACAGTCCCTCTGTCGGACGCGCCCGTGTCCCGACGGACCCGGCTCGCCCGAGCCCCGAGCACCGGAGGTGTTGATGACCCGGCCCGCGCCGAGCGCGCCTCACCGCGGTACGGACGCACGCGTCCGCTGACCACCGCTCCGCCCCGACCATCTCCGGCCCGTGAGGCCCCGCTCGGCCTGCTCCTGCTGCCCCGCACCATCTCAGCCAGGAGTACCGGGTGTCCGACAACACCACGCGCGAGGACCGCCTCGTGCGCACCGACGTGCCGAGCGACAACGCCGTGCACGACGACTTCGCCTGCCCGCACTGCGGGCTGACCCTCCGCGGCGCCGCCCCCGACGGCGGACCGCGCACCCACTGCCCGAGTTGCCTGCACGCACGGCACGGTGCCGCCCGCGACTGCGGCCGCCGGATGGCGCCCATCTCGATCGCGGTCTCCCGCGACGGCGCCTGGACGCTGATCCACCGCTGCACAGGATGCCGCGAACTGACGGCCAGCCGGGTCCGGGACGACGACAACCAGCTGCTCCTGATGCGTACCGCGGTACGCCCGCTGGCCCAGCCGCCGTTCCCCCTCGACGCCTTCGGCGACCTGTGAGGGGATGACAACGTGCCACGCAGGAACTCCAGTCCGGGAACGCGGACCGCCAAGCGCCGCAAAGCCGTTCGGCCGCCCGGCGGCGAACGCGGCGACAGCTTCCGCTGTGTCGGCTGCCGACTCGACGTACCGCTGCACGCACCGGGGACGGCGCATCGCAACCACTGCCCGCACTGCCTGGCGAGCCGTCACGTCGACGGACGCACGCCGGGCGACCGGTCCGCGGTGTGCCGCGCCCCGATGGCGGCGCTGACGGTCGGCGTCCGCGACGACGGCGAGTGGATGCTCGTCCATCAATGCCGCGGCTGCGGCACCCTCCGCGCCAACCGCATCGCGGGGGACGACAACCCCGTGGCCCTGATGCGGCTGGCCGTGCGGCCGCTGGCCGGGCCGCACTTCTCCGTCCGGGCGCGGTCGGTGTGCCGATCGCCGCGCGGGGACCGATGAGTTTCCGGACGCACAGCGGTCTGCACTCGTGCAGCACTTCCGACCGCACATCTCGTACGAGGGGACCCCCGACGATGGGCAAGACGATCTCGAAGGACGGCACGGTCATCGGGTACGACAGGACCGGCCGCGGCGACCCGGTGATCCTCATCGGCGGGGCGCTGTGCGACCGCCAGGTGCACAGCGGCCTCGCCGCGTTCCTCGCGCCGCACTTCACCGTGTTCAACTACGACCGGCGCGGGCGCGGCGAGAGCGGCGACGCGCCGCCCTACGCGGTGCGGCGGGAGATCGAGGACATCGCGGCGCTGATCGCCGAAGCGGGCGGCAGCGCCGCCTTGTACGGGATCTCCTCAGGCGGCGCGCTCGCCCTGGAGGCGACCGCGGCGGGCCTGCCGGTCACGCGTGTTGCTGCGTACGAACCGCCGTACCTCACCGCCGCGGCGGACCTCGAGGCGAACACGCGGACCACCGATCCGGTGCCGGGCCTGATCCGCGAGGGCCGGGCGGAGGAGGCGCTCGAGCACTTCCTCCGCGCGACCGGCATGCCGCGCGAGGCGGTCGCGGAGATGCGGACGACCCCGGCGTGGCCCGCGCTGGTCGCCGTCGCGCCCACACTGGTCCAGGACTTCGCCGTCATGGGCGACGGCTCGGTGCCGGTCGAACGCTTCGCCGGGATCCGGGTGCCCGCGATGCTGCTGGACGGCTCCGCGGGCATGGCGTTCATGCACGACGCCGCGCTCGCCGTCGCGGCGGCGATCGAGGGCGCCCGCAACGTGACCCTCGCGGACCAGACGCACGAGGTATCGGTCGACGCGCTGGGTCCGGTGCTCATCGAGTTCTTCGCGGAGCCGTAGCATCGGGCGCAGGCCACGATCCGGGAGGCGCGCATGGTCCGCTCAGGCGGCGACTTCGACGTCGTGGTGGTCGGCGGCGGACACAACGGCCTCGTCGCCGCCGCGTACCTCGCCCGGGCGGGGCGCTCGGTGGCCGTGCTGGAGCGCCGAGCCGAGACCGGCGGTGCGGCGGTGTCCGACAGGCCGTTCGACGGGATCGACGTGCGGCTGTCGCGGTACGCCTACCTGGTCAGCCTGTTCCCCCGGAAGATCGCCGACGACCTCGGACTGCCGCTGGTGCTGCGGCGGCGCCGGATCGGGTCGTACACGCCGCGCGGCGGCGACGGCCTGCTCGTCGACGCGGAGGACCCGGAGCGTACGCGCGCCGCCCTCACGCGCGTCGCCGGTCGCCGGGACGCCGACGCGTGGGAGGCGTGGGGGCGGACCACGGCCCGCCTCGCCGCCCGGGTCTTCCCGACGCTGACGGAACCCCTGCGCCCGCCCGACGAGTTCCGTCGCATCGTGGACGACCCGCGGGTGTGGGAGGCGGTGTTCGCGACGCCGCTGTCCGACGCCGTGGAGGCCGCCTTCGAGGACGACACCGTTCGAGGGGTCGTGGCGACCGACGCCCTGATCGGCACGTTCGCCCCGATGGACGACCGGCTCATGCGCCAGAACCGCTGCTTCCTCTACCACGTCATCGGCGGCGGCACGGGCGACTGGGACGTCCCCGTCGGCGGCATGGGAGCCGTGACACGCACCCTCGCCGAGGCCGCCCGCGGTGCCGGCGCCGACCTGCGCACGGGCACGGACGTCACCTCGGTCAGCCCGGACGGCGAGGTCACCTACGTCGCCGACGGCACCGAACTGCGCGTCACCGGACGCCACATCGTCGCCGCGGTGGCACCGGACACGCTCGAACGCCTGCTGGGCGGCACTCCCGAAGGGCCCGCCCCGGAGGGCTCGCAGCTCAAGGTCAACATGGTGCTCGCCCGGCTGCCGAGGCTGCGCGATCCACACGTCGACCCGGCCGACGCCTTCGCTGGGACCTTCCACATCAACGAGGGCTACCGGCAGTTGGCCGCCGCCTATGCGGAGGCCGAGGCCGGCCGCATTCCGTCGCTGCCGCCTGCCGAGGTCTACTGCCACACCTTGACCGACCCGACGATCCTCGGCCCGGCGGAACGCGCGGCGGGCGTGCACACATTGACACTGTTCGGCCTGCACATGCCCGCGCGTTTGTTCGCCGCCGACAACGACGGTGCCCGCGCGGCCGCGCTCAAGGCGACGCTCGCGTCCCTGGACAGCGTGCTCGCCGAGCCGATCGAGGACTGCCTGCTGCGCACCTCGGACGGGCGGCCGTGCGTCGAGGCGCGGACGCCCGTCGATCTGCAGGCCGAACTCGGTCTGCCCGCCGGACACATCTTCCACCGCGACCTCGCGTGGCTGTTCGCCGAGGACACGGACCAGGCCGGGACCTGGGGGGTGGAGACCCGGTACGAGCGCATCGTCCTCGGGGGCGCCGGGGCCCGGCGCGGCGGCGGGGTCAGCGGCATCCCCGGCCACAACGCCGCGATGGCCGTGCTGTCGCGCACCTGACGCCCCTGGCCCTGACCTGACGCCCCTGGCCCTGAACGTCTGGTCCTGAACGTCCCCGTATTTGGCGCGGCCGCGTGTTTCCGGTCGAAAGCGCGGGGCAGCGGATCGGTGCACCGCGAACGACGGCTCGGAAGTGCATTTGCCCCGCGCCGGATTCGCGGTGGTCGCGGCGGCCACCGCGGTGGTCGAGGTGTCCGCCGCCGTGCGCGCCGGCCGGGTGACGTGTGGGCCCCCGGCCGGGCGCGGACCGGTCACGGGCCGGTCAGGGGAAGGGAGTCGGGTCTGGTCGCCGTGGGGGGCGGCCGGGCCCGGTTCCCCTTCGACCCGATCCTCCTTGCCGCCAGGTTCCCTTCGGCCGGGTTCCTCTTCGGCCGGGTTCCCCTTCCCCCGAGTTGCCCTTCCCCCCTGTTCCTCCACTCCGGGTCCCCCGCCCCCGGTGACCGTGCCCGATTCGCTGTCTTGTCGATTCGTGTATTTTCCCGGGCGTTTCGCGCCGCCTGGAGTGTGAGGGGTCTCCCGCTGTCGTCGTCTCATCGCGTTCCGCCATACTGCTGCGCGGAATTGACCCCCCGGCGAGATGAAGGACAGATCCTTGACGCACGTTCCACCGCCGTGGCCGCCTGCTCAGCCTCCCGGGGCGACGGGCCAATTCCCCTTCCAGCCGGGCGCGTACGCGCCGCACCCCGCGCCGCACCCGTCCGCGCCCTCGTCGGCACCGCCGCCCGGTCCCGGAGCCGGCGGACCGCAGGGTCGGCCGCCCCGGACCGTCGGCACCGTCGCCGGCAAGGTGCTCGCGTACCTGATCAACCCCAAGGGCGCGGCCCAGCGTGCGCTGAAGCCGCAGAACCGGCTGGCCCCGCCCGACCCGCGCATCGACCAGCTGGGCCTGATCCGCACGCTGATCGGGATGGCGGTCGTCGTGTGGGTCGCGGTGAAGTACGACAGCGTCGAGGGCGACAAGGTCTTCAGTGAGGCGATCCTGCACGTCACGATCTCCGTCGTGGTGGCGATGGTCGCCGTTCCGCTCTGTGCGCTGGCCTTCGTACTGCTCTCGCACGACAACGTCCGCCGGGAGACGCGCCGGGCGATGCGCTATCCGATGACCTCGATGGCCTGGTTCCTCGGGGCGGGCGGCATCCTCGCGGCGGTGGCCGCGAGCGGACTCGTCGAGGCCAAGCCGGACCACCCCGCCATGTGGGTTCTCCTGCTGCTGGGCCTGGCCGGCTTCATCTGGACCGGCTTCTTCGCGATCTTCGCCTTCTTCCTGGTCCCGCGGCACCTCTTCGCGGCGGCGGACGGGCACCTGCTGATGCCCAGCCTGCTCGCGCCGACGCTGTCCTGGGCGGTCGCCGCCGTCGACTTCGCGTCTCCCGGCAACAACCGGGTGCCCGCGGTGGTCGCCATCGTCGTGACGCTCGGCGGGCCGGTCACCATCACCGCTCTGTCGGTGTGGGAGGCCAAGCGGGTCCGCGAGCTGTACGGGGTGACCTTCCGCGGCGGGCCGTGGCCCGCCCGCGTACCGGCGCACGCGGTGCAGGCGGCCCAGCTGAGGGCCCAGCGCCAGGCGTCCCGGGCCGCGGTGGTGACCGGATTCGCGAGCGGCGGTCTCCTCGGCTGGCTCCCGCGGCAGGTGGCCCGTGCGGCGTCCGGGTCATGGGCGGGGCCGACCGGCGGCAGCGGCGGCGGCGGCATGGCCGGATACCAGCCCGGCTACGTCGGGGTGCGCCCGTTCCCGCATGTGGCCCACGTGGTCGGGGTGCTCTTCACCTGCGGGTTCTGGAGCCTGGGTTACCTGACCTCGTACCTGCGCTGGAAGCGGCGCAACGCCGCGGCCCTTCGCAACTACGGCGGTGCCCCCGGCGGCGGGCCCGGCTGGTACTGACGGGCCGCTCCGGTGCCCGGGCCGGGCGTCAGAGTCCCAGCCCGACCCAGAAGCGTGCGAGCTGGTCGAAGACCAGCACGGCGACGGCGCCGGACGCGCACACCACCGTGGTGACGAGTCCGGCCGCGCCCCAGGCGCGGTCGGCTCGCGCGGACGTCTCGTCGCGGGCGGCCGGCAGAAACAGCGACAACCCCAGCGCGCCGCCCAGGACCGCGGCGACGATCCCGAGGCCGAACCAGACCACCGACCCGCCCTCGCCGCCGGGCACGCCCTCCCACAGCATGGCCATGCCGCCGAGCCCGAGGCCCCAGGCGAGGAGCAGGGTGAGCGCGCGGACCGGGAGCGCGACGAGGGCGGGGGAGGACAACCACGTCAGGCTTCGGCGCATCGCCTCGGTCACCGGGCCTCCAAGGTGTCTGGCAAGAGCGGCTGCCAAGGGCGTCTGGCAGGAGCGTCCGGCAGCAGCGTCTGGCAGCAGCGTCTGTCGAGAATGTCTATTTGGAGCTGAGTCGTCATGATTTGACGGCACTCCTTTCGACGCTAGAGCCGACTTCGGCGAGTGGCAGCCCGGCGCATCCGAAGGAGTGACAAACCCTTCTGTTGCCCAAATATGGACAACACGGAACGTATGGTGATTTGCCTTCCCGGGCTGTCAAGACGATTTCGAAACTTTTTGGGTAAGCGGACCGTCACGCTCACTCTGCGACATATCCGCATGTCATCCCGGCAGGCAGGAATGGCCGTCATGCGGCTTCACGGACTTGACGCGGCCTTTATCCGGCTGGAAACGCACCTCGCGAGTTGTGGTCGCACGAACGTTCTGTCTAGCGTCACCCCCGGTTTCGCCGCCCAGGCGTGGCCCGCCGACCGGAACGCCGAATCCCGTCCCCGGTCCCGGCGATGATGCACGACATCCGGACGGGAGCGGGGGAACCAGGTGGTACGCCGTACCCGGACATCCGGGTCCGGCTCGGGGTGAAGCCGCGCAGCGCGCGGCCGGGCCGCTCCGGTCCGAATCCGACAGCTCACCTCGCAGGCGGCAGGAGAGGAACGACTTCATGCTGTCTGCCCACAGCGTTCGCTGCCTGGTGGCCGCCGCCGGTATAGCCGGCCTCGGGGCCACGCTCACCGCGACCGCCGCCCACGCCGCGCCCGCCGCCCCCGCCTTCCCGCAGAACGCCCCGGTCTCGGCGCCGGACGACGCGGCCGCCCCCACGCCGGACATCACCGTCACCCCCGCACCCGCCGCCGCCCCGGCCGCGCCCGCCGCCCCGCTCGCCACGTACACCGTGGTCGCCGGCGACACCCTCTCGGAGATCGCCCAGGCGAAGGACATCCCGGGCAACTGGCAGGCGCTGTACGACATCAACCGGGACCAGCTGCCCCGCGGCGCCGACTGGATCGACATCGGCCAGGTCCTCAAGCTCGCGGGTGTCACGCAGGACGCCGCGCCGCAAAAGCCGGCCGCCGCGCCGAGCGCCCCGAGCACGTCGACCACCGAGAAGACGTCCACCAGGACCGCCCCGAAGCCCTCGACGAACACCAAGCCGCAGAGCTCGTCGTCGAAGCTCACCGTCGATGCCCCCGCGAAGGCCCCGACCCGGTCCACGAACCAGGACACCTCGGGCACCACCGCCAAGACCACGACCACGCCCAAGACGACGACGCAGCAATCGACGGGCAGCACCGTCACCGCACCGTCGTCCGGCAAGGCCGCCACCGCCATCGCGTTCGCGAAGGCGCAGCTCGGCAAGCCGTACGTCTACGGCGCCGCGGGCCCGGACGCGTACGACTGCTCCGGCCTGGTCCAGGCCGCGTGGAAGGCGGCCGGCGTGTCGCTGCCGCGCGTCACCAACGCGCAGTTCGCAGCCGGCAACAAGGTCTCGGTCTCCAACCTGCAGCCCGGTGACCTGGTCTTCTACTACTCGGGCATCAGCCACGTCGGCATGTACCTGGGCGACGGCAAGATCATCCACGCGCCGAACTCGCGCAGCGTCGTCAAGATCGTCGACGTCGACTCGATGCCGATCGCCGGAGCCACGCGCCCCGCGTAACCCCGCCCCCTCGGTGGCACACCCGGCGGCCCGACCGCCGGAGACACAACCCCCGACCGGCCCCGGGGGGGGGGGGGGGGGGCGTTGGAAGAGGGAAGGGTCC
>NZ_JBEZFP010000203.1:0-12637 GCF_040649515.1 Streptodolium elevatio
CGCCCGTCGAGTACGAAGCCAACTACTACCAGACAACCGCGAAACCCCACGTCACAGCAACCATCTGAGATCTCCATCAAACCCGGGGCGGTTCACCTCCTACAGTGGCCGGGATGTGGCGGCGCGGACGTCGTCACGAAGGCACGTGGCAAGCAGCAGCGTGGCGACGCGCGGCGCAGCACAACCACGCGCGGCGTAATGCGGCGCGGTGTGGCGCGGTGTAGCGCAGCACCGCGCAAAGCGACGCCGCGCAATGCGGTGCGATGGCGCGCGGGCACGGAGTGCGGGGCAGGGAGCCGGTCATGCGGGTGCACTATCCACGCACGGCGCATCTTCCGTGGTCGCCCGGTGCGTCGGCGGACGACGTCCGGACCGGGGACGCCAGCGGGCTCGTCGGTCGCGAAGTGGTCGTCACCGAGAAACTCGACGGCGAGAACACGACGCTCTACGCCGACGGGATGCACGCACGCTCGCTGGACTCCGGACACCACCCGTCGCGCGCGTGGATCAAGGGCCTGCAAGGCCGCGTCGGCCCCGGCATACCGGACGGCTGGCGGGTCTGCGGGGAGAATCTGTACGCGCGCCACTCCATCGCCTACGACGACCTCGACAGCTGGTTCTACGGGTTCTCGGTCTGGGCCGGCGACGAATGCCTGGGCTGGGACCGCACCGTACGCTTCCTCGCCCGCCTGGGTGTTCCGGCCCCACGTGTGCTCTGGCGCGGCATCTACGACGAACGGGCCTTGCGCGCCCTGCGGTTGGACCTGACCCGGCAGGAGGGGTACGTCGTCCGGACCGTGGCCGGCTTCCCCCGCGCGGAGTTCGGCGTACGGGTGGCGAAGTGGGTGCGGCCGCGGCACGTGCAGACGGACACACACTGGATGCACGCGGCCGTCGTGGAGAACGGCCTAGGCCCCACGACCGCGCTGTGGAACGTACGTTCCGGCGCGCCCGCCGACATCCCCGCGCTGCTCGCCGCGATCGGGATGCCTCCCGACACCCCCTACCCCGCGAAGGCGGGGCCGCCGCCCGCCGACATCGCGGACGTCGTCGCGGACGCCGCCGCCCGGCTCGACGTCCTGGGCCGGACCGGCAACGCGCGCCTGGCGGGTGTGCTCGCCGCGCTGCTGCACGACGCCGGGCGGAGCCGACTGGCGGCCCGCCTGTCGGGTCCGCTGGGCATGCCGCTCGCCCGCCGGGTCGCCGATCTCGTCGGCCTGCATATGGCGCCGCACCGGCCCTATCCGGACGACGAACGCCGGGCCGGGCTCGTACGGCTGTCGCAGGCCGCCGACCTCGGCATCCTGCACGCGGTCTCACACGCCGTGCTGGCCGGACGCCACGACCCGGAGGCGGCGGAAGCCCGCGAACAGGCCGACTGGTCCGCGCTGTACGCCGACGACGCCGGGCTGACGGGAGAGGCGCCGTTGGACGGGCTGCGCACCGGCTTGCGTGCCGCGCTGGCCGCAGGAGACGGGCTGCCGCAGGACGCGGTCGCCGACCGCTGCTGGGCGGAGGCCCGCGAGCTGTACGCGAAGGGCCGCATCACCACCCCGGAGGAGGCCGTCGCGGCGACCTGGCGGTGGCGTACCGGCGCGTTCCCTCGCCTGGTCCACATGGTCGGCCCGTCGGGCAGCGGCAAGAGCACCTTCGCCGACGCCCACGCCGCGAGCCTGAAGGCCGCGGGGCAGGATGTCTCCCTGATCTCGCTCGACGACTTGCGCGAGTCGCGGGGTGGGCGTTCCAACCAGCGCGACAACAGCGACATCCTCCGCATCGGCCTCGATCGTCTCGACGAGGCACTTGCGGGCGGCGGCACGGTGGTGTGGGACGCGACCTCCCTCAATGGGCAACAGCGTTCCCTCGTCAGGGGAATCGCCGAGCGCCGGGACGCACTGACCACACATGCGGTCGTGTTGGTCGAGGAGGCAGAACTCGTACGCCGCAACGCCCGCCGCGAGCATCCCGTCCCGCCGGAGGTGCTGTACGGGCAACTGCACCGGTTCGTACCGCCCTATCCCGGCCAGGCGCACCGCACGTGGTACATCGACGCGGACGGCGTGCTCGGTGACGTCCAGGGCTCCGCCGTCCCCGGTCCCGCGGACGGCATTCTCGGCGGCGCGGCGCGGGAGGCGTGATGCAGACGAGCGAGCAGGTCTACCACCGGGTCCGCTGGGACCAGCGGTTCGACCCGGCCCGCTTCGTCCTGGGTGTCAATCGCAGGGGCGCGCCACCCAAGCGCATTCCGCTGCCCGACTTCGTACCGGGCGGTGAAATCCCCTGGCACCGCGTCATGTTCATCGAGGCCGACGGCGAAGTGGTGTGGGACCGCGCCGCGGGCGTGGACCGGCTCGACAAGTCGGAGGCCGGACGAGTGCGTGAACGGCGCCTGCTGCGCGCGCCGTTCTTCGCCGCGCTGACCCCGCACGTGTGGGATCCGGCGCAGGGGTGGGTTCCGGCGCAGGGGTGGGTCCCGGCGCAAGGGCGGATCCCGAGCGGCGAACCGACCGCCGGCGCAGGCGCGCCCGATCTCGCCGACGGCGCCGTCTCTACCATCCGCGTCCTCACCTGGAACACCCTGTGGGACCGATACGACAGCGACCGCATCGCCACCGCCCTGCGACGCCCCCTGCTCATCGACGACTTGGAAGGCTGCGGCGCCGACGTCATCGCCCTCCAGGAGGTCGAACCGGCGCTGCTGCGCATGCTGGCCGCCACGGACTGGGTGCGCGCGAACTACACGCTGCACCTCGACCCGGCGGGTGACGACGTCGACGACAGCGGCCTGTTGGTGCTCTCACGCCTTGCCGTACGCGAGTCCGCGCAGCACATGCTCGGGCCGCACAAGGCCGTGGCGGCGGTGGTGGTCGAGACGGCGGCCGGTCCGCTCGTCGTCGCGTCGACCCACCTCACGAGCGACCACACCGAGAACGGGGCGGCCCGACGCCTCGACGAACTGGCCCGCATCGCCGGTGGATTCGCCGGCGTCGACGCCGATCTCGTGCTGGTCGGCGACTTCAACGACGGTGGTGACACGCCCGCGGTCGCACTCGGAATGCGCGACGCGTGGGTGGAAGTCAACGGGTCGGACGACAACAGGCCCACCTTCGACCCGAAGACGAATCCGCTCGCCGCGGTGTCGTCGCTCAGCGGCCGCGTCTCACGTCTCGACCGCGTGCTGACCCGGGGCGAGGGCACAAAGGCGGTCGAGGCCGTGCTGCGCGGCGACGTACCGACAGCCGAAGGTCTTTACATTTCCGACCACTTCGGTGTCGAGGTGGTGCTCGGCTTCGGCGGACACGACGACGCGGGCGAGGTCCTGGACGTGGCGCCGACGGCACGCACCGCCCTCGCGTGGATCCCTCCGGCCGAACTGTGGCCGCGGATCCAGGAGGTCCGCCGGGCCCACGACCCGCAGATCGACCGCTGGCCGCCGCACGTGAACGTGCTGTTCGGCTTCGTGCCCGAATCCGACTTCGTGCGTGCGGCCCCGCTGCTGGCCGAAGCAGTCCGCGAGTGCGCCCCGTTCGCGGTGCGCCTGGACGGGGTGCACACCTTCGGGCATCGCGACGAAGCGACCGTGTGGCTCGATCCGGCCCCCGAGGACCCGGCGCCGTGGACCGCGCTGCGCGCCGCGCTGGTACGCCGGTTCCCGCGCTGCCGGGGCCGCGCCGAGGGCTACACCCCGCATCTGACGCTCGGACGCGCGACCGACCCGCAGCGCGTCGCCGCGGAATGCGCCGCCCGGCTGGACGCGATGCCGACCCATGTCGGCGAACTCGTCCTGCTGTCCCGGCGCGGCGACGAACCGATGCGGCCACGCGCGACGTTGGCGCTGGGCAGCGGCGAGCTGCGCTGGTTGCCGGAGGAGGCGCCTTCGCGTGCGAAGGAGTGGCTTGACGGACGGAAGGCTCTGCCCGGCCCTGAGGCTCTGCCGGGCTCTCAGGGTCTGCCGGGCTCTGAGGGTCTGCCGGGCTCTGAGGGTCTGCCCCGCCCTGAGGGTCTGCCGGGCTCGAAGGCCCCGGACGAACTGAACCACCTCACGGACCTGCGGAACCTTGCGAATCCGACCCGTGACGCCCATGCCCGCGCCGTCGCGGAGCTCGTGGCGTCGCGGCTCGCCGGGACCGCTCCGGGGTCGGTGGTCCACGTCGCCGGGTCCCGGCGCATGGGCGGATGTCTCGGCGGTGCCGACCTCGACCTGATCGCCGCCGTCCCGGGCGGGCCCGCCGACGGCGCGGCGGAGTCGGCGGTCGACCACGACGAGTCGGTGGCGCGCGTACGCGAGGAAGTGGCCGCGCTCCCAGGCGTGTCGCGCGTACGACGGGTGACGGGAGCACGGGTTCCGGGCCTGCGGTTCACGGTGGACGTCGCGGCAGTCACGTCGATCGCATCAGGCGCGTCACGCGCATCAGGCGTCAGCCGTGCGGTAGACCGTGACGTCCCCACCGGCACCGGTCGTGAGGCCCGCCTCGACGTCGATCTGGTGATCGTCCCCACCGGAATCGTCCCGCCGTCCGAAGCCCTGGTCAGGCGTGCGGAGTTGGGTGAGCCGGCGGCGCTCGCGCTGAGCGCCGTGAGCGATGCCGACGCCGTTCTGAGCGCGGTCGGTCCGCATCAGGCCGCCTTCGTCCGTCTGGTCCGCCCGGTGAAGGCATGGGCAAAGGCGCGCGGTCTCGACGCGGCTCCCTTCGGCGGACTGCCCGGCCTCGCCTGGTCCGTCCTTGCCGCGCGTACCGTGCTCGACGTCGCGCGAATTGCCCCCGGGGACTTGGCGCCGTCGACCGATGCGAGCGCGCTGCTGCGGCACTTCTTCGCCTCCTGGGCAGCGTGGGACTGGCGCGAGCCGATCACCCTCGGCGCGCCGTCGGCTCCCTCCGCCGACCAGCGAGTACCCGCAACACCCGGCTCCCCGCTGACGGTTCTCACCCCCACCGACCCGGTACGCAACTGCGCCGAGCAGGTGACCGCCGCGGGCCGCGACCTTCTGAGCCAAGAGCTCTACCTGGCCTGGGAACTCCTGGAGACGGCCGCCGACCCCGAGGTCGGACCCCGAACCGGAACCGCGACCGCCCCCTGGGCCGAACTGTTCGCCCCTCCCCCGCTGCACCGGCGCCACGCCGCATGGGCGGTGGTGTCCGTACGCGCCGACAAGCCCGACGGGCCCGACGCGATCGACGCGTTCGACCAACTCATGGGCCGGGTACGCGGACGTCTGCGCGCCCTCCTCACCGCCTTGGCCGACGCGGGGGCGACCGACGCACACGCCTGGCCGCGCCCCTTCGACACCGGCTCCGCACACGCGCACCTCGCCATCGGCCTCGGCGCCGTGCCCCCGCCCGTCCACGACTTGGCCGCCGCCGCAAAGGGCTGGACGCGCGGCCTGCCCGGCGTCGAGGTCGTGTTCGCCCCCAACGGGGGCGTCCCGACGCTTCCCTGACGGGCCGACAGCCGGGCACAGGCACCGCAGCCGCGTTACGCGAAGTCGGCCACGTGATTGGCGGCCCATTCGACATAGCCGCGCGGCGCACGCCCCGTGATGCGTTCCACCGCCGGGGTCACTTCGACCTCCTTGCCGATGGTGGCCTCCATGAGGTCGAACAGCGCCCCGACGAACTCCGGGTCCATGAACCGCGCCATTTGCTCACGCACCGGTCCCGCCTCCAACTCCTCGAACACCAAAGCCCGTCCGAGCACCTGGCCGAGCACCCGCACCTGCTCCGCCTGCGTGAGCCGCTGCGGCCCGGTCAGCAAGTACGTCCGCCCGCCGTGCCCCTCCTCCAGCAGTACGCGCACCGCCACGTCCGCGACGTCCCGCTCGTGCACCGGCGCGCTCACCGCCGCCGCGTACGGAGCCCGCACGACGTCGCCGTCCGCCAACTGACCGGCAAACGAGAGCGAGTTGACGGCCGGGAACATCAGCCGCAGAAAGGTGTGCGGGATGCCGGTCGCCACCACCGCCCGTTCGACGCCGGCGTGGTAGGCCGCGATCACGTCCGGCTGGGGCGCGGCTCCGTCCACGACCGCTCCCGAGGACACGAAGACGATTCGCCGCACACCTGCCGCGCTCGCGGCGCCCAGCAGCGCTGCCGGGTCGGCGCCGTACGGCAGCACCATCAGCACAGCCGTCACCCCCGCCAGCGCCGGGGCCAACGTCTCCGCGTCCGCCAGGTCGCCGCGTACCACCTCCACCCCGGCCGGGAGCGCGGCCTTCTCCGGCGTACGGCTCAGCGCCCGCACCGGCTCGCCGACCGCCGCCAGCGCTTCGACGGTCTCGCGCCCGAAATGCCCTGTAGCACCTACGACCAGGATCATCGTGCCTCCACCCATCTCCGGTGTGCTCGCTGTCGGCTGCCCGGCGGTCGCCGGGCCCCACCCCCGCGGCCTCGGAAACAACGCTACGCGCCTTATAGGAAAGGTTCGTTCCTCAATACGGAGACGGTTCGGTCGCCCGCGGTGGCTCCCAGTGGCCACGCGGGCAACTCACTCATCCAGCCGTCACCCGCGTTGAACCCCCCGGTCGTTCTCGTACGTGTGGAAGGCATGCGCAACCACCGGCCGGCGTGGTGCGCGCCCTACGAGCCCCATGGGGGAACTGTGGACGCATTGAACTCGGCAGTCGCGCGGCGGAAGATTCTCGCGGTCTCGGCCGCGGCGGTCGGCGGCGCGGCGCTGGTCGCCTGCGGCAGCGACGACGACAAGAGCGACGCGACGGACACTCCCGGCGGGACCGACGCCCAGACCGGCCAAGGCGGTCAGACCGGTCAGACCGGCGACGGCTCGCAGCCGTCCGGCTCCGGCTCGCAAAGCGCGACCGGCGGTGGCGCGGGCGGCACCGCCCTGGCCAAGACCTCGGACATCCCGGTAGGCGGCGGCAAGATCTTCGACCAGCAGAAGGTCGTGGTCACACAGCCTTCGGCGGGCACGTTCAAGGCGTTCAGCTCGACCTGTACGCACCAGGGCTGCACGGTCAGCTCGATCTCCAACGGCACCATCAACTGCGCGTGCCACGGCAGCAAGTTCTCCGCGACCGACGGCTCCGTGGAGTCGGGCCCCGCGACCAAGCCGCTCCCGGCGAAGCAAATCGCCACGTCCGGGGACCAGATCACCCTGCAGTAGACGCCCGCGTCAGACCCGCGGCAGACCCGAGTCAGGCCCGCGTCGTGCTCGTCGCCGTCATGGCGACGATGGAGCGCAGCGGCGTGCCGTTCATCCACAACCCCAGCAGGTCCCTGTCCACAGGTGCGATCCGCTGCGTGTGGGCGAGATCGCGCGCGGGTCCGGTGAACCGGCAACTCGCCACGAGAATCGCCACTTGCGCGTTGTGCACGGGACGCGCGGTGCCCACGAAGCGCTGCATGTCCGGGCTGCCGACGCTGCGGTCCGGCGCGTACCGCTTGCACTGGATGACCATGAACCGGCCGTCGGGGAGGCGGCCGGTCACATCCGCTCCCAAGTCCCCCGCGCCGCCGTTGACCTGCACCTGCCTGCACCCGTCGCGCTCGCACAGAGCGGCGATGTGGCGCTCGAAGGCGCGGCCGTCCATGGCGTCGACGGCGGCGAGGGACCGGGTGATGCGGCGCCGACGCGCCGCGTCGCCGCGGGACCCGAAGCCGTCCCGGAGACCCTTGCGGATCCAGCGGGTTCCGAGCACGAGGGCGACCAGGAAAACGGCGGCGGCCACGATGCCGGCCAGCGCCTTCCAATCGCGCAGGTAGCCCGCCAACGCCCCGGCGGCGCAGAACCCGATCGTGAGGTACGCGTAGAAGCGCGCCGCGACACGCCGCCCGCGGGTGGGCCGCGGCGTACGGTTCGGCCTGCGGCGCTGCCTCGGTACGCGCGGACTCCGCGCCGACCGGGACGGCCTGCGGCCGCTCCCGCCCCTGCCGCGTGCCGGCCGCCGTGCCGTACTCACCCGCCGCACCCCCGTGTTCGCCCCGATCCGCGCGCCGGCCACCGACCGCGAACGGTCGGCCACCGGCCGAACCGCCGACGCTACCCCAGCGCTCCGCGCCCGGCGGGAGGTGCCCGCCGCCGGATACCTGGTTGCAAACCATGGCCGACTTCGTCGTATCCTTGGTCCGGTTCAGGGCGATTAGCTCAGCGGGAGAGCACTTCGTTCACACCGAAGGGGTCACTGGTTCGATCCCAGTATCGCCCACCGAACCCGAAGGCGACCCATGTCCGCGGAGAGCGCGGACCGGGTCGTCTTCGGTTGTTTTTTGCGGCTTCGCCGCTGGGTGGGGGCTTCGCCACCCACACCCCCTCACGCCTTGGTTGGGTGCCGCTGGCGCCTTTGTAGGCGACGAGACAAAGCCGGTTGAGTGCCAAGTGGGTCCGGGTGGCGGCGAGATGTGACTGTGTGTGCGCGCCTTGGCTGGGGTGCCACTGACGCCTTGTGGACGAAGCCGCGGTGGGGGCCTGGTTGAGTGCCACAGCGTTCGAGTGGCGGCGAGATTTTCTCAGCGGGCCTTGGGCAGGTGCCATGCAGCTTCTTGTGACTGGCCCAGGCTTCGGCTTCGGGCCTGGTTGAGTGCAAGTCGGTCCGGGTGGCGGCGAGATGTGACTGCGCCGCTGCGCCTTGGTTGGGGTGCCACTGACGCCTTGTGGGCGGCGAGACGAAGCTGCGGCTTCTGACCTGGCGTGTTTGCTGCTTGTCGGGGGTGTTGTCCGGGGTGCGACGGGGGGTTGCTTGGCGATGTCTGGCATCTGCGGGCGATCCGTGCTTCGGTACGCCGCATGGACGCCACCGCAACCAGCAGCACGCGCCCCTCGCTCGACCTTCTGGACGGCGAGTTCTACGCGCGCGACCCGTACCCCGTCTTCGCGTGGTTCCGCGACCACGAGCCGGTCGCCTGGGACGCGGGCAACGAACTGTGGGGCATCTTCCGGTACGCGGACCTCAAGGACATCGAGGCGCGCAACGAGCACTTCATCAACTCGGATCGCAACAAAGGCGGTTACCGGCCGAACCTGCCCGCCGACTCGGCGATCATCGGCCTCGACAACCCCCTGCACAACCAGCGCCGCAAGCTCGTGAGCAAGTGGTTCACACCGCGCGGTGTACGCGAGTGGGAGGCGCACGTGCGCGCGGTGTGCGTCGAACTCCTCGACGCCGCCATGGAGAAGGGCACCGTCGAGGTCGTGTCGGACCTCGCGTCGGTGCTGCCGGCCAAGATGATCGGGCGCCTGCTCGGCTTCCCCGAGGACCAGTGGCCGCTGTTGCGCGACTGGTCGGAGCGGACCATCGCGCTGGGCGGCGGGCCGCGCTACTTCACCGACGACGGCAAGGCGGCGGCCGTGGAGTTCGCCACCGCGGGCCTGGCGCTCTACGAGGAGAAGAAGCGCTGCCCGGCCGACGACGTGATGACCACCTGGACGCAGGCGTCGGTGAACGGCGAGCCGGTGAGCGCGGCCGACGTGGTCAGCGACTGCCTGCTGCTGCTCGACGGAGGCGCGGAGACGACCCGTACGGTCATCGCCCGCACGTTCCTCAACCTGATCGAGCACCCCGACCAGTGGGACGCGCTCGACAACGGTGCCGATCTGGCGGTGGCCACCGAGGAGTTCATCCGGTACGTCACACCCATCCACAACATGTGCCGGGTGGCGGTCGGCGACCAGCGGGTGGGCAACACGGTGATCCCGGACGGCCAGCAGGTCGTGCTGATGTACGGCTCCGCCAACCGCGACCCGCGCGTGTTCACCGATCCGGAGAGGTTCGACGTCGCGCGGACGCCGAACGACCACATCACGTTCGGCTTCGGCACGCACTTCTGCCTCGGGGCGCCGCTGGCCCGCCTGGAGATCCGGATCTTCTTCGAGGAACTGCTGCGCCGCGTACGCGCGATCCGGCTCACCGCGGGAACGGAGGTCGTGGACATGCCGAACGCCTTCGTGCACGGCATCCGGGAGGCGTACATCGACCTCGTGCCGCGCTGAGCGGCCGGCCGGGGCAACGGCCCGGGCAACAGGGGTGACAAGGCTGACAGGGGTGATCCGCGACGGCACCTGAAGCACGCCGCGGATCCCTGTCGGGTGGCCCCTGGAGGAGTCCCCTACGGCCAGGATCACCAGGGTGCGTGTCCTGGCCGTTATCTCAGCGTGAACGACCTGTTACACCAAGCGGAAGGCGTCAGCCCAGTTTCATGAGCTCGACGCGCGTGCCGTCCGGGTCCGCGAGGAAGACCAGCTCGGCGCTGCTCTCGTCGGTCTTCATGCTGGTGCGCGTCTCGGGCAGCACCGTCCCGCCGAAAGCGACCAGGCGCTCGGCCGCCGCGTCGACGTCGTCGACGATGAAGCTGAGGTGGGTGAGGCCGAGCTGGTTGCGCTGCGCGGAGGGTACGCCGACCGCGCCGGGCGACGCGTAGTGCAGGAGTTCGACCACCAGCGTGCCCTTGGCGATCATCTGCGACTTCAGCCGCACGTCCCCGGGCACCTCCAGGGCCGCGGCCGCCTCGTTGCCGATCTCGTACGCGATGACCGGCGCGAAGCCCAGCCCCTCGCAGTAGAAGCGCAGCGTGCGGTCGAGATCGGCGACGCACAGGCCGATGTGCGAGACGGCGTACCCGTCGCCGCTCTCCGGAGCGGACGGCGTGGCGGTGGCATCGGACATGCGTACTCCCTGGGCCGGACGTTCGGGCTGACGGTCCGTCAGCTCTGCGCGCACGCTAACAACGCCGGCGCAAACCTTCGAGCCCCCCGCGAGGGGTTGGTGCTCGTCCGGAATCAGGAGGACCATCGTATTTATCGGTGGAAAAGCCAAGAAACGGACTTCGCGGGGAGGAGCCCGCCATGCAGTTGCACGACGAATTGCCGGTGGACCACCGGCTCGCCCGGGTGTACCGGTTCGGAGCCGGCGCGGTGGGGTTGTTCCTGCTGGTCTTCGGCATCCTGGGACTGGTCGACCGGATCGAGTTCTTCGGCGCGACGGGTGAGGACGTCGCCGGGCTGTCCACGAACGGCGCGCTGAGCGTGCTGTCGATCGCCATCGGCCTCGTCCTGCTCGCGGGTGCGTTCCGGGGCGGCAACTTCGTGTCCACGCTCAACATCGTGATCGGCATCGGCTTCCTGTTGAGCGGCTTCGTCAACCTCGCGCTGATCGGCAAGGACGCCAACGTCCTGGGGTTCGGCATGTCGAATGTGATCTTCAGTTTCGTGGTCGGCCTGGTCCTCATGACCTTCGGCATGTACGGCCGCGTCGGCAGCGCGCTCCCGCACGACAACCCCTACTGGCGGGCCCGCAACACGCACCAGGCCGCCCTGGAGGAGGCCGCCCGGCGCGCAAAGGCCCGCGGCCTGCCCGGCGGGAGGGCGCCCGCCCACTGACGGCCGGTCCGGTGGAGGATGGGCCTCCGACACCCCGTCCGCGCCGTCGCGCGCGACCGCCCGAGGAGGCCCCATGCCGCTGCCCCTGCCCCTGGCCGGGGTGACCGTCGTCGCCTTGGAGCAGGCGGTTGCGGCGCCGTTCGCCACGCGGCAGCTCGCCGACCTCGGCGCCCGCGTGATCAAGGTGGAGCGCCCCGGCGAGGGCGACTTCGCCCGGGCGTACGACAGCGTGGTGCTCGGCCAGTCGAGCCATTTCGTGTGGCTCAACCGGGGCAAGGAGTCGATCGCCCTCGACCTCAAGGACGACCGGGCCGGCGGCGACCGTGCGGTGCTGGACCGGCTTCTGGAGCGCGCCGACGTCTTCGTGCAGAACCTCGCGCCGGGGGCGGCGGAGCGGCTCGGTCTGGGGGCCGAGGAGCTGACGGCGCGGCACGGGCGGCTGATCGTGTGCGGGATCTCGGGTTACGGGACGAGCGGGCCGTACCGCGACAAGAAGGCGTACGACCTCCTCGTGCAGTGCGAGGCGGGCCTTCCTTCGATCACCGGCGGCCCCGACGGCCCCGCGAAGGCCGGCATCGCGGTAGCGGACATCGCCGCCGGGATGTACGCGTTCACGGGCGTCCTGACCGCGCTCTACGAGCGCGAGCACACCGGGCGCGGGGGACGGTTCGAGGTCTCGATGCTGGAGGCGCTCGGCGAGTGGATGGGTTTCCCGTACTACTGGACGCAGTACGGGGGCGTGCCGCCGGTACGCAGCGGCGCCCGGCACGCGACGATCGCGCCGTACGGCCCGTTCGCCGCCGGGGACGGCGGCAACGTCTTCCTCGCCGTGCAGAACCAGCGCGAGTGGGGCGTGCTGTGCCGCGACGTGCTCGACCGCCCCGACCTGGAGAAGGACGAGCGCTATGCCACCAACCCCGACCGCCTGGCGCACCGCGCCGCGCTGGAGGACGAAATCACCGCCGCTTTCGGTGGCATGACGGCCGATCAGGTGGTCGCCCGGCTGGATGCCGCGGGCATCGCCAACGCGCTGCTGCGCGACATGGCGGGGTTCGCCGAGCACCCCCAGCTCGCGGCCCGGGACCGCTGGCGCGAGGTCGACTCCCCCGGCGGCCCGCTGCGGGCGCTGCTGCCGCCGGTGACGGTGCCGGGCCGCGAGGCGGCGATGGGCGCGATTCCCGCGGTCGACGAACACGGCGCGGCGATCCGGGCCGAGTTGGGCCTCTGAGGCACCCGCCGTCGCACGGCGGACCCTGGCGCCGGGTACCCGCGACGGGCGAGGGCCGGGCACCGATCGGTGCCCGGCCCT
>NZ_JBEZFP010000204.1:0-12514 GCF_040649515.1 Streptodolium elevatio
GCTTGGGAGGGCCGCCAGGCCCGGCGGCAAGGTCCGCAACGCGGCGAGCGTGCGTGCCACGGTTCGCGGGCCCGGCGAGAATTTGAAGACACGACCTAGGCCGCGGCGGGCAGCGGGGTGTTCGCTGCGACGCCGTCGGCTTCCAGATGGGCCCGCAGCCGGGAGAGGACGGCGGTGAGAAGGCGGGAGATGTGCATCTGGGACAGGCCGAGGCGTTCGCCGATCTGGCGTTGGGTCAGGTCGTCCCAGAACCGCCAGCGCAGGATCTTCTGGTCGCGCTCCGGAAGTTCGGCGATCAACGGGGCGACGGAGGCCCGGAACTCGGCGAGTTCGATGCCCGGGTCCTCGGCGCCGAGGGTGTCCTGCAACGGCAGCGGGCGGTCACCGCGCCCTGAAGTGGCGGACATGGGGGCGTCGAGAGAGCCGACCCGGTGCGCGTCGGCGGCGGCACGGCCCGCGCGGACCTCGTCCGCGGTGGTGCCGAGTCGGTCGGCGATCTCCTCGTCGGTGGCGTCGCGCCCCAGCTCGGTCTGGAGCTGGTCGGCGGTCTTGACGACGACGAGGAAGAGTTCCTGGTGCCCGCGGGGGACGTGGACGGCCCAGGAGGTGTCGCGGAAGTGCCGCTTGATCTCGCCGGTGATGGTCGGCTGTGCGAACGAGATGAACCCGGTGCCGCGCTCGACGTCGTACCGGTCGACCGCCTTGACCAGGCCCACCAGTCCGGTCTGGTAGACGTCGTCGAAGTCCTCGCCGGAGCGGACGAAGCGGCGAACCAGGTGCTTGACCAGGCCGGTGTTCAGCTCGATGACCTCGGCGCGGGTCCGGCCGAAGGTCTCGGTGCCCGGCTCCAGGCGGGCCAGCCGGCGCAGCAGCCGGTCGGTGTGCGCGCGCAGACCGTCCCGGCCGAGGCTCCGCATATCCTCCCGCGCGAGCGGGGCGTGTTCGTCGGTGGCGTCGGGGAGGTTCGCGTCGTCGACGAGTTCCGTCGCGGGCAGGGCGGGGGCTGTGGTGGTCGGCATCGGTGATCGGGCTCCTTCGCGTTCGTCGTCGCGGAAGCCTCGGTGCCGTGGAGCAGGGATCTCTCCGTCGGCCAGGGTTGGGGGCCGTGCGCGCGGGCACCGGGCGTGGGCCGCGCCGCCCGCTGGCTTCAGGCACCACGCGCGCCCGGGCACAGGTTCTGTGCCGCAGACAGGCGGCTACGCGCCGCCCAGGAGAGGGCCCTTGACGGAACCGCCCTCGATCGAAGGAAGTACCACCGGACAAGTCGCCCAAACGCATGCCGCCGCAGGGTCACCACGCGAGCACGAACGGCAGCACGAGGCCCGTCCGCGGGATCAGACCGATGGCCGTGGCAAGGAGCAACCGCCGCAGCGGGCAGCGATCGTTCGAGAACGCTGCCCTCGACCGGCCCTGATGGAGGCGTTTCGGGCGGCGCCGTGCGCCGGTCACGGCATGGCGGTCTCGTCGTCGATGCGGTTTCCACCCTGCTCCGGCACGGCGAACCCGCCTCGGCTCGTGGCAGGTGTCAGGGGCCGGCCGGGGTGGCGGTGGCGGTGGCGGCGGTAGCGGTCAGGACGATGGCCGCCTGGTCGTCGTCCATGTCGCGGTGTCCGGCGAAGGCGTGCACGGTCTCGGTGACGGCGTCCAGCAGCGCGGCGGCCGCGAGACCCGGCGGCTGCTCGGCGAGGAGGCCGGCCAGCCGGCTCTCGCCGAACAGGTTGCCGTCCGCGTCGCGGGCCTCGGTGATGCCGTCGGTGTACAGCACCAGGCTCTCGCCGGGGTGCAGGTGGACGCGTCGGGTGGACACGCGCGGGTCGTCGCCGATGCCCAGCAGGGTGCCGGGGGCGTCGACGGGATGGGCGTCCCCGTGCCGGTCGAGGTGGAGGGGGAAGGGGTGGCCGGCGCGTACCAGGTCGATCGTCAGCCCGTCGTCGGTCGGCGTGAGATGGCCGTAGACGAGGGTGACGAAGCCGGTGTCGAGGCTCGCGTGGCGGTTGAGGAGCGCGCGGTTGACGGCGCGTACGACGTCGCCGGGGTCGGACAGCAGGGGTGCCGCGGCCCGTGCGGTGTGGCGTACCAGCGCGGTGGTGGTGGCGGCGAGGGCGCCGCGGCCGCAGACGTCGCCGAGCATGACGGCCCACGTACCGTCGTCCAGCGGGAAGACGTCGTAGAAGTCGCCGCCGATGTCCAGCCCCTCGCCCGCGGGGTGGTAGTGCGCGGCGAGGTCGGCGCCGGGTACCGCGGGCAGATCGGTCAGCAGCAGTCCGGCCTGTAGGTCGCGCGCGAGGGCCACCCGCTGGGTGAACTGCCGCGCGTTGAGGGCGGCCGACGCCGCGCGGCGGGCCAGCTCTTCGGTGAGCGCCACCGTGTGTCCGTCGAAGACGTGGTCGCCGGTGCCGAGGAGGGTCAGGACGCCGAAGGGCCGTCCCCGGTCCAGTAGCGGCGTGCAGACATAGCCGGTCGTGTGCAGGCCGTCGCCGGTGTCCGGTTCGGCGGGGCGGCGGGCGACCTCGGTCACGCCGGAGGCGAGTACGCGCGCCACCGCCTCGTCGGCCGCGTCGTGGCCCGGCGAATGCCCCCGCAGCAGGCGCTTCTCGTCCTCGCTGGACGCCGCGGTGGCCACCCGCCGTATCCGCCCGGCCTCGACGATGTCGACGGCGCTGAGCGGCGCGAGGGTCGGGACGCACAGGTCGGCCAGGCGCCGCAGCGTGTGCACGTAGTCCAGGTCGGCCCCCAGCGCCGTGCTCGCCTCCAACAGGAAGGCGAGGTCGTCGCGCGCGGCCCGCTCGCGCCCCTCGGCGTGGAGGCGGGCCTGCTCGGCGTGGTGGCGTTCGATGGCCAGCGCCGCGGTGCTGGCGAACAGCTTCGCCAGCGCGAGGTCCGCGTCCTGCGGCGCACGAGGCGTGCGGTGGTACATCGCGAAGGTGCCCAGCAGGGCTCCGTTGCGGGCCAGTATGGGCGTGGACCAGCACGCGGCGAGGCCGGCCTGCTCGGCCAGGGCCCGGAAGTCGTCCCAGTACGGGTGGTGCGCGATGTCCGCGACCACGACCGGTTCGCGGCGGTGGGCGGCCGTACCGCACGAGCCGACGCCGTCGCCGGTGGTGATGCCGTCGATGGCCCGGTTGTAGAAGTCCGGCAGGCTGGGGCCGGTGCCGTGACGCAGGGTCCGGCCGTCCGCGTCGGCGAGCAGGACCGAGACCAGGACACCGGGGGAGAGGTCCTCGATGGCCTTCGCCATGCCCTCCAGGACGTCGTCCAGCGGGGCCTGGCGGGCGATCTGCTCCAGCAGCGCCCGGTGCTCGGCGGCCAGCCGCTGGGCGTGCTTGACCTGGGTGACCTCGGTTCCGATCATGCGGACGCCGACAGTGTTGCCGGCCTCGTCGCGACGGGGTTCGTACGTGAAGTCGAAGAACGCCTCGCGGGTCTCCTTCCCGGTACCCAGCAGGACGCGCGCGTCCCGGCCCGTGTAGGGCCGGCCGGTGCGGTACACGCCGTCCAAGAGGGCGATGAACCCCTGGTCGGCCAGCTCCGGCATCAGGACGCCGATCGGTTCACCGGTGCGGGCGCGTTCCTCGCCGCCGAGCGCGGAGAAGAAGGCGGCGTTGGCCGCCGCGAGTACGTGCGCCGGCCCGGCGGTGGAGGCGAACAGGGCCGTCGACTGGCCGAACAGCGCCCGCAGGTCCTCCTCGACGCCGACCGGGCTCACCGGGAGCACAGGGTCGGACCAGTACGAAGCCTCCGCCATCGCCCCCGCCCTCTCGATTTGTTGCCGACTCCTGGGTAACCCTGCCACGCACGCATGGCCCGACGCGACGCACACCGCCGTTCGGGCGCGCGCGTCCTCGCCGCGGGTCGCCCTGCTGCCGCCGGGCACGCTCGGGACCACGGCGTGCGCGGGTCGGGCGTGCGCGGGCCGGGGCGCGCCCGTGTCGGGCGTGCACCCGCCGTGCTTATCACGACCTCACGTCGTGAGCGGGCCCTGCGACAACGCGTCGTGCGGACCGAGGGCCTTCACGGCGTCGTCGGCCGTGGGCTGGTAGGTGAACAACTGGTCGAGGCCGACGATCGCGAAGACGCGCAGGAGTTCCGCACTGGGGGCCGCGAGGACCAGCCGCGCACCGGCTCCGGTGGCCTGCTTGTAGGCGGTGATGAGGGCGGTGAGCCCCGTCGAGTCGCAGTACGCGAGGTCCGTGAGGTCGATGACCACGTTGTTGTCGGGACCCAGCGGCGTCTCCTCGACGGCGCGGCCCAACTGCGGTGCGGTGTGGTAGTCGAGGTCGCCCGTCAACGTCAGCACGGTGGTGCCGGAAGCGTGGACGTGTCGACTGGCGGTGAGGATGCGGTCGGTCACCTGAATCTCCTGTGCGGTGAGACGCGGCCTGGCGGTGACACGCCGCCGGGCGGTGTGGCGTGGTGCGGCGCCTGGTCCGGACGCCGCTCCTCCGGCCGCCGCGCTCGGGCCGTCCCGAGCGGACATGCCTCCTGAGTGAGCAGGCTGCCCGTATTGCGGCGCGGCAAGCAACGTGGTCCGGCCCCCGGCGGACGATTCCGGGCACGACCCCCGGCGACGGGACGACGCACAGGTCCGCACCTCGTACCGGTGGTCCCGGATGAGGTGGCCTTGCGGCGGAGTCCCGTCCCCAAACTGTCGCCCCAGAATCGCTGTCCTATCCTACGGATCACTTCGAGGGGTCACTTCGACAAAGTTCCCGCAGCGGCCCGAAGGGAGCTTTACGGTGCCCTTGTGCGGGCAATCTACGGCACGTTCCCGACTTGCCCCGGGAAAGCGCGGTTCGCGGAAGGATGACGTGAACGGGATGACTGGCCAGTGACGCGTTCCGACGATGCCGAGCCCGACATGTCCGAACCGGCCGTGTCAGGGGCCGACCAGCCTGTGCCCGCGCCTGTCCCGGTGACCGGTGGGCGCGCGGCCGACGAGCCGCCGTCCCCCCTACCGGCACCCTTGCCCGCCCGGCCGGACGTGTTCGCCGCCGATGCCCGGGTCGGGCGGGACCTCGCCCTGGTGGACTGGTCCGCGACTCCGCTCGGTGTGCCGGAGAGCTGGCCGCAGAGTCTCCAGACCGCGGTGAGCATCCTGCTGTCGTCCCGCTTCTCCATGTGGATGGCGTGGGGCCCGGACCTGACCTTCTTCTGCAACGACGCGTATCGCCGCGACACCCTGGGACGCAAGTACCCGTGGGCTCTCGGCCGTCCCGCCCGGCAGGTGTGGGCCGAGATCTGGGACGACATCGGCCCGCGCATCGACTCCGTGCTCACCACCGCGCAGGCCACGTGGGACCAGGGCCTCCTGCTGTTCCTGGAGCGCTCCGGCTACCCCGAGGAGAGCTACCACACGTTCTCCTACAGCCCGCTGCGCGACGACGCCGGTCAGGTGGTCGGAATGCTGTGCGTGGTCAGCGAGGACACCGAGCGCGTCGTCGGCGAGCGGCGCATGGCCACGCTGCGCGACCTGGGCTCCGACCCCAGCGTGGTGCGCACCGAGCAGGAGATGCTCGACTTCACGAGCCGGCAGCTGGACCGCAACCGGTCCGACCTGCCGTTCACGCTGACGTACCTCCTCGACGAGGACGGCAGCGCCCGGCTCGCCGCGGCCACCGGCATCGACGCCCGCCACTCTGCCGCGGCGGACGTCCTCCCGCCGGGCTCGGAGACCATCTGGCCCACCGCCGCCCCGGTGAGCGGCCGGCCCGTCGTGACCGCGCTGGACGGCCCGCTCTTCGCGGGCCTGCCCACCGGCGAGTGGGCGGAGCCGCCGCTCGAAGCCTTGGTGGCGCCGCTGCTGCAGCACGGCGGGACGCCGTACGGGTTCATGGTCGCGGGCCTGAACCGCTACCGCCCGCTGGACGAGGACTACCGCGGCTTCGTGGAACTGGTCGCCGGACACGTCGCCACCGGGATCGCGAGCGCCCGCAGTTACCAGGCCCAGCAGCGGCGGGCGGAGGAACTCGCCGAACTGGACCGGGCGAAGACGGCGTTCTTCTCCAACATCAGCCACGAGTTCCGGACCCCGCTGACGCTGATCATGGGGCCGGTCGAGGAGCTGCGGTCCCAGCTCGCCGGTGCGGACCCGCGCATCGGCGAGGAACTGGAGGCCGTGCACCGCAACGGGCTGCGGCTCGGCAAGCTGGTCAACACGCTGCTCGACTTCTCCCGCATCGAGGCGGGGCGGATGCAGGCGCGCTTCGAGGCGGCCGACCTCGCCGCGGTGACCCGGGAACTGGCCAGCGTCTTCCGCTCGGCCGTCGACAAGGCCGGCCTCGCGTTCGCGGTCGACTGCCCGCCGCTGGCCGAGCCCGTGTACATCGACCGGGGCATGTGGGAGAAGGTGGTCCTGAATCTGCTCGGCAACGCGCTGAAGTTCACGTTCGAGGGTTCCATCGGGATATCCGTGCACGCCGAGGACGGCATGGCGGTCGTGACCGTCGCCGACACCGGGGTCGGCGTCCCGGCCGACGAGATGCCCAGGCTGTTCGAGCGCTTCCACCGCATCGAGAACGCCCGCTCACGGTCCAACGAGGGCAGCGGCATCGGTCTGGCGCTGGTGAAGGAGCTCGTCGGGCTGCACGGCGGCACCATCACCGCCGCGTCCGCGCCCGGCGAAGGGACGCGGTTCACCATCCGCCTGCCCTTCGGCTTCGCGCACCTGCCGACCGACTCGCTGCGGCCCGAGGCGGGGACCACCGCGGGCACGGCGGCGGACCCGGGTACGGCCGCGCCCTACGTACAAGAGGCGCTGCGCTGGTTGCCCGCCGCGCAAGCCGCCGCCGCGCCCACCGGCATGAGGGACGATCCGGGGGACGGGCCCGTGACCCGGCCGGCGGCCTCCGCGTCGGCGGTCCCCGCGCACGTGCTGATCGCCGACGACAACGCCGACATGCGCGACTACCTCGCCCGCCTCCTGCGCGGCGCCGGCTACCGGGTCGACACGGTCGTCGACGGGAAACAGGCCCTCGAAGCCGTCCGTGCCCAGGCCCCCGACCTGGTGATCAGCGACGTCATGATGCCCGGTCTGGACGGCCTGGCCCTGGTCGGCGCACTGCGCGCCGACCGGCGCACCACCTCGGTCCCGGTGCTGCTGCTGTCGGCGCGCGCCGGCCAGGAGGCCTCCATCGAAGGCCTCGAAGCGGGCGCAGACGACTACCTCGTCAAGCCGTTCGTGGCCGCCGAACTCCTGGCCCGCGTACGGGCGAACATCGAACTGGCCCGGCTGCGGAACCACCACGCGCGGTGGCGCACCGCGCTGGTCGACTCCCTCCAGGAAGCCTTCTTCGTCTGCGACGAGCACGGCGCGGTCGTCGAGATCAACGCGGCGTTCACCGACATCCTCGGCTTCGGGCCGGAGGGGCTGCCGTACCAGCCGGTGCACCCGTGGTGGCCGAACGCCGACACCGACCCCGACGCGCACCGGGACGTCTCCGCCGCGTTCGCCCAGCTGCTGGGCCATGCGCGGGGCAGCTACACCATCCCGGTCGTACACCGCGACGGCTACCGCATCTGGGTCGGCGCCACGTTCAACCACGTCGACGACCCTGTCACCGGCGGCAGCGCGATCGTCGGCACGTTCCGCGACGTCACCGCCGAGCACTACGCCATCCAGCGCGAGACCGCCCGAGCGGCCCTGTCCACCAGCCTGGCCCAGGCCGGCAACCTCGCGGACGCGCTCACCGGCGCGCTCGTACAACTGCGGCAACTGTGGAACGCGCGAAGCGTCCTGACGGCCGTTTTCGCGCACGGCGACGAAGCGGCTGCCGTGACGGCCACCGACGGTACGTCGTCCTGGCAGCAACTCCCGGACGACCGCCGCAAGATGCTCTCCGAACTGCGCGGACAACCGCTGCTGACCCCGATCGCCGTCGGCAACGGTGCCGGAATCCTGTTGGAGCACCCCCAAGGACCGCTCGCACTGTGGATAGACCTCGGCGAACAGCGGCCGTTCACCAGCGAGGACGAACTGCTGCTCTCCCTGCTGGCCGGCCACCTCGCCCAAGGCCTCGGCCGCGCCCACCAGATCGACCAGCAGCGCGAGACCGCGCTCGCCCTGCAACGCGCAATCCTGGGCCCGTCACACCTGCCCGACGGCTTCGCGGTGCGCTACGAGCCCGCCACACAGCCGCTGGAGGTCGGCGGCGACTGGTACGACACCGTCACACTGCCCGACGGGGGCATCGGCATCGTCGTCGGCGACTGCGTCGGACGCGGCCTGAAGGCCGCCAGCGTCATGGGCCAACTGCGCAGCGCCTGCCGGGCGTTGCTCCTCCAGGACGCAAGCCCCGCACAGACCCTGATGGCATTGGACCGGTTCGCCGCGGGGGTCCCCGGCGCGGCCTGCACCACCGTCTTCTGCGCCGTGCTCAACGCCGAGAGCGGGAAGCTCACCTACTCCAGCGCGGGGCACCCGCCCGGGATCCTCGTCCATCCCGACGGCACCACCCGCCTTTTGGAGGAGGGGCGTTCACTGCCGCTCGCGGTACGTCCCGGTCGGCAGCGCCCGGAGAGCAGCTGCGTCATCCCGGCGCGCGCGACCCTTCTGCTGTACACCGACGGCCTGGTCGAACGACGCAGGCATTCGCTGAGCGCGGGCATCGCCCAGGCAGGCCAAGCCCTCCAAGACGGCCGGGACGTGGCCGTCGACGATCTCGCCTCGGCCGTCATGGCGCGGCTGGCCCCGACCGACGGCTACGACGACGACGTGGCCCTGCTGCTCTACCGCCACCCGGCGCCGCTCGAGGTGTCGTTCCCCGCTGAGTCGTCCCAACTGGCCCCCGTACGCGAGGCCTTGCGCGGCTGGCTGGCCCAATGCGACCTGCCGCCGCACACGATGCAGGGCATCCTGGTCGCCGCCGGCGAGGCGTGCGCCAACGCGATCGAGCACGGTCACCGCGACGCACCCGGCGAGACGATCCACCTCCGGGCAGAGGCCTTCGTCGACAAGATGCAGCTGACCGTCGCCGACTCCGGCCGCTGGAAGGTGCCCCAGCCCGAGCGCAACGCGCACCGCGGGCGAGGAATGCGCCTGATGCGGGCCATGATGCAGCAGGTCACCGTCACTCCCGGCCCGGCGGGAACCACCGTCGACATGCACACGAGGATCGCCTGATGACTCCCCTGACCCTCACCCCCGGGCGGCGCCCCGACGGCACTGCCCTGCTCACCGCGGTCGGCGAGATCGACATGAGCAACACCGACGCCCTGGCCGCCGCGCTCGACGAGACACCCGGACCGCTCGTACTCGACCTGACCGGCATCGACTACCTCGACAGCGCCGGCCTCAGCGTGATCTTCCCGCACGCCGAACGCATCGAGATCATCGCCACGGCCCTCCTCCAGCCCGTCCTGACCATTTCAGGCCTGGCCGACCTCACGACGATCCACCGCATGGAGCTGTGACCCGACGGCGGGGGGAGGGGCTCGGTTTCGACGCCGAGCATGGCGAAGTCCCGCACGATCTGGGCGAATTCGTCGCGAGGTCAGTGCCGCGGTTGTCGGAGTGGCGCCGCGCGAGGCCGCTCTCCGCCGCAAGGTGCTTGCGTGGCCCGTACGTCAGGGAACCTTCCCCCTCGAACAGTGCTCCCGGGCACACGGCGGCCCCCGGGCAGTCGCCGCTCGTCAGCGACCTGGGCGCACCGGGACGCCCGTGGCCGGTTCTGGCCTAGGCGGTCACTGTGCGGAACGCGTGCTGGTAGAACAGTCGCCCAGAGCTTGGACCTCGACGTGTTCAGCCATCGCCAAGTCCGGTTAGCGCTGGTGCGTGCCAACTCACATGGACTGGAGCTCCCTTCGGGCCCGTCGAGCTGCCGGATAGGCCCTGTTCCCCGTCCGTGTGGCCTCGGCTGTTCTGGGTGGTGTGGAGGAGGGCGGTGACGAAATCCGTAGCTACGTTCGGTCTCTCTGTGAGTGCATTCCGTCCGTCCACCTTGAGCCGCGGGCCGTCCCCGGTTCAGCCGCGGGCGGTCGTGCCGAGTGCACGGTTTCTCGGGCTGAGCGAGCTTGGGCCGTTGGGTTATGGAGCCGGTGCCGCCGCCCGCAGGATCGATTCGATCGCTTGCTCGAAGACGTACCCGTGGCCGTTCACGAACATCTCGATCCGCGAACCCGGACCCGATTCGCGGTTCGGGACGTCGAGACGGATCACCGCCGAGTTCGGTGCGCGCAAAGTGAATGCCTCGTAGCCTCCGCCGCACGCGTCCACGTCCGTGCTCACGTCCTCGTCGCGGAACACGAGTCCGCGGCGGGCGAGTTCGTCCCTGACGAGCGCCAGATTGCGTCCGAACGCGATCGGTCCGAGGACCTGGTCGGTCAACTCGGCGATCAGATCGGGCCAGGCGTAGCGGTCCGTGTCGCATTCCACGGCCCAGGGGTCGTCCGGTCCGGCGGCGCGGACGACGGCGAGCTCGACACCGGGCATGGCGATCCACCGCTCCAGATCCGCGTGCGGGTGAACCGCGAACAACCGGTACTCGGCGCGTTCCTCGTCGTCCTCCTCCGCCGCGTCCGGATCGATCAGTCCCTCAGCCGGGCAGCCGCGCTCCGCGAGTTCGGCCGCGAACGCGACGATGTTCGCGCGTGCGAACGCGTCGAGCACCGCCTTGTCGCCGTCTTCGGCGGCGCCAGCGCATCCAGGGGTGTGAGTCATCGGTCGGTCGCCCTCCAGGTAGCCGCATGCTTCGTCCAGTTGTCTCATCCTGACCTGACAGGGCGTCGCTTCGCTCCCACTGCGTTCCGCGCCGCGGTTGCGCGTACAGGCCGGCGACAACCTCCCGAATCTCTCACCGGGCACCGGCGCCGGGCCCGGGGTGCGCCCGGCCGGTCTTCGAGGTCGATCCGCCGGCAGCTCGCGGATCCACGACGACCTGCGACGGATTCTGGACGAATGCGCCGGGGTGCAGCGGCGCGTTCTGGTCGGCGCCATGGAGTACGAGTTCGTCACCGGCCTGGGCCAGTTGCCCGCTATGTCCGGCAGGAAGTCCGGCGGATGCGCCGCCGCGATGAGTGGCCGCCGTGGCGGCGTCGCCCAGCCGGGCGGCATGACGTCCAGCTCGGCCAGCAGCGCGGCGAGCGAACGCGTGGACGGCCGCGCGGTGGGCTGGGGAGCGGGGTGCGCGGTGGGGTCGGTCACGGTCAACTGCCGTCGCCGCGCCGACGTCCCGGGTCCGGGCGGGGGAGCACCGTACCGATGCGGCTCGGTCGGCAGCGGGTTCGGGTTTGGCGGCGGTCGGTCACCTCAGCCTCTGGGTTGCAGTTCGGCGGTGCGGGCGAGGCCGTAGCCGCCTGCGCGGGGTTCGGTCGCGAGGGAAGCTTCCGGGTTGTGGCGCTCGGCCCATCCTTGGGGCACGGCGAACACCGATGCTGCCGACCACAGCGCGCCCAGGCCCAACGCGGCGGTGCCGAGTACTCGACGTTGCTCCACGGCGGGAAGAACTTCTGCCACGCAATTTTCGACGAACTGCTCCCGAGCCATCTCGCCGGTGCCGAGCAGCTCCCTCGCACGATTGACCCGCACGGTCATATGAGGCGAACTCTGCTCGATGTTGCGCACCGCTTCCTCACGGGTCATATGCGCGCATTGGTTGGCCAACATGGCAACTTGCTTGACCGGCAGGGAGATCTTCCGGAAGGTCTGCCAAAGGGACGCGTTCCACGGAAGGTTCGCGGCGACATCGGGTGAGGAGATGGTCTTTGCCCGATGCACCATGCGCTGTGCCTGATCCGCCGGGCTTTGGCCCCACTCGACGAAGGTCGCAAGTGCGTCATGCGGGTCGTGCCAGCCGACCAGTTCCGGGTCCCACAAGAACACGTGCCCGTCCTTGATGCCGACGTTGCTTCGGTGCATGTCCGGATGGGCGGGCCTGAGCGGTACGTCACGCATGCCGGAGACCGCCTCGCGCGCCGGAGCCGCCGGGTCGTGCGTGAGCCCGAGCGCAGGGAGAAGCCCGTCCCAGCGAAGGTGGACGAGCCCGATCGTGGCCTCCAAATCGGCCAGGTGGAGACGGCGGTACTCGTCGGCCGTTTGCGGCACCGCCACGGAGGCGTCCGGATTCTGGCTTTTCAGGTAGCGCACGAAGTCGGGCGGCATGAGGCCGGACGGCCTCCGGAGCGGGATGGTCTGCACACGGCGCCACATGTCCACCACCTCGCCGGCGATTCCCTCCGGAAGCGCCGTGCCGTTCGGCGGTAGACGCGCGACGTCGGTCTCGTACCGCTGCAGGAGGACGCTTCCGTCGGGCGCCGCGTAATAGGTGACGGGGACGTTCGTCAATCGCTCCGAGAGTGCCTGGTAGATCTCGCCTTCCTGGTAACAGGTGCGCCAGGCGATCGGGTCCCGGTCCCCGGCCGGCACGGGCCGACGGACGTTCACCGTTTCGCCGGAGTCCGGGTCCGGCACGGGCACGTTGCCGTTGAACAGCCCCGACTTCTCGGTGTTCGGGTCCGCCGCGACCCGCTCGTCCGCCCGGCGGGCGAACCACCGGGCCCGGGCATCGGTGTACACCGGAAC
>NZ_JBEZFP010000205.1:0-12247 GCF_040649515.1 Streptodolium elevatio
AGATGCCTCCCGGTCAGATGCCCCCGGGGCAAATGCCGCCCGGTCAGATGCCTCCCGGCCAGTTCCCGCCGCCGCAGGGCATGCCGCAGGGCCAGATGGCCCCGCCGATGCCCGGTATGCCGGGTCAGATGCCTCCCGGTCAGATGCCCCCTGGCCAGTTCCCGGGTCAGCCCGGGATGCCGGGTCAGCCGGGTATGCCCGGCCAGCCGGCCGGCCTGCAGCTGGGCACCGCCCAGGGCGGTATGAACCAGGCGGGCATGGGTCCCGCCGGCCTGCCGATGGAGGCCCAGTACGGCTACGGCCTCGACCAGTTCCGCGAGGTCCAGGGCCAGGGCCGCTGGGTCCAGCAGAACCCCAAGCTCATCCGCGCGTCCCTGGCCGGCAGCACCGTCAAGGTGATCGCCAAGCAGGGCTGCATGGTCGCCTACCAGGGCAAGGTCGACTTCAAGTTCCAGGGCCAGGGCTTCGGTCAGCGCCGCGACAACCGCCTGACCGGCCAGTCCATGGAGCTGATGCGCTGCGAGGGCGACGGCGAGGTGTTCTTCGCCGAGGAGGCCGCGAACCTCCACCTGGTCGAGCTCGCCGGCCACCGCCTGTGCGTGAGCGCCGCCAACGTCCTCGCGTGGGACGAGGGCCTGACCCTCGAACCGACCCGTATCGAGGGCCAGGGCATCCCCGGCGGCGGCCTGTTCGTGCAGACCTTCAGCGGCAACGGGACCGTCGTCGTGAAGACGAAGGGCATCCCGATGGTGCTCCCGGTCAACCCGGGCGCCCCGACCTTCGCGGACACCAACGCGATCGTCGCGTGGACGCACGGCATGCAGGTGTCGACCAGCACGGCGGTACGCGTACGTCGTACGGCGTACCCCGGCCACAGCGGCGAGACCGTGTCGCTGCAATTCCGGGGTATGCAGGGCCACTTCATCGTCGTCCAGCCGTACGAGGTGTGAGGGGATCATGGACCAGCAGCAGATGCTCGCCACGTACGGCCAGCAGGCACCCACGGCGCGGATGAGCCCGCACGGCAACAAGATCTGCCGCGTGAGCATGCAGCAGGGCTACGACCTGTTCGCCAAGCAGGGCTCGATGATCGCCTACAACGGGTTCATCACCTTCAGCCCGTACCGCGAGAGCCGCGGCAACCGCATCCGCGGCCGGGCCGCCGGCGAGCAGCTCGAACTGATGCAGTGCTCGGGCCAGGGCGACCTGTTCCTCGCCGACTACGGGGCCGACGTCGTCATGCTCCAGCTCCAGGGCAACGGCATCTCGGTCAACGGCGCGAACATCCTCGCGTTCGACGCGCAGCTGACGAAGTCGATCGGGTTCGTCTCCGGCATCGCCAACAAGTTCAGCGGCAACGGCATGACGAACATCGAGCTGGCCGGCAACGGCTGGGTGGCCATCACCACCCGCGGCACGCCGGTCGTCCTCGACCCGTCGCAGCAGGAGACGTGCGTCGACCCCGACGCGCTGGTGGCGTGGTCCACCGGCCTCCGCATCAAGAGCAAGCGGTCCGCGCGCATGGGTGCCCTGGTCGGCCGTGGCACCGGTGAGGCGATGCAGGTCGCGTTCAGCGGTGCCGGGTTCGTCGTCGTCCAGCCGTCGGAGGACTCCACCGACCGCTTCCACATCCGCGGCTGAGCGGGGAGAAACCATGCAGAGTTCACTGTTCGGCTACACCGAGGTCCAGTCCCAGGAGCGCTGGGCCCTCCAGAACAGGCAGATGTTGCGCGTCCTCCTCGGCGCGCAGAACCGCGAGGTGCTCGCGCGCAAGGGCACCATGGTCGCGTTCACCGGCGGCGTCGACTTCGACGGCCACCTGCAGAGCGGCGGCGAGCGCCGGGCCGCGCAGCAGACCGGCGAGCAGCTCAACCTCATGCGGTGCAGCGGCAACGGCACGGTGTTCCTCGCGAACATGGCGCAGGCCATCCACGTGATCGACCTCAACAACGAGGGCCTCACCGTGGACGGGCAGTACGTGCTGGCCCTCGACTCGACGCTGAGCTGGAACGTCGTGCGCATCGAGAGCGAGACCGGCATCGCCGGCGTCGGCGGCTACAACCTCGAGGTGGGCGGCACCGGCAAGCTCGCCGTCATGACCTCCGGCAAGCCGCTGGTCATGCAGGTGACCCCGCAGCAGGAGTGCTTCGCGGACGCCGACGCGGTCATCGCGTGGTCCACGAGCCTCGTGACGCGCATGGAGGCGCAGCTCACCTCGCAGCGCATCTGGAGCCGCCGCGGCGGCACCGGCGAGGGCTGGAACCTCAGCTTCCAGGGCCAGGGCTACGTCATCGTGCAGCCGAGCGAGCTGCTGCCCCCGACGTCCTTCACCGCACCCGGCGGCTTCCTCGCCAACCGCGGCATGGGTCAGCAGGGCGGCATGCGCGGCAACACCTGGGGCAGCTGACCCGGGGCGTACGAGCGGAGAGCGCGCGGAAACGCGCGGAAGCGCGCGGCAGGGACCGATACACGAGCGCGGGGCGAGTCCGACACCGGACGCGCCCCGCGCTCGTGTTCCCGCATTTGTCGGTGCGCGGTTCAGCCGAGGGCGACCACGGCCCGCGCGACCAGCGTCCGCAACGCGTCGTCGGTCAGCTCGGGCAGCGCGTCGTACGCGAACCACCGCAGGTCCAGCGACTCCTCGCTGATGCGGACCGCGGCGTCGGGAGCGGCCACGGCGACGTACTCGACGTCGAAGTGCACGCTCCACGCGTCGGGCCCGCCGCAGCGCACCTCGTGGCGGTCCAGCGACACGGGCTCGGGCAACAGCGTCAGCGCCGCCACGCCGGACTCCTCCACGGCCTCGCGCAGCGCCGCGCCGGCGAGCGTCGTGTCGGCGGCCTCGCAGTGCCCTCCGGTCTGGAGCCAGAGACCGACCTTCGGATGCAGCGTCAGCAGGACGCGGCCCTGAGCCGGATCGACCACCAGCGCACTCGCCGTGATGTGGCCCTCCCGACGGGACCGCCACACGCCGTCGTCGTACGCGTCCAAGTGGGCCACATAGGCGTCGCGCAGCCGCGCCTGCGCGTCGTTCGGCGCCTGCCAGCTCTTGAGCACCCGGCGGGCGTCCTCATGCAAAGTCATGCGCTCACCCTGCCGCACTCGTCAGGCGCCGTCGTCCCTGCGTCCTCGACCGGCCCGCTCCCGGCCCAGCCCTGCCTTAGCCCTTGTCCTTGTCCGGCCCGCCGTCACCCGCGTCGCGGCCGTCCTTGTCGTCGGTGCCGTCCGTGCCTTCGGTACCTTCACCGGCGTCGGCGTCGGAGCCCTGCTCGCCCTGGTCGGCCTGGTCCTCCAGCGACTCCAGGTCCTTGTCGAGCTGCGCGGTCAGGCCGGACAGGTCCAGCTCCTCGCGGTGCACGAAGCCGTCCGGGTCGTCCAGGTCGTCGGCGGTCGGCAGCATGTCCGGGTGTGCCCACAGGCCGTCCCGGCCCTCGACGCCGCGCGCGTCCGCCAGCGACGCCCACAGCCGTGAGGCGTCGCGCAGTCGCCGCGGCCGCAGCTCGAGGCCGACAAGGGTCGCGAACGTCTGCTCGGCCGGTCCGCCCGTCGCGCGGCGGCGGCGCAGCGTCTCGCGCAGGGCGTCGGCGGACGGGAGCCGGGGCGCCGCGGCGGCGTGCACGACCGCGTCCACCCATCCCTCGACCAGGGCCAACGCCGTCTCCAGGCGCGCCAGCGCGGCCTTCTGCGCCGGCGTCTCCTCGGGCTCGAAGAGTCCCTGGGTGAACGCCTCCTGCAACGCCTCCGGGTTCGTCGGGTCGATGCGCCCGGCGGCCTCCTCAAGGCGGCTCATGTCGACCTTGATGCCCCGCGCGTACGCCTCGACGGCCCCGAACAGGTGCTGCCGCAGCCACGGCACGTGCGCGAACAGCCGCTGGTGGGCGGCCTCGCGCAGGGCGAGGTAGAGGCGTACCTCGTCCTGCGGCAGGCCCAGGCCGGCCCCGAAGGCCGCGAGGTTGGCGGGCAGCAGCGCGGCCCGGCCCGCGGGACCGATGGGCAGGCCGATGTCGGCGGACCCGACGACCTCGCCGGCCAGCGCACCGAGCGCCTGGCCGACCTGGGCGCCGAACATCGCGCCGCCCATGCCGCGCATCATGCCGATCAGCGGCCCGGCCATCTGCTGCATCTCGTCGGGCATCATCTCGCCCATCGCGCTGACCACGCGCGTCGCCAGCGGCTCGACGAGCGCCTTCCACTGCGGAAGGGTCGCCTCGATCCACTCGGCGCGGCTCCAGGCCAGCGTCGTGGACGCGCCGGAGGGCAGCGAGGTCGCCTCGTCGAGCCACAGCTCGGCGAGCCGCACCGACTCCGCCACCGCGTTGCGGTCCACCTGGCCGACGCTCGCGTCGCCGCCCTTCTGGGCGACCGTCTGCCGGGCGATGTCGTGCGCGAGGTCCCAGTTGACCGGCCCGCCCTCGTACGAGAGCAGTTTGCCGAGCTGCTGGAACGCCGCACCGAGGTCGGCCGGGTTCATGTTGCCGAAGAGTGCGCCGAACGGGTTGTCACCCCCGAAGGGGTTGTCGGAGCCGCCGCCGAACGGGTCGAACCCGCCCGGGCCGCCGGGAACGCCCGGGCCCTTGCCGCCGGACCCGGAGCCGGAGCCCGGGCCGCCGTCCGAGCCACCGGATCCGCCCGCGCCGCCGGACCCGCCGGAGCCCTCGGCCCCGAACCCGCCGAATCCGAAGCCCGGGGAACTTCCCGACCCGCCTGGCGCGTCGGAGGAATCAGGGTCGTGACGGTCCGGATCACCGCCGCCCGTCGGCTTGCCGAAACCGAAGGGGAAGTCACCCATGACAACCTCCGTGCCGACCCCCGTCGCCGGGGGTGTGGCGGCGGCCTGCCTGGCCTGCCGCGCCTCGTTTGACCTGTCCCGGGGCGTGGGAAGGCGACCGGTCGCGGCGCGGAAACGCGCCTCGCGTCATGGTCATGGCCACACCTCGGGCAGGATGGATTGCGGATGCTGCGTCACATGCGGGCTTTCCGGACGCGTACTCCTCGGTAAACGTAGGCGAGCCGCACACACCAAACTAACCACGGGAGGCGGTCAGTGAGTTCCCAGCCTCCGCACGTTCGCTCTGGGCGGAGTGGGCGGGACCGGTCGGCCGGGGGGTCGGCGGACGGGTCCACGGAGACGCCCGCAGAGACCACCGAAGCGACGCCACAGGAGGCCGATATCGAGACCCGACGCGGTATGGGCCCGGGCGCGCGCCCGGTCGTGGCGGTCACCGGAGCGGCTTCCGGGATGGGCCACCGGGTGGCCCAGCTCCTGGTGGAGAACGAGCAGGTCAAACGGCTGGTCGCGATCGACGAGCGGCGCGGTGACATCCCCGGCGCGCAGTGGCGGATCATGGACGTCCGCGATCCGGCCCTTGCCGGGCGCCTCGACGGGGTCGACGTCGTCGTGCACTTGGCCTTGGACCTCTCGCTCGATTCGGAGCCGCGGGCGCGCGGCGCGCGGAACGTACGCGGGACGCAGACCGTCCTGACGGCCGCCGCGGCCGCCGGGGTGCCACGTGTCGTGCTGTGCACGTCGGCGATGGTCTACGGCGCGCTCCCGGAGAACGAGACCCCGCTCGACGAGGACGCCCCGCTCAAGGCCACCGCCGACGCGTCGCTGATCGGCGACCTGCTGGAGATCGAGGAACTGGCCGCCCGCGCGCCGCGCGCCCACCGTGCGCTCAACGTCACGGTGGTACGCCCCGCCACGCTGGTCGGCGGGCCCGAGGCGGACAGCGTCATGACCCGGCACTTCGAGGCGCCGCGCCTGCTGGTCGTGTCCGGCAGCCGCCCGCAGTGGCAGTTCTGCCACGTCGACGACCTCGCCGAGGCGCTGGTGTACGCGGCACTCGGCAAGGTCGAGGGCGTCGTCACCGTCGGGTGCGACGGCTGGCTGGAGCAGGAGGAGATCGAGGAGCTGTCCGGCATGCGGCGCATGGAGCTGCCGGCCACGCTCGCCCTCGGGACCGCCGAGCGCCTGCACCGGCTCGGCATCACGCCCGCGCCGGCGGGGGACCTGGCGTACGCGATGCACGGCTGGGTCGTCCCCTCGACGCGCCTGCGCGATGCGGGGTGGCGCCCGTTGTGGACCAACGAACTGGCGTTCGCCGCGCTGCTCGAGGACGTCGAGGGCCGCCACGCGCTGGTCGCCCGGCGGCTCGGCCGCAAGGACGCCACGACGCTCGGTGCGGCCGGCGCGACGGTCGCGCTCATCGGCACCGCGGCGATCGTACGGAAGGTGCGCAAGCGGCGCGGCATCTGACCGCCCGGCCCCGCCCGGCCGTCGCCCGACCGCGGAGCGGCCCTGGGAGCCGCGCGATCCGAGTCGTGGACGTGCCGTATCGCCGCCGCGCTCAGCCGGGGCATACTGCGCCAGATGGGTATCCAGGCAGTGGAAGGTATGCACATGGACACCGATGTCATCCGCCTCCTCGACATCCGGGAGACACCGCTCTCGGTCGACGAGGTTTTCGCGGCGGTGGGGCACCCGACCGCCGGCGGCACCGACCTGTTCGTCGGCACCGTGCGCGACCACGACGGCGGCAAGGGCGTCACCGCGCTGGAGTACTCCGCGCACCCGAGTGCCGTCGCCGAGCTGCGGCGCGTCGCGGAGAAGGTCGTCGCGGACTTCCCGGTGTCGGCGCTGGCCGCCGTGCACCGCGTCGGAACGCTGGAGGTCGGTGACATCGCGGTCGTGGTCGCGGTGTCGTGCCCGCACCGCGGCGAGGCCTTCGACGCGTGCCGCCGGCTGATCGACACCCTCAAGCACGAGGTGCCCATCTGGAAGCACCAGGTCTTCGCGGACGGCACCACGGAGTGGGTCGGCGCCTGCTGACCGCCTCGAACTCCCGGGAGCCTTGGGCAGATCGGGTGAATCGGTCAATAGTCCGAAATGCATCCCTAGCATCCGATAGATACGATTAACGCACTAATCCGTTGGGCTTCGGGCGGGGGTGCGGCATGCTGTCGATCGCGGGCTGGTGGGCCATTCCGACGGTGGCGTTGCTCGGCATCGTGTTGTGGACCTCATGGCGCGGACGCACCCGCGGACCGCAGGACATGCAGGATTCCGTCGCCCACTACGAGCGCTTCCAGGCCGTGCTGACGCGCGTCGTCGAGGGCGATTCCCGATCCCCGGCCGACCCGAACGCCGACGAGCCCCGCGCTGCCGGGCGCCGCGACGTGCCGTAGTGTCGCGCTCATGTCGCGTCGTACCGCCACCCTGGTCGTCTCCGGCCTGATGTTCATAGCCCTGGCTATTGCGGCCATGTTCACGTCGGTGCCGTACGGGGAGCTGACCCCGGGCCCGACCGTCAACACGCTCGGCGACTACCGGGGCAAGCCGGTGATCGAAGTCGAGGACGCGCAGACGTACCCGACCTCGGGGCACCTCAACATGACGACCGTCTCGGTCACCAGCAAGGGCTACGACATGCCCCTGCTCGGCGCGTTCGTCGGCTGGGTGAAGGACGACGCCGACGTCGTCAAGAAGAGCAGCCTCTACCCGGACGACAAGACCGAGAAGCAGGTCGAGCAGGAGAACGCCGAGGAGTTCACGTCCTCGCAGGAGCACGCGAAGGTCGCGGCGTTCGAGAAGCTCGGCATCCCGGTCGACAAGCAGGTCGTCATCGCCAAGGTCAGCAAGGACATGCCGGCCACGGGGCAGCTGCACGCGGGCGACATCATCCTGTCGGTCGACGGCACCCCGGTCCGCGTCGAGGACGAGGTCGGCGCCGCGATCACCCGGCACAAGCCGGGCGAGACCGTCGAGTTCGTGGTCGACCCGGCCGACGCGCGCGGTACGCAGCGCACCGTCACGCTGACCACCGTCGCCGCCGAGGACGACGGCCGCTCGGTCGTCGGCATCACCCCCGGCGTCCTGCCCAAGTTCCCCTTCAAGGTGACCATCCACCTGGAGGACGTGGGCGGCCCCAGCGCGGGCCTGATGTTCGCGCTCGGCATCATCGACACGCTCAGCCCCGGCGACCTGACCGGCGGCAAGTTCGTGGCGGGCACCGGGACGATAGACGACAAGGGCAGCGTCGGACCCATCGGCGGCGTCACGATGAAGACCATCGCGGCGAAGCGGGCGGGCGCCAAGTACTTCCTGACGCCGAAGGGCAACTGCGCCGAGGCGGCCAAGGACAAGCCGAGCGGCCTCACGCTCGTGCAGGTCGACACGCTCGACGACGCGATGGCCGCCCTCGGCGTCATCAGCACCGGACAGGGCACCCTGACCGAGTGTCAGAAGTAGCAGCCGTCACGGCTACGCGAACGTCGCGCGCAGCGCCTCGGCCAGCCCGGGGACGAGATCCGCGCCGGACAGCACTTCCAGGTCGGAGTCCTTCTCGCGCAGCCGCAGCACGGATTCGCGCGTACCGTCGCGCAGTACGCCGACCGCGATCCGCACCTCCTGGCGGTCCGGCCGTTCGGCGACCCACGCGGCGATCTCCTCGTCGGTCCCGGTGGTCGGCATCTCGGCCTCCGCGGCGGGCGGCAGCATGAGGCGTTCGAGCACGATCGCGCAGCCGAGCACCGGGTCGGGCCAGGCGATCCCGGCGAGGAAGTCGTCGATCGGCGTCTCGTTCGGGATCTCGTCCTGCTCGATCGGGGTGAGCGCGGTGGCCGCCCCCTCCTCGGCGGCGAGCCCGAGCTCCTTGGCCAGCTGTGGCTCGGATCGCACCAGAGCGGCGGTGTCGACGAGCGCGTACAGTCGGGCGGGCTGGTCCCACCCGAACGCCGCGACGTGGCGTTCGATCTCCACGACGGCCTGGGTCAGTGCAACGGTCATGCCCCCATCATCCCGGTACGGCGCACCGCCTCGTCCCCCGGACACTTCCGCCGTGTCGGTGGGGAACCATGGCCGGGCTCGGTAAGTTGACGAGTCGAGCGCCGACCGGGCGCAACCAGGTAATGATCGAGGTGCGCACCCTTGGTTTTTCAGATGCCCGAACGCGGCGACCCCGGAGGTCGCCGCATCAGATTGGGAGCCCCGTCCCGCCGTCTGCGAACACTCCTGCTGACGCTCGCCATCATCGTGGTGGTCGGCGTCGCCTGGGTGCTCTTCGCCAACTTCTGGACTGAATGGCTCTGGTACAAGTCGGTCGGCTACGGCAACGTCTTCACGACGCGCCTGTGGACGCGACTCGGACTGTTCCTGGTCTTCGGCCTGCTCATGGCGGCCGCGGTCGGCCTCAACATGTACTTCGCCTATCGGCTGAGGCCCGCGTTCCGCGGCATGTCGATGGAGCAGCAAAGCCTGGACCGCTACCGGTCGGCCCTCGCGCCGTTCCGCGTGTGGGTCCTGATCGGCCTGTCGCTGATCGTCGGCGTCATCGCCGGGACCTCCGCCTCCGGGCACTGGGGCACCTGGCTCCAGTTCGTCAACGGAGTGTCCTTCGGGGTCGAGGACCCGCAGTTCCACAAGGACGTCTCGTTCTTCGCGTTCGACCTGCCGTTCTACCGGTTCCTGGTCAACTTCGGGTTCGTCGCGGTCGTGGTCGGCCTCGTCGTCGCGGTGCTGACGCACTACCTGTACGGCGGCCTCCGCGTACAGAGCCCGGGCGCCCGGGCGACCCCCGCCGCACAGGCCCACATCTCGCTGCTGCTGGGCCTCTTCGTGCTGCTGAAGGCCGTCGCCTACTGGCTCGACCGGTACTCGCTGGCGGTGTCCTCGGGCGACTTCAAGTCCGCCTCGCAGTTCACCGGCCTCCGCTACACGGACGCGAACGCGGTGCTGCCCGCGAAAACGATCCTGTTCATCGTCGCGCTCATCTGCGCCGTGCTGTTCTTCGTCAACGTGTTCCGCCGCACCTGGGCGCTGCCGATCATCGGCTTCGGCCTCATGGTGCTGTCCGCGGTGCTCATCGGCGGCCTGTACCCGTTCATCGTCGAGCGCTTCCAGGTCAAGCCGAACGCGCAGTCGAAGGAAGCCAAGTACATCGAACGCAACATCCAGGCGACGCGCGAGGCGTACGGAATAGCGGACGTGCAGGCGGAGGGCTACGCAGGCTCCGTCGACACGCGCGCAGGCCTGCTCGACGAGGCCACCGGCGCGGCCAGCATCCGCCTGCTCGACCCGAACATCGTGGGCCCGACGTTCCAGCAGCTCCAGCAGCTGAAGCAGTTCTACGGCTTCAGCCGCACGCTCGACGTCGACCGCTACGCGATCAACGGCAAGACGCAGGACACCGTGATCGCGCTGCGCGAGCTGAACCCGAACGGCGGCCAGACCCGCAACTGGGTCAACGACCACACCAAGTACACCCACGGCTACGGCGTCGTCGCGGCCGACGGCAACCGGGTGACGGTCGAGGGCAAGCCCGAGTTCATCGTCTCGGACATCACCGCGGACGGCGCACAGGGCCCGCTCGGCCAGTACGAGCAGCGCATCTACTTCGGCGAGAAGACGACGGAGTACTCCATCGTCGGCGCGCCGAGCGGCGCCACGCCGACCGAGATCGACTACCCGGACGAGAAGCTGCCGGGCGGTCAGGCGACGTACACCTACAAGGGCGACGGCGGCGTGCCGATCGGGTCGACGTTCAACAAGCTGCTGTACGCGACCAAGTTCGCGGACGGCAACATCCTGTTGTCCGACTCGATCAACGACAAGTCGAAGATCCTGTACAACCGCACGCCGAAGGAGCGGGTCGAGGCGGTCGCGCCGTGGCTCACCATCGACGGCGACCCGTACCCGGCCGTGGTGGACGGGCGCATCCTGTGGATCGTGGACGCGTACACGACGTCGAACGGCTACCCGTACTCGACGCGCACCACGCTGGGCGACGCGACCACCGACTCGGCGGTCCGTGCCGACGAGCGGCGCGGCGCGGTCGGCAACACCGGCAACGTCAACTACATCCGCAACTCGGTCAAGGCCACCGTCGACGCCTACTCCGGCAAGGTGACCCTGTACCAGTGGGACGACAAGGACCCCGTCCTCAAGACGTGGATGAAGGCGTTCCCCGGCACGGTCAAGAAGGCGTCGGCGATCTCGGACGGCCTGATGCAGCACCTGCGCTACCCGCAGGACCTGTTCAAGGTGCAGCGCGAGATGCTGACCCGCTACCACGTGACCGACCCGCGCACGTTCTTCAACGGCTCCGACGTGTGGAAGGTCCCGCAGGACCCCACGAGCGCGAAGCAGGTGGGCGGCGAGCAACCGCCGTACTACCTGTCGATGAAGATGCCGCCGGCGCAGGGACAGCCCGCGGAGACGGCGCAGTCCTTCAGACTGACGAGCGCATTCGTGCCCAATCAGCGGCAGAACATGGCGGCATTCCTCGCCGTGAACGCCCAACCAGGGCCGGATTACGGCAAGTTCAGACTTCTGACCTTGCCGTCGACAACCGCCATCAACGGGCCTGAACAGATGCAGAACGTGTTCACGTCCAATACGGAAGTCGGCAAGGTCCTCAACGTCTTGCAGCTGACCAACTCGCAAGTCGTGTACGGCAACCTGCTGAGCCTTCCGGTGGGCGGAGGCATGCTCTACGTCGAACCGGTGTACGTGAGAGCCGCGGCGGCGAACTCGTACCCGCTGCTCCAGAAGGTGCTGGCGTCGTACGGCAACAAGATCGCCTTCGAGAACACCCTCGAACAGGCGCTGGCGGTGCTGTTTGCCGGTGCGCCACCGTCGGTGACTCCTGACGATCCCAACGCCCCGGCGCCGCCGGGCGGCACCACACCGCCGAGTACGGGTACGCCCGCCCCGGGCACGCCGACACCCGGTGCCTCCACCCCGCCGCCGGGCCAGAGCCCGTCGGTCAAGGCCGCCCTCGACGACGCCCAGAAGGCGATCCAGAAGGCGGACGCGGCACTGAAGGCCGGCGACTTCGCCCTGTACGGCCAGGCGCAGCAGGAGCTTTCCGCGGCGATCAACCGGGCCATCGCGGCGGAACAGGCGGCCACGGCCGCACCGCCAGCCGCGGGGGCGTCGCCACCGGCCACCGGAGCGTCACCACCGCCGAGCCCATAGCGGCACCGGTACCAGCACAAGCACAACAGCAGTGCGCCTGACCGGGTTGTCCTGGCTCTCCCGCCCCGCGCGGAAGGGCCGGGGCAACCCGGTTGGCGTTTCCCGAGGCCGCCGACGGGGTCCGGCGGGGGCCGGGCAACTCGTTTGGCGTTCTCCCTCCCCATCGCGTAAGGTAAAGCCATACCGACGCGGGGTGGAGCAGCTCGGTAGCTCGCTGGGCTCATACCGGCAGTTGCCCGACACGGAGCTGCTGGTCTTCAAGACGCTTCAGTC
>NZ_JBEZFP010000206.1:0-12191 GCF_040649515.1 Streptodolium elevatio
TTCGCATTATCGCGAGCGACTATCCCTGGTGCGCCGGTGCGTCCCCAGTCGCCGAGCACCGCAGCGGCAGTGCGGTGCCATCCTCCGGTCGAGTCGGCTGCGTCCGTCGTAACCGTTGTATCCGTCGCGTCGACCTTGTCCGTCGCGTCGGCCGCGTCGGTCGCATCGGTCGAATTGGTAGCGTCGGTCGAATTGGTCGAATCAGCCGCTGAGTCCGCCGGTGCGTCAGCCCTCGTCCTCCCCTGACGACGACCCCGACTCCGCGTCCAACGCGGCCAGGCGCTCCCGCGCCAGCTCCGCAATCTGCCGGGGCATTCGTGGTGTCGCCAACACCAGGTCCGCGAGCGAGCGCAGCACCGTCACCTCGCGCGTGCGGTACGCCGTCACCGCGTCGACGAACCGCTGGGCCACCAACTCCGCGACGTCGTCCCGGACATCGGGCACCAGCCAGGCGGTCGCGACGAGCGCGAACAGCGCCGCGTCGCTCACCCAGTCCTCGGGGCCGAACGCCAGGTCCACCAGCACCGCGCGGCGAACCGAGCCCTTCCACGGCTCGTCCGCCCGGTGGTGGGCGATGCCGAGGCAGGCCCAGATCTGCACGAGGCGTACCCACAAGGCCGGTTCGTGACGGGCGAAGGTCTGCCCCAACTCGCTGTCGTCGGGCGCGGGCGGGTGTGCCAGGACGCCGAGCAGGTCGTCGAGGCCGCAGCCGGCCAGCAATACGGCCCGGTCGTAGGCCAGTGCGGGATGCGGCCACGACGGGTCGGCAAGGCCGCGCACCGCCTCCGCGGTCGCCGGGTCCGGTACGCCCGGCACCGGCCGCGCCTCCGTCGAGCCCGGAGCGTACGCCCACACCGCGTACTTGCCCGGCCGCAGCGGCGCCCGCGGGTCCGGCTCCGGGACCGACTGCACGGTCAGCCCGAAGCGCGGGAACGCCCCGCGTACCGCGAGCAGCGCACTCGGCGGTTCCAACGCACTGAGCGAGATCGCGATCTCCGCGTCGCCCGGCTCGACCTGGTCCAGGAGTTGGCGCAGTGTGTTCGTCAACGCCTCGGTGGGGTACGGCACATGCCGCAACCACGCACCTGAGCACGCCCGCGCGACCAGCTCATGGGCGTACCCGTGGTCGGGGTGCGACCGCAAGTGGTCGATCAGCGCTATCAAATGGGCGATGTCGCGGTCCCGGGCCCACCGCAGGCCGTGCAGCGCGGGGGCAGCCTTCGGATGTGTGGGGTCGGTCGCGAGCGCGCGTTCGATCCAGCTGATGCCCTCGTCGAATCTGCCCTGTCCGGCGAGGAGTTCGCCCAGGTCGACGTGCAGGTCCAGGTCCTCGGGGTGGTCGCGCAGCACGGTGGCCCACAGCTTCTCGGTGTCGCGCTCGCGCCCCACCCGGCGCCACGCGTTGCCGAGCATGATGGCGGCCTCCAGCGAACGGTCCTGCGTCCAGGCCCGGAACGCCCAGTCCACCGCCTCGCCGAGCGCGTCGAGCCGCCGCATGAACGAGGACCCGGCCCACAGCAGGAAGCCGTGGCCCGGGTGAGCCTGCGTCATCGCCACCGCCAACTCCGCGAAAGGGGCCAGCTGAGGCCGGTGTTCGTCGGGCACGGGGTCGTCGAGCACCTGCACCATGCCCAGCATCGTGCGGGCGAACGCCTCCGGGTCCAGGCGCGGCACGAGGTCCGGACCCAGCCACCCGGCCGAGGCCGCCCACGGTCGGTGCGGCTCGTGTGCCGCGACCTGGGAGAGGCCGGTCAGCGCACGGTCGAAGTCGCCCGCGGCGGCCTGGAGATGGGCGAGCGCCGCGGCACTGCCCGCGAACATGCCGCCGTGCTCGTCGGGCCCGTACAGGCCGACACCGCCCTCGGGCGCGCGGGAGGCCAGAACGCCGAGCATTTCGTGCGCCTCGGGCAGCGCGGGCTCGCAGAACAGCGCGTTCGCGACGTGTACGGCGGCGTGTCCGGTCTCGCCGTCGGCGAGTGCGAGACGGGCCATCGCCAGCTCGCCGTGTGCCTCCTGGACCGGGTCGCCGACGCCCTCCCGGCCCCCGGAGTCGTGCGGATGGTTGTGTGCCACGGTGCTGAGCCCCCGCTCGTGCTTCATCGCCTCACGATGTGTTCACCGGTGCCGCGACCGGACCCGCCGGACTGACCGAACACGACCGAACACGACCGATCTCGACTGGACGCGCCCGGACCGCTTCGCCGGTCCCGCCCACGGCACTGGACGAAGATCGACACTAGTCGAGGGGGGAGCGTGCGGGGCAAGGCCGTCCCACGGCCGACCAGACCGAGCGGCCCGACCAGGCCGGACCCCGGCAGCCGACGACCCGGCCGGACCCCCGGCAGCCCGCTCAGCCGGATCCGGCGCGCGTGCTCACGCCGGCGCGGCAGGGGCGGGTACGTCCCCGACCTGGCCGGGCAGCACCACCGCGGGCGCGGGCAGCACCACCGCGTCCCGGTCGTGCGCGGCAGCCACCGCGACGTCGGCGGGGACCACCACGGTCGGCACCGCCGCGGGTCCCGTCGAACCGCGGACCACCAGCTCAGGGCGGTACACCAGTTCGGTACGCGGTGCCCGGCCCCCGCCGATCTCGTCGAGGAGCGCACGCACCGCCGCCGCGCCCATCGGCGCGACCGCCTGCCGGACCGTCGTCAGCGGTGGATCGGTGAACGCGACCAGCGGCGAGTCGTCGTACCCCACCACCGAGACGTCGCCCGGCACGGTCATACCGCGCTCGCGCACCGCCCGGATGACGCCGAGGGCCATCAGGTCGCTGCCGCACACGACCGCGGTCGCGCCGCGGTCGAGCAGCGTGCCGGCCGCGGCCTGGCCGCCTTCGACCGAGAACAGCGAGCGCTCGATCCACGGGTCGGCGTCGTCGATGCCGAACGTCTCCCTGAGGCCGCGTCGGAAGCCGGCGATCTTGCGCGCGGTCGGCACGTACCGCTCCGGCCCGACGGCGAGGCCGATGTGCCGGTGCCGCAGGGACGCCAGGTGGCCTATCGCCAGCTCGACGGCGACCGACTCGTCGCTGGAGATGAAGGGCGCGTCGATGCCGTCCGCCCAGCCGTTGACGAAGACGACCGGCAGGCCGCGCTCGACGAGCCGCACGTACCGCGACAGGTCGGCGCCCGAGTCGGAGTGCAGACCGGAGACGAAGATGATGCCGGAGACGCCGCGTTCGAGAAGGAGCTCGGTGTAGTCGTCCTCGGTCGCGCCGCCCGGGGTCTGCGTGCACAACACCGGCGTGTAGCCGTGGTGCGCGAGCGCACGTTCGATGACCTGCGCGAACGCCGGGAAGATCGGGTTGTCGAGCTCGGGCACCATGAGGCCGACCAGACCGGCGCTGCGGCGGCGCAGCCGGGCCGGCCGCTCGTACCCAAGGACGTCGAGGGCGGTCAGCACGGCACGCCGGGTGTCCTCCGCGACGCCCGGGCGGCTGTTGAGCACGCGGCTGACGGTCGCCTCGCTGACCCCCGCTTGGGCGGCGATGTCCGCCAACCGTGCCCTCATGGCCGTCCAGCGTAGTTGAAGCTTTCAGAAGGTTTCGGCAGAGGCTTGCATCAGATGCAAGGACTTGCAGGAGAAGGGAGTGACGTACAGGGCTGACAACAGGCCGGTACGGCGGGTACGGTGGCGCGAGTCCACTTAGATGGACTAGACCATTCGCCCTCCACTCGGATCGTCCGGCACGTTCCTGCCGGTGAAGGGGATTACCACCATGGCTTCGGTCACGTACCGCAAGGCGTCCTGCACCTACAAGGGCGCCGACCGCCCCAGCGTCAACGCGCTCGACCTGGAGATCGCCGACGGCGAGTTCCTGGTCCTCGTGGGCCCGTCCGGCTGCGGCAAGTCCACCTCGCTGCGCATGCTCGCCGGCCTCGAAGAGGTCACCGACGGCGCCATCCACATCGGTGACCGCGACGTCACCTACCTGGAGCCGAAGGACCGGGACATCGCGATGGTGTTCCAGAACTACGCGCTCTACCCGCACATGTCCGTCGCGGACAACATGGGCTTCGCCCTCAAGATCGCGGGCGTCGACAAGACCACCATCCGCGCCAAGGTCGAGGAAGCCGCCAAGATCCTCGACCTCACTGAGTACCTCGACCGCAAGCCCAAGGCCCTCTCCGGCGGCCAGCGCCAGCGGGTCGCGATGGGCCGCGCGATCGTCCGCGAGCCGCAGGTCTTCCTCATGGACGAGCCGCTGTCGAACCTCGACGCCAAGCTCCGCGTCCAGACCCGCACCCAGATCGCGTCGCTGCAGCGCCGCCTCGGCATCACCACCGTGTACGTCACGCACGACCAGGTCGAGGCCATGACCATGGGCGACCGCGTCGCGGTGCTCAAGGACGGCCTGCTCCAGCAGGTCGACACGCCGCGCAACATGTACGACCGGCCGGCCAACGTCTTCGTGGCGGGCTTCATCGGCTCCCCCGCGATGAACCTCATCGAGGCCGACCTCGCGGAGGACGGCGTGCGCTTCGGCGACGTCGTCGTCCCGGTCTCGCGCGAGGCCCGCGACCTCGCCGCGGCGGAGGGCGCGACCAAGGTGACGCTGGGCGTACGCCCGGAGCACCTGGAGGTCCGCACCGGCGATGGCCTCAGCAAGACCGGCAACGGTCTCGCGGTCGTCGTCGACGTCGTGGAGGAACTGGGCTCCGACGCCTACGTCTACGGCAGCGCCCAGATCGACGGCGAGGCCAAGAGCCTGGTCGTGCGGGTCTCGGGCCGCAATGTCCCGAACAAGGGCGAGACGCTGCACGTCGTGGCGCACGCGGGCGAGACCCACCTGTTCTCCACCGTGACCGGCGAGCGCCTGGCCGACTGACGGCCCGGAACGCGGATCCGCCACCAGTAGCGACGCGTACGGCCCCACCGGTCGCAACCGGTGGGGCCGTACGCGTGTCGACGCCCACCGCGCCCCCGGGCGGGCCCGGGCCGGGGAGACTGGACGCCATGAAACGCATGACGCCCGCCGAGACACTGGCCTTCCTCAGGGAAGGGCCGCGCACCGGAAAGCTGGCGACGGTCCGCCCCGACGGGCGGCCGCACGTCGCACCCATCTGGTTCGACGTCGACGAACTCGCCGCCCCCGACAGTGACGGCGTACACGCCGAACTGGTCTTCAACACCGCCGAGACCTCGGTCAAGGGCCGCAACCTGCGGAACGACCCCCGGGTGAGCCTCTGCGTCGACGACGACCGGCCGCCGTTCAGCTACGTCGTCGTCGAGGGCGAGGCCCGGCTGATCGACGATCCGGTGGAACTGAGGACATGGGCCGGCCGGATCGGCGGTCGGTACATGGGCGAGGACCGTGCCGAGGAGTACGGCCAACGCAACGGCGTTCCGGGCGAGTTGCTGGTCCGTGTGGACATCCGGCACGTCGTCGCGCACAAGGGTGTCGCGGACTGACGGAAGCGGGTTCTCCGAGCTGTCCGCAGAACCCGCAGGCCCGGCAAGCGGAGCAGACCGGGTAGACCGGGCAGACCCGTGGGCCCGGCAAGGCTGGCTAGCTCGGCAAGCTGGGAATGCCTGGCAGGCCCGGGCGAACGACCGGGCCCCAACGCGACGGGCGTGGCCCGGGAAATCCCGGGCCACGCCCACGTCTTCGCCTCCCCCGTCCTGCGTCGGCGGCACGGCCGCCTCACCGGACACCGCCCGCGTCTCCGATCACCCCCCCAGCAGCCCGCCCAGCGGGTTGCTGTTGCTCGCGCCGCCCGCGTTCGAGGGCTTCTGCGACGTGGCCTTCGGCTGCGTCGTCGCGGCCGCCGGGGCGTTGTTGCCGCCCGTGGTGGCCGCCGGCTTCCGGGTCGCGGTGGCGCCGGCCGGCGTCTTGGCCGCCGGGCTGGTCTTCGGAGCCGTCGACGGGGACGTCGCCGGGCCCTTGGTCGCGCCCGGCGCCCCCGAGGCACCCGAGGTGCCCGGGGCGGCGGAGCTGCCCGGCTGCGGGGCGGGCGGCGGAGCGACCGCCGGGCCCGGCAGCTGGGGCGCCTCCTCCGAGGCCGCGGGGCCGGACACCGACGTCTCGGGCGTGCCGCCCGCCGGCAGCGTGGTGTCGGGGGCCGTCGGGTGCCCGAACAGCGCACCCGCGAGCAGCGTCAGGCCGACGCCCGCACCCGCGATGATCGAGCCGTACCCGAGCTTGCGGCGCCGGGCGCGTACCGGGATCGTCAGCGGACCGCGCCAATTGCGCAGCGACAGCCAGCAGTCCACCGAATACATCGGCGCGCCCGCGAGTGCCAGCGGGCTCCACGCCGCCAGGAACACCACGTAGGCCGCGTGGTACGGCGACGAACTCCCGCCCACCGCGACCAGCACGCCGAGCGACAGCAGCATGCCGATCATGCCCATCGCCCGGGTCCACAGCCCCAGCAGCGCGCCGACGCCGGCCACCACCTGCCCGAAGGCGAACAGCAGCCCGACCGTGATCGCGTGCTGCGACGCGAGGTCGAGGACGCCGGGCACGAAGCTGCCGCCCCGCAGCACCTCGATGCGGTGCGCGAAGGAATCGGGCGCGTCCGCGTCCAGGAACGCGGGGTCGTACAGCTTGCGCAGACCCTCCAACAGGAAGGCGATGCCCAGGAACCCGCGCAGCGGCAGCAGGAACGTCCCCGGCTGCAACGGCCCGCGCTTCGCCGGCGCCGGAGGCTGCGCCTTCGCGGCCGAGGACCGGGCCTCCGTACGAGCCGCGGTGCGCGCGGCTGCCGTACGCGAGGTCCGCGCGGCGGCGGGCCGGTCGCGTGCCGGGCGGTCGCGTACGGGCCTGTCGCGCACCGGCGGCATCACCGACGTCGGCGGGTCCGCCCCCGGATCGACCCGCGGCAGCTCGGTGGTGGCGTCGGTCGGGTCCGACCGGAACCCGTCACGCTGCCCGGGCACCTGCGCCTCGCGCGCACCCGGGGGCGGTCCGATCACCACCCGAAGACTGCGGGTGGCGGCGGACACGGCCGCAGGATCGACCGGGTCCCGTACCAAGGTCGGGACGCTTCCGAAATCCGCGGGTCCCCCACCGCTCAGCCGGTCGTCCTGATCACGCTGGCCACCAAAGCGGCCTTCCGATCTGGTCTCCACGCATCTCTAACCGCGGATCCCCCCGGGAGGATGCGGCCATACGGACATCTATCTTCGAGCCCCGCGACCGGCCCCGGTGACGCGCCCACCCGATACGGCGCCAGGAATCACCCGAAGGAGTTCGCCCAGGGCGCCGCCTGGCAGCGCCGCACCGGCACCCGGCAACGCACGGCAGCCGTGCTCAGCAGCCACGTTGGGCAGATGTTGGGCAGATGTTGGGCAGTCGCGCCCGACAGGGTCAGATGCCGCGTCGGCGCGCGACCTCGTACAGCACGATCCCGGCCGCGACGCCCGCGTTGAGCGACTCGTTGCCCGCCGCCATCGGGATGGCCACGGTCTGGTCGCACGTCTCGGTCACCAGCCGCGACAGGCCCTTGCCCTCCGAGCCGATCACGATGACCAGCGGTTCGTCGGCGGTCGACAGCTCGGCGAGCTCGTCGGTGCCGTCGGCGGCGAGGCCGACCACGAACAGCCCCTGCTTCTGGTACGCCTCCAGCACCTGCCGCAGGTTGGACGCCCGCGCCACCGGCACGCGCGCCGCCGCGCCCGCCGACGTCTTCCAGGCACCCGCCGTCATCCCCGCGGCACGCCGCTCGGGGACGACCACGCCGTGCGCGCCGAAGGCCGCCGCGGAGCGGATGACCGCACCGAGGTTGCGCGGGTCGGTGATGCCGTCGAGCACGACCACGAGCGGCACCTCGCCGTTGTCGTGCGCGACCTCGACCAGGTCGTCGGGGTGGGCGTACTCGTACGCCGGGATCTGCAGCGCGAGGCCCTGGTGGTGGCCGCCCTCGGTGAGCCGGTCCAGCTCGGGGCGCGGCGCCTCCAGCAGCGGGATCGACATCTCGTTGGCGAGCTTGAGGGCCTCTCGCACGCGGTCGTCGGAGTCGATGAACTGCGCGACGTACAGCGCGCTCCCCGGGATGCCGGCGCGCAGCGCCTCGACCACCGAGTTGCGCCCGTACACCAGTTCCACGGTGCCCTTGCCGCCCCTGCCACGCGCGACGCCGGTACGGCCGGTCGGCCGCGCGGCACGCTTGGCCGCGGCGTTCGCGGCGCGCTGCTTGGCGTGCCCCTTGCGCATCTCGGCAGGCGGCGTCGGGCCCTTGCCGCGCAGCGCACGGCGGCTGTGCCCGCCCGTGCCGACCTGGGGCCCCTTCTTGCTCCCCGGGTTGCGCTTGTTGCGGCGCTGGCTGTTGCCGGCCATGTCGATGTCCCTTCGGTGCTCTCGTCTCGCACGTACAACCGTACGGCCGGGCGCTCGGCCCGGCCGCATGGAGACGGTCGTACGCGAACCGCCGGTGCGGCGGCGACTGGTCAGTCCTTGTGCCGGTGCGCGCACCGGCGTCCTGGTTGCGGTCTCATCGCCCCGTTGCCGGGGTCGGGTGGAGCGGGCTCAGCGGTCGCTGTGCCGCTCCAGGGTCCAGCGCGGACCCTGCGGGGTGTCCTCGACGACGATGCCCGCCGCCGTGAGCCGGTCGCGGACCGCGTCGGCGGCCGGGTAGTCCTTGCGCGCGCGAGCCGCCTGGCGCTGCTCCAGCGCGAGGTGGATCAGCGAGTCGACGACGTGGCGCAGGTCCTCGGTGCGGTCCCCGGCGCCGACGGACACCCACGGCTCGGCCGCCGGGTCGAGCCCCAGCACGCCGAGCATCGCGCGCAGCGCACCCACCTGGGCGGCCACCGCGTCCTTGTCGCCGTGCGCCAGCGCGGTGTTGCCCTCGCGCACGGTGTTGTGCACGACCGCGAGTGCCTGCGGCACGCCCAGGTCGTCGTCCATCGCGTCGGCGAACGCGGCCGGGACCTCGTCGTCGGCCGGGACGGGCCCGGCCAGTTCGCCCGCACGCTCGAGGAAGCCCTCGATGCGCGCGAACGACGTCGCGGCCTCCTGCAGCGCCGCCTCGCTGTACTCGATCATCGAGCGGTAGTGCGGCGAGGCGAGGTAGTAGCGCAGCACGATCGGCCGCCAGCGCTTGACCATTTCCGACACCAGCACCGAATTGCCGAGCGACTTGCTCATCTTCTCGCCGCTCATGGTGACCCACGCGTTGTGCATCCAGTAGTTGGCGAAGCCGTCGCCCGCCGCCTTGGACTGCGCGATCTCGTTCTCGTGGTGCGGGAACACCAGGTCGAGGCCGCCGCCGTGGATGTCGAAGCGCTCGCCGAGGTAGCGGTGGGCCATCGCGGAGCACTCCAGGTGCCAGCCCGGCCGGCCCCGGCCCCACGGCGTGTCCCACGACGGCTCGCCGGGCTTGGCGGCCTTCCACAGCGCGAAGTCGCGCGCGTCGCGCTTGGCCCCGACGCCCGCGTCGCCCTGGTCGCGCATCGCGTCGAGACGCTGGCCGCTGAGCGCGCCGTACTCCGGGTACGAGTACACGTCGAAGTAGACGTCGCCGTCGGACGGGTACGCGTGCCCGGTGGTGATGAGCCGCTGCATCAGCTCGATCATCTCCGGCACGTGCCCGGTGGCCCGCGGCTCGACGGTCGGCGGCAGGCAGCCCAGCGCGGTGTACGCGTCGTCGAACGCGCGCTCGTTCGTGTACCCCACGCGCCACCACGGCACGTCGGCCTCGCACGCCTTCGCGATGATCTTGTCGTCGATGTCCGTGACGTTGCGGCAGAACACCACGTCGTTGCCCTGGTACGCGAGCCAGCGCCGCAGCACGTCGAAGTTCAGGCCGGAACGGATGTGCCCGATGTGCGGCGGAGCCTGGACGGTGGCACCACACAGGTAGATCGACACAGTGCCCTCGACGAGCGGCACGAAGTCGCGGACCGTGCGGGTGCTGGTGTCGTATAGGCGCATGCTCACCCTGCGAGTTTACGGGGTGTCAGGGCGGGGAAGCTCCCGCATTCAGCGCCGCGTGACGATCCGGTCCGGGGTGACCCGCACGACGACCCGCTCGTTCGCGGGGTCGCCCTCGCGGAACGGCTTGCCGTCGTACCGCTGCGACAGCTCCTGGATCAGCTCGGGCGCGCCGTCGTCCTCCAGCACGGCGGTGCCCCTGACCTCGACATACGTATAGGGGTCGTCCTTCGGGTAGACGAGCAGCGTCACCCGCGGGTCCGCCTCGATATTCCGGTGCTTGCGGCGGCCCTTGACGGTCGAGACGAGCAGGTCGTCCCCGTCGGTCCGGAGCCAGACGACGGAAAGCTGCGGCCGTCCGTCGGGCAGCAGCGTCGCCATCGTGGCGAAGTTCGGTGCGTCGATCATCGTGCGCGCGGCGTCGGTGAGCTTGTCGGACACGGCGGTTCCTCTCGTCGTCGCTTCGGTGAAGGCTTCGGTGAAGGCTCCGGTGGAGTGGATGCCACGGAGGCTACGGGGCCGAAACCCGCACCACGAGCGCGGTGGCGATCGCCGCGAGCCCCTCGGCCCGCCCGGTCAGGCCGAGTCCGTCGGTGGTGGTCGCGGACACCGACACCGGAGCGTCGGCGGCTGCCGAGAGGGCCTTCTCGGCCTCGGCGCGACGGGGCCCGATCTTGGGGCGTACGCCGACCACCTGGACGGCGACATTGCCGATCTCGAACCCGGCCTCGCGTACCAGCCGGGCGGCCTCGGTCAGCAGTGCGATGCCGGACGCGCCGGACCACTCGGGGCGCGAGGTCCCGAAGTGCGCGCCGAGGTCGCCGATGCCGGCCGCGGAGAACAGCGCGTCGCAGGCCGCGTGGGCGGCGACGTCACCGTCGGAGTGGCCGGCGAGGCCGGTCTCCCCCGGCCAGTGCAGCCCCGCGACCCACAGGTCGCGGCCCTCCTCGAAGGGGTGGACGTCGACACCGATGCCGGTGCGGGGCAGACCTGCGAGGGGTGACGCGAGTTCGGACATGGGGACTCCGGATAGGGCGGACACGAAAACGGCGGACGCGAATACGGCGGACACGACTGGAACGCAACAAGGTAGGGGGCACACGAACTCGACCGCTCGGCCCGCTCCCCGTGCCGCACCTGTTCCACTTGCTCGGCTACTCGGCCCGGTCCGCCCGTTGTTCGCGGCGGCGGTTCAGCAGCGCCTCGGCCAGCAGCAGGTCGAACGGTCGGGTGACCTTGAACGCCTCCTCCGACCCCGGCACGACCGACACGGTGACGCCCATGCGCTCCACCATGCCGGCGTCGTCCGTGGTGTCGCCCTCGGGCGAGGCCTCGTGCGCGGCGGCCAGCACATCGCGCCGGAACCCCTGCGGTGTCTGCACGGCGCGCAACGAGGCCCGGTCGACCGTGCGCACCACGCACTCGGCGGCGCCGTCGGGCGCGACATCCGTGACTTCCTTGACCGTGTCGACGACGGGCAGCGCGGGGACGACCGCGAGCGCGCCGGCCTCGATCGTGGCCACCACCGCCTCGACGACCTCGACCGGCACGAACGGCCGTGCGGCGTCGTGCACGAGGACGACCGGGCAGTCCCCGGTCAGCGCGTCGAGTGCGCGGCGTACCGATTCCTGGCGGGTGGCGCCGCCCGCGACGACCGTGACGGGCGCGTCCGCACCCAGTTCGCGCGCGAGCAACCCGCGTACGTCGTCGACACCGTCCGGCGGTGCGGCCACGACCGCGGCGTCGATACAGGGGGCCGCCAGCAGCGACCGCAGCGCATGGACGAGCATCGGCACGTCGCCGAGTTCCCGCAGTGCCTTGGGCAGCCCGCCGCCCAGGCGCAGTCCGAGCCCGGCCGCGGGCACCAGAACAGCAGCTCTCACCGGAGATCCCTCACCCCATCGCGCGGTCCGGACGACGTCCGGATGCCGCTCCGAAGGTACCGGGACAACCGGGTGTACGCGCTCGGCCCCTGGGGAAGGTGCCCCAGCAGGCGCCCAGGCTGGTACCCCAGGTGCCGTGGAGCCGCCGCAACGCGGCAGCGCAGCAGTGACAACGCCGGACGACGGCGGGTACGACCGCACAACCGCCGCACCGCACGTGGCCGGGTTTTTGCCACGTGCCTGTAGCCCGCGCGTGTCGCCCCGGGCGACCTGCCCGGGTGCGGCGCAGGACGGCGTACGTCACGACGCACCTCGCGTCGCGGCGTCACGCCGAGCAGCACAGCCAGGCGAACGGGCCGACCGGTGTTGAACCGGAGACCGCCGCCCTCCGTGTACGCCTGTGAAATCCGTCGGTGCGCGCCGGGCCAGGG
>NZ_JBEZFP010000207.1:0-11967 GCF_040649515.1 Streptodolium elevatio
GACATTGTCGGTGGAGTTCACGATGCCATCGTACCAGTACTTGACTTCGTCAATTTAATAAACCGATTTCCGGAACGTTACACTGGCAACGCCACCGACGGCGGCATCGGCCGACGGCGGCAGATCAGGGCACTGGAGGCGGCGGCTTAGAGTGGCGGGACGTGGCTGATCACGTCGTGGCGGGGCTTGGCGCGTCGTCGGGTCGCGGTACGTGTTCGGCGGCAGTAGGTGCGCGCGGGGAGTGGTGAGGCGGCGTTGTTGACGCTTGCTGGTGTAAGCCGTCGATTCGGGGAGCGGGAGGCGTTGCAGCGCCTGGATCTCCACGTGGCCCCGGGCGAACGAGTGGCCTTGACGGGATCGAACGGTTCCGGCAAGTCGACGCTGCTGCGCCTGGCCTGCGGGCGCGACCGGCCGACGACCGGCTCGATCCGATTCGACGGTCTGCCCATGGACGAGGACGACCCCCGGGTGCGCTCCCGGGTCGCCGTGGTGGCGGAGGCCCTCAGCTGCTACCCGGACCTGACGGTCCGCCAGCACCTGGAGTTGGTCGCGGTTGCGCACGCCGTCCCGGATCCCGACAGCGTGATCGAACGGTGCCTGGACGAGCATCGGCTTGCCGCGCACGCCGACGCGCTGCCCGGTTCGCTGTCCTCCGGGCAGACACAGGCCATGCTGCTGGCGGCGGCATGGGTGCGTCCGCGCGATCTGCTGGTGCTCGACGAGCCGGAGCAACGACTTGACGCAACCGCGCGCGACCGCCTCGCGGCCCGATTGCGTGCCGAGGGTGAGCGCGGGACTGCGGTGCTCTTCGCCACCCATCACCCGGCCCTCGCGCACTCGGTGGCGGACCGTGTCCTGGTCCTGGAGGACGGCCGCGTGGTCTCCGACGGGCCGCCCGAGCGTACGTCGGCGCAATGGCAGCGTTGAGCCGCGCCGCGCCCGACGTCGACGCCGCGGGTACGGTGTCGTCCTCCGCGCAGGACACCACGCGCCGCACGAGCACGTGGTTGCGGGCACGCCGGGGCGCGGGCCGGACCCGGCGCTTCGGGTACGCGGCGTACACGGTCCTGCTCGTGCTGGGCAGTTGGTACGGCGTCTACATGGCCGGCGCGATCCACCGCAGGAGGCCGCCCTCGTCGTCGAACTGGGCCCCGGCACCGGCGTCGTCACCGACGCGGCGTTGGCTCGTATGCCGCCCGGCGCGCGGCTCGTCGCGATCGAACTCAAGCCCCCGGGCCCTGACGCCGGCCGGACGGATGACGACCTTCGCGTACGGCCACGCCGCCTGGATGCCCACGGCACGACGCTTCGCCGCCGAACTCTCCGCATCGTTCGGCACGGTCGAACGCACCAGAACGGTATGGCGGAATCTGCCGCCCGCGTTCGTCTACCGCGCCTGCCACGGCTGAGCCCACGACGCCCTCGCCGCCCTTCGCCGCGGACGCGAAGGCGCCGGGTGCCCGACCTTTGCAGGTCGGGCACCCGGCGGCGCCTTCGGCGTTCACAGGCTCGGCTTTGCGGCCGGCGCTATGAGGTGGTCGGTACCGCGTGCCTCGGTTTTTCCGTGGCTTGTCCTGGCACGCTCCTGTACGTCAGCCGCCCTGACCGGCGCTGCCGATCGGGCCGACCGTCAGGGCGGGACCGCTCTTGACGGGGAGCGAGGCGGCGCCCGGCCAGGTGAGGGTCACGGACTTCGTCTCGTCCGGCGGGGTCACGACCAGGCCGGTGATGCGCAGGCCGGAGCCGCTGCCCTCCATCGTCTCGACCGGGTAGTTGATGCCGAAGGACACCGACTCGCCGCTCTTGAGAATGATCGAGACAGGCTCCTGACCGGTGCGCTCCGCGGATATGTCGCCCGCGTTGGTCTTCAGGTCGACGCCCGCGTAGCCGGCCATCGAACAGTCCGAGCCGGTGTTCTTGAACGTGACCGCGACGCTGGGGCTCCGGTCGCCGTCGATGGTGCTGTCGACGGCGGAGGTCTTCAGTTGGTCGGTCCGGCACTTGGCGTTCTTGCCGTCGCCGTTGTTACCACCGTTCGACGCCGCCCCGGTGCCGGAGCCGGAGCCGGCGCTTGTGCCGGAGTTGGAGCCGCTGCCACCGCCGCTGCCGGTGCCCTGCCCTCCGGAGTCCTTCCCGCTGCTCTGGCCTCCGCCCGAGTTCGCGCCCTGACCGCTCTGACCGCTCTGGCCGCCCTGGCCGTTGCCGCCCTGCCCGCCGCCCGAGTTCGCCGTGTTGGGCGGCGCGGGCGCCTGCGCTCCCGGAGGATTGGACGAAGCGCCCTGCGCGGCACCGGAGTCCGAGTCCTGGCAGGCGGTCATCAGCAGGGCGCCGGCGACGAGGGCTGCGGAGGCAAGGACGGTCTGGCGACGGTTGGCGGACATGAAAAACCCCTTGGTATCGCGTAGTTGAAGCCTCGATGGAGCCGGGCTTCTCGGTGCTTGCGTGATCACCATGTCGGGGTCGCATCCGCCGGGGGAACCCACGTCGGCGTTCCACGACACCGCTGTCACCAACCAGTGACATGGTCACAGAACGCAACAAGGGCAACCCCCGGCGCGTCGCGGCAAGACCAAGAGAAGGGGCGGTGACCAGCAACAAGTCACGAGACGCGGGCGCCAGGAAGCCGTCGGCGTCTCCGGTCGACTCGGCCTCGGTGAGCAGCAGCATGCTGTTGGCGCCCCGGCCGACGGAACGGACCATGATGCCGGGGAGTTGCCGTCGGCCGCGGAGTGGTGCGGCACGCCGGTGGGCGGTGCGGCGCGCCGCTGGGGGTGGTGGCCCATGCCGGCGGCCGGGGCGGCGACTGGGCTACGCGGACAGTGCGGCGACGAGGTCCGACTCGCGGGTGTAGACCGCTGTGGTGCGTGACTGGCGGTCGAACACCATGCCTTGGCGCTCCTTGGCGTCGTACGCCGGCCACCCCGGGGCACCGTCGCGGATGAACGCGACCCATGCGCTGTGTGCGGCGTCCGCGAGGTCCTGCGGCGGGTTCGGCCCGGTGCTGGCCGCGACGTTCTCGCTGTCCAAGCAGTCCCAGACGAAGGGGAGTTCGATGCAGTGCCCGGCGATCCCGTTGTCGGGGTTCCGGAAGCGGAAGTCGTACGCGAAGGTTTCGGCGTCCCGCTTCGCGGCCCGCGCGGCGAGCGTGCGCGTCACGAAGAACCGGAACACGTGGTCCGTCATGACGCGGCCGAACAGCAGGCGGGGCTTCCCGGGCGTCGCCGTGCCGTACGTGCGGCGCCTCGCACCGGAGAACCCGGCCAGGCGCAACGCCACCGGACGCGGCACCCAGTCGAGTACGGCGGGCATCATCGTCGCCGCGATCTCGAACTCCCCGGCGGTCGCGCCGATCAGCAACGGTTTGTCGGCCCCGGTGCCCTGCTCGAAGGCCTGTTTGAAGGAGTACGGGACGAGGTCGCCGTCGACGAACGGTGCCCATGCCGACAGGCCGCCACCCTCGGCGGTCAGGCCCTTGATCATCTGCGGGCCCATCTCCTCGTCGCCCATCTTCTTCTGCTCCTTGAAGACGACTTCCTCGTCCAGGGCGGCGAAGTCCTTGCGGGTGGGGCTGATTCCCAGGCGCTTGGCGAGCACGGCGGACCGCGCGACCGCGGCCTCGCGGCTACTGCCGAACGCGCCGGGGGACTCCGCGATCACCGCGCGGAACAGGTGATGAGCCCGCGGCATGGCGAGCAGGGTGAGCACCGCGCTGCCGCCGGCGCTCTGGCCGCCGATGGTGACCTGGTCCGGGTCCCCGCCGAATGCGGCGATGCTGTCCCGCACCCATTCCAGGGCCAACAGCCAGTCGCGCACCGCCCGGTTGTCCGGCGCGCCCTCCAGGCTGCCGAACCCGTCGACGCCCAGCCGGTAGGACACCGACACGACCACAACGCCGTCGCGCGGGAACGCTCCGCCGTCGTACCAGGGCGACGACGGCGACCCGCTCATGAAGCCGCCGCCGTGGATCCAGACGAACACCGGCAGTTTCGCCGAGAGGTCTCCGGGCTTCGGCGTGAACACGTTCACCAGGAGGGTGTCTTCGCCGGGAAACGACGGTTCGGGAATCAGCGTCACCCCCATCATGTAGTCGCGCAGCGGCGTGCCGCCGTAGCGGTCGGCGTCCTGTACGCCTTCCCAGGGCGCGCGCTTGACCGGGGCGGCGAACCGCAGGTCGCCGACCGGCGCTTCGGCGTATGGGATGCCCAGGTAGGCGGCATTCGCGTCGCCGAGCATGACTCCGCGGACCTCCCCGGCCGGGGTGCGGACGACGGGCGCCGGGCCGAGCGGTTCCGAGGGCTGGGCGTCCTGGCTGTGCGCGATGGAAGCCATCGAGGTCCTTTCGAGCGGCACCGGGTCTGCGGTGGCGGGAACGCGTGGTGAGGTACGCGCGTGGAGACGTGCGGCGAGAATACCGAGTGATCGGTAGGTTTTGGCAGACGCCGACCCGCCGGTCACTGTGGGATCCGCCTCCGGGGCTCGGCGCGGACCGCCGAACCGTACGCCCCCCGAACCCCACACCAGAACGCGTCGCCCCGCCGCCCACCTCCAACCTCACGCCCCCACGTAACCGCTGTCCCGCACCACCCGGGGCAAGACGCGGGGCGGTTCCGGGCACCAGAGCGAAGTCCGGGGACGGTCGATTCCATCGGCCAACTACGAGGAGATCCAACGGCGCTAGTGAAACAATCGACAGCCGTCGACCGGGTGTCCGGGGTTCGCGGGATGCGCCACGCTGTCATCTGCGGCGAGTTCGGCTCTGTGGCTGCTGACTGCAACACCCGCGGCGGTGGGTCGCGGAGATCAGGATGCCGAGAAGGCCTGCAAAGTCGGCCGCTCCCATGGGCGCTGCGTGTGGCGGCGGGTCGGATTGGCGAGGTTTTGGCCGCTGTGGTGAGTTTCCACAATCCCGGTCGGATCCTGATCGGCGGTGCGTTCTCCGCCGTCGGCGACGACGTCGTGGCCGAGATCAAGGCGGTGGTCTACCGCCGCGTCCTGCCCCTTGCCACCCGTACGCTCCGGATCGAGACCGGCCCGCTCGGCGAGCGCGCCGCGATCGTCGGAGCCGTCGCGCTCGCCCAGGAACACGCCCTGACACCGGGCGCCTTGGCGACGCTGTTCGGATAGCCCGCCGACCGTCGACGATACGACGCCGGGGTCGCCGTCAGCGCATCAGGTTGCAGGTGCCTCGGGTGCGGGAGCAGTCTCGGCGTTGTCGCCGCGGCTCTGGGGCGGCGAGGCGAGGGCGGAGTAGAACACCGAGGAGCCTTGCTTCGAGCGTTCGACCAGGCTCTTGGCGACGAGGCCTTCGACAGTCGTACGCACGACTGTGGCCTTGGGGGCGCGCTGCGGGTGCGATTCGCCGAGGGCGGCGCTGATTTCGGCGGCGGACCGCGGCTCGGGCTGGGCGACGAGGTGACTGAGGATGAGCTCGCCCAGTGTGGGTCCGTCGTTCTTCGCGGACTTCTTCCGGGCGGGGCGAGCGGGGGACGCCTTGGACTCCGCGACCCGAGCGCGGTCGGCGGCAGGGGATTTCTCCCGCGGCGCCGGTACGGCGGCGCCTTGACCGGGCTCCGGCGGCGACGCGCCGTCGGCTGTCCGCGGAGGAGCGGCCGCGTCGGGAAGCGTGCCCGTGGTGACAGCCTGCCGGATGCTCTCCAGGAGCGCCCGGTCAGCCTGGAGAGCCTGCAACTGCTTTTCGAGCACGGCCAGTTCGGCGCTCACGCGCTCTTGTTCCCGGGCGTTGTTCGCCAGGTCCGCGGCCACCTGGGCTGCGTATTGGCCTTTGAGATCCGCGGGATCCGACCGTACTTCCTTCATGGGGAACGTGCCTTCCGAAGATCCATGGGAGTGTTGGGGCGGGATGCTACACGCTGCGGTGTGATCACGAGGTAAATCCCGCGTGGATCCCGCGGAGCGGTGGCCTCCGGCCCGCGACATCCCCGGGCAGACGCTGTGGATTACTCGCGGGCAGCCCTGGGGCCGTCAGATCATGGGCGGTGCCGCGAGAGGTGAGTCTTCGGCGCCCTGGGGCGGCAGCGCCGCCACGGTCGGATGGTCCCGTCCGACCGGGCCGAGCTTGGCGCTGCTGCCGGGGGAGCCGAGGTCGGCGAAGAACTCGGCGTTGACGGCGTTGAAGTGCCGCCACTCGTCCGGGGTGTCGTCCTCGAAGAAGATCGCTTCGACAGGGCACGCCGGTTCGCAGGCACCGCAGTCGATGCACTCGTCCGGGTGGACGTAGAGCATGCGGTCTCCCTCGTAGATGCACTCGACTGGGCAAGCTTCGAGGCATTCCTTGTCCTTGACGTCCACGCAGGGCAAGGCGATCACAAACGTCATCGAACTGCCGTCCTCTCCAGGCTGGTTCTGCTCGTCTGTCCGACGCAGCCGACCGTAGGACCTCAAGTAACCTTGAGGTCAACAGGGAGAGAGGGGCGGCATGGCGAGCTACCGTTCCGGTGAGGTCCGGGCCAGGCCGGACGACTGGCTGACCATCGGCGAGGTGAGCGCCCGTACTGGGGCGGCCGTCTCCGCGCTGCGGTTCTACGAGGAGTTCGGCCTGATCGCGTCCGAACGCGACGACCGCAACCAGCGCCGCTTCCCGCGCCACATGCTCCGCCGGGTCGCGTTGATCTCGGTGGCGAAGCGGATCGGCATCCCGTTGCAGGATCTCCTGGAGGCGTTCGCCGACGTACCGCTCGACCGTCCGCCCAGTCACCAGGAGTGGCAGCGCGCCTCGCGCGGCTGGAAGCGGCGGTTGGAGGAGCGTCGGCAGACAATCGAGCGGCTGGAGGCCGAGCTGACCGGGTGCATCGGCTGCGGTTGTCTCTCCATGAAGGCATGCGCGCTGCTGAACCCCGGCGACACGCTCGCCGGGGACGGCGTCGGACCGCAACGGCTGTGAGGCGCCTCCCGGCGTCACCCCCGGCGGAGAGGTGTCTCCCGCCGCATGTGACGCCGCGGAGTGGTCAGCTCGGGGAGGGCAGCGGCGTCAGGGTCTCCTCGCCGACCTGGGTCCCCGCGTTGTAGACCGTGACGACATTGCCGTGGATGACATAGCGGTACGGGGGATTGCTCGCCTCGTAGCCGCCACCCGTCGCCTGGGCCGGCATGGCAATACCCGGCTCGCGTTGATCGCTGAACTCGCCGAAGTAGAACAGCTTGCCCTCGCGGGTGAGGCACAGAGTGATCTGCTTGTTCGCCGTGCGGAACGCCTTGACGAGCTGCGCGCCGCTGCCCGACGGCAGTCGGCCGGCGATGCGTGCCGGGCAGGGCGCGCCCCCGCTCGACGTCGCGCTCGGGGCGGTGCTGCCGGACGTGGCCGTCCTCGTGGCGCCGCCGGTCGCGTACGAGTTGTCGGACGTCGGATCGTCGTCGCAGCCTTTGCCGATTGCGTACAGGAGGCCGAGGACGAACACGACGATGGCCACCTTCTTCAGGCAGCCGGAGGATTCGTGCGTGGGAACCGAGGCCGGCGGCCGTTCCCAGGGACGAGGGGGACCCGTCGTCGTCGGCACTGTCCGAGGCGGTGCGGTGGCCGAGGTCGGCACCCGGTGCGACGTGGTGGTCGGTGGCGGTGGGCCCGCGACGATCGGGACGTAGCCGGTTGTCTCGCTCGGGGGCGGGTGGAAGAGGCCCTCACCGGAAGGGCTTGCCGGTCGCCGTGCCGTACCGGTCGTCCCCCGCGGGCTCGTCGGGCGAGGCCGCGGAACGGCCTTCGTCGGCGTCGGCGTCGGCTTCGCGGACGCCGGTCGTGCCGGGCGGTCCGAGCCGGGCCCGGCCGAGGTGGTCGGCGCCTTCTTCGCCGCCTTCTTCGCCGTCTTGGACGCCGGTTTGGGCGCCGGTTTGGAGGCGGCCTTCCAATGCGTATCGCAGACGACGCAGGATGTGTCCGTCTTGCTGTTGTTCGTATCGCACTTGGTGCAGCGCCAGTCCGCGATTGGCTTGGCCGGGGACGGCCGCTTGGCCGCCGGCCGCGGAGCGCTCTTGCGGGCCGGGGCCGGGGCCGTGGCAGGGGCGGACGTCGCCCTCCGAGTGCTGTCGCAAATGACGCAGGCCCTCTGCACGGGTGCGTTGAAGGTGTCGCAATCCGCGCAGCGCCAGTTGCCTGTTGCCGCCACCCCTGTGCGCCTTTCGTCGTCGTGCGCGCCGTTGTGCGTACGTCCCGGCTCAGCTGTTGGCGACCCTGTCCATCACCTCGTCGAAGAGCTGCTCCGACGCGGGGCCCGTGGGCGCGACGAGCCAGTCCGCCTCCTCCGCGGGGATGCGGACCAGGTCCGATGTCTCCTCGTCACCCGGCCGGTCCGGGACGCCGTGTTCGCGGCGCAGCAGCTCGACCAGTCCCTCGACCCTCCCCACGTGGCCGACCGGGACGTCGACCCGCACCGCGATCAGGTCGGTCGTCTCCGGAGCCGCGCTCTTGAACCGGAGGGTCAGTTGCCCGGATCCGTCCTCCGACCGTGAGCGCAGCGAGGCGGCCGCGCACCGCTCGGCCTTGGCGTCCATGATCACGGCGGCGGGCCAGCGCAACTGCAGCGTTCCCTCGCAGTAGTCGAGTTGGAATCCGGGCCACTGCAGGTGCAGGGTCACAGGCTGTTCGCGATCGTTTCGATGATCTCGTCCATCTCGAACTCTTCGAGGCCCTCGCCTGCCTTGGACTCGAAGTGCAGGGTCAGGTCCCAGTCTTCGGCGATCGGGTTGCCCCAGGGGGCTTCGTCCGGCGCGAAGAGCACGAGGCGCTTGGCCGACTGCTCCATGACCGCGCTCTGGCTGCGGGAGTAACCCCACTGCTCGAAGAGGTCGTCGATGTCGCGCGGGATGTCCGCCGGGTAGCTCCGAGCGGACGCGCCCACGGTGCCGAGCGGGTGGGCCGGGGCGTCGGTGAACATGACGATGACGTGCCGCCTGCGGTCGAGGCCCTTCTCCCAGGGCGCGTTGATCGCGAGAGCGAGGGCTTCCAGGCCCGACTCCGGGATGTCGCCGCCGCCGTCCGCGTCGATCGCACGCACGAACGTCTCGAACTCCTTGCTCTGGTCCGGAAGGTGCAGGAACTCGGTCTGCTCGATCGCCGTGTCCGGGTCGTCTCCGAAGTCCCGGAACGCAATGGTCTTCAGGCGCAGTTGGCTGATCGCCTTGCCCTTTTTCGCCATCACGTCGTTGAGGCGATCGTGGAACTGCAACGCGCTCGACTTCACGCTTTCGAGTACGGGGTACATGCTCGCGGTCGCGTCGATGCAGAGCACGATGTCGACGGCGTACTGAAGGTTGCCCTGGTACTGGTTGTTCGGAGAACTCATGGATGACTCCTGAGAGAGATCAGGGGGAGGTCAGGGTGTTCCGCGCCCTCGGTCGCGGTTTCGATCACCGAAGTTGATGCGGACGCGGGAGGTCCGGGAAGCGGGCGGGGTGTCGGAAGCGGCCGGGCGCTCCGGAGCTCTTGGACCGGCAGTAGCCGCTGGCGCGGCTGAAGTCGCCGGGTTGTCCGAGGGCACCGGGCCGACCGGCGTTGCAGGCCCGCTGCTCTTCGGGGGAACGGGCGTTGCATCGGTCGGCACGGGTGCTTGGCCGCCCGTACGCGGTCCCAGATTGGCGCGCACGCGACTCGTCCGTGGTCCCGATGTGGAACCCTCCTCGCCCGGCGACTTCGCCGGACCGGGACCGCGTACCGGGCGGGGGCGGAGAGTGCACGCCTCCGGATTGGACAGCGCCTTGAGGTAAGCCGCAGTCCGCGGACGGTGCTTGGGGTCTGCGAGGGTCATGCGCCGAAGCAGTCCCTGGAGCGTGTCCGGCAGGCGCGGGTCGAGGCGCAGCAGTTCACCCGCGTTGACGGCGTCGGCCGGCGAACCGAACTTGTCGTCGTAACCCGGGAGGTCGCCCGTCACGTACAGGTGTGTCATGAGGCCGAGGGCGAAGACGTCCACGGCGCACGTCAGCCGGTCGGGGCCGAAGCCGCTGTCCCGACGGAGGTAGCGGCGCCATTCCGGGGCTCCGTACAGGGAGTCGCCGGAGATGTCCTCGGGTGCGGGCGGCTTCCCCGCGAGGTAGGAGTCGTCGAAGTCGATCAACTTTGCGGTGTGGAAGGCAGCCCGGTCCCGCTTCTGCACCAGGACGTTGAGCGGCTTGAGGTCTCCGTGCACCACCTCGATGTCGTGCAGCTGCTTCAGGCTGGTGCCGAGTGTCTTGAGCAGGATCGCCTTCTGGCGCGGCTCCAGGTCCTGGGGCCTCGCCAGGCTCGCCGTGTCGATGCGCTCCGTCACCTTGAAGTACGTGCTTCCCTCGTGGAAGAAGTCCGTGGCGAGCACGATGTTTCCGCCGCCCGGGGCGTCGGGCCGCAGCCGCTTCATGATGCCGCGGTGCCGCTCCTCGAACTCCTGGGCCACCTGCCGCCTGATGCGCAAGCTGGGCGAGTCGGCGGCGTCGTCCTTGGGGCGCTTGGGTTCGAGGAACTGCTTGATGAAGTAGGCGGTTCCGGACTTCTCGGCAAACGCCCAGATGCATTTCCCGCCGTTGGCGTTGGTGGGTGCGGTGGTGATGCGGTACCCCGCGATCACATCTCCCTGCTTCACGCGGGCTCCTCGGGAAGGGGCGGCAGGCACGATTCGTAGGAGCCCCGGTACTTGTGCCACGACCAGTCCTGCCACGCCCGGACCTCGGCCGCGGTCTGGTAGGGGTCCGCCACGGTGGTCTGCGCCGCCGTCAGTACGGCCGGCCTGGAGACCTGCTGGTCGTGCAACTTCAGGAACCGGTCCGAGAATTCGGTGCGCAGGTAGTCGAAGTCCCGGAAGCTGAGCGCCAGCAGCGCGAGCGAGGAGTCGTCGGCGGTGAACGACTCCACCTCGTGCCGGATCAGGTCGGCCCAGTGCGCGGCATTGTCGGCCTGCTGCAGCGTGCGCAGCAGGAGGTGCTCGAAGTCGGACGGCGTGTGGACGTAGCCGAAGAACCCGTCCGTCGCGGCGAGCAAAACGCACGGCAGCGGCAGCGAGATCTGGTGGCTGTCGATCTCGAAGTCGCGGTCGGCGCACACGAGATTGGTCATCGGCGGGTCGCTGCGCAGAAGCTCCAGCGCGTCGCTCTCCCGAGTGTGGTCGCGGGTGAGGACGTGCAGCCCGCTGCCCGGAAGCAGGGCGTACACCCGCGAGTCGCCCGCCCACAGGGCGCGCAGTTCGACCTCCCTTCGCCCCTCGGGGAGCCGATAGTGCAGGCCCGCCAGGGTGGTGGGCAGTTGCCGTCGCATAGTCCCGCCGATCTTGCTGCGCCGCTGCGGAGCGTTCTCGAGGAAGTACCTCAAGTACTCGTGCAGCGACTGCGGTTCGGGATCCTGCAGCTCCCGCGTCACGTCGTGGAACCAGCAATCGGTGGCGAGTCGCGCCGTGCGCGCACCCACCCAGGCACCAGTGCGCGAAGTGCCGTCGGGCGCCTGCCACGTCGGGGCGGCACCGGCGCCGCCCGAGCCGTCGAACACGGCGAGCAGGCCCTGCGCCGAACGCCAGTGGTGGGCGACGAGCGGCTCCGCGTCCTCGCCGCGACCCGGTACCTGCTCGGTCCACACCGACACCGCCTGGACCTGTCCCTGTGCCCGGCCCCAGGCGTGCCGTGGAGCGGGACGCGGGATGGAGCGCGGCGTGGGCGGTACACCCGGGGCAGTGGGGCCGAGTCCGAGTGTCGCGGCACCGTGCAGCGACCACGGCCGGGGGGTCGGGTCGCTGCTGTCGTGGCGGTCGTCGTGGCGCGTGTGCTTCATCGCGGCTCCCCGCCGTTGTCGGTGGGCCTGCGCTTGGCGGTTCCGCGTACGCGGCTGACCCGCGGCGTCGGCGTCTCAGGTGCGTCGGCGGTACGCGGGGCTGATGCCCGGCCGGGCGGCGGCAACGGCTCGTCCTCGGGCGGAGCGTCGGCGCGTCGATCATGCGGGCCAGGTAGTGCAGAGTGGCGTCGACGTCCGAGCCGCGGATGGACTTGATGAGGGCGCTCGCC
>NZ_JBEZFP010000208.1:0-11789 GCF_040649515.1 Streptodolium elevatio
GCGGCCCAGGGCGAGTCCGCGGAAGTCCGCCCCGGGGCCGAGACGGGGCGGCGCAGGCTGGAGCCATGGAGCCCACGGACGAGGCCGGCACCGGGACATGGGCCTGGGTCGAACTGCACGGCGGGCCAATGGACGGTGAACAAGCCTGGTGTCCGCGTACTCGTGGAAGTCCCCAGCGACATACGGGTGAACGTCCCCAGTCGTCAGGCCACGTCCTTGTGCCGTTGTCCGGTTCGCATGACGCTCCCTGCCGCATGTGGGCGTTCACACCCTGAGAAGCCGCTCCAGCATGAACGACGCATCCTCCGATGGGCTGATGAGCATTCGGGGGCTGTCTGTGGGGTTGGGAGGTCCCGGTGCGGTGGCTCGATACGGATTTCGGGTGCTACGCGTTGTGTCCGGAGTCGTATCTCACGGATTGGGTCGGCACCGAGGCGGATGCGGTGGGAATGGAGTACGTCGGGAGAGTTGCCCTGCCTGATCACGGCGAGATCCTCACACGCTCCGCCGACGGTTGACGGCTGATGAAGGCGCTCCGGGGCGGCGCTGGTCGGTCAACGGCAGGTCGTCGCGCTGCCGTGCCTCCAGTCCACGCGCGACGGCAACCAGCCCCGAACGATTAACTCGACACGTTCCCGAGCTATGGGGATACCGAGCAGGCGACGGACGGGACAACTCACCGCACGATGCTCCAGCAGCCCTGGGAGGCGCCCAGAGCCACCCACCGACGCGGACCCCGATCCCAGCGAGCCACCTCCCACCAACTGCCCCGCTCAGCAGCCCCGGCGTCTGGTGGAACCCACTTGATCTGGCCGCGTTCACCTGTACGCGGCTGGGACGTTCGCGTGTCCGCCTACACCTGGTGCCGTACCGACGGCGACGACCCCGGCACCGCGCTGATCAGCGAGCTGGGCACATACGAAGGGGGCCGGTCCTGGTACGCCCCGGACGCCGACGGCATCTGGCGCTGGGAAGGTGACAGCCCCTGAGACCAGCGCTCCTGGGAAGCGACGTTTGGGTGACGTTCAAGTGAACGTTTGCCCGACGTCGGACACGTCACCCGCAGAGCGCTGACCAGCGGCGGTCCCCGTGATTTCTCGGGACCACCTACGTATGCGGCCCCCATTTGGCGGTGGTTGCCTCAGGCGGTCGCTGCGGCGCCGATCCTTTAGTGCTCGTCTGGGACCGCTCCGCCTACCTCGCGGGGCCGTTCCGGCGGTGACGCCATCCCAGCGGACGGTTCCCCAGACGAGCACTTACGGCGGTCCGCCGGGCGGTGGCCGTGGGGTTTGGCGCAGGGTGACAGGGCTGAGCAGGACGTCGGCCCGCTGGGCGGGGTCGGTGATGGCACGGGCGGCGTAGACGGCCTCGTCCTCCAGTTGAGCGGTGCGGCGGCGTTGGTCGCGGGCGGCGGCCAGGTCGTCGTCGGCGGCGGCGAGTTCGGCGCGGGCCTGGCGGTGCCGGATGACCAGGTGCAGCACGAACGCGGCGACGGCGAGGACGACGGCGGGCACCGCGACCCACGGGGGCAGCCTCGCGGCCGAGGCGAGCAGCGCGCCGACGAGCGCGGTGGCGGTGGTGGGCAGGGTGGTCACGGCGGCTCCCCGCAGGGCCCGGCCCCCGGTGGTTCCGGAGGGTGTGCGACCACGGTGGGAGGGCTTCCGCGTCCGGGCCGTGCGCTCCGGACCGATCACCGGGAACGGACGCCCGGAACCGGGATTCGCCTGCTCAGGCGGGTGTCCGCCGCGTACGCTCCGGACATGGCGGACACCCGCCGGACGGCGTGCAGGGGAGGGGACGGCGTGCAGTGGACCGATCTCGACCGGGTGGGCACCGCGGAGGAGTTCGTCGCGGCGCTTGGAGCGCTGCTGAGGTCCACGGGCAAGAGTTCGCGCGCGGTCGCGGTCGAGACGACGGTGTCCAACAGCGTCGCGCACGGCCTGGTCAAGGGCACCGGCGGCATCCCGACCGAGGAGACGGTGCGGCTGCTGGCCACCGCGTACGCGTCCAGTGCGCTGCCGAGCTGGCTGAGCACCCGGGCCCGCGTGGAGGAGAACCGGCCGCGACCCGCGAAGGCGACCGTGGAGCAGTTGCAGAAGCAGATCGACGCGCTCCGCGGCCAACTCGCCGAAGTGCTCGACGCGGTCACCGAGCTGGTCGAGCTGAACCGGGCCGAGGCGGTGTCACCGGAGGAGCAGCGGCGGCGCCGGAAGGCGGACGAACGGGCCCGCCGCGACCGGCTGAAGCAGCGGCAGGCCAACGCGCACCGGTGGTTCCTCAGCCGCCTGCACCCACCACTTCTGGTCAAGACACAGATGCAAGTGAACCGACACCTCGCCCTACGACAGGCAACGGCATCTGGGTTACCAGATCAGTGATGTCGACGAGTTCCTCGCGAGCCTGCGCGAGATCGCCCCCACGGGCATGCACGAGTTGCAGATGATCGTGCGGGCGCGCGGCGGGAAGCTCGCACGCGAGGAGAGCCAATACGACCTCGCTGTCTGCACCGCCGACAGTGTTCAGACGATGCTCTACCAACTGAACCAAGACATCGCCGAGTACGTCTGGCGCGCCACCGGCGACGACCCCGCACCCACCAAGTGACCATGACACCCAGGCCACTCACGGGCCGCCCGTCCCCTGGACGATCCGCGGATCAGTCCGTTCGAACTCCCTACTACACAAGACGACGAAGCACCCGCCTCGGATGGGTCGCCGCGACCAGCTCCGTGGGATGACCTTGGCGACAGACGCCTGAGCGTTCCGCTGCCGGCCACCGCGGTGCACCTGACGATCCGGGCGGTCGATGACGCGCTGGATCGATCTGCCCTTGGCCTCCCGCCCCTTCCAGAGTGATGGCGCGGTGTAGCCGCCACACCGTTCGTGGAGCCGTCACCGTGACGCCTCCACGAACGGCAACGTGACGGCGTCACAACCCCGACCGGGCCCGTGACATGCACCGGGGCAGTTCCGAGACGAGCACTCATCCGGTCCACCGGCCCCGGCCTTGGTCGAGTCGTGCTCGGCGCCGGGCGCCCATCGGGCCGTGCGATTTCGTGCGCGTCCGCCCCGGGGGTCGGTGACCGGGGCTACGGGGAGCCGATCGTGCAGGTCACCGCGTGCTCGTTGATCACCACCCTGCCGGTGTCCTTGCCTCCCACCCGAGTCCGCCACCCGCCGGTCTTCACGCCGGACACGGTCAGCCGGCACTCCCCGACCGGGAGGCCGGTGAAGGTGCGGGTGAAGGTGTACCGGATCCGGGCGCGGGTTCCGGTCTGCCGCTCGGCGATCGGTTCGGAGGAGATGACCGCCCCGTCGGGGCCGGTGAGGGTGAGGGTGACGCTCAATGCCGTGACGATCCCTTCGTGCCCCTCGTCCTCCCACAGGAGCTCGTTCCAGAACTGCGGGACGGCCTCGAAGGTGGCCGTCAGCTTCTGGAAGTCCCCGGCCCAGCCGACCTGTCCGGTCAGCGCCGCCTTCACCCGGGAGAAGTTCCCGTGGTCGCCCTTGTGGACGGTGAGGTCCGACGCCGGATCCCGGACCGTGTGGCCCTCGAAATCGGTGCGGCCGGTGTTGATCCAGTCGACACTCCTGCCGGGGCCCGCACCACACCGCATGACGTAGCGCTTGCCGGCGAGCTCCCCGACCTTCAGCGTGCCGACGGGCAGGTGCGCGTCGACGACCCGGTCCCGGCACTGGAGGACCTGACCCGGGACCAGGTCGTCGAGCTGCGGCGCCCGGAGGACCACGACCCGGCGCTGACGACCATCGACCGCCGGGCCCGGACTTGCCCCCGGGACTGTCGCAGTCCCGTGATCGCGCACGCTCTTGCCAGAATATTAAGACTGGTCTATTTTTCCGGCATGGGCCAGAAGGGTTTGCAGACGCGAGGACGGCTTCTCGACGCCGCGCAGGAACTGATCGAGACCGGCGGGTACTTCGGCGCGGGGCTCAACCAGGTGGTGGCGGAGGCCGGCGCGCCGAAGGGGTCGCTGTACTTCCACTTCCCCGGCGGCAAGGACCAGCTGATCGCCGAGTCGCTGCGCCGCGGCGGGCAGGAGATCAGCGCCGTGGCACGCGAACTGGCGGACGCCGGCCCGGACACCACGACCACGGTGACCGCGTTCCTGGACGCGCTCGGCGACCGACTGGAAGGTTCGGACTGGCGCAAGGGCTGCCCCGTGGCCACCGTCGCGCTGGACGTCTCGTCGGCCAACGAAGCCCTGCGCGAGGTCTGCGCCGAGGTCTACCTGGCCTGGGAACAACCCCTGCGGGACCGCCTGGCCGCCGACGGCCATCCGACCCCCGGCGAGACCGCGACCGTGATCCTCGCCCTCATCGAAGGCGCGCTGCTGCTCGCCCGGGTGCACCGGAGCCGGGAACCGCTGGAGCGCGTCGCGCGGGCCGTACCGGCGCTGCTCTAGATCTAGACGCCTGGCGTCGCGCCGGGCCGCCCTGCGCTTCGTCCGTCTAGGCCTGATCTACCTGCTGCACCCCGGGCTCACGGGCCCGCCGGGCCGGACGGCGCATGCAGGTGCGCACGAACCCATGCCCAAATAATATGTAGACCGGTCTAAAGAAGGGCTCGTCATGTCCGACACGATCGTCTTCGGGGCCACCGGCTTCATCGGCCGCTCGCTGGTCGCGGAACTGCTCGGCCGCGGCCGCCGGGTGGCGGCCGCGGCGCGCGGCAACGGGGCAGGCCTCACCGCATGGCTCGACGACCAGCAGATCGACACCGGCGGACTGGAACTCGTCCGCGCCGACATCACCGTCCCGGGCCTGGGCATACCGTCCGACGCGCTGCCGCGTGTGCGGGACGTCTACAACAGCGCCGGCCGCTACGCGTTCGGCCTCAGCGCGGCGGACGCCAAGGCCGCCAACGTCACCGGAGCGCGGCACGTCGTCGACTGGGCCGCATCGCGGCCGGACCTGCGGCGGCTGGTGCACGTCAGCGGATACCGGGTGAGCGGTGCCGACAGTCCGGCGCCGGACTACCGCAAGTTGGGTGCGTACGAGGCGTCGAAGGCGGAAGGGGACGCAGCCGTCCGGCAGCGTGCCCGGGAACTGGGTGTCCCGCTGACGATCGCCAACCCCAGCTCGGTGCTTGGCCCCGGCCAGTACATCGGCCTGGCCGGCATGGTCGCCGACCTGTGGCGCGGCAAACTCCGCGCGCTGCCCGGCGGTTCCGACGTGTTCGTGCCCGTGGTCACCCTCGACCACTTCGTCGGCGTGCTCGCGAACCTCCCCGAGCACGCCGACACCGCCGGTCAGGCGTACTGGATCCTGGACGACACGACCCCCGACCTTCCCGAGCTGATCGCTGAGGTCGCCGCGCACCTGGGCGTGCTGGCGCCCAGGTGCGGCATCCCGGTCGGGCTGGTCCGGCGGCTGCCCCGAGCGCTGACCGGGGCCGACCCCGAAACGCTGTCCTTCCTGTCCGCGGACCGCTACCCCACGGGCCCGGCGAACGCCTTCGCCGAAGCGACCGGCGTACACGTCCCGCCGGTAGCCGACGCGCTCCGCGCCTGGGCGGACCACCTGGTGGCGACTCGCTTCGGTGCGGGTACGCCGTCGCGTCGGCCGTCGGGCTTCCATACGGTCGGCGGCAGCCGCACCTGGGTCGCGGGGGAACGGCGGCGTCCGGACTACGTCTTGCTGCACGGCCTGCCCCTGGACACCGACTCGTGGACCGACGTCGCCGACCGCCTCGCGGGCCCGGTACTGGGCGCCGACCTGCCCGGACTCGGCCGTTCCGCACCCGGGAAGGTCACGACCGACGCCTGGCTCGCCGACCTCATGGAACCCGTCGCCATCCGCCCGGTACTGGTCGCCCACTCCCTGGCTGCCGGCCCCGCCCTGCGCTACGCCGCGAACCACCCCGAACACATCAGCGGACTGGTCTTGCTCGCCCCCTCGTTCCTCCTCCGGCCGTCGTCACCGACCGCACGGTCCCCCCTCGCCGCGCTCGCCCTACGCCGCGCCGACGCGGCGCGCCTGGCCCGCGTCCTGGCACTCCCGCCCGGGCCCGCCACCGACCGCGCGACCCAAGCCGCAGCCGCCCACCTCAAGCGCCCAGGCGCGGCCAAGCGCCTGGTCCGAGCCCTGCGCGCGGGCCACGCTTCCCGTACCGAACTGCGCAGGCTCCTCGACGAGATCACCGTCCCGGTCCACCTGGTCATCGGCGCGCAAGACCCGCTGGTCTCGCCGACCGACCTCCCGACCACCGTGGTCGACGCCGCCGGCCACTACCCCCAATTGACCGCCCCGGAAACGGTGGCGCACATACTCACCACATTCCAAGACCGGCACGGTCTAGGTGCCTCCGACCGACCGTAGCTAACGCCGCTCAGAAGCACGGTCCGGTTCGGCAGCATCGCTGCCCAAGGTCAAACGGCGAGCTTCGGCACGGGTAGCCGCCTGGCAGGTTCATCGTCACAGACCTCGGGTTCCGACACGGTCGGCAGGGGCCCAAGCTGCCGTCGCTACCGCGTTCCGGACGTCGCCGGTGAAGCTGTTCGGCTCTTCGGAGACGCCGCAGCTGTTGGGTTCGCGTTGGTCTGGCCGCCGGTTCGGGGAGCCGTTGCTCTGCGGTGACTTGGTGGTCGGGACGTCCTTCTTGAACATGTCCTGGCCGTACTTGTCCGCGACCGTCTTCGGGTCCTGCGCGGTGCCGGTGGTGCCCTTGGTCGGGTCCCAGCTGTTGTCCGCCGGCCGCGCCGGGGTGGGCTTGGACGGAGGCTCGGGGGCGGCCCGGGGCGGGTTCTTACCGGTGTAGATGTTCGCGGGCACCGCCGGCTTGGGCTTGACTGTCGGCTTACCGGGCTTACCGGGCTTACCGGGCGAGCTGCCACCGGAACCTGATTGGCCGGTTGGTCCGCCGAGTGAGCCCATACCGTTGCGCGAGGGCAACGCGTTCCGGGTGATCCGGTCATGGGCGTGGTCGGGACACAGTGTGGGTTCTCAGGTGTCGGCGTTCGGGTTCATGCCCAGGCTCTTCTCCAGGTGCCGACCCGTGTCGGCTTCGGGCTGCTGGCTTGCGGGGGGTGGTGCGTGCCTTGCGCCGAACCGATAGGTCATGCGGTCGGAGTGCAGGTGGCTGGTCACCTCGGTCATGCCGGCCTCGCGCAGCTGCCGCCCGACGTCGAGGACGGATCTCGCAACGGGAGGCAGGGCGAGAGCGGCGGTGGCGAGGAAGCTGCGGTACTGCTGGTGCTGTTCGGGGGACATCACCGCCGCGGCGGCATCGGTGACCTCGGCGTGGAGGGCGCTGGCCGCCCAGTACAGCTCGTCGGGGCGCTCGGGTCCAGGCGGCCGTTCGGCCAGGTGCCGGGCTGCCGCGCGCGGCAGAGCAGGCACGGGGAAGGCCCCGCCTGCGTGCGCGTTCAGCAGGGCCGCGACCTGTTTCGGGGAGGGGGCGTTGTCGCCGAGGAAGCGGGCGACGTTGCGGTGGACGAGTGCGGGGTCGACCTCGCCGCGCAAGCCCCGCAGGACGTCGACCCACGGCGCCCGGGCCACCTCGTACGCGTGGTAGGTGGCGTACAGGCCGGAGTCGATCGCCTCGCGTGCACCGGCGACCTTGTCCACGAACTCCTTTATCCGGTGTCGCCGCAGTGGGTAGGGGGCGCGGGTGACCAACGCCGCGAGGGTGTGGGCGGCCGCCGACACGTGCGGGACGGGGCGGGCCAACTCCCAGTCGGTCAGGACCGGCTCGCCCAAGGCCCACATGAAGTTCCCGACGGTCGGATCCCCGTGCGCCAGCCCGAGGCTGCTGCGGTCCTCGCCAGGGGCGGGCAACTCGCGGTGGAGCCGCTGCGGTGTGGGCAGGTGGAAGCTGCGGGCCAGCCGCTCGCCGATCACCGGGGTCACCACCTCGGCCACTCGGATGGTGAAGGCGCGCACCACCGCGCTGTCGCCGGCGTCCGCCGCGCAGCGCAACGGCACCTCGGCCTCGGGCAGCGCAGTTAAGATCTCGAGGGATCGCCGTGCCTTGTCGGCCACGGTGTGAGCGGCGGCCTCACTGTGGTGGCTGACATAGCCGAGCTCGTCGATGAGATGTCCGACATGCCAGTCGAACTCGGTCTCGCTGGAGACCGGGTCCCGCTCGTGGGGCGTCAGCCGTGGTAGGCCCGCCGGTGCGGCCACAGGCTCGCCCCCCGGCGTCGGGGCGGAGGTGTTCGCGCCGGGGTACGCCTGACCCAGGGCCGCCCGGGCGTCGGTGTCGTTGATCACCCGCAGGTCCAGGGCGTTGATCTCCGAGGTCAGCCAGCGCTGGACTGCACCGGTCCCCGGGATGGTCCAGGTCTGGTTGCTGGTCCCGCTGCCCAGCAGCAGCGGCACCTCGACGTCGTAGGGCCGAACGTCGTGAGCCTGGGCGTCGTCAGGCTGGGATTCGCCGCTCACGGGAGACTCCTGCGTTGCGCGTCGCGGTGCGGATCGGAGTGTGCGACGCCGCACACGGCGCGGCGCGCGAGCGTCTCGTGGGGTCAGAGATGTTTGCTTCGTTGGCGCAGGAGTTGAGGTACCGTGCTTTCGATCTCCGCGATGCGAGCGGTGATCTGTCGGTCGGCGTGTCGGTCTCCGTGGCGGTCGGTGACAGCGCTCAGGAACTGCGGCACGGCGCGCCGGAGCGACTGAAGGGGCTGCAGCCCGTGCGACGCGAGGCGGCCGACCGCGGATTGTGCTGTGCGACGGGTGGGCGCGGGAGATACCGCGGTCGCCGCGCGAGAGAGTGGCGGGGAGGCGTTGGCCGGCGTGCTCACGCCGGGGAGGCCCGGCGCGAGGTTCGTGTTCGCGTCCGGGGCAGGGCGCCGGTGGCGTCCCGCCAGGAACCCCACCACCGTGGAGATGACCGCCTGTTCGTTTCCGCCGGGGAAATGCCCGCTCCCCTGCTGCTCGATGACGTAGGTGCCGCCGGGCTGCTTGCCCTTGTCGCCGAAGAAGCGGGCGCGTGCCTCGTCGAACGCGGCGGCGGTCATGCGCACCAGGTAATCCGGGATGCGCGGGTCGGAGCTTCCGAGGGTGAAGACCACGTTCTCCGGGGGCTTGCGGACCGCTTCACGGATACCTCCCGACTGCGCGTAGCCCGCGAGGCGGTCGAGCGGCGAGTCCAGGCGCATGTGCACGACCTGGTTCGGACGGTCCTGGCTGAGGGTCGAGGTGAGCGTGCGGTTGAAGAACAGGTTGCGGAACCCCTCGGGGGCGTGCCGGAAGGCGTCCAGGCCGGTCATGCCGCCGGCGGACTGGAAGAAGCCGGTGCGTTCGCGGCGCCCGGCGAGGCCCGGGACGTGGTCGAGATAGCGGAGCGCGGCCCGCATTTCGCCAAGGGCCCGACGCCGTGCGTGGCGGCGTTCACCGGTTACTTCGTGGAAGCCGCCGGCGCCGCTGCCGAACACGGGATGGTTGATCCAGGCGATGCCCTTGGCGAGGACCGTCGCGGCGAAGGGGGTGAAGTTCAGGTTGTGGCCGCCCAAGAAGTAGTACGGGTACGCCGTGTACATCTCGGGGACCGGGCGACCCGCCGGAATACCCTGCGGGCGGACGACGTGCACGGAGGTTCGCCTGAACAGGCCGACGCGGGGCCTGTGCAGGGTGACGTCGACGGCTGGGACACCCGCTGCGCGCGCCGCCTCGGCCGACGGTCCGGCCACCACACGCGGGACGGTGCTCCTGTCGAGGTTGTCCATCCGGTAGAGCCGGTGGGGCACGGACTCGCGGGCGGCGTACTCGATGTCCACGCCGCCGCGGCCGTCGCCCCGGGTGGCGGTCATGGAGGCGATGGTGCCGTACCAGCCCTTGACCCGGTCGCGGCGCCGACGGCTCGTGATCGGCTGGGCCCCGTCGAGTTGGGGGGTCCACCGTCGGCCGACCTTCAGTCCTCCCCGCCATTTGGCGGCCTTCTTGAGCTCCACGATGTCCACCCGGGCCTCACCGCCGTGGCGGCGGATGGACAACGCCAGTGCCGGCGGACGGTCGGGCCCGCGGTTGATCACCTCGAACTCGCGGATCACGTCGCCGCGTCGCCCCGCGACGATCTGGCGCCGGCGCGGGCGGCGCCCCGCACGCGCGGGCGGATCGACCACCACGATCCGCCCGGCATGGTGTGAGCGGCGGTCCAGCCGCAGCACGAACAACCGCCTGGTGCCGTCCGGTTGCCGGGGGCCGGGGCGGACACGGGCGAGGGTCTTCTCCGCCTCGCGCTGGATGCGGAACCCGCCACCGCCGTCCAGGTCGACGACGTCCACGCTCTGCGCCGAGTTCAAGACGAAGCTGTAGGACAGGATCGTCACGGTTCCTGGCCGCGGCCCCGGCACGACGTCGTAGCGAGACGAGCCGGAAGCCCGCTCCGGACCGGGCAGCGGTTCGTCGACGAAGGTGCCGTCGGCGGCGAGCGTACGCGTGTAGAGCCACCAATTGGGCTCCCAGGGACGGAACTTGCCGGGCGCCCGCAGTGCGTACACGAAACGCCGGTTGTCGATCCAGGAGCCCGACGGGTACTGCGCGGCGGGCAGCGGCGCGCCGACCGGGGCACCGGTGTCCGTCCGCATCATGTGCAGTACGGCGCCGCCTTCGTGCACCGGGTCGGCATCGGAGTAGATGACATGCCGGGTGTCCGGAGACACCCAAAAGCCGTTCGGGTAGACGTCGGGGTACTCCATGCTCGGCGTGAAGTTCTCAACGAGAACGCGCTCGACGCCGGCCAGGTCGCGGAACATCAGCCGCGTCGTCGGTGAGTCGGGCAGCCGATGGGTGTAGACCTCACCGCCGTCGGTCTGGAAGCTCGGCTGCCGCCGCTCGAACCTCCGCATCCGTGCGATCGCTCGGGTGTCCTGCTCGACCTGCGGCGCCATCCACGCCAGCAGCCGGCCGGCCCGCTCATGGTGGTAGTCGGTGTACGCGTTGCGCGGTGCCTTGAGCGCCAGCCACGGATTCGGATAGTGCAGTTCCGGGTCGTAGGGAGCGACCACCGAACCAGCGGGGTCTTTCACGGAGCCGAGGAGGCTCAACAACCCGCGGTACAAGATTCCGTGCCTCCAATGCGGCCGGGCCCGGCCAGTTCTCACCGGCAGGACGCGAGGGCGTCGGCGACCGCGTCCGCCGCGTCCACGTCCGCTGCGTCTACGCCCGCTCGGTCAGGTCAGGGATGGCAGGGCGCCCGCACGCCAATGGCGGCACCGCAGCGCGGACCTCTGCGCAAGGCGTTCCTCCTGCCCTGCGCGTCGACGTGGTGCTGCGACGGGCCCGCCCCGGGCCGGCCAGAGAACGATCCCGGCACGCGCGTGAGGCCCCCAACGCGCTGCTATGAGCCAGCGAAGCTCCAGTAGCGGCAGGTCACGTTCGCACTTGCTTTCCAAGCCGAACGGTCCCAATGCCGGCGTGTCCTAGACGCCGGTCCCGCCGCCCGCTCGCGCCTCCCCTGGCGCGTGGCATGGCGTGGGGGCGGCCGGGTCGACCGACGCTTCTGCGCCGCCGAGGTCCGCGAGGCCGCCGACATGGTCTCGGTGGTGGTGGGTCAGGATCACGTCGGTCAGATCCCGCGGTTGCAGGCCCAGAGCCAGGACGTGGGCCAGCAGGGTCTCCGTGGGGTCGAGCGCGGGGTTGACCTGCGAGAGCCAGTCCTCCCCGAGCCGTTGCCCGGGAGACTCGATGTCCCTGCGCCCGATGCCGGTATCGACGGCGATCAGTCGATCGTCGGCCTCGACGAGAAGGCAACGGCAGACGAAATGGGAGACACCGAGAACGGCCCCGCCACCGGGGAAGCCGGGGGTGTCGCAGTTGAGTTCGTGGAT
>NZ_JBEZFP010000209.1:0-11288 GCF_040649515.1 Streptodolium elevatio
TCCAACTCCCCCCCACCCCCACCCCTCCCCCCCCCCCCGCCCCTCCCCGCACCCCCCCGGGGGGGGGGGGGGGGCCCCCCGGGGCGCCGGCCCCCCCACAACCGGGTCACCGGGGGCCTGCGCGCGCGGCGACCTGGGCCTTGCCGAACGGACGAAGGAGCAGTGGTGGACGTGACTCGGCGACGACGTCGACGAACTCGCCCCTGAGCACGCACATGACCAGCGATGCCCCCTGTTCCTCGGCCATCCGACGGGCCTCCGCACACGCGTTGCCCTGCCCTACTGCCGCGTGAGCCGCGGCGGACAACGCCGCCGAGTCCGCAGCCGCTGCGGCGCGGTGACGCGTCGCCACGGCCGCGCCGTACGCCAGCATGACCATCGCCAGGCACACCGGTAGCAGCGACCAGACCGCCACCCAGACGGTCGCGGAACCCTCCTCTCCGTGTCGCTCGACCCGGAATCGACCGGGAAGCGCCGGTCCTGCGGGCCCCGTCACGGGGGTGCCGCCTCGTCCACGGCAACTGCCGTGTGATGGACAGGGATCCGCAGCCGGTGCCACGGCCCGGGAAGCGGTACGTCGGCAGTCACGCGGACCCGCACACGCCCGTCCCGCTTCGTGTGTTCGGTGACCGCGCCGCGTGGTGCCAGTTCGTGCACAACAGCCAGGGCATCCGCCGGCGCCTCCCCTCGTGCGAGCGCCCGCGCACCGGCCTGCGCGGCGTCGACACAACGGATTTGCAGCGCCACGGCGCCGACGACTGTCGTGAGTGCAAGCAGGACCAACGCGATAGCCGGAAGCGCCATTGCCGATTCCGCGGTCACGTATCCCCCGTCGGAGGAGCCGAACTTCCGTTTTGGTTTTCGCTTCGTCGGCGCCACCGGCGGGTCGGGCGCGTCAGAAAGTCGCATTGAGCGCCTTTCCGATGACCGCGCTCAACGCGTCCGTCACGACATCGCTGGTGACCACCTTGTAGAGCGCCGCGCTGAATGCGACCGCCGCTACGGTGCCGACCGCGTATTCCGCCGTGGACATTCCGTCGTCACGCCGGAGAAGCCGTCCAAGTCGACGGAACAGTGGGCCACTTCGCTTCCGCATGCGCAGCACGAGAACGCGCGGAATACCGGGCTTCCGTTTGGCGGACGACGGCTCCGCGAAGGCCTGCGGGTGGTCGGCTTCCGTCGGGTAATCGGCTCCGGCCGGGTGGTCGTCATTCGGTGCCGTCGCGGTGGGCGCGGGCGGTGCCGCGAGGGTCTTGGCGACCGGGTCCGGGACAGCGTCGGTTGCGGCGGTTGCGGCGCTGGTCGTCGCCAAGGCCGTCGAGACGGTGGAGGTTGCGGGGGTAGCGGTCGGCGTGACGGGGGAAGTCGTTGCGTCGGTCGGTGTGACGGTGGTGGTGGTGTCGGACATGGAGGTCCTCCAGTTGTTCGTGGGCCGGGCGTCCGGGGATGGGGTCGGAGTCGGAGTGGTCTCGGAGTCGGGGCGGGAGCCGAAGTCGGAGTCGGAGTCAAGGCGGGAGCTAGCGTCGGGGTCGGCGTCAGGTCTGCGCGAGCAACGGCGTCGCCAGGCCGACGACGACGGGAAGCACGCCGATCAGCAGGAAGGCGGGCAGGAAGCACACGCCGAGCGGCAGGGTGGCGCGTACGGCCGTGCGTCTCGCGGCTGCGGTCAGGTCACTTCGTCGGCGGTCGCGGCATTCGTCGGCGACGTGCGCGATCCGTTCCGCGAGCGGCGCGCCGCCCTCACCGGAACGGGACAGCGCACGGGCCAGCGGCGCCAGTTCGCGGGACGCCGCGAGGGCCGACCAACTGCGCGCCGGATCACCGCCGAGACGTACCGAGGCTGCCGCGGCCCGCAGTTCGCTGCCGAGCGGACCGCCGATCGCGTCGGCGACCGCCGTCACCGCCTCGACGGGAGGCGCACCCGCGGCCAGGCAAGCCGACAGCAGATCGGCCGCGGTCGGAAGGTCGGCCGCCATGCGCTCACGCCGGAGACGATCGGCAGCCGGGGCTATGCGCCCGAGTTGCCGGTCCACGGCGAGACCGACGAGCGGTGCGGCGACGACTCCGGGGAGTCCGCCGATGACGAGTGCGGCGGCCAGCCCCGCAAGTGCGGCTGCTGTTGCGCGGCGTACCCGGGCCTTGCGGGCCTCGCGCGTGTCCGGCGCGGCGGGCCGCCCTCCGTGACGGGTGCCAACGGCGGCCTTCAGTCGATCACGGCCGCGGGTTCGAGGCGCCGGGACGGCGAACCACACAGCGCAGGCCGCGAGTACGCCGACGACCAGCAGACCCGGCGTCGCGGCTACGCCGTCCATCGTGGTCCCCGGGCGTCCCGGGCGATGCGGTCCGTCCAGTCCAGACCGAGGGCGATGAGGATCAGTCCCAAGGTGAGGCAGCCGATGCCGAGTGGCGTGTGCAGGAGTACGTCGAGCGGGTTCGCACCGACGCCCTGCCCCAACAGCAGGCCCACGAGCGGCAGGGCCGCGAGAAGGCGGGCGGTGGTGCGGGCGCCGGACAACTCGGCTTCCAATTCACGGTGTCCGGACTCCTCGGCGCGCAGGCCGACGGCGATCCGGTCGAGGGCGGGCGCGAAACCCGCCCCGCGTTCGGCGGCCACGCGCCAGCAGGCGGCGATGCGCGCGAGGGCGTCGGCGCCCGGCGCCGCGGCGGCTCGCACGAGAGCGTCGGGGATGTCGCCGCCGACGCGGGCGACGGCCACCGCCTCGGTGAGGCAGCTGCGGACGGGTCCGGTCAGGACCTGGGTGGCCGCCGTGAACGCTTCGGACGGCGGCTGCCCGGCCCGCAGTTCGCCGACCATCGCGGTCGCCAGCTCCGCGATGCCCGAGCGCCGCTCGACGGCGGCGCGCAACGCCTCTGCCCGGGCGCGCCGCCGCACCGAGTACACGGACGCCGGTAACGCGAGCACCAGAGGGACCAGGGATCCGGTCGTGGCGGCGAGGAGCATCGAACACCCCAGGAGAACCACGGTCGTACGTGCCTCGGGGGCGAGGACGGCGGCCCGCAGTCTGTTGCCGGCCTTGGCGGCTCGGCTGGCTGGGACGGTGAAGGCACGTGCCCCGTCTGGCCCGTCTGGCCCGTCTAGCCCGTCTGACCCGCCAGGCCCGTGAGGTTCGTGGACTCCGCCGAGTGCCCTGCCCCCGACCGGCGCGGGGGCCGCGAGGTCGCGGACTCGCGCCCGGCCCACGCGGGTGCCCGCGATCCAGATCGCACCGGCGGCAAGGACCGGGGCCAGAAGGGTGCCGACGGCCAAGGAGGTCGGGAACGGCGTCGCGAGGGCAAGGGGCGGTGGCGTCGAAGACGCCGAGGTGGTGAGGGAGGTTGCGAGGTAGGTCATGTGGAGCCGCCTGTCTGGATCGCCAAGGCTGACCGAGGTGATGGGCGTGTCTTCAAACTCGCGCCGCGCCCGCGACGCCTGGCACACCGCCGGGCCCCGACTGCCCTCCTGGGAACGGTGTCGCCGACTCCCTGTCGAGTCCCGACCGAAGGCGCCTGAAGGTGACTGAAGGCCACCGGGGACGTGCTGCGCGGTTGCGCCTTGTGGTTGCGGACGCGCTGGGTGTGGCGAGGCAGCCCGGCGCCGGAGCTCTCCGACGTGGGTGCGAGGCCGCGAGTCGGCGCTGCGGGCCAGAGCGGGCGCGAGGCGTCCGCCCTCGCCCAGGCCGGGGCGCGGTGGTCAGGGGCGCCACCAGCCCGCCAGGCGGGCGGCCAGGCGCGGAAAGCCGGGGCCCTGGCGGTGTGGGGCCGTGCGGTCGAGGAGCAGCGCCGGCACGGGATGCACGAGGCCTCGCGGATTACGTTCCAGGACGTGGATTTCGGCGACACGGCGGAGTCCGTCCCGGTCGCGTACAAGATGGACGACCACGTCGAGGGCGGCGGCCAGTTGGCTGTGCAGGGCGTCGCGGGTGAGGCCGGCCGGGGAGGCGAGGGCTTCGAGACGCGCGGGCACATCCGCTGCCGAGTTCGCGTGGATCGTGCCGGCTCCTCCCTCCTGGCCGGAGTTCAAAGCGGCCAGCAGCTCGGTGACTTCGGTGCCGCGCACCTCGCCGACGACGATGCGGTCCGGACGCATGCGCAGCGCCTGACGGACGAGGTCCCGGAGGCTGACAGCGCCCGCCCCCTCGATATTGGGCGGCCGGGACTCCAGTCGGACGACATGGGCGTGTCGGGGAGTCAGCTCGGCCGAGTCCTCGATCAGGACGAGGCGTTCGGCCGGGTGCGCGGTCCCCAGGAGGGCACCGAGCAGCGTGGTCTTGCCCGTTCCCGCACCTCCGGAGATCAGGAATGCGCACCGGGCGGCGACGATCGCCCGCAGGATCTCGGCCGCCTCGGGTGGGAACGCCCCGCAGGTGACCAGGTCGTTCAGCGACATCGTGGTCCGGCGGGGCACCCGGAGCGAGAGGCAGGTGCCGCGGACCGCGATGGGCTTGAGGACGGCGTGCAGGCGGACGCCGTCCGGCATGCGCGCGTCCACGTAGGGCGAGGCGTCGTCCAGGCGCCGGCCCGCCGAGGTGGCGAGTCGCTGCGCGAGACGTCGGACCGCGGCGTCGTCGGGGAAGGTCACCCGCGTACGCTGCGGCCCCGCGCCGCGGTCGATCCACACTTCGTCGGGTGCGTTGACGAGCACGTCGGTGACCTCGGGGTCGGCGAGGAGCGCGTCGAGGGGGCCGGCACCGACGATCTCGGAACGCAGGGCACGCAGAACGGCCATGACGGTCGCGTCGCCCAGTACCCGGCCTTGGGCGCGGAGCGCTTCGGCGACGGCGGCGTGCGTGGGATCGCGGCCCTCGGCTGCGAGGCGGGCGCGCACGCCGTCGACGAGCTGTGGATCGATCGGCATGTCGGTGGGCGGGAAGTCGGGTGGCCCCGCGGGCCCGGGAGGTGCGGGCGGCCGCGGCGGCATGGGCGGAGCGGGTGGCACCGAGGGTGTGGTCGGGGGCGGCGGCGCGCTCGGAGGTCGCGGCGCGAGCGGATGCCGCGGGGCCGGAGCGACGGGAGCCGCGGCGCTCGCGAGCGGGCGGGGGCGGGGACGGCTGCTGTCGGCCTCGGGTGTGGTCGGAATGCCCTGGAGCGACGTATGCGTGGGCGGCAGCAGGGGGTGTGCGGGGTAAACGCCGGTCTGCGCGCGGGCGGCGGTGCTGGGGCTCATGAGCGACTCCTTGGCATGGGACAGGCGCTGGTCGACCGGGTGCCGGTCGGACGGGTGGTAGGGCAGGTGGTGCTGGGACACGGGGTGGTGGAACAGCCGGCAGTAAGACGGCCGGCTGAGGCGCCGGAGCCGGTGGAAGTGACCTGTGGTTGATGTGGCTTCGGATACGGCGTCAGGTGAGTGGCTGCGAGCGAGCGGCTGCGTTGGCGGTCGCTGCGTCGGCGGTCAGATCGGGCCCATCGGATCAAGCGCATCGGATCGGCCTATGCGGATCGGCTGTGCGGGACGATCGACGCGGATCAACCTCTGCTCGGATCGACCTGCGCGCGGATCGCTTGATCGGGTTGCACAGAACCGCCGACCCTGTGATCCGCAGTGCGGGTCGCCGCGGCACCGCACTGAAGGGTGGGGCAACGGGGGCTGGGGCGCTGCGTGTTGCCGGTGGGTTCGGTTCACGCGACCTCCGAGTGGGGTATGGGCATGGCCCGGTCCAGGAAGTCGCGGCAGAAGCGGGCGAGCGGACTGCGCGACTTCGTGCCGGGGGCTTCACCGCGTTCGACCGACTCGACGAGGCCGGACTCGTGCCGGAGTTCGCCGGCCAGCGGGAGGCCGGCGTTGGCCGCGACCTCGTCCGGCTCGAGTCCCGACGGTGACGGGGTACGGACGACCGCGCGCAGATCGCGGACGACCGGTCGGACGAGCGAGACCACTTGCGCCGCGGCGGCGATCGCGCGCAGCTCGGCCGGGATGACGACCAGGCCCGTCCCACACTGAGCGAGGGCCTCCTCCGATACGGCGTCCGGGCGCCGGGGCATGTCGACGACAACCACCTCGTGGCGGCGTCGGACCGCGCCGACGATCGCGCGCATCGCGTCCTGCGGAACCCCGCCCGGGGCGCCTCGGTCCCAGGACAGCACCGTGAGCCCGTGCAGGCGGGGCAGCGCGGCCGACAGGGCACCTCCGTCGACGCGCCCCCGTGCGCCCCGCAGATCGGGCCAGCGCAGCCCGCCGACGGCCTCGCCGCCGAGCAGAACATCGATGCCGCCGCCCAGCGGGTCCACGTCGATCAGGGCGGCGGTGCGCCCGCGTTGCGCCGCCGTGACCGCGAGCGCGCAGGCGAGAGTGCTCGCCCCTGCTCCCCCGCGCCCGCCGACCACCGCGACGGACAGCGCGGCGCTGGTGGCCCCGTCGGCGATGTCGGCGAAGCGGTCCACGAGCCAGGCCTCGGCGTCGGGCAGGAAGATGACATGGTCGGCGCCGACCGCGACGGCCCGCCGCCAGACCTCGCCGTCGTCGAGGTCGGAGCCGAGCAGCACGATGTCGTCGCGGCGCGGGAGTCCGCAGCGGGCGGCCTCGTCGGCGAGGTCGTCGCCGACGATCACCAGCGGGCTCGCGCCCCAGGCCGCGCGGGCCGACCCGGCGTCGGCGCAGACCTCGGGCTCGATGCCCGTGACCGCGCACAGGCGCAGGAGTTCGTCCAGGAGGCGCGGATCACCGGTGACGAGCAGCGGACGCGGCGGACCGACCGGGCGTGGTGGTGACAACGAGGACATGGCCGAGCTCCCGAGGTACGTGGACCGGCCGCCGCACGCGCAGGCGCGCCGGCTCGGTCGGATGTGCTCGGGAGGTCGGTTCGCTTCATGGGTTCACAGAGGCTTGGGCCACGTCATCCGGGCGCGCTGCTCCCACGCGGTGCCCGACTCCGACGGCGGCTCGAAGCGGGGCCTCGAAGCTGCGCGTTGGGGTCGTGCGTCGGTCGTGCGGTGGAGCGTCGCGGTGCGGTGGTGCTGTCCGGTGTGCGGCCTCCCGAAGGTCTGCCTCAACCTTCGGGCACCCCGGGGGTTCGGCCGAGCGGGTGGAGCAAAGCTGGGGATAACCCCGCCCTGTGGATAACGGAATCACCCTTTTGAGGGATGGTGAAGTAACGATCGAGTGCATATGTACGGGCGATGTGACGGAAATCGCGGAACTACGCGCGGAACTCTCCGATCCACCGACACGAACAACCAACTCGAAGAAACCAGAAGGAACTTGACGGAACCCAAGAGAACCCGAAGAAATCCGACCGGATCGCCCGACGCGCCGCCGATGTCAAGTCGCCACGCGGGGAGGGGCACCGGATGGCGCAAGCGGGTAAGTCCGGGGCGGGCAAGCTGTTAGCGAGCGGATAGCACGAAGCGGAAGAGTCGGCGGCGAGCAGCGGTCGAGCGCGCCGACGCGGCACGCCGCAAGCCCGCGTACGAGCCCCCGTACGGCCCCGCGCGCGCACGTCGCGCACCCGCTCGACAAGGCCGGAAGGTCTTCCTCCTCGGGACGGAAGTCGCCGCCGTCGGGCCCGGAAATCGCCCCGACGAGCAAGGATCACCTGCGGTACCACTACGGGAACCCACCGCCGAAGCGTCCGCGCGAAACCGTCTCGGACAAGCGACGACCCCCGCCGGGGGGGAGAGCGGGGGTCGTCTCCACGGCCGACTCGGGGGGGGAGGAGCCGGACCGGGTTAGCACGGTCGCAGAACGATCCGTGGCTTCCAGGATGTACCCGAGAGGCTTCTCGGGCAAACCCGTGTGCCTGAGTTTACGCCGAATGGCTCCCCCTATCCTCAGGTACGTGGAAAACCACGTACCCAAGCGGACCGCAGCGTTCTTCGATCTCGACAAGACCATCATCGCCAAGTCCAGCGCGCTGGCGTTCAGCAGATCGTTCTACCAAGGCGGTCTGATCAACCGCCGGGCCGTGCTCAAGAGCGCGTACGCCCAGTTCGTGTTTCTCGTGGGCGGCGCCGACCACGACCAGATGGAGCGCATGCGCGAGTATCTCTCCGCGCTGTGCCGCGGCTGGGATGTGCAGCAGGTGCGCGAGATCGTGGCGGAGACGCTGCACGATCTCATCGACCCGCTGATCTACGACGAGGCCGCGTCGCTGATCGAGGAGCACCACGCGGCCGGCCGCGACGTGGTGATCGTCAGCTCGTCGGGCGCCGAAGTGGTAGAGCCCATCGGGGAGATGCTCGGCGCGGACCGGGTCGTCGCGACGCGCATGGTGGTCGAGGACGGGCGGTACTCCGGCGAGATCGAGTACTACGCGTACGCCGAGAACAAGGCGAACGCGGTGCGCGAACTCGCCGACAGCGAGCGCTACGACCTGACCCGTTCCTACGCTTACAGCGACTCCGTCACCGACCTGCCCATGCTGGAGGCGGTCGGCCACCCCTACGTCGTCAACCCGGACCGGGGCCTGCGCCGCGAGGCCGTCGCGCGCGGCTGGCCGGTGCTGACCTTCAACCGACCCGTGCAACTGCGCCAGCGCGTCCCGACGTTGCCCGTCCCCTCCCGGTCCGTGCTGGCGGCGACGGCACTCGGCGCGGGCGCCGCCGCCGCGGGCCTGGTCTGGTACGCCGCGAAGCGGAGGCGCTGACCGGGCCGGGTACGAGCCGAACCGGCAAGACAAGCAGGCCGGCAGGCACTGGCAAGCAACACCTGTGCGCGAACTGCCCGGCGAACCGCAGCCGAAGCGACACCGAACCGCGCCGCAAACACGCCGCAAAAACACGCCGCAACCAGGCCGCAAAGGCGCCCGATTGATCACCTTCGACCCGAAAGGTAAAGATCTTGGGCGAAGGGTTCCGCTGACTCCGGCAACCCAGTAGAAAGGGGATCAACGGCCCGCGGGACCGCCTCCGGGCGGGGTGGCGACACCCCACCGAGGCAGACGGCCACACGGACCGAGCACGGACATCGGGAACCCACGCGCGACCGACCCTCGTAGGGGCCGAACGCGCCGGACCACCGGGGCTTGCCCCGGGCCGGCCGTCATAACGGTGCACGCTCTGGTACCCCGTTGTACGTGACGAGTGGCGGCGTCCTCCCCGTGGGCGCCGCCAATTTTTTTGCGCCCGCAACCCGCCGACACCGTGGCACTGCGGGACGGTGGCACAGCAGCACAGCAGCACGACACCGACCGCGAGCCGCGAACCACAGACCGCACCCGCCACGCGCGCTCACATCCCGCGCATGACCGCCTCGCACACCGCAACGCTCTCGCGCGCCCCCAGCGTCACGGCCTCCGCGCAGTGCCCGACCCACCCCGCGACACCCTCCGGCGTACCGGACACATAGCCACGCAGCGCCTTTTCGTACGCGTCCGCCCCCAGATCGAGGTGTCCCACCTCCGGCACGACCGCCGACTTCGGGTCGAGCCCGCGCGTAATGAGCACAATGCGCTGCGCCGCGCGCGCGACGAGGCCGTTGCCCCACACGAACGGCTGGAGCGCCAGGATTTCGCCGTGTACAAGTGCGGCGACGACGATCGCCGGTGCCTCACTTGGCTCGATGAGCAGCCGTGCCAAGCCGTCCAGGCGTGCGGTCACCTCGTCGGCGCCGGGCAGGACGCCGGGGTCGGGGCGAACCGCCACGTCCTCGCCGGCCAGGCGCGGGCGGCCGAGCGCGTCCGCCGGCACGACGTCCGCGGCGGCGACCATGTGCAGGCGCGCGAGGACCTGAAGTGGGCTGCGGCGCCAGATGTCGACGAGGGTCCCGTACTCCGCGGAGAGCCGCAGTGCGCCCCCGACGATGCCGGCTTCGGCGTCGTCGGTGCGCGAGTAGTCGGTGCGGCGGCGCACCTCTTCGAGGGACCAGTCCGCGCCCTCGAGTGCGGCGCTCGCGCGCGCCCCGCGCAGGGCGGACTCGGCGCTGATCTCGGGGCTGCGGCGGCGCATCGTGCGGTGCCCCAGCAGGGCGTCGACGGCCTTGCGGGCGGTCTCGACGGCCTCGGGCACGCCGGGCAGCGCGGCGACGGCGGCGAACGGGTCTCGGGTGTCCACCCGCCGACCCTACGCGCAACGCGCGCCCCCGCGCGTACGCCCCCCGGCGCTCGCCGGGCCCGGCGGCCCTTCCGAGGGTGCACTCACGCTCCGATTTGACGCGGACACGAAGCGCGACGGATGATCCTTGTCGAAAACGATTGTCACTCTCGACAACGTGGCTCCCCGCACGGAAGGACCGACCGCGTGAAGATCGCCTTCGTCGGCAAGGGCGGCAGCGGCAAGACGACGCTCTCGTCCCTCTTCGTCCGCCACCTGGGCGCCGCCGGCCTCCCGGTCCTCGCCGTCGACGCGGACATCAACCAGCACCTCGGCGTCGCGCTCGGGCTCACCGACGCGAAGGCCGCCGCCATCCCGCCGCTCGGCGCCCACCTCGGGCTCATCAAGGACTACCTGCGCGGCGACAACCCGCGCATCGCGTCCGCGGCGGAAATGGTCAAGACGACGCCGCCCGGGCGGGGTTCGCGGCTCCTGCGGCTCGACGAGGACAACCCCGTCTACGACGCCTGCCGCCGTCCCGTCGGCAGCTGCTGCAGCGGGATGCGCATCATGGCCACCGGTCCCTTCGAGGAAGGCGACCTGGGTGTGGCGTGCTACCACTCCAAGGTCGGCGCGGTGGAGCTGATGCTCAACCACCTCGTGGACGACGCCGGCGAGTACGTGGTCGTCGACATGACCGCGGGCTCGGACGCCTTCGCCTCCGGGTTGTTCACGCGCTTCGACATGACGTTCCTGGTGGCCGAACCGACCCGCAAGGGCGTGAGCGTCTACCGGCAATACCGCGAGTACGCGCGCGACTGGGACATCTCCCTCGCCGTCGTCGGCAACAAGGTGCAGGGCCCGGACGACCTGGCGTTCCTGCGCGAGCACGTCGGCGCCGACCTGCTGACCTGGACCGGGCAGTCGGAGTTCGTGCGCGAGGTCGAGAAGGGCCGCGCCCCCGGCTTCGAGCTGCTCGAAGCGGACAATCGCGCGGCGCTGGAGCGCATGCGCGAGGCGGTGGACGCGACGTACGAGCACCGCGACTGGCAGCGCTACACCGCGCAGATGGTCGAGTTCCACATCAAGAACGCGCACAGCTGGGCCAATTCGAAGACCGGTGTCGACCTGACGACCCAGGTGGACCCGGAGTTCGTGCTCGGCCCGGCGGCGCTTGCGGCGCGGGTCTGACCACGCCCTCCCGCAACCGGAGAGGGCGGGCCCGCACTATGCGGGCCCGGCCCACCCGGCGGAGGGTGGGGAGCAGGGGCCCGCCCCCGGCGGGGTGTGACCTGGGGGCCCGCCGGGCTGGAGGGGGAAGAAAA
>NZ_JBEZFP010000210.1:0-11045 GCF_040649515.1 Streptodolium elevatio
GCTGACGCGGGGTGCGCGGGCGACGCGTGCGCAGGGTGCGCGGGGCGGTCGGCCGGGTGCCCCCGCCCGGCAGGCTTACGGAACCGCCCTGAACGGAGCCGGGGGCGCGGCCGCGTCACGCCTGGGCGGCCACCGCCTGGCGGGCCTGCTCCTGCGTGATCACCTGGTCGGCGGGCGGTGCGGCGACGTCGCACGGGACGCCGTACCCGGTGACCTCGGACTCGACCCGGGCCGGGCCGTTCTCCTCCAACTGGCCCACCACGGCCGGGTCTCCCTTGGCCGCGACGTACACGGTCTTGCGGGTCCCGTCGGCGTCGGTCCACGACAGCGGCACGGCCTTCTTGCCGTGGAAGTCGGTGACCTCGCCCTTCACCAGTCCGTCCGTCTTGCCGTCGAAGAAGTCGGCGCTGTCCTGAGACCCTTCGTCGTCACCGACGACGTACTTCCCACCGACAGCGCGGTCGAAGGCGGCGACGGATGCCGGGTCGGTCGCGCCCGCCTCGCGGGCGTAGAACATCCCGGGTGCCTTGACGTACGACTTCCCGCCCGTGCCGATGACTTCGGCGGAGACCCCGTCCACCTTCGTCGTGCCCTTCATCGAACTCGTGTTGCCGTCAGGGGAGATCGCCATGCACGCCTGCGACTCCTGGGCGGCGCCCTGCTCGTCGGTTCCGGTGCCGGTCACCGCAACGGTGCGGTTCTCCTTGGTGTGGGCGATCGCCTGTTCCGCGATCGCCTTCGGATCCATGTCGGCACGACTCTTCTCGTCGTCGCCGCAGGCCGACAACGGCAATGCGGCGACAACGACTCCTGCGACCAGAAAACGACGCGAACGCACGGTACCTCCCGAAGAGTTGGTGACGTGAGTCACGCGCTGCCCTACGGACGCGCAGCCATGCGAAGGGTGCGTCGCATCCGCGCAATCCGGACAGTTGCGTGTACGTCGCGGCGCCCGCGCCCCGTACCCGTCAGCGCGGCATGTCGCGGGCGGCGGGGCCGCCGGCCGCATAGCGGTCGGCCGAGCTGGTCGTACGCGTGCCCGGACGGTTGTCGGTACGGCTGCCCGAGCGGCCGTCGGAGCGGTTGTCCGGGCGGTTGTCGCGGACACGGCGCAGCCGCTTGAGGTGGCGCGCGGCCCGGCTCTTGCTGCGGCGGGTGTGCTTGCTGGCGGCGAGCCGGGGCTCGACGCGTTTGTCGACGTCGAGCTCGTCGAGCATCTGGTCGACGCTGGCGAGCAGGGTCCCGTGCAGCTCCCAGGTGTCGGGCTCGTACTCGGTCTCGGCGCGCAGCAGATTGGCGGCGTGGTCGCGGTCGGCGCGGGCCTCGGAGAGCGCGGTGGCAAGCTGCGTCTCGGCCTCCTCGGCGCGCGCGGTGACCTCGGCGGTGATCATGCGGCCGAAGTTGCCGACGGCGTCGGCGAGATGGCGCAGGAGGTTGTCGAGGGCTTCGGCCACCTCGGCGGGATAGACGTTCTCGTACCGCCCGGACTCCTGGGTGAGGTCGGCCAGGCCGCGGCAGACGGACCGCATGGTCACGGTGCAGTGTTCGAGCGTGTCGAGGCCGCTGCGCAGCACGATCCCGGCGTGCAGGGCGTGCCGCGCCGCGCGCGGGTTGAGGCGCAGGCTCTCCTCGGCCTGGGCCAGGGCGCCGTCGACCTGGACGATGTCGCCGTCGAGGATGCGCGCCTCCTTCAGCCACGCGTCGGCGTGGTCGCGGGACGCTCCGCCGCGCAGTTCCCGGCCCATACGTTCGAGCAGGTTGCGGAGGCGGTTGCTGAGGTCTTCGATGGCCTCGCCGGCGGGCTGGACGAAGACGGGCGGGGCGTACACGAGGTTGAAGAGCATGCCGACGGCGACGCCGATCAGGGTCTCGCCGACGCGTCCCGCGGCGGTGGAGTGCGCGGCGTGGAGGCTGCCGACCCCGAGCACGAGCATCGCGCTGATCGCCACCTCTTCGACGAACGGGTCGACGCGGAGCAGGTGTCCGGCGACCAGCGACGCGAGGATGAGGCTGCCCAGGCTCCACCAGGTGAGGTCGACGAGTTCCACGAATCCCACGGCGATGAGCACGCCGAGCAGGACGCTGAACATCCGGCGGATGCCGGTGGTGAGCGTCGAATACAGCGTGACCTGGACGACGAGGAGCGCGGTGAGCGGCGCGAGCAGCGGCGCGGGGTTGCCGGACAGCCACTGGGCGACGACGAACGCGAGCACGGCGGCGACCGTGCTGCGGAGGGTGCGCACCACGACGGGCTCGTTGCGCCGCTTGACCAGTCCGAGTACAGGTTCGGGAGCAATTGGCATAAAAGGCACCTCCCCGCTCTGCGGACGCCGAACCGGAAATGTCGATCACGCGGAGCAAGCGGGTCATCGAGTGCGGCCGGTCGGCCCGTCAGACCTGCCAGTGCAATCAGGCCGATCAGGCCGGTCTGGCCCGGCGACCGGAACGCCCGGCGTTGGATCCGCCGGCGTTCCGGTCCCCCGGCGGCCCGTCAGTCATTGGAGCGGCGGCGCGTGGTCCACCGGACCATGGCCCCGCCCACCAGGATGAACGCCCCGCCCGCGACGGCCAGTTCAACCGTGTGCTCGGGGCCGGTGGCGGCGATCCTCGGCGGCATCGGGCGGGGCTGTGGCGCAGGCGGCGTCGGCTTCACCAGGTGGGCGGGCACGGGCTTCGCCGTGTGCGTGTGCACTGGCTTGGACGCGGGCTTGGGCTTCGCCGAGTGCGTATGCGTGTGCGTTGGCTTGGGCGTGGGCCTCGGAGCCGCGACCGCGGACACCCGGACGGTCTCCTGGACCGTGCGCCCCTGCGCGTCGCGGCCCTGGTACGTGAACGTGTCCGGCCCGCCGTAGCCCTTCTCCGGCGTGTAGACGAGGCCACCGTGCGGATCGCGGACGACCGTGCCGTGCGCGGGCGGCGCGACGACGTCGACGGGGTGGTCCTTGTCGACCTGCGGGGGCACCGGGATGTGGATCGGCTGCCCTGGCCCCGGCGCCTCGAAGACCGGCCGCTCCGCGATCGTCTCCACCTGGCAGCTCAGCGCGAAATCGACGCCCGTCGCGTCGTCGTCGCGGGCATCGGCGGGCTTCTGGGTCGTCGTCGCGGTGTACCCGGCCGGCACGTCGATCGCCACGCGGTACTGCGCCTTGCCGACCGCGTCGAACGCGTACGTGCCGTCGGCGTTCATCGTCGTCGTGACCGGCGCGCCCTCGGCGTCAAGCACAGGCGTGCCATCCTGCCGAAGCAGGCGTACGGCCGTCTCGTCCGGGAGGCCGCAGCCCGCCGACGTGATCCGCCCCGCCACCGTGGTGGTCGAAGTGGCGACCCACAGCTGGTAGATCGGGATCCCGGTCTGCACCGAGAAGACCAGGCGCAGGCTCTTGACGGGCTTGGTCGGTCGCAGCCAGCCGGTCGCTCCGGAGGTGTCCGAACCGCTGCCGACGAGATCCGCGTTGGGCTCGTCCCACGTCGGTACGTCGGTGAACGGGCCGCCTCCCGTGCAGGTCGAGGGCCTTGGCGTGCCGTCGCAGTAGTTGAAGGCGCCCTGAAAGCCGAGTTCGGCCGGAGTGAGGTCGACGCCGTCGGGGCCGGTCGCGTAGATGTGCACGTGGTCGGCGTCGACGTCGCCGAGCGCGAAGCCCCACGTCCCGGCCGGGGGCGCGGTGTCGAAGGTGATCGTCGTCGTGGACGGCGTAGCCCCGGCCGCGGTGCGCAGGGCGAGGTACGGGCGCCCGCGCGGCCCGCCGTACGCCTGGCCGAACGGCGTCGAGGGGTTCAGGAACGCGCTCTGCCCGGACGCGACCAGCGGCGAAGTGCTGTCCGTGGTCACCGCCGCGTTCGGCAGGCCGACACCGGGGAACGACAACGAGCCGGTCGGCGCGGGCAACGTCCAGTCGCCGTAGGCTCCGCCCGCCGCGAACGCGGGTGCGGCGACGAGCGGAACGGCCGTCATGGCGGCTACGGCGGCCACGGAGAGGCGGAGTGTCCATGGCAGTGCAGAGGAAGGCATGCGCATGCGACCGGGTCCCAGTCATCTCATCGGATGTGTCCTGGTGAGGCAACCCGCCGCGGCGCATCCCGAATCGCGCCGGCCCCGGCATCACCCGCACGCCGAGGGGAAATTCGCCCCGAACGGGCCAGCCGCACAAGGGCGTCGGCCGTCGCGGAACGATCCCGGTCGGCGGTGACCGGTCCACCGTCGGCGCTCGGCGGTAGCCGGTCCCCCGCTACCGCCCGAGCGCCGACGGCCGACCGCAGCCGCTCCGACGCCGCTCCGACGCCGCCGTCTAGCCGAGCAGCACGGGTGCCAGGCGGCGCCACTCCTCCCGGGGCAGCCCGGTCGCACCCGGCGCGGCCGGGAGGATGTGGACCGCGACCTGGTCCGCGCCCGCCGCGAGGTGCTCGTGCACGCGCGCGGCCACCGTCTCCTCGTCGCCCCACGCCACGATCGCGTCGACCAGCCGGTCGCTGCCGCCGTCGGCCAGGTCCTCGTCGGTGAAGCCGAGGCGCTTGAGGCTGTTCCGGTAGTTCGCGAGCCCGAGGTACAGGCCCATGGCCTCCCGCGCGATGCCGCGCGCGGTCGCCGGGTCGGCCTCCAGGATGACCTTCTGCTCGGGCGCCAAGTAGGGGTCGTCGCCGAGCAGGGCACGCGCCTCGGCGGTGTGCGCGGGCGTGGTGAAGTACGGGTGCGCCCCCGCGCTGCGCTCGGCGGCCAGGCGCAGCATCTTCGGGCCGAGCGCGGCGAGCACCCGGCGGTCCTCGCCGATGCCGGCGGCATCCAGCGCGTCGAGGTACGCCCGCATGGCGGCCAGCGGGGGCACGAACTCCTCCCCTTCCTGCCGCATGAACTCCTCGTGGCTGACGCCCAGTCCGAGGATGAAGCGGTCGGGGTCGGTCTTGTCCAGCGCGGCAAGCCCGGCGAGGGTGTCCTCGATCGGGAACATGCGGATGTTGAGGATGCCGGACGCGAACGTGAGGCGCGACGTGGCCGCAAGTACCTTCTCGGCGTTCTCGAACAGGTGGCCGGGGAACGCGCCGCCGATCCACAGCGTGGCGTAGCCCAGTTCCTCCGCCTCGGCCGCCGCGCCGGCCACGTCGGATTCCGCGCCGAAGCGGTCGAAGCGCTCCCACAGGCCGATCTGCCCCGCGTGCTGCGCTGCCGCCGCGCCCTCCGACGTGTTGCCGGCCGTGTTGTCCGCCATGCTCATCCCGCCTCCCGATCAATGTGCCGAACGTCCGCGAGGCTACTCGGAGCCGGTGAACAGGATCGGAACGCATCCGCCCCCGCTCCCCGGATCTCGCTCCGCGGAGCTCGCATCCCGGATCCCGGATCCCGCATCCGCTCGAAAGCCGCGCAACTCGGCCGGCCCCCGGTGCCGCCCCGCCGTCACTCCGCGAACATCTGCGCCCGCCCGATCGACGCGGCCGCCTCGCCGCCTGCCGCCACCGAACTCAGCACGCTTTGGCCCATCGGGACGATCAGGTCGCCCGCCGCGTACAGCCCCGGGATGTTGGTGCGCCGCTCCCCGTCCACCGTCACGAAGCCGCCCTTGTCGACCGCGAGCCCCAGGGTCTCGGCGAGCCGCGACACCAACGGCACCGGCTTCTGCTCAAGATGCCAGACGAGCGTCTGGCGGTCGACGGTGCGCCCGTCGTCGAGTTCGACCGTGTGCAGCGATCCGTCCCGGTGCCGCAGGCCGGTCACACGCGCCTCGATGAGCTCGTTGCCCGCCGCCTTGTACGCGGCCCGCACCTCGTCGATCCGCGGCATGTCCGGCGGCACGATGCCGAGGATGTCGCCGGACCACGCCCGGAACGCCCTGGCCGTCATGATCGCGTGGTCCGGGTCGTGGGCGACGATCCCCCAGGTGCGGTCCCGGTTCTCCCAGCCGACGCAGAACGGGCAGTGGATGACGCTTTGCGCCCAGCACTCGGCGAAGCCCGGAATGTCCGGGTGCTCGTCCACGACGCCGGTGGCGAGGATGACGTCGCGCGCCCACAGCGTGCCGCGTCGCGTGCCCGGCCGGTCCCCGGCCTCACCCGCGATTCGGTCCGCCGCGCCGGGCTGAGCGATCTCGACGAGGAAGCCGCCCCCGGGGTCCACCGACACATCGGTGACGTCCGCCTCGCGGCGTACCGCCAGGCCGTAGCGGTCGAGATCCGTCCAGGCGGCACTGCGCACCTCGGCAGGCGTGCTCGTGTCGAGGCCGATGAGGCCGTGGGCGCCGTGGGAGGCGGCGTTGCGCGGCGGCGCGGCCGACTCGACGACGACGCTGCGCTGCATCATCCGCGTCGCGGCGATCGCGGCGCTGAGGCCCGCCGGGCCCCCGCCGATGATCGCGATGTCGTAGTGCGCTTCCGGCTTCGACTGATTCGCCTGCTCCGGCTGATTCGGCTGTTCCGACTGCTTCGGCCGCTCCGGCCTGGGAGTCGTCATGGTGCTCTCCTTCGTCTGCCGCGCCCGACGTATGACCACTGGTCATTCAACTGACCAAGAGTCATACTAATGACTGACGGTCATTCGTCAATCGCCGGGCGGCCCGTGGCATGCTCGGTCGCACCGCAGTTCCGAAGGAGTCCCGTGAGTCCCAGCAACGAGCCGGCCGTCAACTCCGGCCGCTTCCAACCGCCGGATGTCCGCCGCCGCCAGATACTGACCGCGGTGGCCGACCTGCTGCTGGAGACCGGCCACGACGCACTCACCATCAGCCGTGTCGCCGACCGCGCGGGGGTCGCCAAGGGCACGGTCTACCTCTACTTCGACTCGAAGCAGGCGCTGATCTCCGCACTCCAGGCCGAGGTGTGGGACCGCATGCTGGAGAAACCCGCCTCGCTGCTCGACGACCCGACGGTCGGGTGGGCGGAGCGCCTGGACACGCTGGTCGCGGAGTGGGTGCACACCGAGTTGCGGCACCGGCAGCTCTACCACGTGCTGTTCCACGAGCTGGGCGGCGGAGCGGAGCCGCTGGGCGGAGCCCGCGACCTCCTGCTGCGGCTGCTGCGCGGCGGCACGGAGGCCGGCGAGTTCACGGTCGGCGATCCGGATCTGACCGTCGATTTCCTGCTGCACGCGTACGTCGGACCGTGCCACCATGCGGTCGACCCCGAGGCGAGCGAGGAGCGCGTCAGATCGGGTGTTCAGGCCCTTTTCCGCCGCGTCGTCGGAGCCGCCGATGTCCGAACATGAGATAGAAGACCTGGTTGCGGAATCGATCCGCGTCCTCGACCGCGACAGCGCGCCGGACGACCCGCGCGTCAGGGACTGGTTCGCCGCGCTCTACCGATTCCAGGCGGAGTACGACTGCTCGTTCACCCATTTCCGGGTGATGGACTCACTGCTGCGCCGCGGGTACACGTACCGCTTCCCGCTCGACCGGCACCCCGACTACGCCGCCCGACGCGCCTACTTCGACGCGTTGGCCGAGTTCACCGAGTTGCGGACGTCCGACGAGGACGCGCCCGACTTCGGCGGCTACGGCTCGTGGCTCGAAGACGGCTACGTCGACCCGCCGTCCCTCTACTGCGACGCGGGCACCGAGCTGTGGCAGCGCATGGTGGACGCCGGAGCACTAAACGGCCGCGACGCCGTCCCGCCGCACCGGACCCCGCTGATCGACGTCGTCCGCGAGGTCGCGGTCGCCGCCGAGGCGCACGAGGGGGACCACGAACTCATAGGCATGTGGTACGCGTTCGGCTGCGGGACGCTGCTCGGCGGCCCGGTGGGCTGCCCCTACGACGTCGACGAGGTCGCCGAGATGCCGGCCGTGCGAGACCTGCGGGACGTGGTGCGGCGTACCGGTGCCCTTGCGGTAGCCGAGCAGTCGCCCTACGCACTCCCCGTGGAGTTCGCGGACGACCAGGACCTCGAAGCCTGGTGGTGGAAGCTCTAGCCCTCGAAGGCGGCGGTGCTCAGGGCTGCGGCGGCAGGCCCCCGGTCAGTTCCTCGACCGGAACCGCGCCGGGCCCGGCACCGTGCCTGTCCCCGCTGCCCGCTCCCCGTCCGGCGCTTCCGTCCGGGTCTCGACCCAGCGCACTGTCGCCCGCGTTGTCGCCTGTCCTATCGCCCGTCTTGTCCGCGGACTTGCCCGCCGGCGCCGCGGACGTCTGGCTGATCGTCACCCCGGCGCTCGCCGCGACGACGAGCAGGATGCCGGCCACCTGCACGATCCCCAGCGTCTGGCTCAGGACGACCAGCCCGGCCAGCGCCGCCACCGCCGGCTCCAGGCTGGCGAGCAGCCCGAACGTCGCCGCCGAGAGCCGCTTCATCGCCAGCATCTCGCACGAGTACGGCACCACGGACGACATCAGCGCGACCACCAGCCCGAAGCCCAGCGCCCCCGGTTCCACCAGCGCGGTCCCGGCCCCGACGATGCCGAACGGCAGCACCAGCACGGCGGCGACCGCCATCGCGAGCGCCAGCCCGTCCACGCCCTTGAAGGTCCGCGCGGTCTTGGTGGCGATCACGATGTACGCCGCCCAAAACGCGGCGGCCGCGAAGACGAACGCGACACCCACGCCGTCCAGACCCGAGAACCCGCCCTCGCCCAGCATGAGTACGCCGACCGCGGCGAGCACGATCCAGAACATGTCGCGCAGCCGCCGCGACAACACCACCGCGAGGCCGAGCGGGCCCAGGAACTCCAGCGTCACCGCGGGACCGAGCGGGAGGCGGGCGATCGCCTCGTAGAAGCACAGGTTCATGCCGCCGAGCGCCACGCCGAGGCCTACGACGGTGCCGAGGTCGGCGCGCGAGCGGCCGCGTACCTTGGGCCGGATCACCACGAGCATGACGATCGCGGCGATGACCAGGCGCAGCGTGACCGCACCCTCGGGGCCGACCCGCGGGAACAGCTTGGCCGCGAAGGCCGCGCCGAACTGGATCGATCCCGCGCCGACCAACACAAGCAGAACGGCTTGGCCGTTGGTACGCGGATTCAGCAGGGCGCGGGATGTCATGGCTATGACGGTACGTGCCGATCCGTGAATGGTCTGCACCACCCCGTGCGACGTATGACGCCAAGCGTACGCACGTCGCGCATTCCGGCCTTCCGCACCACTGCGACGACCTATCCCTTGCCGCTGCGCAGCCCCGCCAGCACCCGGTCCACGACCGCCCCCGCCTCGCGCCGCGCGACCTCCGGGTCCTCTGCCCGTGCGGTGTAGAGGCTGGCCTCGGAGATGAGCGCCGCGAGCAGCCGGGCGAGCGGGGCGACCGGCAGTTCGTCGATCTCGCCGTTGGCCATGGCCTTGCGGAGCCACTCCGCGAGCAGTCCGTGGCCGTGTTCGGCGACCAGCGTGTCCCAGACGTCCTGGCCCAGCACGGCCGGCCCGTCGATGAGCACGATGCGCTGGAAGTCCCCGGTCGTGCACACGTCCAGGAACGACTGGAAGCCGTGCCGCAACTGGTCCCACGGCTCGTCCGGCCGCTCCTGCGCGTGCCGGAGCTCGTGGGTGACCAGCGCCTCGGCGGCCTCCGCGGCGACGCTGTCCATCACCGCGCGGAACAGTGCCTTCTTGTCCCGGAAGTGGTGGTAGAGCGCTCCGCGCGTCACACGTGCGCGGGCGACGATCTCCTCGGTACCGGTGGCGGTGTAGCCGCGCTCGGCGAACAGTTCGCGGGCGGCGGTCACGAGCGCGTCGCGGGTGTCGGCGACGTGCTGGGCCCGACGGGTGACTGACATACAACGCTCCCGAGACATACAGACTGCATCGCCCCAAGCCTGACACGCGGATGGCACGCTGTGACCTGCGGTGGATCACGAAATACCCGCGAGTGGGAACAGCACGCGCCTGGCAAGGGTTTTGGCGATTTTGCGAAAGGTTGGACCCGAGGTGTGACACACGTACAACGGGTTCGAGACATACAGCGTGTATGTTGATGTTGACAGCAACCGGTGAGTGTCGGGCATCCACGCAGGCCCGGACTGTGCCGAAAGGGGCGAGGAACAACTATGGGTCTGCCGCTGAACCTGGCCGCGAAGATCGGTACGCATCTCGTCAAGCAGAAGATCAAGCGCAACGACAAGTTCACGATGATCGTGGAGATCGAGCCGCTGTTCGCGTGCAACCTGAAGTGCGGTGGCTGCGGCAAGATCCAGCAGCCCCACGACGTCCTCAAGAAGCGCATGCCCGTCGAGCAGGTCGTCGCCGCCGTCGAGGAATGCGGCGCGCCGATGGTCTCCCTCGCGGGCGGCGAGCCGCTGATGCACAAGGACATCGACAAGATCGTCGAGGCGCTGCTCAGCCGCAAGAAGTTCGTGGTGCTGTGCACCAACGCGGTGCTGCTGCCCAAGCACCTGCACAAGTTCAAGCCGAACCGCAACTTCGCCTGGATGGTGCACCTCGACGGCCTCGAGGAGCGCCACGACGCGGCGGTGGCCAAGGAAGGCGTGTTCAAGGAGGCGGTCGCGGCCATCAAGATGGCCAAGGACGCCGGCTTCCAGGTCTTCACCAACAGCACGTTCTTCAACACCGACTCGCCGGAGTCGGTGCGCGAGGTGCTCGACTACCTCAACGACGACCTCAAGGTCGACCGCATGCAGATCTCGCCCGGGTACGCGTACGAGAAGGCGCCGATCCAGCACCGCTTCCTCGGCGTCGAGCAGACCCGTGCGATGTTCCGCGAGGCGTTCGCCGACGGCAAGCGCAAGAAGTGGCGGCTCAACCACTCCGCGCTGTTCCTGGACTTCCTGGAGGGCAAGCGGGAGTTCGAGTGCACGCCTTGGGCGATCCCGTCCTACTCGCTGCTCGGCTGGCAGCAGCCGTGCTACCTGATGGGCGACGGGTACGTCGAGACGTACAAGGAGCTCATCGAGACCACCGAGTGGGACAACTTCGGGCGCGGCAAGGACCCGCGCTGCGACAACTGCATGGCCCACTGCGGGTACGAGCCGACGGCGGTCCTGGCCACCATGGGCTCGCTCAAGGAGAGCCTGCGCGCGGTCGTCAGCGGCTGACACCGAGTCGGCCCGACGGGCGGACCGGGGCAGGAGCGCCCGTACGTACGCACGAAGCCGCCGAGGTCCGCGGTCCCTCCCCGGTGCGGG
>NZ_JBEZFP010000211.1:0-10842 GCF_040649515.1 Streptodolium elevatio
GGCTGTCGTTGACCACGACCGTCTCGCCGGGCCGCCGCGGCCGCCATCCGGCAAAAAGTCCAGCCCATCTCTGATCATCATTTAGATAATGGCGTACACTAAATCGGCCGCAAGCATTCGCCGTGCAACACGCAGGCCCTGCTGCGCAGCCGATCAGCCGTGCCCCCTACGTGCCCGTCGGCCGTCGGTCTTCCAATAAGGCAACGCCAGGAGAGATCTGATGACCATTGATGTCCAGCACCTGAACGACGTGCTCCGGCCTGCCGCGCCGCCGCGGGTGGTCGAAGACCTGTACACCCAGGACCAATACGAGCGCATGCTCGCCGTGATCAAGCGGTACGGCCCGTGGCCCACGATCACCGCTCACCACTTCGACTCTGTCGAGGAACTCTTCGCCACGTCGAACGGAGGCGCGGTCGAGGGACTCAACCTCACCCTCGACGACGTGGCATCCGCGCACTTCCGCGGGTTCTTCGCGGAGAGCTCGGTCGCGTACCACCCGGAGCTGCACGACTGCTTCTACAACAACCGCTTCCTGCAACTGGCTCGCGAGTACTGGGGAGCACAGTACGCGCGGCCGACGATGATGCTGTTCAACCTCTGCGGGCCGCACCAGAGCGGGCTGACATCGCACCTCGACGCCGTCACGTTCCGCGGCGTCCGGTTCGAGAACTCTCCGATCTGGCTGCAGAACGTCATGGGCCGCTCCGGGCTGTTCACCGACCATCTGGTGAAGATGGCCCAGGTGATCACGTGGTGGTACCTGGGGGAGAACGGCACGTTCACGTACTGGCCCGACGGGCCCCTCGGCGAGCCCAAGCGCCTCGAACACCCCTTGTGGAACAAGGGCGTTGTGGTGCAGAACGAGTCCATGTTCCACCGCGGCGACCCCGTCGGCCGCCCCGATGAGCGCGACATCACCGGCCTGAAGCACCGCTCTCTGCTGGGGTACGACGCCGACCGTGACGACTGGGCGATCACCACCGACGGCGAGGTCATCCGCCGCTACCAGCCCAACGAGATGCGGCTGCTGGTGCACTGGAACGCCGAGGTCTACACCGACCTCGACGAGGTCAAGAAGAGCATGGACCACTCCGACGACCTGACCCACGACATCGTCTTCGAACGCCTCCTCGCCGACATGCACGCCCGCGGAATGAACGTCGCCGAACCCTCGGACCCGCTCCACGACAAGGAGTTCATCCGCGCGCTGATCGCCGCCTACTCGATCAGCCCCACCACGGACTGGGCCACCCAGCCGGCCTGACATGCGCCCACGCTCGTCCCACCTGGTGGAACTCGTCGATCTGGGAGCTACCGGGTGGGACGGCTGGGGTTGCGGGTACGCCGTCCGATCGGCCGGAAGCCCCGTGAGTACGTGGTCCGTCGTCCTCGAGTCCAGACGCGTAGTGACTACACAAAATGATGGCCGAAGCGTTGTCGGCGGGCGGAAGGCATACCGGGTGAGCGTGCGACAGTGGGATCTCTATGAACTCGTTCTGGAGGGCCCCACTCGCGGCAACCCTTTCGTCGACGTGGACTTGTCCGCCCGCTTCACGCTCGGCGGGGAAAGCACCGAGGTCGCCGGGTTCTACGACGGTGAGGGAACCTATCGGGTGCGCTTCATGCCCGAGCACCAGGGGCTCTGGACGTACGAAACAGCCGGCAATGTCACGGACCTGAACGGACGTACGGGCCGGTTCGAATGCGTCGAACCAGGCGAGGGCAACCATGGTCCGGTCCGGGTGCACACCGACGGCATGACGTTCCGCGTCGAGATCCTGGACACCTGGAACATGACCGTCACCCCGCTCGACACGCTGTACATCGCCGCAGTCGACGCCGAGAAGGCGATCGCGTACGCGGAGGGCGATGCGACGGTGAAACTCCCCGCGGACCCGTACCTGGCTCTCCGCATCCAACGGGTGGTGTAGGGACGAAGCGTCAGGACCCGGGGGAAGTCGGGTCCTGACGCGGAGTTCCGTCGTCCGTGCCGTGGCACCTGCGTGACCGTGCGATCGGTCGTCGGGATCCGGCCCCGGGCGGTTGTCAGTGGGGCCGGATCTCCTCGGAGTTGCCCAGGAAACGGCCCGCCCGGGGGATCTCGGCGGTCTCGCCGGTGACGACCACGCTCGTGCGCGCGCGGATGTCCGCGGAACTGGAGCCCACCATGAGGTCGATGGTGCCGGGTTCGACGACGAGGCGGTCGGCGGGGTCGATGAGGGCCAGGGCGTTGACGGGGGCGGACAGCCGCACGCGGCGCGTTTCCCCGGCGGGCACCTGGACGCGGGCGAAGGCCAGCAGTTGCCGGACCGGGCGGACGGTGGAGGCGACGACGTCGCGGGCGTAGAGCTGGACGACTTCCTCGGCCAGGCGGTCCCCGGTGTTGGTGATGTCCACGCGTACGGACAGGTCCTCACCCGCCCGGACTTCGGCGGCATCGGCCACCGCGTCGCCGTACGCGAATTCGGTGTACGTCAGGCCGTGTCCGAAGGGGAACAACGGACGGGACGGACCGTCGATGTACGTGGGTCCGTCGGCGCCGCCGGGCTTGTCGTATCCGCTGCCGGCCCGGCTGCCGTGGAAGATCGGGACCTGGCCGAGAGACGCGGGGAAGGTGACCGGAAGCCGCCCGGCGGGGGCGGTGTTGCCGACCAGGACGTCCGCCACGGCCAAGCCCGCGGCCGGGCCCAGCAGCGGCGCCCAGAGCACGGCGTCCGCACAGCGGCTGACTCGGTCCAGAAGGAGTGGGCGCCCACTGGCGACGACCACGACGGTGGGCACACCCATGGCGGCGACGGCTTCGACGAGGGCTTCCTGGTCGCCTGGTAGGCGCAGGTCCTGGCGGTCGACCTGTTCGCCTGCCGTGACGGGACCCACCCACCCGGTGCGTTCACCGACCACGACGATCGCGACATCCGTCCCGTCGACGGCTTGTACGGCCCGCGCCAGGTCGTCCGCGCTGGTGCCTTCCGGTCCACCGAACGACGCACGCACCACTTCGGTTGCGCCACCGACGACGCGCTCCAAGGCGTCCCCGATGCTGACGGCATGCGTCTCCAACTGGCGTGCCATGTCCTCGAACCGGTGCGGAAAGTCCGGCGTCGGGATCGCCCGCATCCCCTGGGTGTCGTCCAGACCGCCGGTCTGGAACGGCTCACCGGTCTGCGCCGCATGCAACCAGGCTTCGACGACGGAGACGTTGAGCTCTTGGAGAGCGACCCCGCTGTAGGCGCCGTAGTGCACGCGGATCTGCGCACCGAGTTCGCCCACCACGGCCACGCGTCGCGTGGTCGGCGGGATGGGGAGGACACCGTCGTTCTGGAGCAGCGTCACGGCCTCGACGGCCATGGCGCGGCTCAGTGCCAGCTCCTCGGCGAGGTCGGCGACGTCGGCGGGCTCGGGAGCCGTGACCGCGACGCCCCGGTCGAGAACATGGTCCAACAGCCCGAGATCCGCCTTGAGGTCCAGGACCCGTCGGGCCGCTCGGTCGACGATGCCCTCGTCCAGACGCCCTTCGCGGACCAGGTCGCCAAGCCGCGCGAAGGTGCGGAACTCGGGGAACTCCACGTCCATGCCGGACGTGATCGCCAGGCTGCCCGCTTCGTCGGCGTCCGCGGCCAGTCCGAATCGGGTCGCCAGGTGGTCCAAGGAGCTGTAGTCGCTGACGACAGTCCCGGTGAACCCCAACTCCCGGCGCAGCAGCGTGTCGAGCATCCCCGGATCGGCGGCGACGGGCATGCCGTCGATCTCCGAGTAGGAGTTCATCACCGTGGCCAGGCCGGCCTCCCGGATGGCGGCTTCGAACGGGCGGGCGTACTGCTCCCGGAGAGTGCGGGGGCCGACCAATGTGCCGGCGCAGTTCAGGCCCGCCTGGGGAGTCGCGTAGGCGATGAAGTGCTTGCCGCACGCCGCGACGCCGCCGCGCAGGTCGTCCCCCTGCATGCCGCGCACGAATGCGACGCCGAACGCCGCCGCCAGATCGGGGTCTTCGCCGTACGTCTCGTGTCCGCGCCCCCACCGGGGATCGCGCGTGATGTCCAGGACCGGGGACAACGCCAGGCGCACGCCGAGGAAGCGCAGCCTCTCGCGGGTCACCGTCGCCATGCGTCCGACCAGGGCGGGGTTCCAGGTCGCGGCCTGCGCGATGGCGGTGGGGTACGTCGGTGCGCCGGGGTGCACCACGCCGTTGAGCGCTTCCAGGTGGACCAGCGCGGGAATGGGGAACCGCCCGGCTCCCATCACCGCTTCCTGGATCCGTGCGATGAAGCCGGGCAAGGCGTCCAGGTCCGGGCACAGCCCGCCCACCATGGCCAAGTGCCCCACGCCGTGCGGGGCGAGCTGGGGGAGGCCCTTGGCGAGCGCTTCCGCGGGGTCGTCCGGGTTGCCCATGGCCAGGACGGCGAGTTGTTCGTACGCGGGTCCGCTCAGTTGGGCGACCTTTTCGTCCAACGACATCCGGCGCAGCAGATCGCCGACAGACTTGGGCATTGCTTTCGTCTCCTGTGGTGGTTGGTCCAAGGGCGCACAGGGGTGGTCACAGACGCCGATCAGCCTCGGGCACGACGCGTGTGCGCGCGAGAAGCTCGTCGAGCTGGGATTGCGGGAACTGGCCGCCACTGAACGCGACCATCTGAGTGAGTGTCAGCCCGTACGCGGGTTCGAGTAGGTCTTCGACATCCCCGTCGACGCCCGCGAACATGGCTCGTAGAGCCTGGCCGCCGATGGGGTGCTCCAGCCATTCCAGGACGGTGTTGTCCTGGGTGATGGGCGTGCTGTGCGTGCCCGCCACCAGCGTCGCGGACTCCGTCCCTTCGCGGACAGACGCGAGCGCGGCCTCGCTGCCATCGACGCTGACGGTGCTGAACATCGTCCTGTCCGGCCCCGGCAGGTGGTCTTTGCCGATGAGGGTCACTCGACCGCGCAGGGGCGTGGCCGCGGATGACCCGCCGACGAAGAACCTGACCAGGCCCGGCTCGACGACCCAGCCCTCGTCCGCGTCCCACAGCGCGAACATGATCGTGGGCACGTCGACGGTCACTCGGGTCGCCGCGCCGGCCGCGAGGGGGATCCTGCGGAAGGCGACCAGGACGCGGCGGCGCCTTGTCGTTCGCCCGATGACGTCCTGGCCGTACACCTGCACCACTTCGTCGCCGTCAACGTCACCGACATTTGCGACGGTGAACGAGAGCTGTATCGCGCCATCGGTCGATACCTCTGCGGACTCGACGGCCAGGTCCCGGTACTCGAAGTCGGTGTAACTCAGCCCGTGCCCGAACGGGAAGACGACCGGGGATGCGGTATCGACGTAGGGGGTTGACCGCGCCGCCGCCCAGTACGGGAACGGCGCTGCTCCGGCGGAGCCCAAGAGCGCGATCGGCAGGCGACCCGCCGGGTTGACGTCGCCGAACAGCACGGATGCCACGGCGTTCCCGGCCTCCTCGCCGCCGAAGAAGGAACCGACGATGGCGGGTACGCGGTCGGCCATCCATCCGAGGACGTAGGGTCGGCCGTGGCTGAGGACCACGATCGTGGGTGTCCCGGTCGCGACGACGGCCTCGACGAGTTCGCGCTGCACGCCGGGCAGTGCACATTCGGCGCTGTCCAGGCCCTCGCCCACGGTGCCGAAGGCGTTGATGCCCGACTGGTCTCCCACCACGACCACGGCGACCTCCGCCGCGGAGGCCGCGCGGACCGCGGCGTCGAACCCCGAGCGGTCATCGGTTGCGATCTGGCACCCCGGTTCGTACGTCACGGTCGTGTCGTCGCCGGCGCGCCGACGGATTCCGTCCAGGAACGTCACGACGGGTACCGACTCGACGAGAAGCCCGGCTTCGTCCGCGCCGAGTTTGCCCGCGAACTCCTCGGCGTCCTCCGGCTTCGCCTCCGGGTCGGCCGCGAGGGCGAACCGCTTGGTCATGCTGTCGAGCACCTGGTAGCTGTAGTTCCCCAGCTGTCCCATCGGACGGTGCGCGTTCGGGCCGATGACGGCGATGGACTTCACCGACGCGGCAAGGGGCAGCAGGCGCGAACCGTCGACCGGTCGGTTCTGCAGGAGGATGACCGCCTTCTCGGCGATCGTGCGGGCGAGTGCCCGTTCCTCGGCGGAATCGAACGTCTCGGGTACGGCGTCGAGATCGACGTAGGGACGTTCGAACAGGCCCAGGCGGAACTTGGCGCGCAGCACGTTGGCGACCGCCCGGTCCAGGTCGCCCTCGGAGAGAACGCCCGTGCGGACAGCCTCGATCACACGGTCGGACGAAACCTTGTTGTCCAGGTCCAAGTCGATGCCGGCACGGACCGCCTGGGCCACCGCCTGGAGGGTGCCCTCGGCGGTGCCGTGTTTGGTGTGCAGGTGTCCCACCGCGCCGAGGTCGGAGATGACGAGGCCGTCGAAGCCGAGCTCTTCGCGCAGCAGGCGGGTGAGGTGTGCCTTCGAACCGGTCACGGGGACGCCGTCGATGTCGTTGTACGACGGCATGACGCCCCGCGCGCCGCCCGCTCGGATGGCCATCTCGAAAGGCACCGAATGGATCTCCCGCAACTCACGCGGGCCGAGCTGCGCCGGTTGGGTGTTCCTGCCGCCCTCGCTGGCGCTGTAGCCGACGAAGTGCTTCAGCGTGGCCATGATCGGAAACTCGTCGTCGGCGTTCTGGAGTCCCCGTACGTAGCCTGCGGCCATGGAGCCGACCAGGTAGGGGTCCTCACCGTACGTCTCCTCGACCCGTCCCCAGCGCGGGTCGCGGGCGACGTCGGCGAGCGGCGACAGGGCCTGGCGTACGCCGAGCCGTGCCATCTGGGTTCCGATGGTCCGGCCCATCTCCTCGACCAACTCCGGTTCCCAGGTGGCCGCTTGCGCGATGGCGTCGGGGAACGTCGTGGCGTCCCGGACCTTCAGGCCGATGAGTGCCTCTTCCGCGAGCAGCACGGGAATACCGAGACGTGTCTCCTCGACGTGCTTGCGCTGAAGCTCGTTTCCTCGGGCCGCGGCCTCACGAGGGGGGAGGCCGAGCGTGCACAATGCCGCAACAGCCCCGCCCCAGCCCGTGTCCGGTGGTGTGTGCACGTCGACGGCCGACCCGAAGGGCGCCGCCGTCTGGGCCGCCTTCTCCTCCAGCGTCATCCTGCCCAGGAGGTCCCGGACGCGTTCTTGCACAGGGAGGGACGCGTCACGGTAGGGGAGGTGGTCCATCGGGCTTCTCCTACTTCAGGGGCAAAGGCGTTGTGCGCGCGGGAGTCCGCCGGTGGTCGGCGGGCCCCGCGCGTCGGTGTTTGCTCAGGCCGCCGTCCGAGATCAGCTGACCTTGGTGTCGAACTTCTGCGTGGCCGGGTTGAACTTGTACAGGTGAGGCGGCATGGCGCCGTGCGGAGTGTCGCGGGTGTAGGTGGCCGGGTCGACGTACGTCGGGACCTGGTAGGCCCCGAGGTTGAAGCCGGCGTTCTGGAACGTCTCGTAGTTGAGGTCCTTGCCGGCCTTGTCGGCGATGGCCTTGAACAGCCCCAGGTTCATGCAGGCGATGGACGCCGAGGAGCCCGGGGTGGGTTGGCCGCCGGGAACCGTCGCCGGGTCGACGAGCTTGCCCTTCAGTTCGGGAGCGGCCGCCTCGATCGTCGAGACGCAGTCCTTGATGGCAGGGTCGTCCCACTTGACGTCGAAGCCGAGGCCGGCCGCGTCGTTCAGGGTGGTGAAGTCGTGCTTCGCCTTGTCGCCGACGTAGCCGTTGGCCTGGCCCACGTCGGTGAACAGCAGCCTGGGACGGTACTTGGTCTGTTCGAGGACCTGCGGGAAGGAGGCGCCCATGCTGCCGACGACCACGACGGTGTCCGCGCCGGAGGCCTGGAACTTCTGGATGAACACGCCGGTCTGCTGGCCCACGGCCGCGGGGTCCTGTGCCGGGGCGTCCAGGACGGCGGTCTCCACGGGCGTCACGCCGAGCTTCTGCAGGGCCGGGATGACGGTGTCCTTCATCACGGCCTGCTCGTTGATGTTGGAGATGACCGCGACCTTCTTGCCGGCCAGGGCGTTGTTCGCGGCGAACTGGCTTATACCGTCGCCGAGTTCGTCGCCTCCGCGCCAGTAGGCAAACCACGGGGCCTGGGCCGTCGCGTAGCGTTTGGCGGTGAGCTGGCCGCCGATGGTCGCGGTCTTGTTGGTCTGCACGTAGCACAGCGGCTCGTCGCCGTTGAAGTTGCCGAGCGCGGCGAAGACCTTCTCGTCCTGGGTCATCTTGACGCAGGTCTCCCCGGCGGCGGCCGGCGAGATGAGGTTGATCTTGCCGTAGACCGGGACGATCTTGCGGCCGTTGATGCCGCCGTTGTCGTTGATCTTCTTGATCAGCGCGTTGTACGCGACCTCGAAGTTCCCGTAGTCGAGGTTGACGTACTGCCGGACGCTTTCGACGTCGGGGTACGTGATGCCGAGCTTGATGGTGTCCGCGGTCACGCCCGGGGCGATCTTGGGTGCGGGCGGCGCGGCCGGGGCTCCGGACGGACTCGTGGCGTCGTCCTTCTTCTCCGCCGTGCAGCCGGTGACGACCAGCGCGGCGGCCGCGGCGAGGGCGAGCACGGCGCTGTGTCTGGCACGGTGCGTTGTGAACATTAGGCGTGGTCCGTTTCGGGTCGTGGCGCGATGCGGCGCAAGGACGGAGAAGAGGTACGGGCTCGCGGGTGGCCGGGTCAGGCGGGCACCGTGGTGTCCGCAGGGGTCGGGCCGGGGCCAGGGGTGATGGGCGCGGCGCCGCTGCGTTCGATGGCGCGTTCGTCGGAGCCGAGGTAGCTGGCCACGACCTTGGGGTCGTCGCGTACTTCGCTCGGTGCTCCGGCGGCGATGACGCGGCCCGTTTCCAGGCAGTAGACGCGGTCGGAGATGCCCATGATCAACGGCATGTCGTGTTCGATGACGAGCATGGAAGCGCCGAGTTCACGGCGGATCTCCTGAATGAGGGGGCCGAAGGCCTCGGTCTCGCGCTGGGCGACACCGGCGGTGGGCTCGTCCAGGCACAGCATCCGTGCGTCGAGGGCCAGCAGGCCGGCGAGTTCGACGATACGGCGGGTGCCCGTGGACAGGTCGCCGATGAACGCGTCGGCGTAGCGGCCCAGTCCGAGGAAGCCGATCAGGTCGTCAGCTTCGGAGCGCTTGGCGCGCTCTCGCTTGAAGGTGTGCGGGAGGTGAAACGCGGTGGACAGCATTCCGGTTCGGCCGCGTGCTTCGAGGGCGATCTGCACGGTCTCGCGGACCGTCAGTTCCGGGAAGAGAGTCGCGGCTTGGAAGGTCCGGCCCAACCCCATCCGGGCCCGGGCGGCCGGAGCCAGCCCCGACACGTCCTTGCCGAGTAGTTCGACGCCGCCTCTGGCCGGGACGAACCCGCCCACGGCGTTCATCAGCGTGGACTTGCCCGCGCCGTTGGTGCCGATCAGGCCGACGATCTCGTTCGCCCGTACCTCGATGGTCACGCCGTCGACCGCCGCCCGACCGCCGAACCGCACCTGGACGTTCGACGTGGCCAGGATCGGCCTGTCGTCCGGCAGCGGCTCGTGCTCGGACCGCGTGAGCACCATCGGCGGTGCGGTCGCGACCTTGACCGCCTGGGCGGGAGCGAGCTTCGTGTCGGCCCACGCGAGGAGGGCGTCTCGTGCGCTGTAGCCGATCTGGACCAGGCCGCCGGGGAAATACAGCAGGAGGATCAAAAGGCCGAGGCTCGACGTCAACAGCGGCACCAGCTCGTTGCCCGGCATGAACGACGGCAGGCCGATGACCCACAGGGATCCGAGCACCGAGCCGGACACCGAGCCCAGGCCGCCGATCACCACGATCGACACCAGCGTCAGCGAGTCGGCGCTGAGGAAGTACTTGTCGGCGTACGGCACCGTCTGCACGGCGCCCGCGAGCAGCGCGCCGCCCAGCCCGGCGATACCGCCGGCAAGCGCGAACGTCTGCAACTTCACGCGGGTGGCGCCCACGGTGTACGCCGCCGCCGTGGCCGGGTTGTCGCGTACGCCGATGGTGGTTCGTCCGATGCCGGACTTGCGGAGTCGCGCCACCACCAGCAACACGACAGCAAGTACGACCAACACCGTGTAGTAGTAAGCTCGTTGGCTCGAAACATCGAGTCCGAAGACCGTGCTGCGTGGGAATGACGCGGTGGTCCGCCCCTCGTCGTGGAACACGTCGCGGCGGTACAGGTACTGCTCGGCGGCGACGGCGAACGCGAAAGTGCTGACCGCGAGCAGGAGTCCGCGTACACGCAGCGCGCCCGCGCCGACCAGCGCCGCGAGCCCCGCGGTGAACAAACAGGCCACCAGAACCGCTACCGGGAACACCAGTCCGCGGAAGCTGTACGTGGTGTCGCCGATGTCGATGCGCAACCCGCGGTTCAGGGACGCGGCCGTCAATGCGCCCAGGCCGGCGAATGCCATTTGCCCGAGGGAGAGTTGGCCTGCCCAGCCGGTCAGGATCGTCACCGACGCGGCGCAGATCGCGTACCCGAGGATCACCGTGTAGAGCAGATGCCGGGACGGCTGGGTCACCATCAGCGGGAGGACGACCGCGATCAGGCCCAGGACCAGGAACCCTCCGCGCTCCAGGTTCCGGACCCACCACACCCCGCGCAACCGTGCGGGGACGGGCTTGACCTTTGGCGCGAACGAGAACGACGAAGCTTCGGTGTCCCGGCCGCGGCTGACGAAGAACACCGCGACCAGCACGATGACCAGGACGGTCATGTCGCTCAGGCCAGGTTGGTCGAGCCAGTTGAACTGCACGAAGGACTGGAGCAGACCGAGCCCGACACCTGCGAGCAGGGCGATGCGAAAGGAGACCATGCGGGCGGTGATCGCCCGCAT
>NZ_JBEZFP010000212.1:0-10830 GCF_040649515.1 Streptodolium elevatio
CCTAGGGAGTGTCTTCAAATTCGCGTCGGATAGCCCGCGGGCCGTGGTGCGTGCGCTCGCAAGGCGCGGGCCGCAGCTCGGCCTGGGTTTGGCCGTGCAAGGTCCGCAACGCGGCGAGCGTGCGTGCCACGGTTCGCGGGCCCGGCGAGAGTTTGAAGACACGACCTAGACCAGGCCGTACGCCTCGGCGCGGCGGCGGGCGTACCTGCGGCGCCATGACAGGTGCCACATCACGCCCGCCCCGGTCGGGGCCACCCGCAGGATGCGGATGCGCTCGACCGGGTCGGCGTGGTGGAGGTACAGGGCGACGAACGCCGGCATGTCGCGGCCCCACGCCCGCAACGTACGCCGCAGCAGGCGGCGTTGCTCGTGGTTGCCGACGTGCCGGCGCATCAGGGGGAACATCTCGCGTTCCTCCTGGTAGGTGTGGCGGGCCACCAGGTCGTGCAGTCGGCCGACGACCGGGGAACGCTCGCGCAGCGGGACCCGGGCGTCGCCGGCCCGGCGCATGAGGGTGTCCAGGGAGTCGTGGTCGCCTTCCAGTGCGACGAACACCCGCCCTGCCGCGGCGACCCGCAGCCGGGCACGCACGCGCGGGTAGACGAACGCGTCCTCTTCGCGGTGGTGCGCGGCGAGGAAGCGCAGCACCAGGGCGAGGTGGTCCTCGACGGCCCTGGACTGCCGGATGTCGGCGGGGTTGACCTCGCGGGTGGCGACGGTGAGGCGCGCCAACTCCTCGCGCAGGGCGCGGTGCGCGACGTAGCCCGTGGTCAGGTCGAGGGGTGCGGACGGCTGAACGACGGGTGATGCCACGGGGACCGCCAGTGAGGTGCTCGGACTCGGTCGGCTGAGCCCCACAGCTTCGCACACCGCGGCGTCGCAATTCGGCACTACAAGACGGTTTTTCGTCGTTCTTCGGAACTGGTCGCAAGTCGATCGTTCCCGGCGGCGTCCACCCCGGCGGACCGGGGTCGCCGCTTCGGGAAACGCCCCTTCACGACCGGATGCGACCGAATGCCGACGGGTCGGCCCGGCACGCACGCCGCGAAGGGGCGAACCGACCGGCTACTGCTCGATGTTCGGAATCTGCCAGTCGATCTTGTCGTGGCCCATCTTCTCCAGTGCCGCGTCGATCTGCGAGAACGGCTTGCTGCCGAAGAACTTCTTCGCGGACAGCGGCGACGGGTGCGCGCCCTCGACGATGACGTGGCGCCCGGTGTCGATGAGCGCGGCCTTCTTGCGGGCGTGCGCACCCCACAACACGAACACCACAGGCTTCTCACGGTCGTTCACCGACTTGATGACGGCGTCGGTGAAGCGCTCCCAGCCCTGGCCCTTGTGCGAGGCGGCCTCGTGCGCGCGTACCGTCAGCACGGTGTTGAGCAGCAGCACGCCCTGCTCGGCCCACGGCATCAGGTAGCCGTTGTTCGGAACGGTCAGGCCCAGGTCGGTGCCCAGTTCCTTGTAGATGTTGCGCAGCGACGGCGGGACCTTGATCCCGGGGCGCACCGAGAAGCACATGCCGTGCGCCTGGTTGTCGTCGTGGTACGGGTCCTGCCCGACGATGAGGACCTTCACGTCGTCGTAGGCGGTCGCCTCCAGGGCGGAGAACACCTCGGCCTCGGGCGGGAAGACCTGGTGTGCCGCGCGCTCGGCGTCGACGAACGCGGTGAGTGCGGCGTAGTAGTCCGCGGTCAGTTCCTCCGCGAGCACCGGGCGCCACGACTCGGGCAACGTCTGCACAGCACAACCTCCACGCATTGGTACGGCCGTCGGCCCGGTGCACGGACGGCGGTCCGGCCGGGCGACTTGGTGTGCTCCCAAACGTAGTCGCCCGAGCGGACAACGGGGGCGGCGCCCGCCGGTTCGGGTGCATCGACCGGCGGGCGCCGCCCCCGCATGCGGAGTTGAGGACGCGTCAGACCGTCTCGTCCGGCTTCTCGTCCTTCTGCTCGGGCTTGTAGCAGAGCTTCAGCAGCAGCGCGGCGTTGGCGATGCCGAGGCCCGCGGCGACCAGCGCGGGCTTGGCGCCCGACGACTCCCGGCCGAAGAGCCGGTCGACCGAGTACTTGCCGTTGCCGAGGCCCGCGAGCGCGACCGCCGCGCCGCCGACGACCGCGCAGTACTCCCAGCCGCCCTTGAAGACGAAGTAGCCCTTGCCGCGGTGGTCGGTACGCGCCGCCACGGACATCAGGCCCACCGTCGCGGCCGCGGGCAGCGGGTTCGCGATGCCGAGCGTGAGGCCGACACCGGCGGCCATCTCGGTGCCGGCCGCCATCTTGGCGTGCACCTCGGCGGGCTTGAGGCCGAGCGCCTCGAACCAGCCCGTGGTGCCCTTGAGCCCGCCGGGGCCGGCGACCTTGTTGTAGCCGTGCGCGAAGAGCATCGGGCCGAGGGTGGCACGCAGCACCAGCGCCGCGACGTCCTTGCCCGTGCCGTCGGCCGCCTTGCCCACCGAGGCCGCCTTCTTCCTGCCGAACATCGCCCACCTCATCTTTTCGCCACCGCGTCCGCCGCCGTTTCGGGCGGTACGGCACGCCACGCGGACCGCGGGGGGCCGACCGGATCTGACCCACCGTCACATTGCCTAGGCAACCTACCGGACACACCCCCAGGTGTGCCGTGGCGCAGGTCATCCCGGTGGGACGGGACTCGCGCACCGTACGCGCGCCCGCGTCCCCACCCCATTGATGGGCACACCCCCGCCGGGGTCAAGGATCATCTAACGGAAACGGCACGATTCCTTGCGGAACAGCGAATTGACGCCCAGTCACGATACGGGTGCCGACAGTCGTCGGCGACGTTGTGCGCGCGTAACCGGGGGCGGTCATTGGCCAAGGTGACCCGAGGTGGTCAGCGGCCCGCGAGTTCGGCGAGGTGTTGGGCGGTGACGCGGCCCGAGCGGTCCGCGTGGACGAGGACGTCCGACTGCAGCCACGCCAACGCCGTCACCGGCGCGCCCGCAAAGCGGCGGGCGACCGGGGTCGCGGTACGCCGCGCCGAGCCGGCCCTGACGTCCCACAGCGAGAGGGTGCCGTCGAGCCCGCCGGTCGCGATGACCGCGCCCCGGGCCGGGCGCCACGCGGCCACGCCCATGGCCACGCGCGCCTCCAGGCGCCGCGGGCGCGGGCGTACCCGGCCGCCGCGGGCGGCGAGGTCCCACACCGTCAGGCCGGCGTCCACCTCGGCCGCGAGCCACTGGCCCGTACCGTCCACGGACAGCCCGTCGATGAGCCCGGGGCCCTGCGTCGGAAGGTCCTCGTGGGTGCCGCCGATGCCGCGGATGTAGACGCCTGGGCCGTCGCCCGCCGCGCAGAGCCAGGCACCGTCCGTGCCGCCCGCGAGCACCCGGACCGGCGAGGGATACGACCACGCCGCGACGCGTCCGCGCGGCGAGAACGCGTGCACCTCGCCGCCGAGCGCCACCGCGACCGTGTTGCCCCGGTCGAACCACGTCACGTCGTCGACGGTCACCGCGCCGTCGACCGGCCGCCACTGCTCGAGCCCGCGGTCCGCCTCGAAGATGCGTACCGTCCCGCCGCACGCGACCGCGCACAGGTTGTCGTCCGACCACGCGAACTCCGCGGGGGTGTCGGTCGTACGCGTCATCACCGCGCCGTCGGCGACGCGCCACAGCGCGTACCCGCGCGGGCCCGCGAGCGCCACCACGCTGCCGTCCGGCGAGAACCGTACGCGCCGCGCCCCGCCGGGCAGGACGAGCCGGGCCAGCAACTGCCCTGTGGCGGCGTCGAGAAGATGTGCGGGCCCGCTTTGGCAGGCGACCACACACAATGTGCCCGATACCGCCAACGCGGCGGGCACATCGTCGATTTGGCGTTCCCATCCCGGAGCGGCCTGCGTCGCCATCGCACCCATCGCGGTCCTCTCGTCCGGTTGCGCGACTCCGGGATCCGCGCCCACGAATCGCCCCCGCGCGGACAGCCTTTCGACGCCGTGTTACGGCTGTGAAAACTTCATCGCTCGGTTCGGTTTCCGGTTGACACGCGGGCCCGAGTTCGATCTTGCGACGGACGGTCAGGCGGACGCCTTCTGCTTGCGGCGGTGGCGCTTCGGCGCGGCGTGCCCGTGGTGGCCGGAAGTCGCGGGCACCTGCTCGCGGGACGCGACGAACGCGGCAAGTGCCGTGGTCACCGGGACGGATGCGACCAGGCCGATGCTGCCGACGAGAGTACGCACCACTTCCTCCGCGACGATCTCGCTCGTCACCACGTCCTGGGTGCCTAGGTCGGATCCGGAGAAGAGGAGCAGCAGCGGCAGCGAGGCGCCCGCGTACGCGAGGACAAGGGTGTTGACGGTCGAGGCAATGTGGTCCCGCCCGATGCGCACCCCCGCCCGGTAGAGATCGCGGGCTCGTAGCGCCGGGTTGGCGTGCTTCAGCTCCCACACCGCGGATGTCTGAGTGACCGTCACATCGTCGAGCACGCCCAGCGATCCGATGACGACGCCGGCGAGCAGCAGGCCGCGTACGTCGACCTCCGCGTGCAGCGCCCGGACCATCGACGCCTCCTCGGACGCCATCCCGGTGAGCCGCGTCAGGCCGATGAACACCTCGCCGAGCACACCGATCAGGGCCAGGCTGGCCAGGGTTCCCAGGACCGCGATGGAGGTGCGCGCGCTGAATCCGTGGCAGAGGTACAGCGTCACGAGCATGATCGCGGACGCTCCGACGACGGCCACGGGGAGCGGCGAACTCCCTTGCAGTATCGCGGGAAGGACGAACCACACCAGGACGGCGAAGCTGCCGGCGAGTCCGACGAGCGCCATCAGGCCGCGCAGTCGGCCTATGGCGACGACGGCGACGGCGAAGATGGCGGCGAGCCACAGCATCGGCTTGTCGCGCTGGAAGTCGACGATGGTCCACTGGGCTTCGGGCGGGGCGTCGGCCGCGTAGTCGAGCACGACCTCGTCACCGACCTTCAGGCCCGCCAACCCGGCGCCGGGACTGATGAGTTGACGGACCGTCGTACCGCGCCCCGGCCCCTTGGTGACGTCGACGGCCACGGAGGTGCAGCCCCGGTCGGTGTCCGCGGCGGAGCCGTCGGCGGGTGCCGATCCCGAAGCGGGCCCCGCGCCTTCGCCGGGCAGAGCGCCTTCGGCCGCCGCCGGGTCCTCCGCGGGAGAGGCACCCGGCGGAGCAGCCCCGGCCGGTGGACCGGAGCCGTCGGCGCCGGACACCGCGGGGTCGCACGACACGGCCGCGGTCGACGTCACTTCACCGTACGCCGTTGCGACCTTCCCCTGGTCCGCGCGATGGGACTTGGTGTCCTGGTCGGGCCACAGCACGAACATGCCGAGCGCGACCACGGCCGCGAAGGGGACCAGGATCAGCGCCAGCAGTCGGCGTACCCGCTTGGACGCGGGGATGGCCGGACCGTGCGAGTGGGCGTGCGAGTGGCCGCCGTGACCTCCATGACTTCCGTGATCGCCGTGCCCCCCATGTCCGCCTTGTCCGCCGTGTCCGCCGCCCTCGCGGCCGCCGCGCGCGGCCCGGCGGCCCGACGGTACGTCGGTTCCCCCGCCCGGCGTAGCGTCGCGATCCCCCTCGCGGTGCGTCGCCGGACGCGGCTCGTCGCCGGGGGCCGATCGCGGCGGTGAGGCGGGCTGCTGCCGCCCCGCGGGCGGGCCTGCGACGCGTCCGCTCGACATGCCGTCGGGACCGTAGCCGACCCCGCGTGTGTACCCCTGCCCCGACACCTGCGCGGGATACTGCCCAGCCCCGGGCCCCTGCCCTGGAATCCGCCCCGGCGCTCGACCCGGTGTCGGTCCGGGCCCCTGCCCGGGGACCTGTCCAGGACCCTGCCCGGGGACCTGTCCAGGACCCTGCCCGGGGACCTGCCGCGGACCTTGCCCCGGACCGCCCGGCCCGGGCCCCTGCCCGGGTGCCCGACCGGGGTACCGGCGGGGGTCCGGGCCGTGGCCGTACGGACCCCCGGCGTCGGCGGCACGGTCGTCGGTCATGGTCGCCTCCGGTGTGGGGGCCGTCACTTTCTCGTACGGAGCGCGCGCCGGGCAAGTCATCCCACTCACCGCAATCCACCGCGCGCGAACCTGCGCGGAGGCGCCCCCGCGGCCACCTGACTCCCCGTTCCGGCCGCCCGACTGCTAGGAAGGTCGCTGACAGTTGGTCGGGGATCGGACAGAAGAGCGACTGCATGCAGCAGAACACGTCAGCGAAGACGCTCCGCCGCGCCGCGGCCGTCGCCATAGCGGCCGGGGTCATCGCCATCGCGGCACCCGTGACCGTACGCGCGGTACCCGGCCTCCAAGAGGACCCGCCGCCGGTCCTCGCGGACACCGGCGCGTCGGGCAACGAACAGGCCATTCTCACCGCGGGGGTGGCGATGCTCCTCGGCGGCGCGGTCGTGGTCGGCGCCGCCCGCTTCCGCGCGGCCCGCGCCGCCGCAGCGGCCGAAGAGGACGAACTCTGGGACGACGAAGAGTGGGACGACGACGAAGACCCCACGCCCGAAGCAACCGCCCCCGAATCCCCCGCAGTTCCGCCCCGACTGTCCGCGACGACACCGGAAGCGGGGCCTGACGCAACGTCAGAAGCGAGGCCCCAGACAGATCCCGAGCGACCGGCACCGCCCGAACTCGCAAACGCCACAACCACCCAATCGCCCGACAAGTCCCCGAACCCACCAACCCACAGCCAGGACACCGACGAAACCGAGGACACCGGCTCCGGCGCCGACAAGCAGGCCGACAACGACGGCCAGGGCACCGGTGAAGCGGAGAACAAGAAGGCCTCGGACATCAGCGAGAAGGACCGTCCGCCGACCGAGCCGACCTGACCAACGCAACAAGAACGAACACCCCGTGCGACGGCACCAGATGCTCACGTACGTCGGCGGGTATGCGCCTCCTTCGGTGCCCATGGCCGTGATCGTCCACCCTTGCGCGTCGGGCCCGTCGCGGCGGACATTGCAAGTGGCCGCGTCGGGGCGTGCCTACGGAACGATTGAAGTGATCGGCATCGACACGGGGAAGCCGCCGGCAGAAGCCCTCTCCCCCTTGACGGAGGTCATCGGGGAGTTCATGGAAAGCGCGACTGCCCAGTCACCTTGAATTGCCGAGTCCCCCGCCGCGCGTGGCAAGCGGCGCGGGCTACTCCGCGGTGCGGGCGCCGGTGGCCAGGTCGGGGCGGGGCCAGGCGGTGTCCTGGGCGTCTTCGATAGAGCGGTTGAAGCGGGTCAGTACGTCGAGGAGTTCGCGGCGTTCGTCCGGGCTCCAGTCGCCGAGGACGCGTTCGATGCCGCGGCAGTAGCGTTCCCGGTCGGCCGCGAGGCGGCGCCTGCCCTCCTCGGTCGCCCGCAGCTTGCGCGCGAGCCCGCCGTCGGGGTCCACGATGCGCTCCGCGAGGCCGCCGCGCAGCAGGGCGGCCACCTGGCGGTTCACGGTGGAGGTGTCGAGCTTGAAGGCGTCCGCGAGTTGGCCGATCGACATCGGCCCTTCGGCTTCGAGCCGGCTGATGAGCAGGTACGCCGACCGTTCGAGCGGCTGCCCCTCGACATTGCGGTTGACCATCACCTGATGCCGGGCCAGGAGCATGCACTCACGCTCGATGCGGGCCAGCAGGTGGTCCAACACGTCGTCCTCCCTCGGGTCGCTTACTGCCGGAACGCCCGTCCGTGTCACGAGGTTCCGGGCATTTTCCACTTGTTGGCGCCCCCGGAGTATGCACGATACACAATATGTGTATCGTGCATACGGAACCACCCGCCGATTCGGGGCGGGGAGCTTCGGAGGGCACATGAACGCCGCACCACCCGTAGACGCGATCCACCCCGGCCCCGGCGGCGCACGTCGCAGCCCCGGGGTCATCGTCACGGTCCTGGCCTTCTGCGGCATCGTCGTCTCGCTGATGCAGACACTCGTCGTCCCCCTGCTCACCGAGCTCCCCCGGCTCCTGGACACCTCGGCCTCCAACGCCTCGTGGGTGGTGACCGCGACCCTGCTCTCCGGCGCGGTGTGCACCCCGGTGATGGGACGCCTGGGCGACATGTACGGCAAGCGCCGCATCCTCGCGCTGTGCCTCGGCATGCTCACCACCGGCTCGGTGATCTGCGGGCTGAGCGACTCGATCCTGCCGATGATCGCGGGCCGCATCCTCCAGGGCGCCTCGTTCGGGGTCATCGCGCTCGGCATGAGCCTGATGCGCGACGAGCTGCCGCCGGCCCGCCTCGGCCCCTCGGTCGCGCTGATGAGCGCGACGCTCGGCATCGGCGGCGCGGTCGGCCTGCCGGTCGCCGCGCTGGTCGCGCAGAACGCGGACTGGCACATGCTCTTCTGGGGTGCCGCCGCCCTCGGTGTCGTCGACATCACCCTGGTCCTGCTCCTGGTGCCCGAGTCGCCGGTACGCACCCCCGCGCCCTTCGACTTCATCGGCACCCTCGGCCTGTCCGCGGGCCTCGTCTCGCTGCTGCTGGCCATCTCCAAGGGCGCCGACTGGGGTTGGAGCAGCGGACGTACGCTCGGACTCTTCCTCGCGGCGCTGGTCATCCTCCCGCTGTGGGGCTTCGGCGAACTGCGCACCACCGCGCCCCTGGTCGACCTCCGCGTCAACGCCAAGCCGCAGGTGCTCTTCACCAACCTGGCGTCCATCGTGATCGGCTTCGCGATGTACGCGCAGTCCCTCGTCTTCCCGCAGATCCTCATGCTGCCCGAGGAGACCGGCTTCGGCCTCGGCAAGTCGATGGTGGTCACCGGTCTTGTGATGGCCCCGGCGGGCCTCGTGATGATGTTCGTGTCCCCGCTGTCCGCGAAGCTGTCGGCAGCCAAGGGGCCCAAGGTCTCGCTCCTGGTCGGCAGCGCAATCACGGCGCTCGGCTACCTGCTCTCGCTGGCGATGCTGGACGCGGTGTGGAAGATCGTCGTCGCGGCGTCGGTGTCCGCGGCCGGCTGCGCGCTCGCGTACTCGGCGATGCCGGCGCTCATCATGCAGGCCATCCCGCCGCAGCAGACCGGCGCGGCTACCGGGCTCAACACCCTGATGCGCTCGATCGGCACCTCCAGTTCGGCGGCGGTGATCAGCATGGTCCTCGCCAGCATGACCGTGTCCCTGGGCGGCCGGGCGATCCCGTCCCTCGACGCCTTCCGGACCAGCCTGTGGGTCGGCTGCGCCGCGGCGGTCGCGGCCACCCTGGTCACCCTGCTGATCCCGGCGCGCAAGGCGGCACCGGAGACCGGAGCGGTGGCACCGACCGCGCCGCGCCCCGCACACGACGCGGCCGGCGCCACGGCCTCGGCCGGCTGACGCCGGATCAGGAACCGTACGCACGAATCGCCCGGACTCCCGGACCGCACACACCACTCAGGAGCAGTACGCCCTGCTCACGGCCGGTACTCGTACGCCCCGGCCGTCGCACCCTCCTCCGGGACCGGCGCCCCGGTGATGTCGACCGTGTACCCGGTCGGCTCGCCGCGCCCGATCGCCGGGCTGCCGGCCCGCACCCGCAGGTCGTCGGGGCCGGTGAAGCGCGGGTCCGCGAACACCGAGTCGGGGCCCGCGTCGAACTGGTGCTGCGAGCCGTCGTAGACGCCGGTGTCCTCGTCGGCGCCCGCGCCGTCCTCGTACCCGCTCTTCCAGCCGACGGCGATGACGTTGTTGCGCAGCTTGAGGATGTCCGTGTCGCAGCCGCCGTGGCACACCCAGCCCTGCGACTCCGCGCCCGGCAGGTACACCGAGTTGTTCACCACGAGCGTGCCGCGCACCGGGCCGAGGCCGGTGTCGGGGCCGCGCGTGACCAGGAAGCTGCCGCGCTCGTACTTGGAGGTGACGACGTTGTACGCGAACACGTTGCCGTCGGCCGTCTTGTCGGTGTCGTGCCCGAGCTCGGTGAAGGTCTCGTTGTCGCGCGTGACGTTGTACTCGATGCGGTTGCGGTCGCCGTCGTAGATCTCGACCGCGGCGCCGTCGTACCCGTAGTCGTGGCTCGTCGCGTAGCTCCCGGCGATCGTGTTGCCGGTGATGAGGTTGTCGTCGCCGTTGAGCAGCACGCCGAACGCGCCGGAGTCGTCGTCGCCGCCCGGGTCGTCGACGCTCATCTTGTTGTTGTCGATCAGCTCGGAGCCGCGCACGGTGTTGTGGTGCGCGGTGTCGGCGATGGACACCCCGACGACGTTGTCGTCCGCGCGGATGGCCTCCAGCGTGTTGTGGTGGCCCTTCTCGATCTCGACGCCGGCCCAGTCGCAGCCGGTCAGCCGCAGGTCCCGGACGGTCCAGTACGAGCCGGTCAGCCACACGCAGTTCGCGCCGCCGCCGACGACCGGCCGTTCGCCGGTGCCGTACGCGCCGACGGTGAGCGGCTGGCCCGCGGTCCCGCTGCGGGCCAGCGCGAGCGTGCCGTTCCACTCCTCGCCGCGCTTGAACAGGACGGTGTCGCCGGGCCGCAGCGCGGCCGCGGAGACCTTGCCGAGGGTGCGCCAGGCCGTGGCGGCGGAGGTTCCCGCACGGCTGTCCGAGCCGGCGGAGGCGTCGACGTAGTACGTGGTGCCCGCGGCGGCGGTGCCGTCCGCCGCCGCGTCGAAGGACGGCAGTGCCGCCGCGGCGCCCAAGGCGAGCAGTAATGCGGTTCCGGACGCCGCCGCCTTGTGCCGGCGGATTCCCGAAAGGCCCATGGTCTGTCCCTTCCGAACGCTTGTGGATGCGAGCGATTTCGGCCGGACCTGCGGCGGGACGCGCCGGTCGTGCGGTCCGGCGCCAGGAACCTAGGCCGACCGCCGCACAGTCGTCCACGCGCCATCCGCCCCGCGCGCGGAGTATCCACATCACGCCGAAGGGGCGGTGCGGCCACATGGTGGCCGCAC
>NZ_JBEZFP010000213.1:0-10637 GCF_040649515.1 Streptodolium elevatio
GGGGGCCCCCCCCGCGTTGGGCGCGCCGGGCCCCCGCCCCCGCTGCCTGCCCTCGGCCGTCAGGTGCGTCCGCCGGTCACCACCTCGGCGATCGAGCGCGGCACCTGGGCGTACGCGGCGAACCGCATCGTGAACGCCGCGCGGCCGGACGTCCGGCCGCGCAGGTCGCCGACGTACCCGAACATCTCGGCGAGCGGCACGTGCGCGGTCACCACACTCGCGCCGGAGCGCTCGCCGATCGCCTTGACCTGCCCGCGCCGGGCGTTGAGGTCGCCGATCACGTCGCCCAGGTGGTCGGACGGCGTGGTGACCTCGACGGCCATGACCGGCTCCAGCAGCACGGGGCTCGCGAGCCGGGCCGCCTCCTGGAAGGCCGTCGTCCCCGCGATGCGGAAGGCGCCCTCGGACGAGTCGACCACGTGGAAGTCGCCGTCCAGCAGCGTCACCCGTACGCCGGTCAGCGGATAGCCCGCGAGCACGCCCGCGTCCAGGGCGGCCTGGCAGCCCTCGTCGACCGACGGGACGAACTCACGCGGCACGCGGCCGCCGACGACCTTGCTGACGAACTCGTAGTGCCCTCCTTCCCAGGGTTCGACGGCGATGCGGATCCGGGCGTAGTGGCCCTTTCCGCCGTTCTGCTTGCGGTACGTGAAGTCGTGCCCCGGCACGGCCGCGAGCAGCGTCTCGCGGTACGCGACGCGCGGCCGGCCGACGTTCGCCGCGACGTCGAACTCCCGCCGCATGCGGTCGACCAGCACCTCCAGGTGCAGTTCGCCCATGCCCGACACCACGGTCTGGCCGGTCTCGCGGTCGGTCTCGGCGCGGAAGGACGGGTCCTCCTCGGCCAGCCGCTGGATGGCGAGCGCCAACTTGTCGGCGTCCGCCTTCGATACGGGCTCGATGGCCATTTCGATGACCGGGGCCGGGAAGTCCATGGACTCCAGGACCACCGGGTGCGCGGGGTCGCACAGGGTCTCGCCGGTGACGGTGTGGCGCAGCCCTTGGACGACGACGATGTCGCCGGCGGCCGCCGAAGTGATCTCCTCCCTCTTGTCGGCGTGCACGCGGTAGAGCTTGCCGATGCGTTCCTTCTTGTCGCGCACGGTGTTGCGTACCGTGCCGCCCGTTTCGACGTGTCCCGAGTAGATGCGCAGGAAGCTCAGCTTGCCCAGGTGCCGGTCGGTGGCGACCTTGAACGCGAGGGCGGAGAAAGGCTCGTCGTCCGAGGGGAGGCGTACGACGGCGGTTCCGTCGGGTGCCTCGCCTTCGACCGCGCCGATGTCGAGCGGCGACGGGAGATAGCGCACGATGCCATCGAGCAGCGGTTGGACTCCCTTGTTCTTGAAGGCCGTTCCGCACAGCACCGGGGTCACGACCGGGCCGTCTCCGGTACCGGACGCGATGGTGACGCGGCGTACCGCCTCGTGGATCTGCCGCTCCGTGGGCTCGCCCCCACCTCCCAAGTACTGCTCCAGGAAGAGCGCGTCGTGCTCGGCGACGGCCTCCAGCAGGCGCGTACGCCACTCGGCGGCCGCCCCGGCGTGGGTGGCGGGGATGTCCACCACGTCGTACGCCGAACCGAGTTCGGCGTCGACCGGCCACAGCACCGCGCGTCGGCCGATGAGGTCGACGACGCCGCGGAAGCCCGCCTCCGCACCGATCGGGAGTTGCACGACGAGCGGCACGGCGCCCAGGTGCGTGCGGATCATCTCCACACAGCGCGCGAAGTCGGCGCCCGCCCGGTCGAGTTTGTTGACGAAGCAGATGCGCGGCACGCGGTACCGGTCCGCCTGCCGCCATACCGCCTCGGACTGCGGCTCGACGCCCGCCACGGCGTCGAACACCGCCACCGCGCCGTCGAGGACGCGGAGGCAGCGTTCCACTTCGACGGTGAAGTCGACGTGGCCGGGTGTGTCGATGATGTTGACGCGGTGCTCGACGCCGTCGAGCTGCCAGTGACAGGTGGTCGCCGCGGAGGTGATGGTGATGCCGCGTTCGCGCTCCTGGATCATCCAGTCCATCGCGGTCGTCCCGTCGTGCACCTCGCCCGCCTTGTGGGAGACGCCGGTGTAGAACAGGATCCGCTCGGTGGTGGTGGTCTTGCCCGCGTCGATGTGGGCCATGATGCCGATGTTGCGGACGGTCGCGAGGCTGCGGACGGTGGTGGTCATGACTGTGCTCTTCTCCAGGTGAGATGGGGTGTTTTCGGGCAGGCGGAAGCCCGTCCCGAGGGTTCGGCCCCGCGCGGGCATGCCGAAGGACGGCACGTGGCCGGGGATGGGAATGCGCCCGAGGGCAGCGGGCAACGCCCGTGCTGTCCTGGGGGCTTCAGGAGTCGGTACGTCGGGTCGCTGACGACACGTGAGAACGCCGTGGGCGCGCGGAATTGCGTACCAGGAGCGGGGTCAAGGCCGCGGTCGGCGTGAACTCCCGGAGCGGGTAGCGCGAACCGAGACCGTGGTCACGGTCGCGGTCGGTGTCATGCTCCGGTGTGAGTCGTCACGACCCGGCGCGATCGGGCCAACGGCCCTTCCACGGCTCCCTGTTTGTGGAGACGTGCGCGACACGGGGGCGCGTGCCGACAATTCGGCACCGCCTGTCACTCCGTGTGGTGATGGTCGCGCGCATGGGGTCAACGTAGATCGCCGGAAGCGTCGCCGTCACCTGGTTTTCCGACCGCGCGGAGCGGGCCGTACCGGTCACGCCCGTCCGGCGACGACGTCGCGCGCCGAGGCCACGAAGGCGTCGACGACCGGCCCCGACGACGCCGGGTCCCACGCCAGGTCGATGCGCAGCGGCTCGGTGTCGGCGAGACGCACCCACACGATGTCGGGCCGGGCGTAGAAGGCCGCCATCGACTCCGGGGCGATCGACGCGCCCTGTCCCGAGGCGACGTTCTCCAACATCTCCTCGGCGTTGTGGTTCTCCGCGCCCCAACGCACCTCGCTTCCGTCCGGACGCGGGTCCACCGCCCACCAGCGGACCCACTCACGAGGGGCCTGCCGCGTCCAGGCAAGTGGCACGTCGCGGATCTGACCCAAAGTCAGTTCCGGTTCCCCGGCCAGCGGATGGTCCACGGGCAGGGCGATCACCCGTTGCTCCTCCGCGAGTCGCAGTGATGCGAGGCCGGTGAGGTCGTTGGGCTGCCAGACGTACGCCGCGTCGACTTCGCCCGCACGCAGCGCCGGCACCTCGCTGCCCCAGTTGTAGCGCTTGAGCTCGAGCTCGACACCCGGCCGCAGTTCGGCGAAGCGGGCGCGGATGCGCGGCCCGAGCGTGCCCGCCCCGCTGGCCTGGAAGCCGAGGCGCAGGCGCCCGGCGTCGCCGGTCGCGTGGCTGCGCGCGACCTCGGCGAACTGGTCGGCGGCCCGGAGCGTGCGGCGTGCGTAGGGCAGCAGGTCCCGGCCCGCGTCGGTCGGCTCCATGCCGCGCGAATGGCGCGTGAAGAGCGTGACCCCGAGCTCGCGCTCGAGCTGCCGGATCGCGTGGCTCAGCGACGGCTGGCTGATGAAGAGCGTCTCGGCGGCCCGTCCGACATGCTTCGTCTCGGCCACCGCGGCGAAGTAGCGCAGCTCCCTGAGGTCCATGGAACCCCACGCTACCTGCGGTCATAGACGCGGTCTATCGACTGTTCGGGAGCCGGTCTTGGACCCGGGCCCGGCCGTGCGGCGAAGGTCGTACCAGCCCCGACGAACGCATCGGGGATTTTCCGAAGGGCTCCCCCTCATGTCTGTCGACACCGTGCTGCGCGAGACCTCCACGACGAAGACCGCCGTTGCCCCCGCGGTCGCGGTGACCTCCGCTCCGCGGCGGGCCCGCTGGGTGGCGCTCGCCGTGGTGTCCGCCGTCAACGCCCTGGACTCGGCCGGATTCGCGGTCGCCAACACCGCGCTACCCGACATCGACCGGTCGCTCGGCCTGGGCCCGACGCTGGTGCCCTGGGTCATGACGGTGTACGCCCTGACATTCGCCGGCTTCCTGCTGTTCGGCGGACGGGCCGCGGACGTCCTGGGGCGCCGCCGGATGCTGCTCGCCGGAGTCACCGTCTACGCGGCCGGCGCGGCGGCGTCCGCATTCGCCCCCACCGGGGCGGTTCTCATCGCCGGCCGCGGACTCCAGGGAGTCGGCGCGGCGCTGAGCGGACCTCCGGCTCTGGCGCTCATCGCGTCGATCTTCACCGACGCCCGCGAACGTGCCACCGCTATGGGCATCTACGTGGCGGTCAGTGCCTCCAGCTTTTCCGCGGCACTGGTGTTCGGCGGGGTCATGACCTCGGCCGCGGGCTGGCGGGCGCCGTTCCTCGCGCTGCTCGTCATCGCGTCAGTTGTCGCGGTCGTGGGCGCCAAGGTGCTGCCGCGCGACGCGGAGCGTACGCGGGGCAGTCTCGACATCCCCGGCGCGACGCTGATCACGGGCGGTCTCATGGCACTCGTGTACGGGGTCGGCCAGGCCGAGCACGCGTCGTTCACGGCGGCGAAGGTGCTCGTGCCGGTCGCCGTCGCAGTGGTCCTGCTTGTGGGCTTCGTGGCCCGCGAACACCTGGCGGCGCAACCGCTGTTGCCCCTCGGGCTGCTGCGCATCCCCACCGTGCGCGCCGCGACCGTCTCCGGCGTCGTCTTCTACACCACCCTCGTAGGGATGCTGTTCTTCGCACCGCTGTACCTTCAGGGCGTGCGCGGCTACAGCCCGCTCATGAGCGGCCTCGCCATCGCCCCGATGGGCGCCACCGTCGCGGCCACCACCGCGGTCGCGGCCGCACTGATCGCCCGCATCGGGCAGCGCGCGACGCTGGCCCTCGGCTTCACCGTCATGGCGGGCGGACTGTCCACCTGGCTGCTGATGGGCACCGACACGAACTACTTCACGGTGCTGCTGCCCGGCTTGGTCGTGATGTCCTTCGGCCAGACGCTCACGTTCGCCGCGATGATGTCGGCGGCCCTCACCGGCGTCGACCCCGAGCGCCACGGCGTCGCGGGGGCGGTGAACATCACCGCGCAGCAGATCGGTTCGGGTCTGGGCACCGCCGTACTCGCGACCGTCGCGGCGGCGGCGACGGGGCCCGGGACCGCCGGACTCGTCGACGGCTACCGGGCGGGCATCGCCACCGCGGCCGCGATCGGCCTGCTCGGCGCGCTGTCCGCGCTCGTGCTGCTGCGCCGCCGCTGAGCGGCGCGGGCGCGGGGACGGACACGGGAGTTCGGGCACGCCGGGGGACCGGCACACCGAACTCCCGTGTCAGCGTTGCCCGTGGTACTGGTCGTGCCAGGACTCCAGGAGCCAGCCGAAGGTGTCCGGCGGACGCGACACCGCGAGGCGGGCGATCTCGCAGACCCGCGCGGGCGTCATGCCGCGGCGCTGCTCGACGGCGAGGGGGTGCGCGGGGTCGACCGGGGTGAACAGCGCGGCCTGTCCGGAACGCCGGCGGATCGAGACCGGCGGCTCCTTGGTCCAGGGGTCGTACGGCAGCCGGTTCGCCAGCACGGCGTCGCCCGAGATGGTCGGCCCCCAGGTCGGGACCCGGTACGTCTGCACCCACACGTCCCACGTGAACACCTCGTCCAGCGACGGGACGGGGATCTCGATCGAACCGCGCAGGAAGTCCCCCACACCCTCGATCTCGCAGCCCCACAAACTGAGGTAGCTGGCCATCTCGTGGGCGGCCATGGCCCCCGACCACTCGTCCGGAGCCTCGAAACGGTGCACCAGCGGTGCTTCGTGCGGCTCGCCGCAGACCTCGCACTGGAAGCTCAGCTCGTTCGCCATGTCGCCACCCTAGGCCCGTATCGTCACTCGTTCGGGCAGTCCCGGGCGACAAAGGTACGGAGCACACGGTATGAAGCACAACGAAAACGACAAGGCGCTCGAAGACCGGCAGCGGCAGATGGCGGCCGCGTTCTGGGATCACGAGTATGCGCAGGACCGCTTCGCCGACCTGCCGCCGGACCCTTTCGTCACCGACATCCTGGGCGCGGCATGGGCGCACGGCCTGCTGCCCGGCCCCGGGATCTACATCGGCGTCGGCAACGGCCGCAACTACTTCCCGCTTGTCGAAGGCGGCCTGGACCTCGTCGGCCTGGACATCTCGACGGTCGGCCTCGCCGCGATCCGAAAGCGCGCACCCGGGCACTACGCGCGCCTGGTGCACGGCGACCTGTCCGTGCTGCCCGCCGGGGAGACCTTCCCGGTCGTCATCGGCCTCAACGTGTTCCACCACGGCGACCGCGACACCGCGTACGCGCACATCCGCGCCGCACTCGAAGTCGTCGCGCCGGGCGGCCTGTTCTGCATCCGGGTCAACGCGGTGGGCACCACTCCCGGCCGCCCGTCCGAGGTCGCCGCGGAGTACGACGACGGGTCCGTGACGCGCCGCTACCTCCCCGAGGACGGCATGCCGCCGCTCCTGTCCCACTTCTTCACGTCGGCGGCCCTGACTGGCCTCCTGGCGGCGTACGAGCCCGTCCTCCCTCTGACCCTCGACGACACCGACATCGCCACCGGTCGTCCGGGCGATTGGCGGCGCTGGCAAGGTGTCTACCGTCGGCCCGCATGACAGGGCACGGGTCGGCACGGACACACGGAAAAGAGCGACGCACCATGGTCAACGTCGGAATCTATTTCGACCTGCGCAACCCGGAGCCGGCCCGCCGCAATTGGGCGGACCTCTACGCCTTCACCCTCGAACTGTGCGAGGAGGCCGACCGCCTCGGCGTCCACTCGATCTGGCTCACCGAGCACCACCGCTTCGAAGACGGGTACCTCCCGCAGCCGCTGACCATGGCCGCGGCCGTCGCCGCCCGTACCCGCAACGCCCGCATCGGTACCGGCGTCACCATCGCACCCCTCCGCCACGCGGCCCACCTCGCCGAGGAGGCCGCGATTGTCGACCTCGTCAGCGGCGGCCGCCTCGAACTCGGCCTCGGCACCGGCTACCGCATACCGGAGTACGCCCTCTTCGACGCGGACGACGCGTACCGCACCCGCTACTCCGCCACCGACGCCCGCGCCCGCGACATCCGCCACCTCTGGGACACCGGCGCCGTCACCCCGCCCCCGGTCCAGGCCCGCCCCCGCATCTGGCTGGGCTACCAGGGCCCCCAGGGTGCCCGCCGCGCCGGCCTCCTCGGCGAGTCCCTCCTCTGCGCCAACCCGGACCTCGCCGAGCCCTACCGCGCCGGCCTCGCCGAGGGCGGCCACGACCCGGCGTCCGCCCGCATGGCCGGCCTCCTGAACGGCTGGATCACCCACGACCCCGAGCGCGACTGGCCCGAGGTCTCCACCGCCCTCGCCCGCCAGTGGGACAGCTACCACCGCCACGCGGTCGAAGGCACCGGCGCCCCGGCCCCCAAGCCCGTCAACCCCGACCGCTGGCGCGCCCGCGGCGTCAGTGCCGCCCCCGCGCACTTCCTGCACGCCACCCCCGAGCAGGCCGCGGCCGACATCCGCGCCTACCTCGCCGGCTCCCCCGTCGAGACCGTATGGTTCTTCGCCGACCTGGGCGGCATGCCGGAGTCCATGGCCCGCACCCACGTGACCACCCTCTGCACCGACCTGGCCCCCCTCCTCCGCGACGCCTGACCCCCAGCCGTCGCACGCCGCCCGTCCGTCCCTTAACCGCGCACCCGGGACGGGCGCGGCGGGACGGGGCTGAGCGCCGCTTTCCCCGCGCGCGCCACCCCAACCTGCGCCACCGTGGAAGGACACGCCCGCCCCCGGGACCGAGGAGCCCCCGCATGTCCAACCACACCTACCGCGTCACCGAGATCGTCGGCTCGTCCCACGAAGGCATCGACGCCGCCATCACCAACGCCATCACCCGGGCCGCCAAAACCCTCCACAACCTCGACTGGTTCGAGGTGACTCAAATCCGAGGCCAAATCACCGACGGCCAGGTAGAGCATTACCAAGTAGGCCTGAAAGTGGGCTTCCGCCTTGACGAAACCGACTGACCAAGTGGGCCCAAAGATAGGCTTCCGCCGCGGCGAACGGTCCACTCGACTGGCGGCAACTCAGTCCAACGGCGGAGAGCTCGGATGAATCACGGCTGGTGTCTAGCCCAGTAGCACACTCTCGGGCCCGTAAATCCCGGCACCCAGTCGGCCCACCCAATCCGCCGCGACGTACATCTCTCCCGTCGCGTCGAGACCAAGGAACTCCCGCCCGCGCGCATGGTCGCCGATCGGTACGAAGTGCTGCCCGATCAATGCGTCCCAGTCGACGAACCTTCCCTCTTCGACCACGCTCCTGAGCGGGTCCAACGCGAACTCCTCACGCGTCCGTGAGAAATCCGACCAACCCCACCTGCGGAAAGCTCAGTCCGCCACACTGCCGAAGAAATTCCGCTGCCGCCGCGTCTGCCGTAGACGGTCCGGAAATACGTGGACGCCCGGCAGGCGCAGGGGTTGAAGGCCTCTTGTCGTCATTCGGGCGGGGTGTCGGACGCCGGGCGTGGGGCTCCGCAGCGGGGGAAGGGTTCGCCCCCGGGGGTGGCGGCGGCCTGGTCGGCCAGCCGGTTGTCGTAGCGCAGCCACAAGCGGGCCAGCCACTCGTTGGCGCCGGCCGGCGGCTCCGCGGCGACGACCGGCATCGGCGCCGTCTCGATCAGGTGCAGGAGCGACCAGGCCACGCCGAAGCTGCTGTCCGCGCCGAAACTGCCGATCAGCAACTGGGCTTCCTAGACGGTGACGGGCCTGTCGATCGCATCCAACGCGGCACACATCCGGTCCAGGGTCTCCCCGGCCGCGGCGGAGGTGTCCGACTCGGGCGGCAGCGGCCCCATGGCGACGAGCCTTCGGACCTCCGGCCTGATGCCTCCCTCGTTCGGGGTCACGCGTCGGGGACCAGGACGAGTTTGCCTACGACTCGGCGTTCGGCGAGGGCGGTGAGGGCTTCGGGGGCCTGGTCGAGGGGGTAGGCGGTGGGGGTGACCGGGTTGAGGCGGCCTTCGGCGGTGCCGCGAATGATCTCGGTGAGCATGGCGGGGAGTTCGCCGGGGTTGCGGCGGGCGTGGTCGCCCCAGTCGACGCCGATGACGGTGCGGTTGGTGAGCAGGATCTGGTTCGCGGGGAGTTGCGGGATGTCGCCGGCGGCGAAGCCGATCACGAGGTATCGGCCGTGCGGAGCGAGGGCGCGCAGGGCGGGGGCCGCGTACGGGCCGCCGATGGGGTCGACGACGATGTCCGCGCCGCCACCGGTGATCTCGCGGATGCGGGACTTGAGGTCCTCGTCGGCGTAGTTGACGGTGGCGTCGGCGCCGGCCGCTCGGGCGGCGTCGAGTTTGGCGGGGCCGGAGGCGGCGGCGATGACGCGGGCGCCCAGGCCTCGGGCGACGTCGACGGTGGCGAGGCCCACGCCGCCCGCGGCGCCCAGCACGACGACCCACTCGTCCTTGGCGACCGTGGTACGCCGGGTCAGCGCGAACAGCGCGGTGGCGTAGCTCTCGATCATGCTCGCGGCGGTCTCGAAGCCGACCGCGTCCGGGAGCGGGGCGCAGGCGGCGGCGGGCACCAGCGCGTGCGAGACGTAGCCTCCGGGGCGTGGTGAGCCGCACACGACGCGGGTGCCGACTGCCGGGGCGTCGACGCCCTCGCCGCGTTCGCGGACGACGCCCGCGACGGCCATGCCCGGCACGTACGGCAGGGGCGGCTTGATCTGGTACAGGCCTCGTACGAGCAGGCCGTCCACGAAGCTGACCGCGCTCGCGCGCACCTCGACGAGCACCTGGCCGGGCCCGGGTGTCGGGTCCGGGGCCTCCTCGACGCGCAGGTCGTCGACGGGACCGAAGCTGCGGCACACCACTTGGCGCATTGCGTGACTCCCCCACGTTTGTCGCCGTTCGTCCTCCGGGGCCGCCGGTCCCGTTGCGCCGGTGCGACCGGCGTGCACCGACCGGGGCACCACGGGCACTCTCGCACAGGCGTCCGGAAGTTCGGCGTTCGCACCCGTACTCGGATGGGGCGCCGGTTCGGCGGTGGCCACCCGTTCGGCGCACCGCGCCGGTACCGCGCGCCCGGGGTGCGCTGCGGCAAGAGAGTGAAACCGCGCAACCAATCGCCGTCCACCGGGTTGGACAGGTCGCCGCGGCGGTACAGCAACTCCCTTCCCAGCCTTCCCAGGCAACGACGTACGAAGGAATTCTGATGGCGAACAGCTTCCAGCGTGTTTCGGCTACCGCGGTCATGGCCGCGTCGGTCTTCGGCCTCACCGCTGTGGGCGCTCCGGCGGCCATGGCCGGCGGCAACGACGACGGCAACACCGCCGTCCAGGCCGGCAACCAGTCGGCTCAGGCCATCGGCAACTCGAGCAGCCACGGCTTCCTGAGCCCGAACATGGGCGCCGTGCAGGGAGGCGTGGTGAACTGCTTCGGCCTCCAGAAGGTCGACGTCAACGTCCCGGTCGGCGCGCTCATCGGTGCGGGCATCGGCGTCCAGGACGTCCTGACCGACCAGGTCCAGCAGGTCTGCAGCCCGAACGCGATGCAGCAGACCGGCGACGACCCGCTGGCGAACGTCCTGTCCAGCGTTCTGTCCGAGAACGGCTGACCGACCCCGCTGCCCGCGCGGGACTCCTCCACCCCGCGCGCCCCGGCCCGTGACCCTGCCGGGGGTTGACCAGAGGTAGCGGGCACCGCGCGGTGCCGG
>NZ_JBEZFP010000214.1:0-10455 GCF_040649515.1 Streptodolium elevatio
GAGCAACTCACCAGCCATACCCGCCCACTGCGACCCCTGCCCCGGGAACACGAACACCGTCTTCCCCACCGGACCCGCCGACCCCGTCACGACACCAGCAGACGGCTCACCCGCCGCCAGCGCCGCCAAGCCGTCGCGCAACCCGGCGAAATCCCCTACCACCACGGCGCGTTCGTCGAACAGCGCACGGGTGGAGACCAGCGAATGCCCGACGTCGACGGGGTGCAGAGCGACGGCACCGTCAGCGGTGACCAGGTCGAGCAGGCGTTGCGCCTGCGGGCGCAGGGCCGCCGCGCGCTTGGCCGTGACGATCCACGGCACTGCCGCCGTGGACGCGTCCGACTGCGGTTCGTCGTCCTCGACCGGTGTCGCCTCAAAGTGTTCGAGGATGACGTGGGCGTTGGTGCCGCTCACCCCGAAGGAGGAGACCGCGGCTCGGCGCGGGCGCCCGGTCTCGGGCCATTCCCGTGTGTCGGTGAGAAGCTCCACGCGCCCCGCCGACCAATCCACATGCGGAGTGGGCTCGTCGACGTGCAGGGTCTTGGGAAGGACCCCGTGCCGCAGCGCCTCGACCATCTTGATCACACCCGCCACCCCCGCGGCGGCCTGCGCATGCCCGATGTTCGACTTCAACGACCCCAGCCACAAAGGCCGATCGTCCGGCCGCCCCTGCCCGTATGTCGCCAACAACGCCTGCGCCTCGATCGGATCGCCCAAGCGCGTCCCGGTGCCGTGCGCCTCCACCACGTCCACGTCGGCCGCCGTCAGACCGGCATTCGCCAGCGCCTGACGGATCACCCGCTGCTGCGACGGACCGTTCGGCGCCGTCAGACCGTTCGACGCACCGTCCTGGTTCACCGCCGAACCCCGCACCACCGCAAGCACCTTGTGCCCGTTGCGTACCGCATCCGACAAACGCTCCAGGAGGAGCATCCCGACGCCCTCGGCCCAGCCGACCCCGTCGGCGGCGCCCGCGAAGGCCTTGCAGCGGCCGTCCACGGCCAGGCCGCGCTGCCGGGAGAACTCGGTGAACGCGCCGGGCGAGGCCATGACCGCGACGCCGCCGGCGAGGGCGAGGTCGCTCTCGCCCGTACGCAGGGACTGCGCCGCCAGGTGCAGCGTCACCAGGGAGGACGAGCAGGCCGTGTCGACCGTGACGGCCGGCCCCTCGAACCCGAACGAGTAGGAGATGCGGCCCGAAGCCACGCTGCCCGCCGAGCCGTTGCCCACATAACCCTCGAGGCCGGCGGGTACGTCCGCCGGCTGCGGGGCGTAGTGGTGGTACATGACACCCGCGAAGACCCCGGTCCGGCTGCCCCGCAGCACGGTCGGGTCGATGCCCGCGCGCTCGAAGACCTCCCATGTGGTCTCCAGCAGCAGGCGGTGCTGCGGGTCGGTGGCAAGTGCCTCGCGCGGCGAGATCTCGAAGAACCCGGCGTCGAAGTCGGCGGCGTCGTACAGGAAGCCGCCGTGCCGCGTGTAGGACTTGCCGGGCGCCAACGGGTCTTCGTCGAAGAGGTCGTCGACGTGCCAGCCCCGGTCGTCGGGGAACGGGCCGACGGCGTCGGTGCCCGACGCGACGAGGTTCCACAGATCGGCGGGCGACGCGACGCCGCCGGGAAGGCGGCAGGCCATGCCCACGATGACGACGGGGTCGTCGGCCACCGCGCCCCCGACCGCGGGGATCTTCTCCGTCGCGTTCGCCACCGCCGCACGGTCCACGCCGCCCGCACTCCCCGCACTGCCCGCACTGCCCACGAGTTCGTCGCGAAGATGGCCGGCAAGCGCGCTCGGGGTCGGATAGTCGAAGACCGAAGTCGCGGGCAGCCGCAGGCCGGTCGCCGCGTTGAGCCGGTTGCGCAGTTCGACGGCCGTGAGCGAGTCCATCCCCATGTCGCTGAAAGCACGCCGGGGACCGACGGCATCCGGCTCCGCACCGAGCACACCCGCCACCGCCGCGGTGACCAGGTCGAGAACCTCCGCGTCGCGCCCGGCGGCGTCCAGCGGCGCGAGTCGCGCCGCGAGCCCCCCGGTGGCCGTCGGAGCGCCCGCGGCGGCGGCTGCCGTCCGCCGCCGCGGGGGGACGAGGCCACGGAGAAGGGACGGCACGGGTTCACCGGTCGTGGCGGCCCTGCCCCGCAAGCCGGCGAGGTCGAGGGGTGCGGGAACGAACACAGCCGAGGTGGCGGCCCGGTAGCCGGATGCTCCGGGCGCGACGGGACCACCGGTGAGCGCGTCGAACAGCCGCAGGCCTTCCCGAGTGCCGAGGGCCCGTATCCCGGCACGGGCGGCGCGGGCCCGGTCGGCTCCGGTCAGGTGGGCGGTCATGCCGCCCGCCTCCTCCCACATCCCCCAGGCGAGCGACACGGCAGGCAGTCCGGCCGCGCGGCGCCGCTCGGCCAGGGCGTCGAGGAACGTGTTGGCCGCGGCGTAGTTCCCCTGCCCGGCTCCGCCCATCACGGCCGCGACGGACGAGAACAGCACGAACGCCGAAAGCCGGTGATGGCGCGTCAGGTCGTGGAGGTGCCACGCGGCGTCCGCTTTCGGACGGAGCACTGACGCAATGCGCTCGGGTGTGAGCGACGCGGTGACACCGTCGTCGATGACGCCGGCCGCGTGCACGACCGCAGTGAGCGGGTGTTCGGACGGGATGGCATCCAGAGTTCGGGCCAGGGCCTCGCGATCGGCGGCATCGACCGCCGCGACGACCACGTGCGCGCCGAACTCGACCAGCTCCTGCACGAGTTCATGGGCTCCCGGAGTGTCGAGACCGCGGCGACCGGTGAGGATCAGGTGCCGTACGCCGCGTTCGGCCACCAGGTGCCGCGCCAAGTGGGTGCCAAGAGCTCCAAGGCCGCCGGTGACGAGCACGGTTCCGTCCGGATCCCAACTGTCGGCGGGTTCGTGGGCGTCCGGGGCGGGAGTAGGTCGCGCGAGCCTGGGGACGAGCAAGGTCCCCTCACGCCAGGCCAGTTGGCCTTCGTCGGCGGCGAGGGCGGCATCGTACGCCGCACTCAGCGCGGTCCGGCCCGGCGTCCGCCGGGGGTCCCGGCCACCGGTGGAGAAGTCCGCGTCGACGTCGAGGAGCACGATACGGCCGGGCTGCTCGCTCTGCGCGCTGCGGACCAGGCCCCAGACGGCCGCGCCCGCCGGGTCGGGAACGTCGCCCGGGGCGGCGGCCACCGCGCCACGCGACAGGACGACCAGCCGGGGGCCGTCCGGATTGTCCGGGCGGGCAAGCCAGGCCTGAAGCGTCGCGAGCGCCCGCGTCGTCTCGCGGTGGGCGGCGGCCGCGGTGTCGGCCGGATCGATCGGTCCGCCGACCACGTGCACCGGGATCTCGCCGTCGCCGAGGTCCAGCTGACCGAGCTGACGGAGCTGACGGAGCTGACCGAGCTGATCCAGTTGACCGGGATGACCGGATCGGTCCGACGGCGGGACGACCGTCGCGCCCAAAGCCTTGCCCGCGCCCCATGGATCCTCGCCGAGCACGGCCCACATGCGACTGTCGGCCTGGCCTCCGGTGCCGGTCGCCGGGACCCAGGTCGGCACGAACAGCGCGTCGTGATCGGTGCCGCGCGCCCCGGCGACCTGCTCGGCCGTCGCGGGCCGGGTGGCGAGCGCGGAGATGGACACGACCGGCGCGCCGGTGTCGTCGGCGGCGTCGAAGACCAGGTCTCCCACGCCGGTCATCACCATGCGTATGCGCAGTGCGGTGGCGCCGGTGGCGTGCAGCCGCACGCCGTTCCATACGAAGGGCAGGCGGTTGGTGCCCTCGTCGGTGGTGGCGAGCGATTGGTACGTGGCCGCGTGGAACGCCGCGTCCAGCAGCGCCGGGTGCAGGCCGTAGCGGCCCGCTGCCTCGCGTTCCGCCTCCGGGAGCACGGCGTCGGCGAAGATCTCGTCGCCGCGCCGCCACGCGGCGCGCAGCCCGCGGAAGGCCGGACCGTAGGCGATTCCGGCGCGGGCAAGGGCCTCGTAGGCGTCGGACACGTCGACCGGAACCGCTCCCGCGGGTGGCCAGTCGGCGCCGCCGAGCACGTCGCGAGCCTCGTCCGCGCCGCCGGGCGTCTCCGTGGTGCCGCCGGGCGTCGCCGGGGCGGAAGCGACCAGGTAACCGGCGGCGTGCCGGTTCCACGGGTTGTCCGCCGCCGCTTCCTCCGCTCGGGCGTAGACCGCGACGGGACGGCGCGCCGGGGTCCTGCCGGGCTCGGTGGCGCCGACCACGACCTGGAGGTGTGCCGCGGCGCGCTCGTCGAGCACGAGTGGTGCCTCGATCACGAGTTCGTCGACGGTGTCGAGTCCGACCTCGTCGCCCGCCCGGATCGCGGCCTCGACGAAGGCGGTTCCCGGCACGAGGACCGAGCCCATGACGACGTGGTCCGCGAGCCAGGGGTGTGTGCGCGCCGAAAGGCGTCCGGTCAGCAGGACGCTGCCCGCGCCGCCGGACGTCGCCTCGTCGGTGCCCTCGGTGTGTGCGACGTGCACGGCCGCGCCGAAGAGCGGGTGCCCGGCTGCTGCCAGACCCAGTCCTGCGGGATCGGCGCCGCCCGTCGCGGGCTGGTCGATCCAGAAGCGCCGGGGCTGGAAGGCGTACGTGGGCAGTTCGACCGGGCGCGGCGCGAACGGCCGGTAGAACTCGTGCCAGTCGACGACGGCGCCCTGCGCGTGGGCTGCGCCGAGCGCTTGGAGCACCGTCGCGGCCTCGGCACGATCGCGGCGCAATGCGGCTGCGAACAGAGGCGGTTCGTGGTTGTCCGTGGTCGCGAGCGAGTCCTGCGCCATCGCGGTGAGGATGCCCTCGGGGCCGAGTTCGAGGTAGGTGCGTACGCCCTCCCCGGCCAGGTGCGTGACGACGTCGTGGAAGCGCACGGCGTTGCGGACGTGTGCGACCCAGTGTTCCGGGTCGGCGAGTTCGTGTCCCTCGACGACACGGCCGGTGAGGTTGGAGACGACCGGGATGGCCGGGGCACCGTAGGCGAGTCCGGCGGCGACGCCGCGGAACTCGTCGAGCATGCCGTCCATGAGCGGCGAGTGGAACGCGTGGCTGACGCGCAGGCGCCTGGTCTTGCGGCCCAGCGCGGTGAAGTGTGCCGCGACCTTGAGTGCGGCGTCCGTGTCGCCGGACACCACGATCGCGTTCGGCCCGTTGACGGCCGCGATGCCCACCCTGTCCTCGCGACCGGCCAGCGCGGCAGCGACCTCGGACTCGGTGGCCTGCACCGCGATCATCGCGCCGGTGGTCGGCATCGCCTGCATGAGCCGGGCGCGAGCCGCGACCAGTGCCGCGGCGTCGGCCACGTCGAGCACGCCGGAGACGTGCGCCGCGGTGAGTTCGCCGAGCGAGTGGCCGGTGACGAAGTCCGGGCGTACCCCCCAGGATTCGAAGAGCCGGTAGAGGGCTGTCCCGAGTGCGAACAGGGCCGGCTGCGCGTAGATCGTACGGTCGAGTTGCCCGGCCGCGAAGTCGTCGCCCGGTTCGGCGAAGACGATCTCGCGCAGCGCATGGGGGACGTGCCCGGCCAGGTTGCGGTCCAACGCCTCGGCCACGGTGTCGAATGCGGCCGCGAACACGGGGTAGCGGGCGTGGAGTTCCCGTCCCATGCCGAGGTGTTGGCTGCCCTGTCCGGTGAAGAGAAAGGCCAGCCCCTCCGCCGCCGCACTTCCGCGCACGACCTCCGGACCAGGCGCCTCACCCCGGGCGAGCGCATCCAACCCGGCGAGGAACGCGGCGGTGTCGTCGGCGACGACGACCGCGCGCTCGGCAAGGGCCGCGCGGGTGGTGGCGAGCGAGTACGCGGTGTGGAGGGAGGACTCGGCGTCGAGGGGGGACTCGGGGTCCAGGACCACCGCCGACCCGCCCGATCCCGCCGATGCCGTACGCACGTGTGCCGCCAACCGCTCGGCCTGCGCGCGCAAGGCGGCCGGGGTCTTCGCCGACAGCACCCACGGGACCGGTCCGGGCGCGGTGCCGAACGCCGCGACGTCACCTGTCCCGTCTGCCGGCGCGGGACGGTCGTCCTCTTCCCTCACGTCCTCCGGGCGTTCGAGGATGATGTGCGCGTTGGTGCCGCTCGCGCCGAACGCGGAGATCCCCGCGCGGCGCGGACGGCCGGTGTCCGGCCAGGGCAGCGCCTCGGTGAGCACGCGTACGTTCCCAGCCGTCCAGTCCACGTACGGAGTGGGCTCGTCGACGTGCAGCGTCTTCGGGAGCACCCCGTGGCGCATCGCCTCGATCATCTTGATCACGCCGACGATTCCGGCCGCCGCCTGGGTGTGGCCGATGTTCGACTTCGACGAGCCGATCCACAGCGGCCTGTCCTCGGGGCGGCCCTGGCCGTACGTCGCCAGGAGCGCCTGGGCCTCGATGGGATCACCCAGGGTGGTGCCGGTCCCGTGGGCCTCCACCGCGTCCACGTCCGCGGCGGTCAGGCGCGCGTTGCGCAGCGCCTCGCGGATGACGCGCTCCTGCGACGGGCCGTTCGGCGCGGTGAGTCCGTTCGATGCGCCGTCCTGATTGACCGCGCTGCCGCGCAGCACCGCGAGGATGCGGTGGCCGTTGCGGCGGGCGTCGGCGAGGCGCTCGACCAGCACCAGGCCCACGCCTTCCGACCAGCCCGTGCCGTCCGCCGCTCCGGCGAAGGCCTTGCAGCGGCCGTCGGCGGACAACCCGCGCTGCCGGGAGAACTCGACGAAGCCCAGCGGCGAGGCCATCAGCGTGACGCCGCCGGCGAGGGCCAGATCACATTCCCCGGTGCGCAGCGAGTGCGCCGCGAGATGCAGCGCAACCAGCGAGGACGAGCACGCGGTGTCGACCGTCACGGCCGGGCCCTCGAAGCCGAAGCTGTACGCGATGCGCCCGGACGCGACGCTCGCCGCGTTACCGTTGCCGATGTACCCGCCGACCTCGTCGGGGATCTCGCGCAGCCGGGCCGCGTAGTCCTGCCCGTTGGTGCCGGCGAACACGCCGGTGCGGCTGCCGGCGAGGCCGGTCGCGTCGATGCCCGCGCGTTCGAACAGCTCCCACGCCGTCTCCAGGAGCAGGCGGTGCTGCGGGTCGGTGGCGAGTGCCTCACGGGGCGCGATGCCGAAGAAGTCGTTGTCGAACCCGGCGATGTCGGGCAGGAAGGAGCCGCTGCGGGTGGTGGACCGCCCTGGCTTGTCCGGATCGGGATCGTACAAGTCGTCGACGTCCCATCCCCGGTCCTCGGGGAAGGGGCCGATGGTCTCGGCGCCGTCCGCGACGATCCGCCACAGCGCCTCCGGCGACGTGGCGCCGCCGGGGAGGCGGCATGCGGCCGCGACGATGGCCACCGGTTCCGGCGACGTGTTCTCGGCTTCCCGCAACTGCTCGCGGGTCTCGTGGAGTTCCACGGTCAGCCGCTTGAGGAGGTGGCGTATCTGGCTGTCGTTCATGGTGTGGTTCCGCCCTGTTCTCGCCGTGGCGTCAGGAAATGCCGAACTGCTTGCCGATGAGCGCGATCAGCTCGTCGTCGCCGGCCGCGGAGATCTCGTCGGCGAACGACGCGTCTCCCGGGGCCGGGTCCGCGCCGCCCGGCTCGGAATCGGGAGCGGATGCGCCTGCGGCCGCGGCCCGTTCGTTCCAGCGGGCCGCGAGGTCCGCCAATCGTGCCGCCGTACGCGCGTAACCGTCGGCGTGCTCCGACAGGCCGGCGAACAGCGTCTCCAGGCGGTCGAGTTCGGCGTCGACCGCGGTCGCGGTGGCGGCACCCCCGGGATCGGCTTCGGGGACGAGTCGGCCGCTCAGGTGTCTGGCGAGGGCGTTCGGGGTCGGGTGGTCGAAGATCAGCGTCGCGGGCAGCCGCTGCCCGGTCTCGGCGATAAGCCGGTTGCGCAGTTCGACCGCGGTGAGCGAGTCGAACCCCTGGTCGCGGAAGGGCTTCGCGACGTCGACCGCGTCCGCCGATTCGTGGCCCTGGACGACGGCCGCCAGCCCGCGGACGAGCCGGACGAGGTGCCGGACCCGACCCTGCTCGTCGAGTCCGCCCAGCGCGGCGGCCAGGCGCACGCCGGGCTCTTCGGTGTCGGGGCGGCCGGCGGCGCGGTCACCGTGTCCGCCCTCGGCCGGCCCGTCGGCCCCCGGATCGCCGCGCAGGATCTCGGAGACGAGTGCCTTGGGGCGGTCGCGGAACAGGACGTCCCAGTCGATGTCGCAGACCGCGAGGTGGCTCTCCCCGTGGTCGAGGATGTGTCCGAGCGCCTCGACCGCACGTGCGGGGTCGAGCATGGTCAACCCCTGGCGACCGAGCCGCTCCTCGATCTCCGGCGACGCGATGCCGCCTCCGGCCCAGTGCCCCCACGAGATCGACGTGGCCGCCAACCCGGCCGCCCGGCGGCGTGAGGCGAGCGCGTCGAGATACGCGTTCCCGGGCGCGTAGTTGCCCTGCCCGGCGGCGGCGCAGATGCCCGCCACCGACGAGAACAACACGAAGGCCGACAGGTCCAGGTCGCGGGTCAGCTCGTGCAGGTGCTCGGCGCCGCCGACCTTGACACGCAGCGCGTGCTGCATCTGTGCGACCGTCAGATCGCCGATGACCGCGTCGTCGAGGATCGCCGCGGCATGGAAGACCGCCGTCAGCGGGTATTCGGCCGGAACGGCCGCCAGCACGGACACGAGCGCCTCGCGGTCGCCCACATCGCAGGCGGCGTACGACACTTCGGTGCCGAGCGCCCGAACCTCCGCGGCCAGTTCGGCGGCCCCCGGGGCTTCGGCACCGGATCGGCTGACCAGCAACAGGTGTTCGGCACCGCGCGAGGCGAGCCACCGCGCGACGTGGCCGCCGAGCGCACCGGTGCCTCCGGTGATCAGAACCGTGCCGGACGGCTTGTACGTCTCCGCGGGTGCGGCGGCGGTCAGCGGCGCGCGCACGAGCCGCCGGGCACGCGGTCCGTCGGGACGCAGCGCCACTTCGAACTCGCCGGACGCTCCGGACAGCACCGCGAGGAGGCGGTCCGGGGCGGATCCCCCCGAGCCGCGCCGCAGCGCGTCGGGGCCGGTTGCCGGAAGGTCGATCAACCCGCCCCATGTGTCCGGGAATTCCGCAGGGACCACGCCGCCGAACCCCCACACCTGAGACTGCTCGGGGGCACGTACGGCATCGCCCGGCGCCGCGGTCACCGCGCCGTCGGTGGCCAGCCACAGGCGTGCGGTCGAGCCGATGTCGTCGAGGACCTGGGTCAGTGCCAGCGTGGCGGCCGCACCCCACGGGACGGCGTCGTGGCCGTCCGCCTGCCCGGCACCGAGCGCGAGGAACGACAGCACGCCGGTGACCGGCGCCTCCGCCCGCGCGCCGGCGATCAGGCCGCGCAGCCGCGACCGGTCCGCGCTGTCGCGACCGACCCGGACCGGCACGACGCGTGCCCCGGCGGAGGTCAGTTCGCGGGTGAAGTAGTCGTACCACCGGTCGGCGTCGGCGGACCCGGTGTCCTCCGGGACGACCAGGAGCCATGTGCCGGTGAGCCGGACCGGGGCGTCAGGTGCGGAGACCGGGCGCCAGACGACGCGGTGCCGCCAGGCGTCCACGGCCGCACCGGTACGCCTGCGGTCCCACCACGAGGACAACGCCGGAAGCACGTCCCCCAAGGACCGCGTCAAGTCACGGTCGGCGCCGAGGACTTCGGACAGTCCCGAGGCGTCACCGCCCTCGACCAGCTCCCAGAACGCGGTGTCGACAGCCACCGCGGTGGACGGCTGCCCCGCCGTGGCCGACGGCTCCAGCCAATAGCGGCGGCGCTGGAAGGCGTACGTGGGCAGTTCGACCGGGATCGGTCGGTACTCGGCGAACGCCGCGGCCCAGTCGACCTCGACGCCGCGGACCCACGCCTCGGCCAGCGACGCGGTGAGGCGGCGCAGGTTGCCTTGGTCGCGCCGCAGGGTGCCGACGACGACCCGGTGATCGGGTGCCCCTTCGGTGTCGTCGAGGGTCTCCTCGATCGCCGCGGTGAGCACGGGATGCGGACTGATCTCCAGGAAGACGTTGTGCCCGGAGACGGCGAGGCCGCGGGTCGTCTCGGCGAAGCGCACGGTCTCGCGCAGGTTGGTGGCCCAGTAGGCCGCGTCGAGCGACGCGGTCTCCAGCCGCTCGCCCGTGACCGTGGACCAGAACGGGACGCGTCCCGACGACGGTTCGATGCCCGAGAGGTCGGTGGTGATCCGCTCCCGGATCCGGTCCACCTGCGCGGAGTGGGACGCGTAGTCCACCGGGATCAACCGGGCCCGGCCTCCCTCGTCCGTCACCTCGGCAACCAGCGCCGCAAGGTCGTCGGACGGGCCGGAGACGACGGTCTGCCCGGGACTGTTGACCGCCGCCACGGAGATCCGGCCGTCGTACGCCGCGACGCGCTCCTGGACGCGGTCCTCGGGCTCCGCAACCGAGGCCATGCCGCCGCCCAGCCCGGACAGTTCCAGGATCGCCCGGCTGCGCAACGCCACCA
>NZ_JBEZFP010000215.1:0-10379 GCF_040649515.1 Streptodolium elevatio
CGGCGCAGGAAAGTCTGCTTGGCGGCCTCCGGCCGCTCTCCTCGCTGCGCTCGTCGATCACGGAGACATACCGACACCTTCCGGCGGCCTCCGGCCGCGTGGGGGCGCGGCACCGACACGGACGGACCAGGCCCGTGAAGGTCTTCCGGGACGGCAACTCAACGACGCGGAACAGACCCGGTGGGGTAAGTCGCGCGGAGCGGAGCGGGCCTGGGGTAGGTGGTGCGGAGCCGTAACTCCCGGGGCGGGGGCCTGTCTCCGGGTGGGGTGGGGGCGGGGTCCCTGGGAGCGGAACAGACCCCACGGGTGGGTGGTGGGGAACAGAACGAGCCCGGGGATAGGTCGCGCGGAGCGGAGCGGGCCTGGGGTAGGTCGTGCGGAGCCGTAACTCCCGGGGCGGGGGCCTGTCTCCGGGCAGGGTGGGTCGGGGTTCCTGGGGAGCGGCACGGGGCCTGGGCGTCGGTGGTGGGGAACAGAACGAGCCCGGGGGTAAGTGGGGTGGAGCGGAACGGGTCCGGATAGGTCGCACGGAGTGGAACGGGCCCGGGGGTAGGTGGGGCGGGGCGGTCGCGGGGGTGGAGCCGGCCTTTGGGTGGGGTGGGCGTGGGCGGGAACTCCTGTGTTGGGGCGTGGCTTTCGGCCAGGGGGAGGTCAGGTTGTCGCTTCTGGTGCTGAACTTTGCAGCATGGTGAGGGTGTTCGCGTGGGTTCCGAGGACGTGGGTGCGGGCCAGTTCGGATGCCTTTGCTGCGTCTCGGGCGGCGATGGCGGCGTAGAGCTTTTCGTGTTCGCCGCACATTGCCGCGCCGTCCTCGGGGGTCGAGGTGAGCCGGAAGAGGCGGCGCAGGCGGCCGTCGAGCGGGGTCATCAGGTCCTTGAGCAACGGGTTCCCCGACATGTCCACGATCTGCTGGTGGAAGTCGGCGTTCAGGGCCACCGCCTCGCGCAGGCGGCCGGCCTCGGCGGCGCGGCGTGAGCGGTCGAGGATGCGTTCCAGTGCGCGCAGTTCGGCGTCCGTGCCGTGTTCGGCGGCGAGACCGGCGGCGAGCGCCTCGAGCGATTCGCGTACCGCGAAGAAGTGCCGGGCGTCCTCGGGGCCGAAGTCCGCGACGACGGCGCCCTTGCGCGGCTGGATGCTGATGAACCCCTCGGTCTCCAGCCGCTGCATCGCCTCGCGGACCGGGATGCGGGAGACGCCGAGTTCCTCGGCGATCTCGCGTTCGACGAGGCGGTGGCCGGCGGCGTACTGGCCCTCGATGATGCGCTCGCGCAGTTCGACGTACGCCTGGTCCCGGAGCGACCGGTGCGCGTCGCCCATGCTCGGACGGTCGGCGGTGGCACGGGGACTCATGGGCGTACTCCAGACGTGGCTGCGGGCGCCGGCGCGGTCGGTGACCCGATCATTCCAGATCGGTTCCGGACCGGAGAATTTTCCCCCGAGGGGCATTGCTTGGTATTCGGTATACCAGTTACGGTGGCCGCCGCCCACCTAGTTCAGGAGTGCCATGCCCCCCGCCGCCAACGCCGTGCCGTCCGTGCTCCGCCGCGCGACGCTGCCCGACGGCCGACTCGCCGACGTCCACCTGGGCGGCGGCCTGGTGACCGAGATCCGCGACCACGTCCCGGGCCCGGTCGGCCCGGGTGTCGTGGACCTGGGCGGTGTGCTGCTCATGCCGGCTTTCGTGGACGGGCACGCGCACCTGGACAAGACCTTTCTCGGCTCACCCTGGCGCCCGCACGTGCCGGCCGGTGATCTCCGGTCGCAGATCGCCGCGGAACGCGAGATCCGGCGCCGGATCGCCGTGCCGGTCGAGGAGCGGGCGACCGCGCTGGCGCACCGGATGGCCGCCCTCGGCACCGGGTACGTACGCTCCCACGTCGACATCGACCCGGACATCGGACTCGACGGCCTGCACGCGCTGCTCGCGGTCCGCGAGGCGTGCCGCGACATCATCGGCATCCAGTTGGTCGCGTTCCCGCAGAGCGGCATCGTCACCGCTCCCGGCACCGCCGACCTGCTCGACGCCGCGCTGCGCGAGGGCGCCGACCTGATCGGCGGGCTCGACCCGGTCGGCTTCGACGGCGACCTGGCCGGTCAGCTCGACGTCGTGTTCGGCCTCGCCGAGCGGCACGGCGCCGGCATCGACATCCACCTGCACGACGGCGGCATGAACGGGATCGCGCAGTTGCGCGAGATCGCCCGGCGTACCGCCGTGCTCGGACTGGGCGGGCGGGTCGCGGTCAGCCACGCGTACGCGCTCGGCCAGGTCGACGCGGGCGAGGTCGACCGCACGGCTGAGGCGATGGCCGCGGCGGGTGTCGCCGTCATGACCAACGGCCCGGCCGGCACCACTCCCCCGGTCTCGCGGCTCCGCGACCTCGGCGTGCGGGTGTTCGCGGGATCGGACAACATCCGCGACGCGTGGTGGCCGTACGGCACCGGCGACATGCTGGAGCGCGCGACCATCGTCGGTTTGCAGTGCGATTTGATGACGGACGCCGACCTGCACCGCGCCGCCGATCTGGCCACACACGAGGCCGCCGCGGCACTCGGGCTGACCGGGTACGGCCTCACCCCCGGCGGCCGCGCCGACCTCGTCGTCGTCGACGCGGCGTCCGTCCCCGAAGCCGTCGCCGCCCACCCCGCGCGGCTGCTGGTCCTGCACGGCGGGCGGATCACCGCCGACCACCGGGACCGTTCGCGGCTTTCCGACGGCAACTGACTCCCTTTTCCCTTCTGGTCCCACCCGCGCCGCAGCGCGCCCCTGCCCCCGGAGGAATCCGCTGTGACCACGCATGCCCCTGTGTCCGCGCCCGCGGACGAGCTTGCCGAAAGACCCGGCACCAAGCTCGCCGGCGGTCAGATAGGCACTTCCGACCTGGTCTTCTTCGTCGTCGCGGCGGCCGCGCCGCTGACCGTGCTGGCCGGCGTCGCCCCGTTCGCGATCGGTGTCGGCGGTCCCGGCACGCCGCTGGGCTATCTCGTGTCCGGTGTGCTGCTCGCGCTGTTCGCCGCCGGGTTCACCGCGATGAGCCGGTACGTGCGCAACGCCGGCGCGTTCTACGCGTACGTCGCCCGCGGCCTCGGCCGTACGCTCGGCGTGGCCACCGCCTACGTCGCCGTCGTCGCGTACAACCTCATCACCCCCGGCGTGGCCGCCGCGTTCGGCTACTTCGGCGCCAACTACCTCAACGACCGGGCGGGCACCGACATCCCGTGGTGGGTGCTCGCCGGCATCTGCATCGCGGCCACCGGCGTCCTCGGCTGGCTGCGCGTCACGCTCAGCGCCAAGGTGCTCGGGGTCGCGCTGGTGCTGGAGGTGCTGTCGCTGCTGCTGATGGAGTTCGGCATCCTCAAGGACCGCGGCGGCGACGCGCTCGACCTGGGCTCGTTCAACCCCGAGACGCTCACCCACGGCGGTATCGCGGGCATGTTCGTGCTGGTTATCGGTGCCTTCACCGGCTTCGAGGCGACGGCCATCTACGCCGAGGAGGCGCGCGACCCGCAACGTACCGTGCCGCGCGCCACGTTCATCGCGATCGGGTTCCTCGCCGTGTTCTACGCCGCCGGGGTGTGGCTGGTCATGGGGGCGTACGGCACCGACGAGTCGGTGGCACTCGCGCAGGCCGCCAACGGCCCGGACCTGACCTTCAACGCGGCGGGTGCGCACGTCGGCACGTGGCTCGCGGACAGCATGGAAGTCCTCATCATCGTGAGCGCGTTCGCCTCCGCCCTGGCCTTCCACAACGCCGCGGCCCGCTACCTGTACGCGCTGGGCCGCGAGGGCCTGCTGCCGCGCTCGCTGGGCCGGGTGTCGCAGAAGCACGGGTCGCCGAGCGGCGCCGTGGTCGCGCAGAGCGTGTTCAACGTGCTGCTCGTCGGTGTCGGCGTCGCGCTCGCCGCCGATCCGTACGCCGAGGTGTTCCTGTGGAGCAACAGCGTGGGCGTGCTCGGGGTGATGGCGATGCAGGCCCTTGCCGCGCTGGCCGTCTGGGCGTTCTTCCGCCGGGACCGGCGCGGGCTGTCCGCCTTCCGGGTGGTGTGGGCGCCGCTCGTCTCGTGCGCCGGGCTGGTGGTGCTGACCGTGTTGGCGGTGGTGCACTTCGACCTGCTCACCGGGAAGACCGGCGTGGTCAACGCGGTGCTGCTGGTTCCGCTGCCGGTGATCGCGGTCGCGGGGGCGGCTGTCGCCCTGCGCATCCGGCGGCGCGACCCCGAGCGGTACGCGCGGCTCACCGAGGTCGACGTCGAGCGCGACTGACCGGCCTCGGTGGCCTCCGGCTCAGGCCGGCACACCGCCGCGGGCCACAATCCTGCCGCCGCGCACGACCATCGCGCGCGGCGGCAGGTCCACGACGACCTGCGGCACGCACTCCCCCTCGACGAGCATGAAGTCGGCCGGAGAGCCCGGGGTGAAGTCGACCGCGGGAAGGCCGAGGAGTGCCGCGCCGCCGTCCGCGGCCAGGGCCAGGCACGCGTCCAGTTCCTCGTCCAGCCGGGCGTCGACGCACCGGCCGAGCAGGTGGGCGCGGTGCAGCATGTCGGCGTCGCCGAACGGGCTCCACGCGTCGCGCACGCCGTCCGAGCCGAGCCCCACGAGCACGCCGCGCTCGCCCAGTTCAAGGAACGGCAGTACGGTCGCCTCGCCGAGTGCGGCGGTGGTCAGCGCGACGCCCGAATCCGCCAGCAGCCTTGCCACTTCGTCGAGTTCGCGCTCGGCGAGGCCGGCGAGGCAGAAGGCGTGGCTGATCGTGACGCGTCCGGCCAGGCCGAGGGCGCGGGTGCGCGCGCAGATGTCGCGCAGCGGTCCCATGCCGGTCTCGCCCGTGTCGTGCAGGTGGATGTCGACGGCGGCTCCGTAGCGTTCGGCGAGTCCGAACACCGCGTCGAGCTGGCCCTGCCGGTCGCCGTCGAAACCCGCCGGGTCCAGGCCGCCGACGACGTCGGCCACGCCCACGCGTACGGCCTCCTCCAGCAGTTCCACCACGCCGGGCAGCCGCCGCACGCCGTGCTGCGGGAACGCGACGATCTGCACGTCGAGCACGCCGAGCAGTGCCTCGCGTGCCGCCGCGACGCCGTCGAGCGGGTCGAGGCCGTACGCGGGTGCCACATCGACGTGGGCCCGCACCGCGCGCGTCCCCCGGGCGGCGGCGTGCGACAGCAGCCGGAGCGCGCGGTCGCCGACCCGGGTCGGCTGGGCCTCGTACAGTTCCACGTCGCCGCGGACGTAGTCGGCAAGCCCTGCCGCGGGGCGACGGCTATACCAGGGTTCGCCGAACGCCGTCTTGTCCGGGTGGATGTGCGCGTCGACCAGCGTGGGCAGGGCGATGCGCCCGAGGCCGTCGACCACTTCGGCGACCGCGCCGTCGGGCACGCACGCGGCGAACACCCCGTCGACGACGACCAGTTCGACCGGCCGCGCGCCCATCGGACGGACGTCGCGGTAGACGGTGACGTTGCTCGGGCGGTGCATGTCGGCCTGCTCTCGGTCTGCTCGGGGTCCTGCCTCTGGTATACCAAACGACGGCGGGTTCGCCGTCCCCGGCCCGCGGCACCGCGCGGCCCTGATGGATGGCGTATTGCTGCTAGATGTTGCTTTGGCCCCGTTTTATTCGATCCTGTCGTAATAGCCCGGTGCGGCGCGCACGATGGAAGTGACCTGAAGGAGGTGATCGAGATGCTCACCGTGCGTTCGATCAACCAGGCGGACGAAAGCCGCGACATGCCGCACGGCCACCTCGACGTGGTGAGCCTGGAGGGCATGGACTTCGGCGTCGCGCGGTTCGAGCCGGGTTGGCGCTGGTCGCAGGACGTCGGGCCCATCGCCGGCACCGCGAGCTGCCAGTTCCACCACAACGGGTACGTCGCCCAGGGGCGCCTGCACATCCGCATGGACGACGGCGAGGAGAAGGACCTGTCCGCGGGCGACGTCTTCGTCTGCGACCCGGGCCACGACGCGTGGGTGCTGGGTGACGAGACCGCCGTCGTGTTCGACTTCGGCGGCAACATGCACGAGTACGCGAAGCCCACGTAAGCGCCGCGGTCAGAACGCCGAACCCGGCTCGACGGAGAACACGTCGAGCCCGTGGCATACCCGTGCCTCCGGCACCGGGACGAGTTCCCCGTGCGGGGTCGGGTCGCCCGCCACGGGATTCGGTGGTTCGTACACCCGGTCCCTGACCTGCCCGACCGAGATCGGCCCACAGACGCGCGAAGTCCGCGCTGCGGTCCCGCATGTCGTCGACGTGCGCGGCCGGCGCGGCATCCACCCGAACCACCCGAGCAGGACGCGCAGGACGCGCAGGTGCGCGACGTGCCCCCGGGCCGCCCGGGATTCCGCCCCGGGCCTCCCGCGTCGCGCAGTTGGTCGGGAGCGCGGTGCGGGCGCCGGTCGGCGCGGGTCGGCGCGATCTTCGACGGTGGCGTGCCCTACGGTGCTGTGATGCCGGTGGCCGCGGCCGGATGCGGGCGCCGCGAGGGGAGGCGCTGTGACGCACGCGGTCGGAATCGACCTGGGATCGACCGAGGCGGTCCTCGCCGCGGCGAGCGGCGACCGGAGCGCCGAGCTCGTCCCGGCCGGGAAGAAGGAGCGCACGACGCCGTCCTTCGTGTCCTTCGACGGGCGCAAGGTGCTGGTCGGCACCGCCGCGCGGCGCCAGACCGGCACGAACCCGGGTGCCACGTTCCGGCTCCCGCCCGGGCTGGTGCCGGAACCGGGCACCGCGGCACTCGGCCCGTCCCCGTACGAGCTGGCCCGGCACGTGGCGGCCGGCGTCAAGGCCGCCACCGAGAAGCGGCTGCGGTCGAGGTCGCCGGTGCCCGTCGTCGTCGCGGTGCCGACTCATGCGGACGAGGCGCAGCGGGCCGTCTACCACGACGCGGTACGCGACGCGGGTTTCGACGTACGCGGCACGCTCGGTGCCGCGCAGGCCGCGGTCGCGGCGTACAGGCTGGATCAGGAGGCGCGCGCCCGGATTCTTGTCGTGGTCCTCGGCGGGCTCACGTTGGAGGTCAGCATCCTTGACCTCGTCGACGGGGAGGCCAACGTGCTCGGCGGCGGCACGCACCCGCTGGGCGGTGAGAACTGGACGCAGGCGGTCGCCGACCACGTCGGATCCTCGTTCTGGCAGGCGCACGGCGTGGACCTGCGCAACGAACCCCTGTCGTGGCAGCGGGTGTTCGAGGCCGCCGAGACCGCGAAGGTTCAACTGTCCACGCAGGACAGCGCGGCCATCAACATCCCGTACGTCGTCAACGACCGCCGCGACCCCAAGCACATCGACCTCGTGGTCACCCGCCCGCAGTTCGAGGCGATGACCGCCCACCTGGTGGACCACTGCGTCACGCAGCTGGCTCCCGCTCTGCGGCAGGCGGCGGTTGCGCCCGCTCTGCTCGACCACGTGCTCCTGGTCGGCGGCGGCAGCCAACTGCCCGCGGTGGCGTACGCCGTGCAGGCCCATCTCGGTCGGCCGGTGACACCGGGACCGCACCCGCAAGAGGCGGTCGCGCTCGGCGCGGCGCTGCGGGCTTGGTCCTTGCACTGACCGGGCGCCTGCCGCTCCCCCGCACGCGCCGTCGGCGCGAAGCTGCCGCGTACGTTGCCGGAAACCGGCAATGACCCGGCGGGTTCCCCCTGGTCATGATGGCCGTGCCGGCACACTGCCCGTGCCTTGCGTCAGGGGGATACACGCCATGACCGACAAATTCCCGGGGTTCGACATCGTGCGCCGCGGCTACGACCGCACCCAGGTCGACCGGTTCCTGGAGGGCGGCGACGGCGGCCCGCTGGGCGACGCGCCGCAATTCACCATCACGCGGCGCGGCTACGACCGTTCCCAGGTCGAGGACTTCCTCGCCGCGCTGCGCTCGGGCGGCAAGCAGTAGGACGCCGGTCCGCGCCCCGTATCGGACTGCGGCGATACGGCGCGCAGCCCCAGCTGAACAGCACCACCCGTAGTTGGTACGGACCGTGGACCGCGCACGGCCCGGGCTGCGACGTGCCGAGCCCGAAGGGGTCGGTTCCCCTCGCTCACGCCCGGGCAGCGTTCGGCCCCGGCGCGCCGTTGTCCGTCGCGCCGTCGCACCTCGCGGGAATTCACCGCATCCCGAACCCGACCTGCCTCTGGAGCGCCCATCCACCCCACCCCCGCTGTCCCCGGAAAGGGAGTGAACGCATGCACGGAGCCGTCTTCCTGATCGAATTCGGCGGCATCCTCTTCGCCCTCGGCCTGCTCGGCCGATTCGCGGGCCGCCTGCGCTTCTCCCCCATACCCCTCTACCTGTTGGCCGGCCTCGCCTTCGGCGAAGGCGGACTGCTCCCGCTCGGGGCCAGCGAGGAGTTCGTCGCCGTCGGCGCCGAGATCGGCGTCGTCCTCCTGCTCCTGATGCTCGGCCTCGAATACACCGCAAGCGATCTGGTCGCCAATCTGAAGACGCAATACCCGGCCGGGGCGGTCGACTTCGCACTCAACGCGCCGCCCGGCGCGGCGATGGCGCTGCTGCTGGGCTGGGGGCCGGTCGCGGCCGTGGTCCTGGCCGGGGTCACCTGGATCTCGTCGTCCGGCGTCATCGCGAAAGTGCTCGGCGATCTCGGGCGGGTCGGCAATCGCGAGACACCGGTGATCCTCGGCATCCTGGTGCTCGAGGACCTCGCGATGGCTGTCTACCTGCCGGTCGTCACCGCGCTGCTCGCCGGTGCGGGCCTCGCGGCGGGCAGTGTCACGCTGGCCGTCTCGCTGTCGGTCGCCGGTCTGGTGCTGTTCGTCGCGGTGCGGTTCGGGCGTACGGTCTCCCGCTTCGTCTCCAGCGACGACCCCGAGAAGCTGCTGCTGGTCGTGCTCGGCCTCACGCTGCTGGTCGCCGGCATCGCGCAGCAATTGCAAGTGTCCGCCGCCGTCGGGGCGTTCCTGGTCGGCATCGCGCTGTCCGGCGAGGTCGCCGAGGGGGCGCATGCGCTGCTGAGCCCGCTGCGGGACCTGTTCGCGGCCGTGTTCTTCGTGTTCTTCGGCCTGCACACCAACCCGGCCGACATTCCGCCGGTGCTGGTACCCGCCCTGCTCCTCGCGGTCGTCACCGCCGCCACGAAGATCGCCACCGGCTACTGGGCGGCTCGCCGCGCGGGGGTCTCCGCACGCGGTCGGTGGCGTACCGGCGGGGCGCTCGTGGCCCGCGGCGAGTTCTCCATCGTCATCGCCGGTCTCGCCGTCACCGCGGGCGTCCAGCCTGACCTGGGTCCGCTCGCGACCGCGTACGTCCTGATCCTGGTCGTCGTCGGGCCGCTCACCGCGCGCTTCACGGAACCGCTCGGGGTCGCGTTCGCAGCGCTGCGCGCGGGTTCACGACCGCGCAAGGCGGAGCTCGCGCGCGAGCCGTGACGGGCGCGATCGGCGCCGCCCGGCCGACCGGTCTGTGAGGTTCTGCGAACTCGGTGGTAACAAAAGCCGTTTGGCTCCTTCTATGGATCTCGGCGCACTGCTACATATGTGACGTCCGTCCCCAAAAGCGGAGGTCGCACATGCGCCCAGAATCTGCCTTACGCTCGGCACCGGCCCTTTGGTCCGCCGTCCTCGCGTTCCTCCTCGCCGTCGTCGGCGTCCTGTTCGCGGCACCGAACGCCCATGCGGCGACCGGCCGCTACGTCGCTCTCGGCGACTCCTACTCGGCCGGGCTGGGGGCCGGCAGCTACGACAGCTCCAGCGGTAACTGCAAGCGCAGCACGCGGGCCTACCCGGCGTTGTGGGCCGCCGCGAACGCCCCGTCCTCGTTCGCCTTCGTGGCCTGCTCCGGGGCCAAGACCGGCGACGTGCTCGCCAACCAGATCAACGCGGTGAACGCGTCCACCGAACTGGTGTCGATCACGATCGGCGGAAACGACGCCGGGTTCGCGGGCATCATGACCACGTGCGTCCTGCAGTCCGAGAGCGCGTGCCTCAACGCCGTCGCGCAGGCCCGCACGTTCGCCGAGAACCAGCTACCCGCCCTGCTGGACCAGGTGTACGCGGCCATCGAAGCCCGCGCGCCCAACGCACACGTCGTCGTGCTCGGGTACTCGCGCCTGTACAAGATCGGCGGCGGCTGCCTGTTCGGTATCGGCGACACCAAGCGCAGGGCGCTCAACGGCGCGGCCGACACGCTGAACACGGTCATGGCCAAGCGGGCCGCCGACGCGGGGTTCACCTTCGCGGACATCCGTCCGGCGTTCACCGGCCACGAGATCTGCTCCGGCTCGCCGTGGCTGCACAGCACGACATGGCCGATCGAGGAGTCGTACCACCCCAACGCGAACGGCCAACGGCTGGGCTACCTGCCGGTCCTCACGGCCGCCGCATGAGCGCTTGAGCGCTGGATGTAAGCCGCACGCACGCGCGCCCCGGGACACC
>NZ_JBEZFP010000216.1:0-9962 GCF_040649515.1 Streptodolium elevatio
TCGGCCTGGGTTTGGCCGGGCAAGGTCCGCAACGCGGCGAGCGTGCGTGCCACGGCCCGCGGGCCCGGCGAGAATTTGAAGACACGACCTAGGCCCGCGCGCTCCCGAGGATGACCGGCTTGGTGAGTCCGGGCTGCCGGCCGAGGTCGACCGTCTCGGTGCGGATCTCGGTGAACCCGGCCTTCTCCAACGCCGCGACCGGGTCCCTGGTCAGCCGGCACCCGCCGAACAGGCGCCGCCAGACCGGCTCCACCCGCTCCTGGCGGCGGCGCGCCTTCGGATCGGGCGAGCCCACGTGCTCGACGAACAGGAACGTCCCGCCGGGCTTGAGCACTCGCCGCGCCTCGGCCGCCGACCGGTCGATGTCGTCGACGGTGCACAGCACGAGCGACGACACCACGGTGTCGAACCGCCCGTCGGGGTACGGCGTCTCCTCCGCGGTGCCCGTCCCGATCTCGGCCGCCACCGGCGAGCGCCCGAGCCGCGCCGCCAGCGTCTTGCGCATCGCGGGATCCGGCTCGACCAGGCAGACGTGGTCGGCGTTCGCGTAGTACGGCAGGTTGCCGCCGACACCCGCCCCGATCTCCAGCACGTCGCCGGTCGCGTCGCCGATCAGCCTCGCGCGCACCTTCCCGAAGCCCGCCCGGTCGCTCACGTCGCAGATGCGGCGGTAGAACGCCGCGAAGATCCAGTGGCCCCGCTCCGCCATGACGTACCCCCAGGGATCGTTCCGGCCCGGCACGCGCTCACCCCTGAACCTACGCCAACGCCGCCGCCACCGGGCGGAACAAATCCGGACGCGGCCCTGTTGGTCAACGGGGATGCGGGCCGGTCGCCGCCGGTCGCGCCTGGTCGGGGACGCGTACCGGAAGGAACTGTCGTGTTGCAGGTAGAGGTGTACAGCGACATCGCTTGCCCCTGGTGCTACGTGGGGAAACGGCGCTTCGAGAAGGCGCTCGCCGCCTTCCCGGACGGTGCCGGCGTCGAGGTCGTGTACCGCCCGTACCAGCTCGATCCGTCCACGCCCGAGAAGGCCGAGCCGCTGTCGGAGCGCCTCGCGGTCAAGTTCGGCCGCGAGCAACTGCCCGCGATGCACGCCCGGCTGAACGAGATCGGACAGGCCGAGGGCATCGCCTTCGACTTCGACAGCGCGCTGTCGGCCAACACCTTCACCGGGCACCGGCTGCTCTGGCACGCGTTGGAGGAGTACGGCCGGGAGACGCAGGCCGCCCTCAAGGAACGCCTGCTGCGGGGCTACTTCGGCGAAGGCCTCGACGTCGGCGACCACGGGAAGCTGACGGAGCTGGCCGCCGAGGCCGGGCTCGACCGCGACCGCACGGCCGCGTTCCTGGCGTCCGACGAAGGTCTCGCGCAGGTGCGGCAGGCGATCGACGAGGCCCGGGAGATCGGGGTGACCGCCGTCCCGACGTTCGTCTTCCAGGGCAAGTGGGCGGTCCAAGGCGCCCAGGAGGCCGAGACCTTCCTGCAGGTGCTGGAGCAGGTCACCGAGGAGCTGGGCAAGCAGCCGTCCGCCTGACGGGGCCGCCGCGGGGGCGGCCCGTGGGACGCGGTCGCCGTCAGTCGAGGTCGCGCTTCGCGTAGCCGATCCCGGCCAGGTCCCAGCGCGGCAGCTGGGCCGCCAGGCGCGTCCGGTAGCCGTCCCAGCCGCGTGCCTCGGGGGCCGACCAGCCGATCTCGGACACGCCCGCGATGCGGGGGAAGGCCATGTACTCGGCGTCGGCGAAGCTGTTCAGCGTCTCGCCCCACAGCGGGGCCTCGACGCCGATGACCGCCTCGGCCGGCACTCCGTCGAGGAGCGTGGCCGGCTCCCACTCGTAGGACTGCCGGACGTCGACGGTCCCGCCCCAGGTGAGGCCGAGCTCGTCGGCATCGTCGTACTTCATGTCCAGGTAGACGTGGTCGGACGGGGACAGCACGACCTTCGCCCCCGCCTGTGCCGCGTCGACGATCATGTCCGCCTCGCGCCCCTGCTGGTTCCAGTACTGCACGACGGCCCCGGGCACCGGCGGCGCGTCGGCGAGCTGGTGCCAGGCCATGACCGTCTTGCCGTGCTTCTGCACGATGGCCTGGGCGCGCCGCATGAACGCCGCGAACTGCTCGGGCTTGAGGGTGTGCGCCTCGTCGCCGCCGATGTGCACGTACGGCCCGGGGGTCAGCGCGGCGATCTGGCCGATCACCTCGTCCACGAACTCGTAGGTCTTCTCGCTCTCCACGCACAGCGTGCTGAAGCCGACGTCGATGCCGGTGTACGGCTCGTACTCACGCCCGTCGCAGCCCAGTTCGGGGTACGCCACGAGCGCCGCGTTGGTGTGCCCCGGCAGCGCGATCTCCGGGACCAGCGTCAGGCCGCGCTCCGCCGCGTACGCCACGACCTCGCGGTAGTCCTGCTGCGTCCAGAACCCGCCCGGTCCGCCGCCGACCTGGGTGGCCCCGCCGACCTCGGTCAGCCTGGGCAGCCCGTCGACCGCGATGCGCCAGCCCTGGTCGTCGGTCATGCGCAGGTGCAGGTAGTTGAACTTGTAGCGGGAGATGCCGTCGGCGAGGCGGCGTACCTCCTCGGGGGTGAAGTACTGCCGCACGATGTCGAGCATCATGCCGCGGTACGCGTACCGCGGCATGTCGGTGACGCTGCCGCCCGGCACGGTCCACGGGCCCGCCGCCCGCGTCCTCGACTCGATGTCCACGGGCAGCAGTTGGCGTAGCGTCTGCACGCCGTTGACGAGTCCGGCCGACCGTGCCGCGCGGATCTCGACGGCCTCCGCGGTCACGGTGAGGCGGTAGCCCTCGACGCCGTCCGGGCCGTCGGGTTCGAGGACGAGGGCGATGCCGGACGGCGGTGCGTCCTCGTCGAATTCTCGGACCGGCAGCGCATATCCGGTCGCGGGCCGGAGCATTCCGGCGAGCAGCGCGCCCACCCGGGCGGCGTCGGGGGATCCCGGCTCGGTGAAGAGCACCGTGTCGTCGGCGAGTGTCCAGGTGACTCCGGGGGCGGCCGTGGCGCTCACGGGGGCCGGCACGATCGTGTCGTACCCCGGCGGGACGCGCGCGGGAGCCGCGGCCGCCGGTCCCTTGGCGCCGCCGCCGGATCCACCCGAGCCGCCGGAGCCGTCGTCGCCGGAGACCAGCTCGGTGGTCCCCCACGCCGCCAGCCCGACGAGCACCAGTGCGACGGCAACTGCCCAGATCCGCTTGGCGCCACCGCGCATGGACACCCCCGTGGTCGATTCCGAACGCCGGTTCGGTGAACTCTAGTCGGCGATCAGTTCCGGGACGGGGTCACCGGGCCCGCAGGTTGACCTCGAGCGTGGTCCACGCGCCGACATGGATGCGGTCGCCGTCGTGCAGATCCACCGGCAGGTTGAACTCGATGGCCCGCTTGCCGCCGTTCAGCGTCGTGCCGTTCGTCGACCCGGGGTCGACGAGCTGCCAGGATCCGTCCTGCCGGCCCATCAGCACCACGTGCAGGTGCGATATGCCCGGGTCCGAGGGCGGACCGGACAGGTCGATCTCCGGGACGTCCGCCCCCGCGGCACCCGCCCGACGCCGGCCGACGCGCATGCGTTCGCCCTCCAGCGCGACGGTCCACGTCTCGTGGTACGGCGGGAACCGCATCGCGTGTGCGTCCGGCCCGCCCTGGGACACGACCCGCTCGAAATACTCGGCATCGGCGGTGACCCGCACGGTCCAGACGTACCCGGTCTGGGTGGCCGGGGGCGCCGTGCCGGGGTGGTAGTCGGCCGGCAGCATGGGCGGCCGCGGCGGCACCGCGACCGGCCCCGAGCCGACGACCGTGCCGCCGCCCCACTGGTCGGTGTACGACGGCTCTTGATAGCTCCCGGCGGAGTACGACTCGCCCGGCGGGTAGCCCGCGGGCGCGCTGGTCTGCGGCGTGTACCCGTACTGCTGCGGGCCGGGCGGCGCCGTCGGCTGACCGGGCCCGCTGCCGCCGGTGTTCTGCCCCGAGTACCCGGGCTGCTCCGGCCGTCCGCCGTGGCCGGTCGGCGCGCTGTGGACGCCGTGCCCGCCGCCCTGGCCGCCCTGACCGCCGCTCTGGCCGCTCTGACCTCCCTGGGTGGAGTAACCGCCCGGGTCGGGGTAGCCGCCCTGGCTCGGGTAGTCGGGCTGCGGCGGCTGCCCCGCGGAGTAGTCGTACCCGGTGCTCTGCCCGGTCGCGGCGTAGCCCTGCCCGCCGTCGGTCTGCGGGTACTGCGACGGCTGCCCCGCCCCGTACTGCGGGCCCGGGTCCGCGTCGAACTCGTACCCGCACGCCTCGCAGAACCGGGTGGCGCTGTCGCGTGGCGTGTGGCAGACCGGACAGGGTTCGCCGGGCACCGGGGCGTACTCCGGCGCCGACCCCGCGTACTGCGGCTGGGGCATGGCCTGCCGACCGATCGGCCTGCCGCACGCGTCGCAGAAGTCCTCGGCGATCGAGTTGTGGCCGCGCGGGCATATCGCCATGTCAGCGCCTCCTGTCTTCCGTGACGACGACGCGCGCCGGGGCCCGGCGGTTCGGCATGCGGACGAATTTCGGGTGTTTTGCCGGTCGGCAGGTTACGAGGTCCGCAACCGGGACGTCTTCACCGATGCCGTGTCCAGCGTCATCTCGTCCTCGTCCGACACCTTGCGCCGCAGCTTGATGGTCCCGGTCACCGGGTCCTCGTCGACGACATTCTTGATCAACTTGGCGGTGTGCTCGTCCCCGGACTCCTTCGCCAGGTCGAGCGCCCGCCCGAGCTTCGCGGTCGCCGCACTCTCGTGGCCGTCCCGGCGCGCCTCCAGGCCCTCCTGGATCGCCTGCGCGAGCTCCGCACGACCGGTGTAGAAGGCGACCTCCTTGCTGATCTTGGTGGACAGCTCCTCGTTGTCGGTCCACTCGGCGAACACGCCGATGCGGGTCAACTCCGTCTCGCTGCCGTCCGCGGCACGCGAGACCAGGCTCACCAGGCCGACGCGCACCGGGTCGTCGATGTCGCCCGGCTCGACCTCCAGGCAGACGTGGTAGTCGCGGCTCTCCGCGCCCCACGAACCCGTCGGGTAGTCGCCGATGTTGGGCCCGGCGTCCTGGCGACGGTGCGTCAGTTCCTCGATGGACGGGCGTACTTGCTTGACGAACTTGACCCGCGCGCTGCCGGGGGTGCGCAGCCGCAGCGCCACGTCGGCGACCGCCTTGCCCATCGCGTTCTCGATCATCGCGGTGAAGTCCGCGACCAGGTTGGCGGGTTCGGCCACGATGTCCAGGCTGCCGAGCAGTCCCGAGGCGACCTGCCGGAGCTCCGCCACCACCCAGTCCGTGCCGACGCCGCGGCAGTCGCACGTGAACACGCCCTGGCACTGCTCGATGGCGGCGGCCAGGTCGGCGGCGGTCTCGCTCTCGTCCTTGCCGTCGGTGAGCAGGATCGCGTGCCGAATCGCCTCCGGGTACGGAGCCAGCAGCCGCTTCGCGGCCAGCAGCCACTGCCCTATCGCCGTCCCGCCGCGCGCCCGCAGCCGGTCGACCGCGCGCTTGGCCTCACGCCGGGTGTGCGCGTCGAGTACGACCAGGCGCTCTTCGGCCGGGTAGACCATCGACGCCATGCCGGTGCCCGACACGACGGCGAACAGCGTGCCCTCACGCAGCGCGTCGATCGCCGCCTTGGTGGCGTGCTTGGCGGAACTCAGCTTCGTACCGGGGAAGTCCATCGAACCCGACGTGTCCACGAGGATCACCTCGGCGGCCAGGCCGCCGCGGGCGGCACCGCCCGACACCTCGCCCTTCGCGGTGACCGTGGCGACCGCGTGCACCTCGCGCCCGCCCATCGGCAAGTATTGGTTCTGGAAGACCTCGACTTCGAAGTCGGGCGCCCCGGAAGGGCTTTCGTTGGCGGCCATTGCGGCTACTCCTTGGGTTCCGGCCCGACGTGGGCGGCGGGCGGGAAGGGGACGAGGACCACGGTGATGTTGTCGGCGCCCCCGGACTGGAGGGCGTAGTCGGTCAGTGCCCGTGCGGCGCGCATCGGCTGCGCGAGACCGTAGGGCAGCGCGAAGGCGGAGAGCGTCTGCGCCGCCTGCACGTAGTTCCACAACCCGTCGCTGCACAGCAGCACCGCGCCGGGCGTGTTGGGCCGGAGCGTCATGACGCGCGCCCGTACCTCGCCCGCGTCGGCGCCGAGCCAGGACACGATGGCGTGTGCGCGGCTGTCGGCGTACGCCTGGGCCTCGGTCAACTGGCCGCACGCGACCATGCGCGCGGCCCACGAGTCGTCCTCGGTCAGCAGCGCAGAAGGCGTCGGCATGCGGATCGTGCTGTCCGCACTCACGGCCTCCGGGAACGCCGCGGGCGGCGGGGTCTCCGGCAGCGCGATGCGGACCGGCGTGTGGTCCGGCTCGGGTGCCGGCCGCGACGGGCCGCCGGCCGGCAGCGTGCTGTCCTGGTCGCCCACCGGGTGGTCGTCGACGGAGAGCCAGTACGCACGGCTGTCGCCGACCCAGCCGATGGTGACCGTCTCCGGGGTGACGACAGCCGAGACGTACGTGCACGCGGGTGCGTTCCCGTCCACGTCGCCCGGACCCGCCAGCCGGGCCACCGCACTTGCCGCCGCGGCGGCCGCCGCCCGGGTGGCCGCCTCCGGCCCGGCGCCGCCGCGCAGGGCGGCGACCAGCGCGGCACCGGCGGCGCGCGCTCCGGTGCTGGACGCGTCGTCGGGCCGCGGCGACGAGGAGACCCCGTCGCAGACGACCGCCACGACGCTCGGTCCGCCGTGCGGGGAATCGATGACCTCGACGGCCATCGCGTCCTCGTTGCGGCGGTGGCGCAGGCCGCGGTCGCTCATGCCGGCGGCGATGCGCAGGTCGGTGACGACCGAGTCGCGCGGGTTGTAGGCCCGGCCGCACGACTCGCACCAGCCGTCCGCACCGATCGACGACGTCCGGCACGATCGGCACGTTGCGGTGGCGAACTCGCCTCTGCGCGGCGCGCGTTCGGCGACCGGCGGCGGAGGCGCGTGGCGCAGCTCGTAGCCGCACGCCTCGCAGAAGTTGTGGCCGGGTTGCGGCTGCACGCCGCAGCTCGGGCACCCGACGACCGCGCCCGGGGCGGATCCGGCGGGTGCGCCCACCGCCGGATCCGTCCCGTGCGACGCCTGGCCCGCACCCACGCCGATCACACCCATGTCCGGGGCCGTACTTCGTTGGCCTTGTCCACCAGTGCCACGCGTTCCTCCGTTGCGTCGACGTGCCGCGCGAGCGAGCGGAACGTGCGTTCGAGGGCGAACCGCAGCGGCCGCTCCGCCAACTCGCTGTCGAGCACGGTGCCGCCGCGCCCGGTCGCCCCGGGGCGCCCTTCGCGCACCCAGGCCAGTGCGGCGCCGAGGAGTTCGGCGGCGAGCCGGTCGTGCGCCTCCCCCTCGATCGGCAGGGCGTCCAGGCGGGCCGAGGCCTGCAGCAGGTCGTCCTCGAGAGGCTCGGCCGGGTCGCGGTCGCACACCCGGGTACGCAGGGCCGCGGTCTGCGCGGCGACGTAGTAGGCGACGGTGTCCGGCACGGACTCCAGCGTCGCCACGGCGCCCGCCCGGTCGCCGGAGGCGAGGCGGCAGCGGGCGAGGCCGAACGCCGCGCTCACGTACGACCGGTCGGTGCGCCACACCCCCTCGTACTCGCGTGCGGCTTGCGCGTGGTGGCCGTGCTGCTCCATGCAGACGCCGAGCGCGAGACGCGGCGCGCGCTCGCCCGGCAGCAGCGAGCGCACGGCGTCGAACGCGGCGAGCGCGTCGCTGACGCGGCCCTCGGAGAGCGCCGCCACACCGCGGTACCAGAGCAGTCGCCAGTCGTCGGGGTCGACGTCGTCGAGGAACGCCTCGGCGCGCGTCACCAGTCCGCGTTCTATGCAGACGTACGCCAGGCGCAGCGTGGCCTCCACCGAGTCGACGCCGGCCGCGGTGAGTGCCGCCAGGAGTTCGTCCGGGTCGTTGGTCGGCAGCGAGGCGAGCAGGCCCGCGGCCGGGTCCGACGGGTCGACGCGCGGCACCGGCAGGCCGGCCGCGACGGCGACGGCGCCCGGGGCACCCGGGGAGTTCCAGGCCGCGACGTCGCTGTGCGCGACGCGGGTCTCGGGGCCGAACAGGCCCGACAGCGCGGGCCGGGGCTCGCCGGTGCGCTTGGCGACGACCTCGCGCAGTACGCCGAGGCACTGCTCGGCCATGTCGGCGGCGGTCGCGAACCGCTGCTCGGGGTCGGCGTGCGTGGCCCGCAGCAGCAGCCGGTGGTAGGACTCGAACTCCTCGAACAGCGGGACCGAACTCGCGGGCGGCAGCGAGGTCTTCCACTCCTTCGTGAAGTTCGCGAAGGGGAAGCTCAGTACCGCCATGGTGCGCCCGACCGTGTACAGGTCGGACTCGGGGGTCGGCCCCACATCACCGATCTCCGGCGCCTGGTAGCCGATCGTGCCGTAGATCGCGCCGTCCTCCTGGTCGACGTGCCGGACCGCGCCCATGTCGATGAGCGTGAGCTGGTCGTCGGTCTGGATGACGTTGTCCGGCTTGAAGTCGCAGTAGATCAGGCCGCGGCTGTGCAGGTGGCCGAAGGCCGGGAGGATCTCGATGGCGTAGGCGAGCACCTGTTCGAGCGGCAACACCGCGCGGCGGTCCTGCAGTTCGGTGCGGCGGCGCTCGACCAGGTCCTTGAGTGACATGCCGCCGATGTACTCCATGACGATGTACGTCTCGGGGTCGCCGGTGTAGCGGTCCTGGTGTGTGACCACGTTGTGGATCGTGACGATGTTGGCGTGCTGGACGTGCGCGAGGACCCGCTGTTCGGCCAGGACCGCGTCGCGGGCGTCCTGGTCGCCGCTGCCGAGCAGGCCCTTGAGCACCACCCACTTGTCGTGCAGCACGGTGTCGATGGCCAGGTAGACCCAGCCGAAGCCGCCTCGGGCGAGGCAGCCGACCACGCGGTACTGGCCGACCATGTCGCCGGCTTCGAGCTTGGGTCCGAACGAGTAGGGCGTACGGTCGTACGGGCAGAAGCCGTTGGCGATGCCGGGCTTGCCGTCGCGCCCGCGGCCGACCGGGCGGCCGCAGTCCTCGTTGCGGCAGAAGCGCCTGTTCTCCGGTATCGCCGGGTCCTTCATGAGTATCGCGGCGGGATCGCGCACCGGGACGGCGGGGATCTCCACCAGGCCCGCGCCGAGCCGGCGGCCGACGGTGCCCCCGGCCTGGCGGCGCGAAGTGCGCCCCGAGGTCCGGCCCGACGTGACGCCGGACCGGGTGCCCGTCGCCGACCGACCGCTCGGGCCCAGGCCGCCGCCGAGGCCGCTCGCCAGGCCCGAGCCGCCCGCGGTGGCGGACTTGCCGGGATCCGTCGCGGCCTTGAGCGGCGCCCGACCGCAGTCGAGGCAGTAGCCGTCCTCGATGGCCCCGGTGCCGCAGTCGGAACGGTTACAGATCGTCATTGCCCTCGCCTTCCCCCCTCGGCCCTTCGGCCCTCGTCGGGCCGCCGGTGTGTCCGACGCCGCCCGTTCCCGTCCCGGTCCCGCCCCCGGTGCTCGGCCCGGCGCCGGTCTCGTTGTGTATGCCCCGCCCGTCCACCCGAACCGCGCGATGGTGCACAGGTCTTGGCGCGGTGACCGCGAGCTGGTACTCGCCGACGAGCCGGGACGCGTCGTCCAGGTCGCACGGCGCGCGCCAGAGCACGTCGTACGCCCGGTGGTGCAGCCCCTCCAGGACCTCGTCCTCGCCGCGCCCGCGGCCTCCCGCCATCGCACGGTACGCCTGGAGCAGCCCGCGGAGTTCGTCGCGGCGGGACAGCAGCGCCTCGAGTTCGCCGCGCGCCGCGCGCAGCCGCTCCCCGGCCGCCGACGCGTCGCGTTCCAGCGCGCTGAGGTGCGACGAAAGCTGCGGCCACGCGTCCCGGCGGCGCAGGTCGGCCACCTGCGCGGCGCGGGCGCGCAGCGCCGCGGCGGCGGCCGG
>NZ_JBEZFP010000217.1:0-9943 GCF_040649515.1 Streptodolium elevatio
CTCCGCGACCTTCGGGGACGGGTTGAGCCCGCCGCCCGTCAACGGGATCTTCCCCCACGGATTGGGCAAGGACTCGACCAACCGCCACTCCGACAAACATCACACCGCTGACACGCACGACGCCCCGAGGGTCTTCCAGGTTGAGATGACGAAAGAGCCCCGGTCTGCCAAACCGCTGGGGGACGCAGCGCCGACAAGGTCACTGGAGCACCACAGGTCGGCGAGACGAGAACAGCAAATTCAGAAAATCTTCGAAAGATTCTCCATATCGGCCAAGGTACGGGCTATTTCCGCCATAGATCGCACCGTCAAGACCCGCGAATAGAAGAACTCCACAGTCCATTAGACCTATAGGCGTAAGTCTCCCGCCAGCCTTCACCTCGTACTCATTCGAAAGTGCGAACAGCGAGGTATTCGCGACCGCTGCAACCGGGTCTATATGTGTAATATCTCTGGCATCCTTGCTCCAATGATGGGGATGCGCGAAACTTATGGAGAAGTATTCCTTAATAAACTCTTCAACAGCCTCACTAGGAAGGCGGTCGATGCTGGCCCAGGACCGTCTCGCAGCATCGATTAATGCTCTTCTGCCCACGAACCAGCCACTTTCACGCAGCCCATTGACAGCTTGTTCATTCAGCATGCCCGCAAATACCCCCATATAGTGCCCGCGGAATAATCAACCCGCGCGATCATATAAACTCGCCATCACACTCAGCTATTTACTTCGGATTGGCACCTCCGCCAACAACTATGATGAGGCACTGCTGGCATGCCACTGCCCTGTCACCCGTCCCAGCATACACGACAGCGTATTCCACGTTGCTCAATACCGCGAGGTTATCGGTCGGGGCGTCTCCCAGGGCACCATTGCATGCGCGCACTTCTGCGCAATTGTCCCAGGGCCATGGTTCGCGCCCTCGAGCGAGAGGCGCCCGTTGCGTCAGAGCGTCTTCATAGAAAGGGTGACCCCTGCCATGGCCACTTAGCCCGATATGGATATCTCCTGGCACGCCGTTTCCGTCGTCAATGAGTCGGGCAGCTGCAACCTTTTCAACGCCGAGCGGGGCGTTCTTCGCTGCGGCTTTTGCGGCGCGAATGACGCATCGTTGTTGTGGACCAGGACGGGTGTGGCACCTGCGAGGACGTAGTAGGTGTGTGCTCGAGCTATGGTGAGGTCGTTGGTGCGCTGCTGCCGGTTGTACTTTCGGTTGCCGCTGACCTGAACCCAGCTTCCAACTTCTGTGCGAAGCCATTGACCTGGCTGAATTTTGCCAGCATCGAGCCAACGATTTAGATCGGCGATCCAAAATGGGTGGTTCTGCGTAGCAGTGATGACTTGACTGCCGGTTTCGGTGGCTACCGTAATTTCACTGAAAAGCTTGTCGTCTTCGGTGGTAATGCTGGCAAGCACCGTCTGAGGGCCTGTTTTTCCGGTCTCGGGGTCGGTCGCAAGGACGACGTCACCGGGGACGATGTCAGCGATGCGCTTTTGACTGCCATCTGCCATGAGAACCAGCGTGTCGGGCAGGAAGCTGTGGCAGACGACCAGGCGGGCTCCCGGCGACGCGGATTTCGGGCCGCCGAGCACGAGCACGAGGCCGTCACCAAAGACTTGGCCGAGTTCGTAGGCGTCACCTTCGGCGTAGGCGTTCTCCTTAGCCCAGTTGTCTGTCTGCGTGCTTCCGCAGTTCTCATCCGACCAGGCCCCGAGAGATGCTGGTGCCCTGCACGCCACATCGATAGCGGTGTAGATCTTTTGAGCTCCGCCGAGGACGAACGCCACAACCGGGTTGCGCTTTGTTCCAGGACGCCAGGGGATGGCGCAGGGATTAATTTCTGGGCGGCACTTGTTCTTTTCGGTGTTGTAGGCCTGCACTTGCCCGGGGGATTGCGAGCGGGTGCGTCGGTCGTCTCCAAGACGGCCCCGACAGGGCTGACGGCGGCTGCGGCAAGTGTGTCGCGGTGGGTGTCGACGCCGATGACGCCGTCGACGAGTTCTGCGAGCATGACCACGCGGTGGTTCCCCTCTGGGCGGACGGCCGTAACGGCGTCGGCCTGGGTGGAGTCACCGCGTGGCAGAACTGTGATGAGTCACGCCGCAAGGCGGACAGGCTGCTGATCAAGCCAACGGGTGGGCCAGGCCGACGCCCGCGTCCGGCAAACATCTCGGTTCCACGGCAGTCCCTGACGGGACGCCAGTTCGATTTCGAGTCATGCCGGATCGCAAGCGCCGAGCCTGGCAGCAACCCATCCCGGGCCGCAGAAGGAGACTCACAGTTCGATTTACAGACCCCAACTAGCCGGTGCCCTGGCAACGGCGCCTGATCTACGCCGGCGAGTCCTGGCCGCGCGGCGACCGGGCCCGCGTCGGTTGGCGTCCCGTATGGCGGGATGGCTCCGATCGTCGTGCCGGTCCGCTCCTCGAGGGAAGGGCTGTGGTACCCCGGGTGTTCGAGCCCCGGGGTACCACAGGAGGGGTCAGACGCCGAAGGCGGCGGGGTACTGGATGGTTCCGGCGGAGACCGTCCGGGTGTTGTCGAGGGCCATGGCCATCATGGCCTCGTCCGGCACCTCGAAGGGTGCGTGGATCCCGAAGCGGGAGGCCGGTGTGAAGCCGAACCGCGGGTAGTAGTCGGCGTGTCCCAGGACGAGGACGAGGTTTTCGCCCATGGCCCGGGCGGCGTCGAGTGCGGCGCGGATGGCGGCGGAGCCGGCGCCGGTGCGCTGGGCCGAGGGCAGCACCGCGCAGGGTGCCAGGGCGAGGGCGGGTACGCCGTCGACGTGGCAGCGGGTGAGCAGCGCATATCCGGTCGCGGTGCCGTCGGGGGCCGCGGCGACCATGGACAGTCCGTCGATCCACGCCTTCGGGTCGGCGCGCAGGGCGTCGACGATGTCGGCCTCCAGTGCGGTGGGGAAGGCCGCGAAGAGGATGTCGCGGATGGCGGGGATGTCCTCGGTGGTCTCGGAACAGGCAGCCCAGGTGGTCATGGTTTCGTCCTCCGTGGAGTCGGGGGTGTGGTCATGGGGGCGGAGGATGTAGACGGCGTAGTCGTAGTCGCTGCCGTGTTCGCGCCGCATGTCGATCTCTGTCCGGTGTGCGGCCAGGGCCTGCGGCATGCCGGGGTGTTGCGGGTCCGCCCGGTCCATGCGCTGGGTGAGCGGCGGGTAGTACTCGTCCCACCAGTCGCTTTCCGGGAGCGACCAGTGCGCGTGGAGACGGTAGCCGGCGGCCTGTGCGGCTTTGGCGTTCGCGGCGTGGGTGCGCAGCGGGTAGGCCGCGTCCCAGTACGCGCGCACCGGGGCGGCGGGGCTGGGCACGGTCCATTCGATTTCGGTGACGACGAGGACGCCGCCCGGGGCGAGCAGGCGACGCCAGGCGCGCAGGGCGACGTCGAAGCCGACGGTGTAGACGGATCCCTCGGCCCAGATCACGTCGAAGCTGTGATCCGGGACGGGCAGTTGGTCCATCGAGCAATTGACGACCGTGATCCGGTCGCCCAGGCCCCGGCGGGCCGCCTCGGCGGCAAGACTGTCCAGGTACGGCTGGTGCAGGTCGACCGCGGTCACGTGCGCGCCGGCTTCTTCGGCGAGCAGCAGTGTGGAGCGACCGGAGCCGCAGCCCGCGTCCAGGCCCCGCGGGTGCTCGGGCAGCGGTCCGGCCATCTCCAGCGCGTGCCGTGTGGTGGCGTCCGAGCCCGGGCCCTGCCGGGGCAGGCCGTGGTGCAGGGTGAAGAATGCCTGCGTCACCGGGTCGCCGCCGGGGGCGGGGGTGTCGTTGTTGTTCACTTCCGGTTCTCCCGGAACTGGTAGGTGGCGCGCAGGTGGCGCGTGATGTCCTTCCTGGTGGCCTCGCGCTCGGCACGCAGCCGCGAGTCGGTGCGGGAGGCGGAGTAGGCGTTCTCCCGCAGCAGCCGGTGGTAGCTGTCCAGACGGCGTTGGGGAATCTCCCCTGCCTCGACCGCGGCCAGCACCGCGCAGCCGGGTTCGTTCCCGTGTGCGCAGTCCGTGAACCGGCAGGCCTGTGCGAGGTGTTCGATCTCGGCGAAGGTCTGTTCCAGTCCGCTCTTGGCGTCGTGGAGACCGATCGCGCGCAGGCCGGGGGTGTCCAGCAGGACCCCGCCGCCGGGTAGCGGGAGCAGTTCCCGCCAGGAAGTGGTGTGTCGGCCCTTGCCGTCCACCTCGCGGACGGCGCCGGTGGCCAGCCGGTCCTGGCCCAGCAGCCGGTTGCCCAGGGTGGACTTGCCCGCTCCGGAAGGGCCGAGCAACACGATGGTGCCGTTCAGGACGGCGGTCAGGGTGTCCAGGCCTTGTCCGGTCACGGCGCTGGTGGCCAGTATGTCCACCCCGGCGGCCACCCCGGACACCTGCTCTTCGGCGGAGGGCAGGTCCGTGCATGCGTCGGCCTTGGTGAGCACCACGACCGGCCGGGCGCCGCTCTCCCATGCCAGGGCGAGCATGCGTTCGGTTCTACCGTGATTGAGCGGTGCCGCGAGCGACACCGTCACCGCGACGGTGTCGACGTTGGCGGCCAGGATCTGGCCGTGCGAGGTACGCGAGGAAGTCGAGCGCACCAGGGCGGTGCGGCGTTCCAGCGTCGCGTGCAGCACCGGCACGCGGCCGACGGTGACGGGGCGCAGTGCCGCCCAGTCTCCCGTGCACGGCGCCGACAACGGGTCACCGTGATCGACGGTGCCGGGAACCTCCGCGCGGACGATTCCGGCGTCGGTGACTGCTTCGCACGAGCCGCGTTCGGCACGCACGATGCGGGCGGGGATCAGTCCGGCGGCGCGATGGGGCGCGAAGGCGTACTCACACGCCTCGTCCCAGCCGTAGTCCGCCAGACAATACGACTGAGCATGATGCGAAAAGGATTGAGACAACGTAGGGACCCTTGAAAAGGGACCCCGATCGGCACAGTGGATCGCCCTCCGCGAGCTGTCAGGGCTCTTGCGGGGGCATCGCCGTCAGGTCAGACCGGGGCCCGGGACGTGAGGATGGTCCGGCGGGCACTGCACACGGCAGTGGCCTTGGCGACAGACATCAACTCACCTCCCAATTCTGATCCCGCAGCGACCTGGTTGTCTCTGCAGCAGGCATGCTAGCACCTCCGTTACCGGCTTCGGACAATGCCGGAAACGGAGGCGCGTCGGCGCATGGTTCGGCTCGGGCGGCGGGGTCGCGTGCGGCGGCCGAGCCGCTTGTCCATATCCAGGCGGAAGGTCCCGTACGGGTTGACGTTGGAGCAGAACAGAGCGGTCAGTCCGCGCCGGTCCTCGTGGCTAGGCTTCTTCGCCCACTTCGGCTCGCCCAGAACTTGCCGGAGCAGCGGGGTGTTGACGTGCAGGGCGAGCGTCGACGTCTCAGCGTGCTCCTTGTCCGGGCCGGTCAGGGCACCGTCCTTGCCGTAGTGCAGCACCGTGTTCGCCGAGTTCCAGTTCTCCACGACCTGAAAGCCGCCGTGGATCTCCCGACGCAGGCCGGGGGGCGCTGGTCGGCCCTGCGGCGGCGTCCGCATCGACGCGGTCGAGCTGGTGCGCTGACGGCTTACCGCTCGTGCGGGTTGAGCGGGCCGCCAGCGATGTTGCCGGGGCCCTCGGGCAAGTTACAGACATGGCCTGTCACGTGGGGCAGGCCCGGGCCTTGGCAAGCGTCGCCGAGGCCGCACGCGGTGGTGCCGTCCGGATGGTCGAGTTCGGTGCCGACGCATGTGTGAGCTGTACATCTGTAACGCTGCACGACCGGTGCCCAATCGCGAGAGGGTTTAGAGGTCCTCCTCGCGATCTGAAGCGCCGGCCGATGCCCGGCACCGGCTCAAGACATCGCCCACCAGCCATGCACAACGTTGACCAACGCGAGGGACTGCGGACGTTCTCTTGAGTTCATCGAGTGGCCGATCGGGGTCGGGCCCGCTACCGAACGGGCTCCGGCGCTATGGCGGTCTGCTGATCGAAGTCCTCGCGGGCTGCCAGGATTTGCTGGGCGTGTGCCACGGATCATGTGGAGATTGCCGCGGTGAGCTGTCCCGCCTCGATTCCGAGTTCGGTGAGTCCGTACTCCACCACCCGAGGCGGAACGGTGGGTCCGATCATGACGAGCCTGCCTTGCCCGACAGAGCTGGAGGACTACCAGCTGACCGGACAGCGCTGCCCCACCGTCGGCTGCCGTCAGCCAGCCGTCCGCGGCACCGAGCGTGACTTCTACAACGAGGACGGCACCGACGCTGCTGCGGCTGGGAGGCGGACCGCCCCCGAGGCACCAAGGCCGCCTCCGAGTACCTGTTCATGACCAGCCACGGTCGGTGCTCCGGGGCGGAGGCGGCCCGGTGACCGTCCCCGCGCGCACCATCGAGGAGTTGATCGGTGCGGACCGCGCCAGTCTGTGGGCGGTGGACCGGGCCGGCGAGTACACCGACCGCGACCTGCTGGACCCCGACGCGGCGCTGCGCTGGGTGTGGGCGCAGGCCGACGCCGGCGACCCGCTCGTCCTGGCCGGGCCGGGGCAGGTCTGGCGGCTCCCGGACGGCGTCGACCCTGACGAGGTCGACGCCCCGGCCCGCGTCCTGCTGATCTGGGCGCGCCTGGAGGAGCCCGCCCGCGTGAAGGTCCCGCTCGTCAGCGAGGACGGCACCCCCGGTGTCCGCGACGAGCTCCTGGTCGACGTGCTGCGCGACTACACCCTGACAACGTGGATGCCGTGGGGCGCGTTCGCCGACGACCCCGACCCGGCCACCCGCCCGGGCCCGGCGGCCTCGGACGGCGAGACGTGACCGCCTACGGAAGTGGAGTTCGCGCGGTGGCTTGCTGGAGCGGCGTGCGCAAGTCGGGGGGTCAGAAGCCTTTCGGCAGAGTCCGTGTCTCCGTGCGGAGTTCTCGGGGTTGCCTGCAGATCCCGCGAGACCGGGCCTCACATACACGACACGCCCGCTGTCGACAGCGCTGCCGGATCGCCGCGTTGCGGCGTGCGTCCCCCTCGGTCAGTCGGTCCAGGTCTTCAGGACCGCGGCGATCGTTCTCGCGACACGTCGGCTGAGTCGTCCGCCGGGACTGCCTGCGGGTGATGCGCCTGGTCATGAGAGTGATGGCGGCCCAGGTGATCAGCGATTCCGAGTGCTGGACGTGCCGTTCGTAGTCGCGGGCGTGTCGGCGGGCGTGCATCACCCAGGCGAGAGACCGCTCGACCACCCAACGACGGGGCAGGACGACGAACCCGATGACGTCCTTCGGCCGGCTGACGGTCTTGGAGGTGTCATGTGAACAGCGGCACATCGTGAAGCGGATCTCCGAACGGCTGGTCGACGAGCACGCCGTCGCGGGGATTCTCGCATCTGGTGGTCAGCCGATACGTCGCTGCCCAGGGCAGGCCGAACGTGGAGGCAACGGATAATACCTGAGGGGCTGTTGGCTGCCGTGGGCCCTTCGACGTCACGAGCCTTGGAGAGCATGTGAACGTACCCCTCGCAATCGCCACCATCGTCAGCAGTACCGCAGCTGTAGTCGCCTTGATCCTTGTCTGGCTCCAACTGAAGGTCCAGTCCCGCCAGGCCCGCCAGGCCGCGCTGAGTGCCCTCCACGAAGAGCTGGTAAGCCTTCCCATGCAGCGGGCGATCAGGGCGCTCTACCGGTACGAGCCAACTGATCTGGCGACGCCCGGCACCGAGGAGGTCCTTGAGACGATCGAGTTCGTCGTCAACCGGTTCAACTTCATCGGGTATCGCGTAGAGACCGGAGTCGTACCCGCCAACGACGTCCTACGCACGGAATGGCAGGCCGTGATCCGCCTGAGCCACCAGCTTCAACCGTTCATGGAGGCCGAGGCAGCCCGCCGCAACGGTGCGCCTTATAGCACCAGCTTCCAGTCCCTCGTCACTCGAGCACGCCAGTACGGCGAAGCTCATCATCCACAGGTGAGAGTCGAACCATTCCGGCGGCATTTCGATGCTGATCCGGCCGCTGTCTGAGTGAGGCGTCCGCCCTCAACAGTCGTCTGGCAGGGTTCTCGGTATGCCTAAGCCCTTGGGAGCCGAGGCGCTTCGTCGTGTCCTTGGCCCCACCACTCCGGCGGCGATCGGTGACATCGAGACTCTCGGCGAGAGGCAGTGCGAGGGATACCTGCTCCGCCATGTCGCCTACCGCGTGCCAAGCGGCCGCGCCTCGGTGTTCGTCTGCATCCCTGGCCGGCTGGCCCGACCGGCTCCGCTGGTCTTCTGCCAGCATCAGCACGCCGGCCGCTTCGACCTCGGCAAGAGCGAGGTGGTGGGGCTGCGGGGCAGGGCCGACCAGCGCTACGCCGCCGAGCTCGCCCAACGGGGCTTTGTCACCATCGCCCCCGACGCCATCGGGTTCGAGGACCGCAACTGGGCCGACGGGGACAACGTCGGCTGGTTCGAGCTGTCCTCGCGCCTGGTGATCGGCAGAACGCTGTTGGCGGACTTGCTCCAAGAGGTGAGCCTGGCCATCGACTACGGGGCGTCGCTGCCAGAGGCCGACGCGACGCGAATCGGCTTCATCGGCCATTCGTATGGCGGCCGGATGGCGATCTGGGCCCCCGCCTGGGATCAACGCATCCAGGCGAGCGTGTCGAACTGCGGGTGCATTCCCTATCGTGAGTCCGCCGCGCATGACGCCGGCTTCCAGGCGGACTTCGTCGTTCCAGGCTTCGCCCGCGACTACGACATCGAGGATGTACTCTCGGCCGCCCCGCGATGCCGGTATCTGCTCATCGCGGGCGACCAGGACGTATGGAGCCGCGGCGCGGCCGACATCGCCCGCGCGCTCCAAGACCGCGGGGATAGGCATGCCACTGTGCGCATCCGGCCAGGCGGCCATGGGTTTCCCATCACGGACCGCGAACTTGCCTACGGCTTCATAGAGTCGGCTCTCTCCTAGACACCCCATCGCCGCTGACCGGAAACCCACGAAGCGCTCCCGGCGAGCATGGAGGACTGGCAACTCTGTTGATAATGCGTCCTGTTCGGGCTCGGTTGTCTTGCTGCCCCTGGCTCTGTCCACGAGCTACTCCTCATGAACAAAGCCGCTGCCCCGCTGGTCGGAGGCCACCGGTGGCCCGCTCGGACAAACCGCGGTCCTTGACCGCCTCAGGCATGACTGCTGTTCGAGTCGGGTTTCGATGAGCTGACGGGCAGACGCCGCATACTTCATGGCGGCGCGCGGCGTGGCCGGCGGCTACGTCCCCGCGTCGCTGCAGCACCAGACCGGTCTCGCCCTCGCCGACCTCGGCGACCTGGTCGGCGCCGAGACCCATCTGGCCGCGTCCGCCACCAACCGCGGCGCCGACGAGCACCACACCCTGACCCTCGTCCGGCTCCTCTCGCCGACGTCCAACTGCGCCGCGGCCGCCCCGCCGAAGCCGCCGCCACCGTGCGCGCCCTGCTCGAGCATCTCGACACCGTCGACTCCGCCCGCGTCCAGTGCGGCCTCGCCGACCTGCGCTCCGCATGGCAGCCCTACCGCACCGGCGAACCGGTTGTCGGATACGTCGACAGCCTGCTCGCCCAGCACTAAGACCGTGTCCTACGTGGTGTGGCGATGGAGTCGTTTGCAGCAGAGGGCTGCTGCCGCAAGCGTGAGCAATGCGAGGAACAGGTCGGATCTACGTTCGTAGCGGATGGTCAGCCGCCGGTATCCGGTCAGCCAGGACATCGTGCGTTCGACGGCCCAGCGGTGGCGACCCAGGCGCTGGGAGGTGTCGATGCCGATGCGAGCGATCCGCACGATCCGGCGTCCGCGCAGCCACTTCCGCAGAGGTGCGTTGTCGTAGGCCTTGTCGGCATGCAGTTTGCCCGGTTTCCACGGCCGGCCACGGTCTGGATCGTGCTTGGCCATGAAGGCTTGGACGAGCGGCTTCAGACCGTTGCTGTCATGGCAGTTGCCCGCCGAGAGCCCGACGACGAGCGGCAGCCCGGCGCGATCGGACAGGACGT
>NZ_JBEZFP010000218.1:0-9904 GCF_040649515.1 Streptodolium elevatio
AGCGGTCGGAGTGCACATTTTCGTGACGGAGCGAGGAACGAGCGCAGTCACGAAAATGGGTGCTACGGCCGCACTCAAACAAAAGCGCCCACCCCTACCAAGGGCCGACCGACCCCGGACCAACGACGGAACGGCCCAACCTGCGCATGCTCAGACGTCCGCGTCCCAACCGCCCGAATACTGGTTCGCCGACAGGGCCCGTCACGCCCCCGCGCATAGCGCGGCATCGTCCGTGACGTAACCCGACTCCGCCAACAGAACCAGGCCCCCCAGACAACGCAGGCCCGCCGAACCCTGGCGTCCTCCCCCCGCAGCCCCTCACGCCCCCCGCACATACAACGGCGCACCCGGCGGCGTAACCGACTCCGCCAGCAGAGCCAGGTCCAGCCCCCGGGTAAGCCGTGCGCGCAGCGCCTCAGCTTCCGCCAGCCGCGTGGCGATGCGACGGGCCGCGGCAGTGATGTCCGCCGGGGAGGCGTTCGACGCGAGCGTCAGCAGGAGATCGGACGTCGCGCCCTCGGTGAGGTACGCGGCGCTGACGGCCGGTTCCTCCGCAGCCGCGGCGCGGACCGCTTCGCGGACCGTGTCGTCGCGGTGCGGCGGCAGGAGTTCGCGGCCCTCGGCGAGCGCACGGAGGGCCGGCCCGGTGACCTCGTACGGAACAGGCCCGGCCAGGTCCAGCAGCAGGGTGTCGGCGCCCTCCGCGTACGTGGCCAGCGCCGCGCGACGGGCGTCGACGGGGACCGGGCGCGCGTCCGGGCGCCAGCGGGCGAGGGCGTCCGTCGAGGTGAACGCGGGGAGCGCCTTGCGGCCGGAAGGTCCCGCAATCGTGGGGACCGCCATGTCGCTGGACTTCTCGCGCTTGAGCTCGCCCGGCGCGGTGTCCTCCTGTTCGCCGAGGATCGCGACCACCGGGACCAGCAGGCGGGCTCCCGCGAGGGCGGCGAGGACGTCCTCGGGCCGCGGCGAGGTGTCGGCAAGGGCCGCCGTCAGCGCGGCATCGGCGGTGCCGTCGTCGCCGGAGAAGCCGGGGTCGGGGATGCTCTTGCCGGTGAAGTCCACACCTCGACCCTAGACGGTGCGGAGCGGGCGCCCCGCCCGCAGGGATTCCACAAAGGGGACCACACAGGGGCACCACACACAGAAGCCACTCAGAGACGCCATTTCACGACGCCCCACCACACCGCGCGGGGATGCCGCGCGGGGCTTGACCACTGGGCCACGCGCGGCATCCCGTCCGGGGCGGCGACCTGCGGGGCGGACGACTGGTGCGATCAAGTGTCGTCGGCCGCCTTCGCGGCGCGGGCCGGGCGTGTGGAGCCCGGTCCCCGAACGTGAATCAGGCTAGGCAGCTTGAGAGTTGCCGTGTGCCGATCGACGGCAACTCACTCGTACGAGTGAGCGCCCGGCACGTACCCGTCCGGCAGGCCGAGCATCCGGTACCGGTCCAGGCGGCGGGCGATCCGCGCGGCCGGGTCCACCCCGCGCAGCGCGGTGAGTTCGTCCTCCAGCGCGGCCGCGACGCGTTGCACGAACGCCTCGGGTTCGGCCGCGGCGTCCGGGAGTTCGGGGACGACCCGGTCGACGATGCCGTTCGCGAGCAGGTCGGCGGAGCGGATGCCCTGACGGTCGGCGATCTCGGCGGCGCGGTCGGTGGTACGGAACAGCAGCGCGGACGCCCCCTCGGGCGGCAGCGGCGACAGCCAGCCGTGCCGCGCGCACAGCACCCGGTCCGCGGGCAGCAGCGCGAGTGCTCCGCCGCCGGCCCCCTGCCCGAGCAGCAGGCACACCGTCGGCGCGGGCAGCATCACGAGTTCCGTGAGGCAGCGGGCGATCTCCCCGGCGAGGCCCCCTTGTTCGGCATCCGCGGACAACGCCGCGCCCGCCGTGTCGATCACGGTCACCAGCGGCAGGCCGAGTTCCGCGGCCAGCCGCATGCCGCGCCGGGCCTGGCGCAGTCCGGCGGGTCCGAAGGGGCCGTACTCGCTCTGCCGCGTACGGTCCTGGCCGAGGACGACGCACGGCGCTCCCGGCGACCCCTGCGTGCCGAACCGGGCGAGCGCAAGGCGCAGCGACGGCTCGCTCTCGCCCTCGCCGGTCCCCCGCAGCGGCGTGACGCTCCGGGCACCGTGTCGCAGGAGCGTACGCAGCCCCGGGCGCTCCGAGTCGCGGGAGCGGCGCACGCTCTCCCATGCAGGGCTGTCGGGCTGGTCGACGTCGGAACCCACGTCACCGGCGACATCGCCGACCTCGGCCTCAACCTCGACACCGACACCGACACCGACACCGACACCGACCGCAACATCAGCATCAGCATCAGCACCAGCACCAGCACCAGCGCTGACATCGGCACCGGCCGCAGGCACAGCCGCACCGTCGACCGGCCGAGTGTCGAGGACTTCGAGAACGCGTGCGGCCACGTCGCGCAGTTGCTCCGGAGGCACGACGGCGTCGATCAGGCCGTGTTCGTACAGGTTCTCCGACACCTGCACGCCGGACGGGAAGGGCTCGCCGTTCAGCGCCTCGAACACCCGCGGGCCGAGGAACCCGATCAGCGCGCCGGGCTGCGCTGCGGTGACGTGTCCAAGAGACCCCCAGGACGCGAAGACCCCTCCGGTAGTCGGGTGGCGCAGGTAGACGAGGTACGGCAGCCCCGCCGCCTTGTGTGCCGCGACCGCCGCCGAGATCTTCACCATCTGCAGGAAGGCCACGGTGCCCTCCTGCATGCGCGTGCCGCCGGAGGTGGGCGAGGCCACGAGCGGCAGGCGTTCGGCGCTCGCGCGTTCGACGGCGCGGACCAGGCGTTCGGCCGCCGCGACGCCGATCGATCCGGCGAGGAACGCGAACTCGCACGCGACGACGGCGACGCGCCGCCCGTGGATGCGGCCCTCTCCGGTCACCAGGGCCTCGTCCAATCCGGTGCGGTCCCGGGCGGCGCGGAGTTCGTCGGCGTACCCCGCCTCGATGCCGTCCGGCTCGGGCAGTTTCCCGGTCCAGGCCGTGAAGCTGCCCGCGTCCAGGACGCGGTCGATCAGGTCGAGGGCTCGCACGTGCATGGGTCCGCCTTCCGGGCCGGGCCTTGGTTCGCCTCGGGATGGATGCGGGGCACGGACCCGAGGGCGTCGACCGTCTGTCGATCATGAGCACCCTGTCACGGGCGGGCGACGGCCGCCGCCATGTGCAGGAATCCGGCACTCCGCTTGCGGGCGGCCTTCCCGGCGCCGCGCAGCGCAGCGCAGCCACACTCATTCCCGCTCCAACGCCGCAACTCCTTCGCTCCCCCAGCCGCTCCGATCACCCTCGTCTCTTCTGGGGGGTGCCTGCAAAACCCTGTCGGACAACCCTCGGGCCGCAGCTCGGCCTAGGTCGAGCTGCGGCACGGCCCTCAAGGCCCGAGACGGCAAGCGGCCGCACCCGAGCGGCCGTAAGACAGCGGCCTGGGAGGGCCGTCAAGGCCCAGACCACGCGACCGCCCGCGGGCCCGGCAGTAGCTCGGAGACGAGACCTCGCGCCCGCACCGTTCTACCGCCCGGTAACCGAATCTGGCAGGCTGCGGGGCATGGCCAGTCTCACCGCCGCGCGCGCCGCCCACCACCCGTCCGACGACCGGGCGCGCTACGACCGCGCCACCGCGGACCTCGACGCGCCCTTCGCGATCGTCGACCTCGACGCGTTCCGGGCGAACGCCGCGGACCTCGTGCGGCGCGCGGGCGGTACGCCGATCCGCGTCGCCAGCAAGTCCGTGCGCTGCCTCCCCCTCCTGCGCGAGGTGCTGGCGGCCGACGGCTTCGCGGGCGTCATGGCCTTCACCCTGCCGGAGGCCCTGTGGCTGGCCGCGGAAGGCGTCGAGGACGTGCTCGTGGCGTACCCGTCGACGGATCGGGAGGCGTACGCGCGCCTCGCCGCCGACCCGGTGGCCGCCGCGCGCGTCACGGTGATGGTCGACGACGTCGCGCAGTTGGACTACATCGACCGCGTGCGCGGCGACGGCACCGAGCGCATCCGCGTGTGTGTCGACATCGACTGCTCGTGGCAGGTGTTCGGCGGGCGCATCCGCGTGGGTGCGCACCGCTCGCCGCTGCACACCCCGGAGCAGGTGGCCGACGTCGCCGAACAGGTCGCCAAGCGCCCGCAGTTCCACCTCGTCGGGCTGATGGCCTACGAGGCCCAGATCGCCGGTGTCGGCGACGCTCCCCACGGGCGTGCGCTGTACGGCCGGGCCATCCGGTTCATGCAGGCCCGCGCCGGGGCCGAACTGGCCGCGCGCCGCGCGGACATCGTGCGGGCCGTACGCGCGGTGGCCGACCTGGAGTTCGTCAACGGCGGCGGCACCGGGAGCGTGGAGCGCACCGCCGCCGAGGCGTGCATCACCGAGGTCGCGGCGGGGTCGGGGCTGTTCCAGCCGCGGCTGTTCGACGACTACACCAGCTTCCGGGGCCGCCCCGCGGCGCTGTTCGCGCTGCCGGTGGTCCGGCGGCCGGGGGTCGGCTGGGTGTCCGTGCTGGGCGGCGGCTACCCCGCCTCGGGCGCCGCGGGGCGGGACCGGCTGCCGCAGCCGTACCTGCCGCAGGGGCTGGCGTACGACCCGCAGGAGGGCGCGGGCGAGGTGCAGACGCCGCTGCGCGGGAGTGCCGCCGACGACCTGCTGATCGGGGACCGCGTGTGGTTCCGGCACGCGAAGGCCGGCGAGTTGTGCGAACGGTTCGACGCGCTGCACCTGGTGGAGGGTGACCGGGTCGTCGGGACGGTGCCGACGTACCGGGGCGAGGGGCACACGTTCCTGTAGCGCCGCACGCGTAGGGGGCGCAACGCCGATACGTACACGGGCGCGAGGCCGATGCGCGCATGGGCACACGGCGCCGCACGCAGGCCGGGGCGCAGCGCCGGTGCGTTCACGGGCGTACGCACACCCACACACATTCACCCTTTCGGGTGACTGCCGGTAAAGCGATCATCGACTGATCACCCGTCAGCGCGGTTGGTATGCCCGGTTTTTCGGAAACCGATCAGCGTTGAAACCGGCTTTATCCGGCCAAGCCGCCCGCGATCCACCCGGTCCCGCGCAAGACGCGCGCCCGAAAGGGTGCCACGGACGCTCCGGATGCCCCAGAATGCATTCGGCGCCGTGAGGTTCCAATCCCGTCCCGACCACGGAAAGGTCGAGGCCATGGTCGCGCGGCTCGGCATGCTCGGTCAGGAACACCCCGTCACCGGGGTCACAATCTGGCGCGGGTGCGCGGTTGTCCATCTGCACGGCGAGCTCGATCTCCACAACGCTCCGCTGCTGCACCGCACGCTGATCGATCTGATCGACGGCGGGTGCCGCCGCGTGGTCGTCGACGCCACGGCGCTGACGTTTTGTGACTCGGTCGGACTCGGCGTGCTGATCGACGCCTTCAAGGCAATGCACGCGTGCGGGGGCGGACTCCGCCTCGCCGCACCCGACCGGCATGTGCGGGCAACACTGCGCATGACCGGCCTCATCGACATCCTCGGCGTGCGCGACACGTTGCAGGAGGTCTTGGACGAGTTCGCGGTCTGACGCCGCGTCCGGTCCACGGAACGGGTTCGTACGGGGGCGAATTCGTTCGGCGGCATGCCCGCGCGTAAGCCAGAATCAGACATGATCACGGACCACTGGCCGCTGTTCGGACTGCGCGTGACCACCCCGCGCCTGGAGTTGCGGCTCCCCCGCCTCGAGGACTTCGACGCCCTGTTCGCGGCGGTCGCGCGGGGCGTCCACGACCCGGAGTACATGCCCTTCGCCATGCCGTGGTCCACAGTCCCCGAGCCGGACCGCTCGCGCTCGGCGCTGCAACACCACTGGCGGCAGTGGGCGAGTTGGACGCCCGAGGACTGGACGCTCGACCTGGTGGTGTTCCACGAGGGCCTGCCGGTCGGCGCGCAGGATCTGAGCGGCGAACAGTTCGTCACACGGCGCGAGGTCTCGTCGGGTTCGTGGATCGAGCGGGGCCGGCAGGGCCGGGGGTTGGGCGCGGAGATGCGCGCGGCGGTGCTGCACCTGGCGTTCGAGGGCCTCGGCGCGGAGTGGGCGGTGTCGTCGGCGTTCACCGACAACCCGGCGTCGCTGGGGGTGTCGCGCAAGCTGGGGTACGCGGACGACGGCCTCGAGGTCCACGCGGCGGCGGACGGGCGCGCGCGGATGCTGCGGCGCGTACGCATCGACCGCGACGCCTGGGAGGCGCATCGCACGGTACCCGTGGAGGTCCACGGACTCGACGCATGTCTCGGCATGTTCGGCCTGGGCGTGTCCGGCCTCGGCGCAGCCGACGACACCCCCTGATCAGGCGGCCGATCTCCGTGCCGTGACACCGGCGTACGGCACGATGGGGCTCGTGCCTGGACAACTGATGCTTCTCGATACCGCGTCGCTCTACTTCCGCGCCTACTTCGGTGTGCCCGATTCGGTGAAGGCGCCGGACGGCACCCCGGTCAACGCGGTGCGCGGCCTGCTGGACTTCATCTCGCGCCTCGTCTCCGACCACGGCCCCGACGCGCTCGTGGCGTGCTGGGACGACGACTGGCGCCCGCAGTTCCGGGTCGACGCGATCCCCTCCTACAAGGCGCATCGCGTCGCGGAGGTCGTCGAGGGCGACGCGCCCGACGAGGAGGAGGTGCCCGACACCCTGTCCCCGCAGGTGCCCGTCATCGAGGACGTGCTCGCCGCGTTCGGCATCACGCGCGTCGGGTCGCCGGGCTTCGAGGCGGACGACGTGATCGGCACGCTGGCGACCGCGGCGGCGACACCCGTGCAGATCGTCACCGGCGACCGGGACCTCTTCCAGTTGGTCGACGACAAGCGCGCGGTGAGCGTGCTCTACCCCGTCAAGGGGGTGGGCGTCGTGGACGTGATCGACGAGGCGGCGGTGTTGGCGCGGTACGGCGTGCCGGCGTCCAGGTACGCCGACTTCGCCACGCTGCGCGGCGACGCGAGCGACGGGCTGCCCGGCGTGAAGGGCATCGGCGAGAAGACCGCCGCCCAGCTGATCGGCGAGTTCGGCGACCTGGCGGGCGTACGGCGGGCCGCCGAGGACCCCGCCTCGTCGCTCACCCCCGCGCGGCGCCGCAACCTGGTCGCCGCCGCCGACTACCTGGACGTCGCCCCCGGGGTCGTGCAGGTGGTCCGTGATGTTCCGCTTCCGGACGATCTGCCCGTCGCGCTCCCCCGCGCGCCCCGGGACCCCGACGCGCTGCGCGCGCTCGCCGACCGCTGGGGCCTCGGCGGCTCGGTGCAGCGCCTTGTGGCGGTGCTGGCGGAGCGCCGCTGAGGGCGGTCACGGCAAGGTAAAAGCGCTACCCGAAAGGGTCACCTGGCTGCGCGCCCGGCGCGCGGCCAGTATGTGATCCAGGTCACACCAAATATTACTCGGAAGTCGCGTCACTTCTCCGAGGGACCCCGGTCTCCCTTGGCATGGGTACCGAGTGTGACATCGCATCGACCGCCGACCCCGACTGGCTGCGGGGCGAGTGGCACCGTGTGACGCGAAGGGCCGGCTGGCCCTCCCGCGTCGAATGGCACAGCGCCGCAGTGGAGCTGTGCATCGAGTCGTTCGTGACGACCGGACATGTGCGTTCGGCCTGCATCGCGCTGGGCCGCGACCGGGCCGCCGCCGAGATCCCGCTGGACGTGGCGCTCGCCGAGCTGGACGCGCTGTTCCTGTGCGCGCTGGCGTACCCGGCGCCCGCGCCGGTGGTGCAGGCGTACGTCGGCGCCCGCGCGCGGTCCACCGCGCCCGGGACGCTGCCGCCCGGCACCGATCCGCTCACCGAACTCCCGTCCGCCGCGCTCCTGCAGCGGCGGCTCCAGGACCGCATCGGCGCCGGTGAGCACACGCGCCTCGTCGTCGTGCAGCTGGAAGTCGCCGAATCCCGGTTCTGGTCGCACCTGCGGCACCTCCTGCTGACCGCGCGCCACATGGAGCGGGCACTGCAGGAAGACGTGCACGCCGTCCCCGCGGGCCGCCTGATGGCCCTGGTCGACGGCGACGAACCCGCGCTCGAGGACCGCCTCGACCGGCTCTGCCGCGCCCCCGTCGACCCTCTGTCCGGGGTGCACGGCGCCCCTGGAACCGTCCCGGCAGTCCCACGCCCGCACGTCCGGCTCGCCGTCGAGCCCGGTACGCCCCAGGGGAGTTGAACGTGTTCAGCACGACCCGCACCACCTGTTCCGCCTGCACTGCCCGTGCCACCCGTGCCACCCGCACCGACCGCAAGGCCCTCTCCCCCATGCGCACCTCCCCCTCCGCCGCCTTTCCCTCCCCCTCCCCCGCCCTCCCCTCCTCCCGCGCCGCCCGCACCGCTCCCACCGGTTCGGCTCCCACCGGTTCGGCTCCCTCCCGTTCGCCCCGCCCGACCACCGCAGTTCCCCCGTCGCCGGGCCGCCCCCGCACCCGCCGCCCCGCGCGCCCCATGGGGTCCGCGACGCACCCCATGACGCAGCGTCACGGCCTTGGTGCCGCCAAAACCGGGGCGGGCGCGGGTGATTCGTCCCCGCGCCCCCTCCGCACCACGCGCGCCGGAGTGCACCACCCCCACTGCGTACGCCCCCTGACGATCTGGACAGATGCCGCCGAGATCGCCACGATGCTGACGACAGAGGCGAAGAGCACCGCTCAAGGGGGTCACGGGTGTCACGCGAGGACGACCCTTCGGCCTCCGGTCCCGACCGGCAGCCATCGGACCCGCCGACCGACCCCGCACCAGTGGACCCCGCCGCGGCCGCACCCGGCGGCGACGGCCCGTGGGTCCCGGGACAGGGCCGCAACGCCGGACCGCCGCAGGGCCCCGTCCTCCCCGGACAACGCACCGCGCTGCACCGCCGAGGCCCGTTCCCGGCTCCGCGGGGGCACGAGCCGCCCCGAGCCGGCGCGCCCGGTGCCGGGACGCCCGACGCCGCAGCGTCCGGTCCCGTCCCGGCCGCCGTCGGGCCGACTGGCCCGCCGAACGCCGCAGGCTCCCCCGGCACACCCGAACCCCGCGGCCCCCTGGGCGCGCCGCCGGCCGGCCCCGAGCCGACCGGCCCGGCGCGTCCCGGCCCCGGCGACGGCGGCGCGGGAGGCGACCACCAGGGCGCGGACGGACGCGGCGACGACGGCCCGTCCGACGCCTACCTGGCCGACCGCGTACGCGAGGGCGACGACGCCGCGTACGAAGTCCTCTACCAGCGCCACGTGGACGCGGTACGCAGGCTCGCCCGGCTGTGCACCCGCACCCGCGAGAACGCCGAGGACCTCGTCGGCGAGACCTTCACCCGCACGCTGCACGCCCTGCGCTCCGGCCACGGACCACGCGAGGCATGCCGCCCCTACCTCCTCACGACCGTGAGGCGCGTGGCGGGCGACTGGGCCCGCAACGAGAGGCGCGTCCTGCTCACCGACGACGTGGCGGCCTACGAAGCCGGCCCCAGCGGCGAGCCCGAAGACCCCGCGGTCGCCGCGACCGACCGCAACCTGGCCGCCAAGGCGTTCCAGGAACTCCCGGAACGCTGGCAGGCGGTGCTCTGGTACACCGAGGTCGAGCGGGAGCCGCGCGACCGCGTGGCCCCGCTGCTCGGCGTCAGCCCGAACGCGCTCTCCAAGCTGAAGGAGCGGGCGCGGGACGGTCTGCGCGAGGCGTACCTCAAGGTGTACGTCGAGAACGGACTCCCCAAGGAGTGCCGCCCGTTCGCGAAGAACTACGGCGCTTACGTACGCAACAGCCTCGGCGACCGCGCCGAGAACAACGTGCGCGCACACCTCGACGAGTGCGACCGCTGCCGCGCGGCATGCCTCGAACTCGCCAGTGTCAGTACGTGCATGCGCGTCGCCGCCGAGGGCCTGTTGGGTGCCGCGGCGCTGGCGTACCTCGCGACGGCCGCCGCCGCGGCGGCGGCCGTGGGCGCGTG
>NZ_JBEZFP010000219.1:0-9759 GCF_040649515.1 Streptodolium elevatio
TCCGGACCGGTCCCGGATGCCGCCTCGCACCAGGCCCCGCCGCCCGCGGGCGCGAACACCGGTGCGAACTCGCCGGGTTCGGATGTCCCGCGGATTCCGCCGCCGCCGGTCGGCCCGGTGCAGTCCGGCGACGTCGCCCAGGCGGGCCCCGCGCAGCCGACTCCGGCGCAGCAGACTCCGCCCGCCACGGCTCCCGCGGCTCCCGCGGAGTCGGCGCAGCCTGCCTCCGTAGAGGACGGACCGGGCGAGTCGGCTGCGGCAAACCCGGTACAGGCGGGGGCAGAGCCGACCGGATCCGCGCCGATGGCTCCGACGCCGACCGAACAGGCCGCATCCGCCACTTCCACGCCCACGGCCACGCCGACACCCCCTGCCGCCGGGCAGCCGGGCGTCGCCGAGACCGCCGCGCCGGCACCGCAGCAGGCGGTTCCGACCGGCGCCGCAGAGCCCGCGGCCGCAGCCGCGGGCTCGCCGCGCCGCATGCGTACGGCCGCGTTTGCCGACCCGGACGCGGCTGCGCCTCGCGGCGTACGCTCGCGCAACCTGCGCGCGCGAGGCGCCGAGACCGCCCAGGCGGACGCGCCCGAGGCCACGAACACCCCCAACACCCCCAAGACCCCGAGCGTCCCGGCCGTGCCGGCTCCCGCTGAGGTTGTGGCGCCGAGTTCCGGTACGCCGGACCCGCAGTCGCAGGCCGTACAGCCGCACGCCGTACAACCCCCGTCGGCGCCCGCCGCCGTCGAGCCGCCTGCCCAGCAGGCGCCCGCGGCACCGGCCGCATCCGCCGCAACTGCTGCGGGCACGCCTTCACCGGCTTCACCGGCTTCCGCGGCGGACAACTCGGCGACGGGACAGGCTGCTTCGCCGTCGCGTACGCGGATCAGCGGCGTCCGGCCCCGCGGGCGTACCCGTCAGGTCCCGGTCCAGGAGCCGGCGGCGAACGATCCGCAGCGCGAGACAGCAGGGGCCTCGGGCCCGGCAGTTGCCGCAACGGGTCCTGTTTCGCCGCAGGGCGCCACCTTCGGTCCCGAAGGCGCGAACGTGGTGAACCTGCCCGCCGCGGCTGACGCCGCCACCCCGGCTGCGGGTCCGCCGGCGCCGGAATCGGCAACGCGGACACCTGCCGCGACCGTCCTCGCACAGCCGGGGGAGAGCGTTCAGGCCGAGGCAACTCCCGCCGCGGTCGCCGAAACCGCCGGGCAGGACAATCCGGCGATGCCGTCCGCGTCGGCCGGCGACACCAACCCGGCCGACGGGGCAACTAGCCCCGCGGCACAGGCCGCACAAGGTGCCCAGGGTGCCACCGCGCCTGCCGAGGGACCGAATGCCGGTGTCCGGCAGCCGGTCCCGGGTGCCGCCGCGGGCCCGGCCGGGGCAAATGCCGTTCCGCCGGTCGCAGTCGGCGGCGCTCCGACCCTTCCGCCCCCAGGCCGGGTCGCCGCGCGCCGGGCGCGCCAGGCGGGCGTGGCTCCCGCGCCCGCCCCGGCTCCGGCCCCCGCGCCCGCTCCAGCCCCGGCGTCGCCCCCCGTGCCAACTGCCGTACCGGCACAGGCCGATGGTCAGGCAGGCGCCGCACCCGCACCCGCACAGAGCATCCCGGTGGCGGCAACGCCCGCGGCCGGTGTGCCGGTCGCACCGGCACACCAGGGGCCCATCCCCGTTCCGCCGGTGGTCCCGGTTCCCGGCGCCGCGTCGGCACCGGCAGGCAGTGTCCCGAGCAGCCCCGGCACGACCAGTACGACAGGCGCCACAGGCAACACAGGTGACGTCGGCAAGACGGGCAAGGAAGACGTGACGGACACCCCGGTTACCGCAGCAACCCCCGGTCAGACGGCACCGGCCGGTACGCCTGCCGAGCAGCAGGCCTCTCCCGGCGCGGTCGCGGCGTCTTCCGCCGAGCAGGGCGCCGAGGCTGTTCGCGGTCGTAGGCGGGTCCGCCTGGCGGCGGTTCCCCAGGGTGAGCCGGCGCAGCCCGCCGCCGCTTCCGCACCGGGCGACGCCGGGCCAGAGTCCGCTGTCCCGCAGCCCACCGTTCCGCAGCCCACCGCTGCGCAGTCTGCTGTTTCGCAGACAGCCGAGGCGACACCGGGCCCGGCACAGACCGCGGCCGCCGCTCCGGCCCAGGTCGATGCCCCGGGGCCTGCCGTGTCGCCCGCCGTACCGTCCGAGGGGCAGCCTGAGGAGCAGGCGGCGTCCGTCACAGGGCCCGCGCATGCCGTCCCGCAGGGTGGTCAGCAGCAAGAGACGCCTGCGGCCGCGGGTACTTCCGTCCCGCAGCCTCCCGCGCACCCCGCCCCCACCCAGGCGGCGCCCGTCCAGCCCGACGCCGCGCGGGCGCCGACGGCACATGCGGTCGCACCTGCCCCGCAGGAGGCCGGCCAGGACGCCGCTCCGGCGCCTGCCGCCGAGGCGGGCACTCCGGCGGACGGCACGGCCGCGTCGGACCCGGCACCCGACGCGGGTCCGGCCGCCGCCCCGTCGCAGGACGGGCCCCGCGCCGAAGCAGCCGAAATCGAAGCCGACGGCGAAACCGGCCCCGGACCCGAAGACGACGCGGACACGGGCACGCACACGGACACGGACAACGACACCGAGACCGAGACCGAGACCGAGGGCGAAACCGAGATCGACACCGCGAGCGAAGGCACGACCGACGTCGAGACCGACCCCGCGCCCGGCTACGGCGAGTCCGACCGCGAGGCGGTGCACCGCGTCATGCGCGAGCGCCGCGACGTACGCACCGGCTTCCGCTCCGACGCGGTTCCCGACGAGGTCCTCATCCGCGTCCTGGAAGCCGCCCACCACGCGCCCAGCGTCGGCTTCTCGCAGCCGTGGGACTTCGTCGTGATCCGCAACGAGGAGACCCGTGCGGGCGTGCAGCGGCTCGCCGCCCGGCAGCGGGAGGCGTACGCCGCGTCGCTGCCCAAGGCCCGGGCCAAGCAGTTCCTCGGCATCAAGACCGAGGCGATCCTCGAGACGCCGGTCAACATCGTGGTGACGGTGGACTCGACGCGCGGCGGCCGGCACACCCTCGGTCGCCACACGCAGCCGCAGATGGGCCCGTACTCGAGTGCGCTCGCGGTCGAGAACCTGTGGCTCGCGGCCCGCGCGGAGGGCCTCGGCGTCGGCTGGGTCAGCTTCTTCGACGAGCGCGAGCTCAGCCATGCGCTCGGGCTTCCCGAGCACCTGGAGATCGTCGCGTACCTGTGTGTCGGCTACGTCGACGCGTTCCCCGACGAGCCGGAGCTCGGGCAGTCCGGCTGGGCGAAGCAGCGTCCGCTGTCGTGGGTGGTGCACGAGGAGGAGTACGGGCGGCGCGGGCTGCCCGGCGAGGACCCCGTACGCCTGCTCGACGAGACGATCCGCTCGGTGCGGCCGCTGGACGCCAAGGCGCTCAGCGCAGCCTGGGACCGGCACAAGGTGATGACCAAGCCCGCCGGCTCGCTCGGCGTGCTGGAGATGATCTCGGCGCAGCTGGCGGGTCTGTCGCGGACCTGTCCGCCGCCGGTCCCGGAGCCTGCCGCGGTGGCGGTGTTCGCCGCCGACCACGGGGTGCACGCGCAGGGCGTGTCGCCGTGGCCGCAGGAAGTCACCGCGCAGATGGTGCAGAACTTCCTCGCGGGCGGCGCGGTCGTCAACGCGTTCGCCCGGCAGATCGGCGTCGAGGTCTGCGTCGTGGACGTCGGCGTCGCGTCCGAGCTCCCGGTGGGGGCCGGCCTGCTGCCGCGCAAGGTGCGCCCGGGTACCGCCGACATGACGCAGGGCCCCGCTATGTCGCGCGAGGAGGTCATGCGTGCCATAGAGGTCGGCATCGAGACGGCGCGCGACCTGGTGACCGCCGGGAACCGCTGCCTCCTCACCGGCGACATGGGCATCGCGAACACGACCGCGTCGGCGGCGCTGATCGCGGTGTTCACCGGCACGGACGCCGCCGAGGTGACCGGCCGCGGCACCGGCATCGACGACAGCACCCACGACCGCAAGGTGCAGGTCGTCCGGGCCGCGCTCGCCAAGCACGCGCCGGACCCCGACGACCCGATCGGGGTGCTGGCCGCGGTCGGCGGGCTGGAGCACGCCGCGCTGGCCGGGTTCATCATCGGCGGCGCGGCGATGCGTACGCCGGTGGTCCTCGACGGTGTGATCGCGGGGGCCGCCGCTCTGGCCGCGCATCGCATTGCGCCGGACGCGCTGGCAGCCTGCATCGCGGGCCACCGTTCCGCCGAGCCGGGGCACGCCGCCGCGCTCGCGAAGCTGGGGCTGCGCCCGCTGGTCGAGCTGGAACTGCGGCTGGGCGAGGGAACCGGGGCCGTCCTGGCCCTCCCCCTGGTGCAGAGTGCGGCCCGCGTGATGCACGATGTGGCGACGTTCGACTCCGCCGGAGTCAGCGGCAAGACGGGCTGACCCGCCCCCGCGCGGGGCGTGTCCCCGTCCCGCGCGGTGCGGCCCGGGGCCGCAACGGCCCGGGTTCCGACGGATAGTGAGAAAGAGCGCCATGTCCCCGAAGTACGACGACGTCCCGGCCTACCCCGCGGGCCTCCGGCTCGCCGGCCGCCGGGTCGTCATGGTGGGGGCCGGCACGGTCGCCCGCCGCAGACTGCCCGGGCTCGTCGACGCGAAGGCCGATGTGCTGGTCGTCGCGCCGGAGGCCACGCCGTCCGTCGAGGCGATGGCCGACGACGGCGAGCTGCGCTGGGAGCGGCGCGGCTACCGGGCCGAGGACCTGGACGGCGCCTGGTACGTCATCGCGGCCACCGACGACCCGGCGGTGAACGCCGCCGTCGAGGCGGACGCCGAGGCGCGCCGGATCTTCTGCGTGCGCTCCGACGACGCCTCGCACGCCAGTGCCTGGACCCCGGCGAGCGGACGGCACGACGGCCTGCAGATCGCGGTGCTGGCGGGCGGCGACCCGCGCCGCGCCGCCGCGGTCCGCGACCGCGTGCTCGAGGAGCTGCGCGAGGGCACGCTCGGCGCGGCGCACTACCGCGCCAAGCGGGCCGGGGTGGCCCTGGTCGGCGGCGGGCCCGGCGACCCGGACCTCATCACCGTGCGCGGCCGCCGCCTGCTGGCCGAGGCCGACGTCGTGATCACCGACCGCCTCGGGCCGCGCGCCCTGCTGGACGAACTGCCTTCCGACGTCGAGGTGATCGACGCCGCGAAGATCCCCTACGGCCGGGCGATGGCCCAGGAGGCGATCAACGAGGAGATCATCAGGCACGCGTCCGCGGGCAAGTTCGTCGTGCGTCTGAAGGGCGGCGACAACTACGTCTTCGGCCGCGGCTTCGAGGAAGCCATCGCGTGTGCGCGGGCCGGCATCCCGGTCGAGGTGGTGCCGGGCATCACGAGCGCGATCTCGGTCCCGGCCATCGCGGGCATTCCGGTGACGCACCGCGGCGTGGCCCACGAGTTCACGGTCGTCTCCGGGCACGTGGCCCCCGACAACCCCCAGTCCCTGACGGACTGGCCCGCGCTCGGGCGCCTGCGCGGCACCCTCGTCCTGCTCATGGCGATGGAACGCCTCGGCGCCATCGCGGACACCCTCGTCTCGCACGGCCGTGCCGCGGACACCCCGGTGGCGATCGTCCAGGAGGGCACGATGGCGACGCAGCGCGTGCTGCGTACCACTCTTGCCGCCGCCGCGGCCGACGCCCGGGAGCACGGCATGCGTCCTCCGGCCATCGTCGTCATCGGCGACGTCGTGGCCGTCGCCGACGAGATCGCCGGAGCCCGGTAGGCCGGACCGCCTCGTCGCGAGGCTCGCCCGCGCACCGGGTCGCGGCCGAATCGATCTTCGTCGGTACGGTGTGCGCGGTAGGTACGCGGTCTTCTGACTCGGCAAGGAGCGGTTCATGGCGTTCGGCCTCGGCTGGCGGCTGCACGGGGACGGGGGGACCCCGGCGCCAGGAGAAGTGGTGCGGCCGGACGAGCGGTTGTCGTGGGGACGCACGGCGGGGCTCGGCGCGCAGCATGTCGTCGCGATGTTCGGGGCGACGTTCGTGGCCCCGGTGTTGATGGGGCTGGACCCGAACCTCGCGGTGATGCTCTCCGGCGTCGCCACGGTGATGTTCCTGCTCATCACGCGCGGGCGCATCCCCAGTTACCTGGGGTCGAGCCTGTCGTTCGTGGGGGTCGCGGCGTCCATCAAGGCGGCGGGCGGCAGCGTGCAGACCGTGACGGGCGCGATGCTCGTCGTCGGCGTGGTGCTGCTCGCGGCGGGGCTCGTCGTGCACGCGCTGGGCGCGCGCATCGTGCACGCGGTGCTGCCGCCGGTGGTCACCGGCGCCGTCGTCATGATCATCGGGTTCAACCTGGCGCCGGTCGTGGCCCGCACGTACTGGCCGCAGGACCAGTGGATCGCCCTGCTGACCATGGCGTTCACACTCGCCGCGATGGTCGTCATGCGCGGATTCTGGTCGCGGATCGCGGTGTTCCTCGGCCTGGTGTTCGGGTACGCCGCCTCCTGGCTGTTCGACCGCGTGTTCGGTGAGATCAACTCCGCGACCGCCTCGGGGGAGGTGACCGACCACAACCGCGTCGACTTCTCCGGCGTCGGTTCCGCCGACTGGTTCGGCCTGCCGAGCCTGCACGCGCCCGATTTCAAGCTTTCCGCCGTCCTGCTCGCGCTGCCCGTCGTCATCGCGCTGATCGCCGAGAACGCCGGCCACGTCAAGGCCGTCGCGGAGATGACCGGCGACGACCTCGACCCCGAACTGGGCAGGGCCATCGCGGCCGACGGCGCCGCGTCCGTGCTGTCGACGTCCGTCGGTGGGCCGGCGACCACGACGTACGCCGAGAACATCGGGGTCATGGCCGCGACCCGGGTCTACTCCACGGCCGCCTACTTCGCCGCGGCCGCGTTCGCGATCCTGTGCGGGCTGTGTCCGAAGTTCGGGGCCGTCGTGGCGGCCACCCCGGGCGGCGTGCTCGGCGGCATCACGGTCGTGCTGTACGGCATGATCGGCCTCCTCGGCGCGAAGATCTGGCACGAGAACAAGGTCGACCTCGGCAACCCGCTCAACCTCGTGCCGATCGCCGCCGGCGTCATCATCGGCATCGGCAACGTGTCCCTCGAGTTCACCGACGACTTTCAGCTCGACGGCATCCCCCTCGGTACCATCGTGACCATCGTCGGCTACCACGTACTGCGGCTGTTCGCCCCGCCGCACCTCAAGAGTGAGCCGCCGCTCGTCGACGCGGCGGTCCCCGGCGGCACCTCCGAACCGGGCGGGGAGCGCGCATGACCGGGCCGATCGTACGCATCGGGGACGCGGACGACCCGCGCCTGACCGACTACACGAACCTCACCGACGTCGAGCTGCGCCGCCGCCGCGAGCCCGCCGAAGGCCTGTTCATGGCCGAGGGCGACAAGGTGATCCGGCGGTCCCTGGACACCGGGCACCCGCTGCGGTCGATGCTGCTGACCGAGCGGTGGCTCGACACGATGGCCGACGTCGTCGCACTCGCCGCCGAGTCCGGCGCGCCGGTGTACGTCGCCGCGCCCGAGATCGTGGAACGCGTCACCGGCTACCACGTACACCGCGGTGCGCTCGCGTCCATGCAGCGCAAGCCGCTGCCCGAGCCCGCCGAACTCCTGGGCCTCACCGGCCCGTCGGCCACGGCCGGTCAGACCGGCCCGGGGCGGATCGCGGTCTTCGAGGGCTTCGTCGACCACGCCAACCTCGGCGCGGCGTTCCGCAGCGCGGCCGCACTTGGCATCGGCGCGATCCTGCTCTCGCCGGACTGCGCGGACCCGCTTTACCGCCGCGCGGTCAAGGTGTCGATGGGGGCGGTCTTCTCGGTGCCGTACGCGCGGTTCGCCGAGTGGCCCTCCGGCTTGGCCGTGTTGCGCGACGCGGGGTACCGCGTACTCGCCATGACCCCCGACGAACGGGCCAAGCCCCTCGACGAGTTGCCGCCCGAACAGTTCGAACGATGCGCGCTCGTGCTCGGCTCGGAAGGGCACGGCCTGTCCCGCGGCGCGCTCGACGCGGCCCACGAGTGGGTGCGCATCCCGATGGCCGCCGGAATCGACTCGCTCAACGTCGCCGCCGCCTCGGCCGTCGTCTTCTACGCCACCCGCCCGAAGAGCTGACCGTCCTCTCGCCACCGAAGTACTGACCAACTCCTGTCCGAACCACCACAATTGACGCAGCGGGCAACAGTCCGACCGCGGGTGGCGAAAGGCGGCGGAGGTGAGCGAACGGCTGCTGGCCGAACGGTTCGAACTCCACCAGGAGCTCGGACGCGGCGGCATGGGTGTCGTCTGGCACGCCACCGACACCGTGCTCGGCCGCCCCGTCGCGGTCAAGTGCCTGCACGCACCCACGATCCAGGGCGACCCGGCGATCCGCGAGGTCCTGGTACGCGAGGCCCGGGCCGCCGCCCGCCTCAACCACCCCGGCGCGGTCACCGTGCACGACGTGGTGCGGGACGGGGCCGACGTCTACATCGTCATGGAGTACGTCCAGGCCCCGACCCTCGCCGCCGTCGTCGACACCTACGGCCCGCTGTCCGCGGACCGCGTCGCCGTGATCGGCCGCCGCCTCGCCGAAGTCGTCGCCGCCGCGCACCGGCTCGGCATCGTGCACCGCGACATCAAGCCCGAGAACGTCATGCTGCTGCCCGGCGACCGGGTGAAACTGGCCGACTTCGGCATCGCCCGCCGCCTCGACGACAGCCCGTGGACCGGCACCGTCGTCGGGACCCCCGCATACATGGCCCCCGAGCAGATCCGCGGCCACCCCGAACCGGCGTCCGACCTGTGGGCGTTGGGCGCCACGCTCTACCACGCGGTCGAGGGAGCCGCGCCGTTCGACGGGGACGGCATCGTCGCGATCGTCGCCGCGGTCATCACCGACCCGGTGCCGCAGGCCCCGCACGCGGGGGACCTCCTCGGCCCGGTCATCGAAGCGCTGCTGGCGAAGGACCCGGCCGACCGCATGGACGTCGACGGCGTGTTGCACGCGCTCGGCGGCGTACGCGGCGGGCGGCCACTGGCCCTGCCCGCGCCATCCTCGGATACCGGGGTCGCGAACGCCAGTTCGGCACCGACCACGCCGCTCCCGCCGCTGCCGTCGCTCCCGTCGCGGCACTCGACACTCGAACTCCCGCCCGGCGTCGTGCCCGGACCGGTGGTCCCGGCGCCCGGGTCCGCCGCCTCCCGCGCGGAGGCCGGGTACCTCCCGGGGAGCGGGGTTCGGACCGGGACGGCCGCCAAGGCACCCGCATCCAGGCCCGGTCGCGAACCGGTACGCCGACGCGGCGCGTTGGTCCTCGTCGGGCTCGCGGCCCTGGCGGTGGTCGTCGCCTGGATCGCGTCGTGGGCCACCCTGGAGTTCCACACGGTGCCCCTGGGCAGCGAATCCGCCGGCTTCGGCGCGCAGCCGTGGGAGTCCTGGGAGATGGGTGCGGCGTTCGGTACGGAACCGGACCCGTCGCGCGGGGGAACCGACGCGGCGGACTCCGATGTCCGGGTGCTCGACTGGATGTTCGTGGCGGAAGGCCTTCCGAAGGACAGCGGGCTGCTTGCCGTCATGCTCGCCGCGACCCATCTGCCGTTCCTCCTTGTGCTGATCGCGGCACGCCTGGCGTTCTCGGACCGGCACGCCGAGACCGCGGCCGCGCTGCTCACCGGCGGAGCCGCCGTCTGGCTCGTCGACGGCGTCGCGATCCGCAGTACCGCGGTCCCGACCGGCGAGGACGGCGTGCACGCGATCCTCGACTACGCCCCGTACCTGGCAGCGTGGGCGACCGGCATGCTCG
>NZ_JBEZFP010000220.1:0-9615 GCF_040649515.1 Streptodolium elevatio
GGCGCGCGGCCCGGCCGCCAGTGGCAGAACAACGTCCCGCTCTACAGCGTGCTGCGCGGCGCGGTCTCCCGCATCACCGACTACCCGCGCGTCGAGTTGCTGGCGGTCACCGAAGTGGCGGTGGTCGGCATGTCCGTCGAGCCGCTGATCCACGCACTGGCCGAACTCCTGGACAACGCCACGCGCTACTCGCCCCCGCAGACCGTCGTGCGGGTGAGCGCGAGCGAGGTGCAGTCCGGCGTCGCGGTCGAGATCGAGGACGGCGGCATCGGCCTGGCAGAGGAGGCCCGCCGCCGCGTCGAGCGGCTGCTCGAAGAGGCGTCCGCCGGCCTCGACCTCGCCGACCTGGGCGAATCGCCGCGACTCGGGCTCGCGGTGGTGGGACGCCTGGCACAGGAGCACGGGTTCCGGGTCGCGCTGCGGCCGTCGGCCTACGGCGGCGTCCGCGCGATCCTGGTGATCCCCAAGGAACTGATCACCACCGCACCGGTGTCCGTGGTCTCCGGCGCGGCTCCGGGGCTCGACGCGCTCCCCGCGGCCCGGACCCGGAAGCCGTCCGGCCCGGCGCGCGGGGTCGTGTCCCGCAGCACCGCGACGCACGGAACTGCGGTGCACGGAACGGCCGCGCGCGACGACCGCGGGCCCGGGAACCGCCGAGACGGCGGCGAACACGCTTTCGGAGAACGCGAGTTCGACGAACGTGTGTACGGGACGCGGGGCCGCGGAGGACCCGAGGACCCCGAGGACGCGGTCGGGCGTACCGCCAACGGGCTGCCGCAGCGCCGCAGGCGCCTCCCCGCGACCCCGCCGAGGGTCGGACAGCCGCAGACCGCCCCGCCACGGACCGACGCGGCGCCGCCCGCGGCCGGTGCCGCACCGCACGCCTCCCCCGAACCGGGGCTGTGGCTCGCGGCGTTCCAGAACGCCGTGTCCGGGGAGCCGCCCGCCCCCGGCGGCCGCGACGAAGCGTTGGACGAGGGAGACCGGTAGTGCAGAAGCGAGCAGACCTCGACTGGATCCTGAAGGACCTGGCCGATTCGGTCCCGCAGACCCGCCATGTCGTGGTGTTGTCCGCCGACGGGTTGTGCATCGCGCAGCACGGCTGCGACATGGACACCGCCGACCGGGTCGCGGCGGCGTGTGCGGGACTGCAGAGCCTGTCCGCCGCGATCGCCACCGAATTCCCGCACGGGGACGGGCGCATGCGCCTGGTGGTGATCGAGATCGGCGGCGGGTTCTTCTACCTCATGGCGGCGGGGGTCGGGGCGTACCTCGCGGTCCTCGCCGACGAGGGCGTCGACGCCGGCCTGATGGGCCAGCGCATGCGCGATCTGGTCGCGCGCATCGGCGAGCACCTCAGCAGTCCCCCGCGGGCGACCCCGGCCGGGCGGGCCACATGACAGGTCCGCGGCGATTGGGCTGGGACGAGGGGGTTCCGGAGCGGCTGTACGTCATCACCGGCGGCCGCGGCACCGACTCCCCCCTCGACCTGGTCACCCTGATCGTGTCGCGGTCCACACCCGATCCGGTCATGCAGCCCGAGCACGCCGCCATCGTGCGGATGTGCGAATACCCGTTGTCCGTGGCCGAGATCTCGGCCTACCTCGCGCTGCCGGCCAGCATCGTCATGGTGCTGCTCGCCGATCTGCTGGCGGAGGGGCGGGTGGAGGCGCGGGCGCCGGTCCCCGCCGCGTCGCTGCCGGACATCCAACTGCTCGAGGCGGTGATGCATGGACTACGGAATCTCTGAGCCCGGCCCGCGCGGCGGCGCGTACGGCGTCCCGGCGGCCGAGCGCACCGCGATACCCGGGCCCCGCGCGCAGGACGTGCTGCCGGCGTCCGCCGCCGCGGCCGTGAAGATCGTGATCGTGGGCGGCTTCGGGGTCGGCAAGACCACGATGGTGCACGCGGTCAGCGAGATCCGGCCGCTGACCACCGAGGAGACCATGACGCAGGCGAGCGAGGACGTCGACAGCGTCACGGGGGTGGAGCGCAAGACCGAGACCACGGTTGCGATGGACTTCGGCCGCATCAGCATCAACGACCGGCTCGTGCTCTACCTGTTCGGCACCCCGGGCCAGGAACGCTTCTGGTTCCTGTGGAACGGCCTCTTCGACGGGGCCCTGGGCGCGGTCGTCCTGGTCGACACCCGCCGCCTGGAGGTCAGCTTCGACATCATCGGCCGCCTGGAGGAGCGCGGCATGCCGTTCGTGGTGGCCGTGAACGCGTTCCCCGACGCGCCGACGCACGAACTGGCGGAGCTCCGCGACGCCTTGGACCTTCCCGAGTGGGTCCCGGTGGTCGGCTGCGACGCCCGCAGCCGCGCCTCCAGTCGCGACGTCCTCCTCGAACTCACGCGCTACCTGCACGCCATGACGCTCGCCGATTCGGAGGCACGATGACCACGCCGACCGCCGACGACGGCACCGCCGCGGCACCGCCCCCCGGCTGCCCGGCCCACGCCGCCCACCCTGCAGATCCCGCAGATCCCGCAGCAGCAGCACACGCCGCTCACGCGCCCAGGTCCCCCGACCCGGCGACGCGCTCGGCGGCCGGCATCGCCCGGCTGTCCAGTGACGAGCACAAGTCCGACCCGATGGGCATGTACGCCCGCCTCCGCGCCGAATACGGCTCGGTGGCACCGGTCCTGATGGAGGGCGACCTGCCGGCCTGGCTCGTCCTCGGCTACCGCGAGAACCTCGACGTGGTCCGCACGCCCAACCGGTTCTCCCGCGACTCGCGCAACTGGGGGTCGTTCCGGCGCGGCGACGTCGCGCCGGACTCGCCGCTGCTGCCGCTGGTCGGCTGGCAGCCGTTGTGCGCGTTCCTGGACGGCGAGGAGGCCGAGCGCCTGCGCTCCGCCGTCACGGACAGCCTCGGCAGGCTGGACCGCAGGGGCGTCCGCCGGCACGTCACGCGGTTCGCGAACCAGCTCATCGACGGATTTGCCGCGGACGGTACGGCCGACCTGGTGGCGCAGTTCGCCGAGCAGCTCCCGATGCTGGTCATGACGCAGTTGTTCGGCATGAAGGACGAGTACGGCCCCAGCCTGGTCGAGGCCACCCTCGACCTCGTGCGCGGCAGCGAGACCGCATTCCGGAGCAACGAGTACGTCGTCGAGGTCCTGGAGCAGTACATCCCGCTCAAGCGCGAGCAGCCGGGCCACGACATCGGCTCGTGGCTCATGGCGCACCCGGCCGGACTGAGCGACGAGGAGGTGCTCCAGCACCTGCGCATGATCCTGGTCGCGGCGAACGAGAACACCACCATCTGCATCGGCAACACGCTGCGCATGGTGCTGACCGACCACCGCTTCCGCGCCTCGCTCGCGGGCGCCCGGATGACCCTGCCCGACGCCGTCGAGCAGGTGCTGTGGGACGAGCCGTCCACGATGGTCTGCCCGGGCCGCTGGGCGGTCGGCGACACCGAGTTGGGCGACCGGCAGATCAAGGCCGGCGACATGATCCTGCTCGGTCTCGCGGCCGGGAACGCGGATCCGGAGATCCGCCCGGACCTGACGGTGCCGATGCACGGCAACCGCTCGCACCTCGCGTTCAGCGGCGGTCCGCACGAGTGCCCGGGGCAGGACATCGGCCGGGCCATCACCGAGACCGCCGTCGACGTGCTTCTGGCGCGCCTGCCGGACATCCATCTGGCGGTCGAGGACAAGGAGTTGGTGTGGGTGTCGTCGTGGATGTCGCGGCACCTGACGGCGCTCCCGGTGGTGTTCACCGCGCGCCGCCCGTCGCCGGCGGGCGAGGTGCCTGCCGCCCGGGGGCCGGGTCGCCCCGGCGAGACCGAGGCGGCGTGGTCGGCGGGACAGGGCGTCGGGGCGCGCGAGGCGGCGGTCGCCGGGCGGGCCGGACCGTCCGGACCGTCCGGGCAGTACGCCGCGGACGGCCACCCGGCTCCGCCGCCCGTTCCGGCGTCCGCCCCGACGATCGGCCGGCCCGCGGGCGCCCCGTCCCGGCGTGCGCCCCGGCGCTCGTTGTGGCGCCGGTTCACCGGCTGGCTCAGCGGCCGGTGACGGCGGCGCGGGGCTCCGGGACCATCGGCAGCCGGTCGGGGTGCGCGACGGCCGCCGCGACCTCCTTGACCGGGGTGCCGGGGACCGGGCGCAGCCGCCAGCGGGACAGGATGGTGGCGACCGCGACGGCGATCTCCATACGCGCGTACGCGTCCCCAATGCACTTGCGCGTCCCCGCGCCGAACGGCATGAACTCCTCGCGGGGCCTGCCCTCCCGGTTGGCCGGCAGCCAGCGGTCGGGGTCGAAGCGCTCGGGGTCGGCGTACACCCTGCGGTCCCGGTGCATGGCGTAGAGGCTGAAGGCGATCTCGGTGCCGGGCGGAATGCGTACGCCGCCCATCTCGACCTCGGTGGTGGCGCGGCGCATCAGCATGGGCATGGCGTGCAGGCGCGAGACCTCGTCGACGACGCGGTCGATGTAGCCGAGCTTGCCGACCTCGGCGAGGCCGACCGGGCCGCCGGCGAGCACGTCGTCCACTTCGGTCAGCACGCGCCGCTCGGCCTCGGGGTCGGCGGCCAGTTCGTGGAAGATCCAGGCGAGGGTGGACGCGCTGGTCTCGGTGCCCGCGAACATGACGGTGACGAGTTCGTCGCGGATCTCGTCGTCGGTCAACGCGGCGCCGGTGTCGGCGTCGCGCGCCGCGAGCAGGGTGGACAGCAGGTCGATGCCGCCGGTGTCGCCCGCGCGCCGGGCCGCGGCCACCAGGTCGCTGATGACGGCGCGCAACCGCGCTGTGGCGGCGTCGAATTCGCGGTAGAAGGGCACCGGGGCACGGTCCAGGAACTCGGGCAGCACCGCCCGCACCAGCACTCCTTTGATGAGGACGGGTACGTCGTGGCGCACCGCCTCGGCCGCCTTGGTGTCGAGGTCGGCGGAGAACAGTGTGGCGGTGACGGTGTTTATGGCGTAGTCGTACAGCGCCTCGTTGAGCGGGATCGCGCGGCCGGGTTGCCAGGAGTCCGCGACCAGGCGGGCCTGTTCGGCCATCGTGTCGGTGTACGCGGCCAGCGCGGCGTGGTGGAACATCGGCTGCATCAGGCGCCGGTGCCGGCGGTGGACCTCCTCGCCGGCCGTCACCAGCCCTTCGCCGGCGATCTTGCGGGCCCGGTCGAAGAGGCGGCCCTTGTCGAAGTGGCGGGCCTTGGTCACCAGGAGCTCGTGGATGAGCCGGGGGGTGGTCACGAAGTAGACGGGCATCGTGCCGAGTTCGACCCGGACGATGTCGCCGGTGTCGCGCAGCGAGCACAGGAAGGGCAGCGGTCGGCGCAGCAGGGGAAGTGCGTGCCCGAGGACGGGTATGTGGCCGGGGGCGCGCGGGACGGAGCGTAAGTCGGCGGCCATCCGGGTCTCCATTCGATCGTTCGAGGGTTGGGGCGGGTCGTGCCGGTGTGTGGGTGTCACGGGGGCGGGATCTCCCACCACCACGCGATCGCGGGGATCGGCAGTGGCTCGCGGTCCCAGTCGGTGGGGGTGTCGCGGAACCGTTCGGGGAGTTCGGCGGGGTCGCCGGGCGTGGTGTAGCGCACCGACGTGACCCCCCAGTCCTGGGCGGCCCGGATGAACGCGCCGAGGCTGCGTAAGTACTGGCGTAACTCCGGTCCGGCGGAGGCGAGGAGGCGGGCGCGTTCGCGCAGGAACAGGACCAGCACGCGGTCGCGCTGGGCGATCGCGACGGGGAGCGCCTCGCTGGGGCTGAGGCCGTACTCGCTGCCGAGCACCTTGAGAACGTTCAGGTAGTAGCCGTCGCCGCGGCTCTCCTTGTGGAACGAGACGATGTCGTTGTCCCAGGTGATGACGAAGAAGGCCATCTCGGCGAGGGCGCGGACCCGTACCGAGTCGCGTTCGTCGGGTCTCAGGTCGTACCCGTGGGCGAATTCGAGGACCGGCAGGAACACCGATGTGGCGCCGTCGTACAGGCGCATGAGCGTGTAGTCGTTGAGGTCAGGGACGGTGCCCAGGCTGCGGTGCGACGCCTCCCACACCACCGACATGAAGTACTCGCGCAGGGCGTCGACCCAGCGCGCGACCTGGGCCGGGCTGGCGAGCAGGGATATCCGCCGCCGCAGATCGCGCAGCGCGCCGGCGAGCGGGTCGTCGGTCATCATCGGCACTTCGGGGTTCTGCGCGATGCGGACGAGCCGGGAGAGCACCGCGACCAGTTCGCGGGGGTCCGTGCCCGCGGGTCCTTCCTCGCAGTGGCCGTCGTCGACGCCGAACAGCCACAGGATGAAGTCCGCGAGGATGCGTACGGCGTCCTCCTGCCCCTCCGGCAGGACGCGCGAGGCGAAGGCGCCGATCTCCTGGGCGACGAGGCGCCCGCGTAGTTCGTCGGTGCCGATGCCGAACTTGTCGGCCCACTCGGCGGTCTGCCGGTCGATCTCGGCGTGCCGCGGATGGATCGCGGGCGGGAAGGGCGAGTAGAGCGGTGGGACGGCCAGAATCTGCGTCATGTTCGACCACCTTGGCTAACCGCACGGCTGAGGGCATCGGCGAGGGTATCCGCAAGGATCTTGCGATCGTGCTCGACTTTTGCGGTGAACTGCCCCGCTTTTCGGTCAGTTTGCGACCGCCGACCTGCCGGTCAGGGCCCGTTCGACCCAGCCGGTACGCGTGGCCCCGCACGTCCGCGGGGCGACCGGACCGTCGGTTGGCGGCGCCGGGAATGCATGCCACGACCCGCCCGTTGTCCGGGTACAGTCGGAAGCACCGCAGCGACGGCCGGGACCACCAGGGCCCGGGTCGGCGGCGACGAGCACGGACGGACCGCAGCCATGGCGTACCAGGTGGGAACGCGAGCTAGCCGCGTCGAGTCGGAGATCTGAGGACCTCTCAGACCCAGTTCTCGGCCCGGCTCGGCGTGTCGCCCTCCCCCTGAAGCGACTCCCCTGTGAGGTACCGCCGTCATGCGTTCGACGCAGATCCGAAGCCTGTTCACGGACTTCTTCACCTCCCGAGGGCACCGGCATGTGCCCTCCAGCCCCTTGGTACCCGCCGAGCCGACACTGCTTCTCACGAACGCCGGAATGAACCAGTTCACTCCGTACTTCGTCGGTGACAGCGAGCCACCATTCCCCCGTGCCACCAGTGTGCAGAAATGTGCGCGCACGGTCGACATCGAGAACGTCGGACGGACACATCGGCACGCGACGTTTTTCGAAATGCTCGGGAACTTCTCCTTCGGCGACTACTTCAGGTCCGAAGCTGTCGCCTACGCGTGGGAGCTGGTCACCCGGGAGTTCGGGCTGCCGAAGGACCGCCTCTGGATCACCGTCTACCGGGACGACGACGAGGCGGAGCGGCTGTGGCGCGCGCTCGGCGTACCCGCGTCGCGCATCCAGCGGCTCGGCATGGCGGACAACTACTGGTCCATGGGCGTGCCCGGGCCGTGCGGCCCGTCGTCGGAGATCCACTTCGACCGCGGCCCCGCGTTCGGCCCCGACGGCGGGCCCGCGGTGGACGGCGAGCGGTTCATCGAGCTGTGGAACCTCGTCTTCATGGAGTCGCGGCGCGGCGAAGGACCGGAGAAGGAGGGCTACCCCGTCCTCGGCCCGCTGCGGCGCAAGGGCATCGACACCGGGCTGGGCCTGGACCGTCTTGCGACCGTGCTCCAGGAGGTGCCGAACGTCGTCTCCACCGACCTGCTGCTCCCGACCCTGCACACGGTGCGCGAACTGTCCGGCCGCGACTACCGCGTGGACGGGCCCGACCGGCGGTCCTTCGAGATCGTCACCGAGCACTCGCGCTCCGTCGCGTTCCTGATCGCGGACGGGGTGCTGCCGGCGAAGGACGGGCGCGGCTACATCCTGCGGCGTTTGATGCGGCGGGCGGTCAGGCACGCGCGGAGCCTGGGCATCGAGGGGCATGTGCTGCCCGCGACCACCGCGAGCGTCGTGGCGAACCTGGGTGACGTCTGGCCCGGGCTGCGCGGGCAGTCCTCGCTGATCGAGCGGGTCGTGACGAGCGAGGAGGAGTCCTTCGCGCGCACGCTGAGCCAGGGCACGCGGCTGCTGGACGCGGCGATCACGCGGACGCGCGACGGCGGTGGGACGGCACTGACGGGCGAGACCGCGTTCGAACTCGCGGACACGTACGGCTTCCCGGTCGAACTGACCGTCGAGGCAGCGCGCGACGCGGGGCTCGGCGTCGACGAGGACCGGTTCGCGGCACTGCTGGAGGAGCAGCGCCGACGGGCGAAGACCGCAGGCAAAGGGAGGACCGCCGAGGCGCTGCGCCGCCTGGAGGTCTATCGCGAATTGTCGGCGCGGCTCCCCGCCACCGAATTCCTCGGTTACACACGTCTGGACGGCGAGGGCAGGGTACGCGGCATCGTCGCGGACGGCCACGTCGTCGAGGCGGCGTCCCCCGGTGCCACCGTCGAACTCGTGCTCGACCGCTCGCCGTTCTACGCGGAAGCGGGCGGGCAGGTCGGCGACACCGGCGTCATCACCACCGAGGGCGGCACGAAGCTGCGCGTCACCCACACCCGGTACGGCGTCGAGGGGTTCCGCGTGCACTCGGCGCAGGTACTCGACGGCGAGGTCCGCACCGGCGACGCGGTGTGGTCGTCGGTCGACGCGGACCGCCGTGCCGCGCTGACGCGTTCGCACTCGGCGACGCACATCCTGCACGCGGTGGTCCGCGCGATCCTCGGCGACCACGCCCGCCAGCAGGGTTCGCTCGTCGAACCGGACCGGCTGCGCTTCGACTTCGCGCACTTCTCGGCGCTGTCGCCCGGGCAGCTCGCGGACATCGAACACGCGGTCAACAACCACGTGTTGGCCGACCCCGAGGTCAGGGCGTGGTACGCGGACCGCGCCGAAGCGGAAACGGCGGGTGCTCTCGCATTGTTCGGCGAGAAGTACGGCGACACGGTCCGCATCGTGGACATCGGCGACTTCTCCCGCGAGCTGTGCGGCGGCACCCACGTCGCGCACGGCGCCCAGGTCGGCGCGTTCCGCCTGCTCGGCGACGCCTCGATCGGCGCGAACCTGCGCCGGGTCGAGGCGCTGACCGGTCACGAAGCGCTCGATCGGGGCGAGAGCGAGCGGCGGCTGCTGCGCGAACTGGCCGATCTGCTCGAGACGCGGCCCACGGACGCACCCGGCGTGCTGCGCAAGCGCCTCGACGCGCTCGGTGCGGCGCGGTCGCGGCTCGACGGCCTGCGCACGGACGAACTCCGAAGGCAGGCGCGCGATCTCGCGGACGGTGCCGAACCGGCGGGCGACGGCGGACACGTGGTCGCGCGTACCGTCGACGGGGTGACGGCGGACGAGTTGCGCGGCCTCGCGTCGGAGGCGGTCGCCCGGCTGCGCGGACCGGGCCCCGGGGTCGTCGTGCTCGGCGCGACCGACGGCGGCAAAGCGCTCCTGGTCGCGGCGGTCTCGCCGGAACTCGCACACCAAGGCGTGGCGGCACGCGACCTGTTGGCCGACGCGGCACGGCTGGTCGGCGGCGGTGCGGGCGGCAAGGGCGCACTCGCGAGCGCTGGTGGGCGCCGTACCGGGTCGCTGGACGAGGCGCTGCGCACCGCGGCGTCCCGCGCCCGCGAGGTCCTGGGCTGAGTCGGTCCCGGGACCGGGATTTCCCC
>NZ_JBEZFP010000221.1:0-9322 GCF_040649515.1 Streptodolium elevatio
GCCGTGGTGCGTGCGCTCGCAAGGCGCGGGCCGCAGCTCGGCCTGGGTTTGGCCGGGCAGGGTCCGCAACGCGGCGAGCGTGCGTGCCACGGCCCGCGGGCCCGGCGAGAATTTGAAGACACGACCTTAGGGCCTGAGGCAGGGCCGCTACCAGCTCCACCTGCTGCTGACCGGCGGCAAGGTGGCCGGCACCGTCGCCACCGACCCGGCCCAGCTCCCCGAGCGGCGCCAAGGCCCGGTACGCCTCGCAGTCGCGAACGTCGCCCACTCGACACGGCGGCAGTTGGACGCCACCGGCTGACGCTTTGTTCCAGCGCCCTGGAACAAAGCGCTGTGCCGGGTGCTACCGGCAGCGCGCCGTCCCGACCGCCCCGGGCGAGGCCCGCGTCGCGCCGCCAGGTCGACGTGTGCCTGACGTTCAAGTGACGTTTGGGTGACGTCGGGGACGTTACCCAAACCGGCTGCGGCCTGCGGTTTCCGGCACGAATCCGGAGACCACCTACCGAACGACCATCCCTGTTGAGGGGGCTGCGGTCAGCCGAGCCAGGACACGTCCAGGACGTTGATCCGTTGCCGGATCCGGTTCACACGACCGACGGAGGCCACGCGCATGTCCTGGCCTTCGGGGTCGGTGGGATCCACTGCGGCCATCCCCACGGGGCGCGGGAGGCGATGTCGAGGACGTCGCGGGTCATCTCCTGGGCTTGGGGCGGGAGTTCTCGGGGAGTTTCGTTCGAGTTTCAATGAGTGGCATGTTTATGCCATGCCGTTGTTTGTCCTGCCGGTATGCCCGAGGGTGTTACTTCAAGTCCAGTTAACGAACTGCGGAGTGCACACATGCGGAACAAGTTGAATGCCATGGTGGTTGCGGTGGTTCTCGCTACGGGGACGGCTGCAACTGTGACTACGGCTGACGGCGCCGCGCTGCGGCCTCCTGGTGGCGGCGAATCCTGCGCCACTGGCGCGTCCGGGAAAATGACGGGGTGGGCCCGGTGTACCAATAATAATGGTCACACCATCGAGTTTCAGGCTGTCGTGATCTGCGGGCGTGGCTACGACGTGGCTGGGCCATGGCTGACGATCGGGCCTGGTGAGACCGAGACTTCGTCTGCGACCTGCTACGCCGGCAGTTCGGGAGTGGGCGGAGTCGGCGCCGAGATCGAAGACCTCTGACCGTAGTCAATCAGACCAAGGGGCAACTCATGATCTCCAGGTTTGCGTGTCGAATTGCATCGGCTCTTGTCGCTGGTGGTATCGCCTTGTCCGCAACACCGGCACACGGGGCTGTAATGCGTCCTCCCGGTCGTGGCGAGGAGTGCAGCGAATCGGTCCTCGACGGCGGAGTGGGAGGGCGGGTGATCTGCAAGAACAACAACGGCCATTCCATCGAGTTCCGGGCGGTCGTTGTGTGCGGATGGGCCCCGGATGGCAAGGGTCCATGGGTCACTCTTGCGCCGGGGAAGCGAGGAAACTCGGCCTCATCGTGTGCGGGCGGAACCGGTGTTGGCGCCGTGATCACTGACGTCCGCGACCTGTAAGCGCTGTATCACGTGTCTGGGGCCAGCGGATTCCGCCGGCCCCGGACACGTGTCAATCTCTCGGTTGCTTCGTTGCCCGGCCGGTCGTCAAAATGAGGCGTCGAAGAAGTCGATGTCCAGGAGTTCGACTTCCAGGCCTTGGGCGCGGTTTCCGCTGTCCTTGTAATAGACCTCTTGAAGTCCCTCTGCGACGATGCCACGTAGTTCACGGTCGCTCGCGCCCGCGTCCTGTGCTTCGAGCAGTCGCGCGGCGTAGTCGGGCGGCAGGTGCTGGGTCAGTCGGCGCATCCTCGGGTCGTCGGTGGATCCGGCCGCCGAAAAGTAGCCGAACCGGCCGCGCAACTCCACCGTGATCCCGCCGGCGGCGGCCTGGCGGCGCGCGCGCTTGCGGACCCGCGACTGCCAGGACTTTCGTACTTCGTGTTCCAGTGCCTCCCGGCGCGGCTTGCGGGGGCTTTTGCGGGTCCCGGCGAGGTAGCTGCTCCACCGTGCGCTGCGAGACGCCCAGACGGGCCGCCACAGCGCGTGTGGAGCCGCGCTCCGGCTTCATGAGCAGCCGGAACCGCGCTGCGGCAGTCCTGGGCGGGTCCTTGGTGACCTGCTCGTATCCGGCGCGGTCCAGGGCGTCGTCGATCTCCCCCACGGCCTACTCCCCCTCGTCCAGGACGGCGTCGCCGCCCTTGATGTGCCGGGCCGGGTTCAGGCCCTGCTCCATCTGGTCGATGACGGCCAGCAGTTCCTGGACGCTCTCCACCTTGGCCAGACCCGGCGTCGCCCCCAGCCGAAACGAGCCCGGCAGCACGTGGCCGGCACCCAGCTTGTGGTCGACGTCGGTCAGCGGCAGGAAGCCGAGCGGGTCGGTGGTGGGGCTGGCGTAGACGACGCAGTCGGACAGCCCTGCGACGGGGTAACGGCCGGTCGCCTGGGCGGTGTTGACCATCTTGCGGTGCATTTTCACGCGCGCCTTGGAGATGATCGCGGCGCGGATGTCCGGGCGCCAGGTCGGGCGTTCCAGCGCTCCCCAGCGCTCCCCCTCGCGGTAGTGGCGGCCCTGGGGGCGCTCCCTGAGCTTGCCGACGCCGCCCTTTACGGTGGCCTTGATCGCGGAGAAGCACGCACGCCAGACCGGGGTCGACGCTCTTGTGGTTTTCCATCGCGGCCAGGTACGCGCGTTCGTCTGGGTCCTGCTTGTCGCCTTCCTTGCGGACCGGCACGCCCAGGTCCGCCATCGTCGCCAGGCACGCGGCGCGCAGGCGCTCGTACCAGGGTCCAGGCAGGCACCCTTCTCGTGCCGCAAGAACGCCTCCAACGTCCTTACCTTCGCGCCGAGTTCGACGGCGTAGGCGACGGTGGGGGTGGCGTACCAGGCCGGGCCGTCGGGGCGCTTGCCGATCGGGGTGAAGGGCGACGGCAGGCGCGGGACCAGCTCGATCCGGGACAGGTCGACCAGCCACGAGCCGGGGAGCGTCTTGTCGAAGGCCGGCGCATGCACGTGGGTGGGCGCGCCCAGACCGACGTTCATCCGCGCGGCCGCGGCGAGGAACGCGGTGTTGATGTCCAGGCCGACCGCCCACGGGAGCAGGCACTCGTCGTCCTCAAGGAGCCCGGGGGCACGCACCGACTGGTACGCCTCCTCGTCCAAGTAGCCCCCTCCCAGCCCTTCGCGACCGGGTGTTCCGTCGGGGCCTCCGGCGGGGCCGGGTCGACTGCGGCGGTGAGCGCCCCCTTGTTGGTCGCGGACACCCACTCCCCCGCGTCGTTCTTCGCCGCGCGGGTCGGGGGCCGCAACGCGGTCATCAACTCCAGCCCGCACACCGCGGTCGACCCGCGCGGGGTCAGCACCCGCTCGGCGTAGACGCCGAGCACGCGAGCGAGGTCTGGGGCGGGTAGGTCGCCGGCGTCGCTCCAGGCTCGGGAGTCGAGCGCGTCCCAGGACGGGATCGCCAGCTGCACGCACAGACGTTGGTTGCCCTGCGCGGGGCGGTAGATCCGTGCCCACGGTCCGAAGCCGCGCTTGGTCAGCTGCCACTTGGCCTTGCCGATCTGCTTGACCACGGGGTGGTCGTCGGGAAGGCGCAGGCCTCGGCGGGCCTCGGCGCCCTCCAGCCGGGCCGGGAGCCCGGGCCGGACCGCGGCGGCCTCGGTGAGGACGATTAGCGGGTCCGAGTCGCGGCCGTGGTGGTGCAGGCGTTCCGCGCCGATCACGGCCTCGGACAGCGTCCACTCGACCAGCTCCGGCACGGTCGTGGCCGGGCAGTTGAGCATGATGCCGCCGATGCCGTACGCGGTCCCGTCACCGTCCAGGACCAGCAGCGGGCCGTGCGCGTACTTGCCGCCCGCAGCCGTCGCGGTGGCCGCAGCGGGTGCGGCGGTCTAGCGGGCCGAGCGGCGCGACGTCGACGGCGGCCTGGTCGTCGCCGCCGTGGCGGCGGTTGCGGTGTCCTCGGCGGGTGCCGGTGCCGCGGGGGGCGGCGGGGCTGCCGCGAACGTCGGGGATGTGGACCGACGAATTGGACGCGATGGCCGAGTACGGCTGCCTGTTCAACCTCACGAACCATCCGTTCCTGACCGGACGCCCCTCCCGCGCGGTGGCCCTGCGCCAGCTGATCGAACAGGGGCTCGCCCGCGGAGATGTCCGCTTCCTGCGCTGCCGCGACGTTGCACGTCACAGCAAGGACGATCCTGATCTGCCGACGCGCCACCCGTTGGACACCTCGAACCGCCTCAATGCCTTCCCCGAACGCTCCCCTGACACTCCGGCAGGCGACTGATCCACCGTTCGCCGCGGCACCCTCAGGACCGAGTGCGCGCCGTCGCCACATCCGAGGGGCCTGTCCCGTCGGTCAATTCGCGCACCCACGCGACGCGGCGCAGAACAGGGAGCGGGTGCCATGGGCGGCGCCGGATGGCCCGAGTTCTACCGACTCGCCCACACCAAGGCCCAGGCGCAAGCCGCGAGCTGACGCCTGAGAAAGCCCGCACCCGACACCATCGGCTACCAGACGCAGCCTAAGCCGACACCAGCAAACCCTCTCCGTCACCCGACTCGGCGACGGTGTGTCCCATGTGGACAAGCAGACCGGCCACGGCGGCCCGCTCGATCGCCTGCACGCCGCTGGTCAACGGCATGGGCGAGTTCTGTCCCGTCTGTGCGCCGAACGCCCCGGAGGACGACGAGGACGAAGAACGGACGGAATTCGACTTCGGGTTCGACGGGGTCCGCGTCCGGCCTGCTTCCTGACCGTCGACGTTCGGGCGGGCGAGCGTTCGGCCGGGCGGTGGTAAGGGGACGCAGCCACGGTTGCGTCCCCTTCGCCATGCTTGGGGTGTGGGTCGTCGTAAGTGCGCGTACTGCCGCGACTGGTTGCCTAAGGGAGCAGTGCCTCGGCAGCGCTACTGCGCGCCGCGGTGCGTGGCCGCCGCCTACCGGGCGCGGAAACGGGCAGCGCGCCGGCGGCGGTTGAAGGAGACCGTCATCGTGGCCATGGCGGAGGAGACGGTGCGCATGTTCCGCCGCCAGGAGCCGGTCGACCGGCCGGACGCGGCGCAGGGGTGTGAGGGGTGCGGGCGGTTGGTGTGGCCCGGCATGGAGCGGCGCAGCGATGCGCGGCACTGCTCTGCGGCGTGCCGCGCGAAGACGTACCGGCGGCGCCGGAAGGCTGCCGCCGATCATGACGACGAGGCGTGACGATTTCGCGGATTCGTCACGCTTGGCCGTCATGGTCGCGGTGGGCGGTCGGGACGGGTCGGTCGAGGTTTTCGTGCCACGGGGCGTGGTGGACGGTGCGGTCGTTCGCGACGGTCACGGTCAGGCCGAAGTCGTAGACCGCGGGCTTGGCGAGGCCGACCCACCAGGCGTGCGCGGCTTCGACCTCGTCCCACAGGCTCCGCGGCCCGGTCTGCCACACCACGGGGTCGCCGGTGTCGGGGAACGGGGACGCTGTAGAGCCACACGGTGGGGCCGCCGCCGTCGCGCGCAACAGTCTTGGCGCAGTCGGGGACGGCCAGGCCGACGACGAACTCGGCGGCGTACGCTCCGCCGGTCGCCTCCGCCAGCGTCATGCCGGTGCTGCAGGCGCGGGCGTGGTCGGTCCAGTCGGGCGGCGCGTAGGCGGCGTGGTCGGGCCAGGCAAGGCGCTGGTCCCGGATTTCGTGGGACGACGGCACCCACACCGGCACCGACCGCGTGGCGTCGTCGCGGGGGGCGGGCATTCCTCCTGACCAGGCGTGACGCTACGGTGGCCGCCGTGGACATGCGGACCGTCATCGAGGGCTTGGCCGAGGAAGCTGAACTGCTGATCCGCGACCAGGGGTGGAGCCTGGCCCCGGCCGACCGCGCTCTGGCCGAGAAGACCATTGCTGACCTGCGTGCCGCCGTCGGACCCGGCCCTACCCAGGAGGCCCTGCCGCTGATCGACCGGCTGGAACGCCTGCGGGAAACCCTCGCCGCCTTGGCGATCGCCCTGGCGAAGTCCCACGGACGCCTGGCCTGGTTCCTCGGGGCCGCCGTCACCGCGCTCGCGCCAGTCCTGCACTGGCGTGCCCTGCCCGACGCACACGGCCCCACCTTCGGAGCTGTGAAGCCCACCGTGCAACAGTGCGCCGAAGCCGAAGACGCGGTCCGCCTCCTCCAGGCCACACTCACTCGCATCATCGCCGCCTGACAGACGAGACCGGACGGCCGGTCGCGGTGATCAACCGCGACCCATGGCCCGCACGGTGCCCGCCCTGATCGACGCACTGCACCACCAGGCCGCGAACGGATGTGCGGCAAGGTCGCCTTCGGTCGGGCGTGTTGCCGGCACGCGGGGGTCGTTCGGACAACGCGCCGCCCGGCCCCTCGCCGCACGCACCGCGACCGACGGCCAATGCGCGGACCAGGACAGCAACGGGGCCGACGACGCGGCCGCGGGCGCCATCGCTCCCCCGGAGGCGGCCTCTGGGCCGCGCGCCGTCGCGCGAGCCGACGGGCCGCCGCCTGAGGATGGCGGGCCGTGGGCGTGGGTCGACCTCCCGAACGGCGCGGGAAACGGCCGGTCCTGCGGTGGGTGCGCAGCCGCTCCGGCGCGTGGGCCCTGCAAGCCGAGCTGCCCGGATGGAAGGCGGTGACCGACTGAACCGAGGCGGCTGGGAACCGCGCCGGTCGACGAAGTCCACGTCGTGCCCGGCACCCAGGTCCGGCCGATCCCCGGCCAGGACTACAGCGCCGTACCCCGGGATGCGAGCAACGGGTCGCCCGGGTGTGGACCGCCGCCGGGCGCCGCCGCCTCGGACTCGGCGGCTCCCACAACGACTGTTGACGTTCCGCCCCTTCGCCGACAGGCGTTGGGCCGTCGACCAGCCGGCCTATCCGGGGCAGCCAGGTCACGCCGGAGCAGCGGTGACCCCGGTGGCGTAGGCGGCCAGGCAGTCCGCGCAGTGCGGGGTGCGGGCGTCGGCGTCGGTGATCCCGTCGACGGTGTGCGGGTCGACGGGATCGATGGTGATGCCGCACAGCGCGTCGGGGGTGCCCGGGGGTGGGATGTGCCAGGCGCGGGGGCGGTGGCCGCCGCCGGCGTCGAGACGTACCTCGTGCATCGGGGCCTCCTCTGGTCGGCGCGCAGAGCGCAAGCACGGCCTGCACGGTCGGGGTGCTTCACCGGCAACGTATGCCGGTTGGGGTCTCTCGGCACCCGAGCAGTTGCGGTCGGCGGGGCGCGGGTGTCCTGGCGGCGGGTGGCGATTGCGTTGTCGTTCCGGCCGTTCGGGACCACGCTGGAGCGCATGCACGCCGACGGCAGTACACGCACCGGTCAGGCGGTCCCCTCGGCGCTGGACGGGGACGAGTTGCCGGCGGTGGCGGCGCGGCTGGAAGCCGAGGCGGCGGCCGCCGTCGCCTCCCTGCGCCGCCAAGCAGCACTGCTGCACGTGCGCGTGCCCACGACCAGGACGACGCGACGGCCTCCCGAGGCGGGCTAGGCGTCGGCCCTGGGCGGCAGGTTCCGACCGGACAGGGGCAGGGCGGTCCCGTCCGTGATCACCAACTGCGGCGGGCCCGGGACGCCACCGGGAAAGCCGCGGTCTCCCGCGGACCACTCTGCGGCCAGCGCGTTGAAGATCGGCGTCTCCGGGTCGCTGACGGCAAGACGACGCCGACGGGCGCGCTCCGTGCGCCGGTCACGCGGCGGGGGCAAGGTCATACCGGAGTCAACGACGCCATCCGCCGCAGGACGCGCCTCTCGTCCACGTACGCCCATTCGTGGCGTCACCCCAGTGAGGGGCCGCTCGTTGAACGGTGACATGGACCAGGTCGGCAACGGCGGCGCGAATGAGGTGGTGCTGGTGTTCGGCCCGGTCGCCGCAGTGGAGCAGGTGGTGGGTCGCCTGACCGCGTGCGGCGTCCTGGCCGTTCCGGCACCGGTGCTGCCGGACGCCGGAAACCCGGTCCGCGGGTCGTGCGTACTTCGCATGACCACACCCGGCGGCGGGCGGACCCCTGATCGCGGTCCCGGAAACGGGTGGCGCAAGACAACAGCCGGACTCCTCCAATCCCTGGCCACGGTCCTACGACGCCCGGACCGCGACACCGCCCGCCGCCCAGAAGGCAGCCAGCACGGCCGGCCCGGACGCCACCGCGCCCGGACCGGCAGTTGACTCCCGACCCCGAGAACGTGCGGGGCTCCACCCCCGAGCGGAGCCCCGCATCCGTCTGGGTCAAGCGGCGTGGACGGCGACGCGCACCCCTGTTCTCTCCGGCCGCCGCCCCAGAGCCAGGCCTCAGGAGCGCAGCGTGAACCACGGTGCGACCGCCGCAAAGACGGCGGCCCTGTCCTCGGCGCGGCCCGGCCAGGTGAACGCGGGACCGTACGGAATGTGCGAGGACGGCGCCGGCGAACCCGCACCGGCCCCGAGGCCGCGCCGCGGTCGGACCGGCAAGGCTCCCCCCTGGACCGGCAGACGAGTTCGGGTGCGCGTCCAGGTGTGCACGGGTGAGCAGCCGGGAACCCGACGGTCGTCCACTCCCTCGACCGGAACGAGCACAGACGATGGCCAGCCCGACCAAGTTCGACCGCCACCCCACGCCCCCAGCGCCACCGTCCGAACCGCCAACGCCGGACCGGCCCTCCCCAGACCCGGGCCCCGAGGACCGGCCGGCCACGGTCAACGAAGCCGCCCCCTCACCTTCCCGCCAATGACCGGCCCCCGCGCCCCGCACCCCCCGCCGCTCCCGGGGCACTTGGTCGTCGACCCGAACACCCCGGTCTTCAACGCCCTTATGGCTGAATGGACCGCCACCGGCCGCGCGCTTCCCCGTTCTGCACCTCGCCACCGGCGCCTGGTCGTCCCCGGAACCCCCTCCTCGGCTCCAGGGAGCGGCACCAGGGCCCTCTGAGCCAGACAGGCGCGCGAGACGCACCGGGCACGCCCCGAAGACCGGCAACCCTGCCCTTGAGGAAGGACATTCACCCGATCGGGTTAAGCCTCCCCGTGGCAGTCCCGGCGACGGCGAAGCTCCGGCCCCTCGCCGTGGCCCCGAACTCCGCATCCCTCACGAGCACTTCGCACCACAGAAGGCCCCAAAGCCGATCCTGTCCGCAGCAACAGGCTTGATCTTGGCCGGATTTACTGTTCTGGCCTGTTCCATTCCGTGTCCGACAGGTCTACGGTGATTCGCCCCGGAGGGACCACACGGCGCACCGGGCGCCGGTGAGGTCTACGTCCGCGTGCCCCCACCCGGCGCGCGACCTCCGGCACTGACGGCCCCGCGGCGCGGACACCCCCCACCGCGCCCGGGACCGCCCGCC
>NZ_JBEZFP010000222.1:0-9304 GCF_040649515.1 Streptodolium elevatio
CGGTGAGGTGAAGTGCTTGGCGAGTCCGTTGGCGTGAAAAAAGGTGGCGGGGGTGACGGGGCGTCCGAGGAAGACGTCGTCGTTGAAGTAGAGGAAGTGTTCGGCGAGTCCGTCGATGTGGTGGAGCTGGGACTCGATGGCGTGGGAGTTGAAGGTGGGTAGCGCGTCGGGGTCGGTGAAGATGTCGCGGTGGTCGACGATCTTGACGCGGGGGTGGTCGGTGTCGAGCCAGGCCGGGGTCTGGCGGTCGGTGACCAGGTAGACGGTGCGGATCCAGGGGGCGTACATGTCGATCGACCGCAGCGAATACCGCAACTCGTCACGGCTTGTGTAGCGGGCGTCGTTCGCCGCCTGCCCGTTGAGGGCCGTGGAGCCCCCGGCGTCGGCGAGCGCCTTGTCGCGGCGGGCCCGCCACGCGGGGTCGTTGCCGTCCACCCATGTGTACACGGCATCGACGGGGAAGGTGATGTCATCAGTGAGGGGCAGGTCGAATTCCTCGGGAATCGGCCGGCTCCGCCCCCGGTCGCCACGGGGCGCCCAAGGTGTGGTCAGGGCCTCCTCGGCGTCCACTATTCGGGTGCCCGCCGGAACCGCGTCCGCGACGCGGTTCGGACGTGGAGCGACGAGCATGCCGCTGTCCTCGCGCCAGAACTCGATGTCGCAGCCGTAGTCTTCGCCGAAGACCAGATTCCCTGCGGGGTCCGCTGCCTGCAGCCAGAAGAGCCGTATGACGGAAGCCCGTTCGGCGGCGGCCCAGACGGCTGCTTCGAAGCCCGGTGTCGCGGTCGCAAACGTCTTCGCGGCGGCGCGAAGCAGGGACACATACCCCGGCGCCTGCCCGCATGCCTGGCGCACGGCGACCAGGGCGGAGCGCCGGTGCGACTCGCGTACCGCAACCACCGACGCGTGGGGTGCGTGCCCGCGGACGCAGAAATAGGGCACGCCCGCGGCTTCGAGAGCGGCGCGTACCCGGTCCAGGTTGCGGCGCTGGGCCCCCAACGGGGACACCGTGGGCACGAGCTCGGCGACGCGTAGCGCGCCGGCGTCCGCGAGGAGGATCCGCCCGGGCGCGGAGACGTATTGGGCGTGCCGGACCTGGAACGCGCGCCGCCGTACCTCCGAGGCGGCACGGGGCACCGCCGTTCCGACGCCGGTCACGATCCGGGTGCGGGTCTGGGGGGAGACGGACTCGGCCACTTTGGAGCGCAGCGCGTCCGGGACGAATCGGCGGTACAGATGAACCGCGCGGGAACGCTCCGAATTGCTGCGGACCACCAGCTTCGGTGCGTCCGCGCCGCCGACGCCGCCACGGGCGGCCGAGGCCGATTCTGCGTCCCCAATTGACACGTGCCGCTCTCCCGGTCGTCGGTCCAGGTATGTCCGGTATCCCCGAGAGGCGGGCGTATAGAAGCCACTCAGGGCCAGCGCGTACAGTATGACCGCTGCCGGTCGTGCCTATTGCCGACGGGCCGGCATCCCCCGCGTTCTGCCTGGTTTTGCAGTGTGCCGCGCCAGGACATGGGCGGCCATGTTCAGGGCATTGACTGGTGAGGAAAGGCGTGCCTGTGGCACAGATGACCCGCCGCAACTTCGTGGCCCTGTCGGCCGTGGGAGGAGCGGTTGCGATTGGTGTGCCCGCAGGCATCTGGGTGTCGACGCGCGGCGAGGAGGACTCGACGAATCCGCAGAACTCGACGGCCCCGCCGGACAAGACCGCCGCCACGCATCTGCACATCGTGGCGCACCCCGACGACGACCTGTATTTCCTCAATCCGGACATTCAGCAGGCGATACGCAGCGGTGAACAGCTGATCGGTGTATGCGTCACCTGCGGGGAAACGGACGGCCGCAACAACCGCGCCGGGGACGACGGAGCCACGGTGCCGGTCGACTTTCCCGGCTACAGCGCGGCCCGGCAGACGGGACTGCGCGCCGCGTACGCCGAGATGGCGGTCGGCGACCGCAAGAGCCCGTGGACGCGCGAAGCGCTGCCGATGCCCGGAGGCCCGATCGCGGAATTGGCCACGCTTACGGCCGCCCCGCACGTGCGGCTCGTCTTCCTGAATCTGTGGCAGGACGGCACCCGCAGCGGCACTGCCGGCGCCGGACGCCCCCGCGAGCTGTGGGAGGGCAAGACCGCCGCGATCCCGACCATGGCGTTCCGCGCCGGCCCGGCCACCCGGCCGTACACCTATAGCCGCGAAACGCTGATCGAGGGCCTTGCCGCGCTGATCGAGCGCTTCAAGCCGACCGTGATCCGCACCCTGGACCCGGACCCGGACCACCTGAAGCACGACGACCGAAACCCCGCCACCAGGCAGCACGCGGATTTCGAGGACTTCGCCGACCACCAGGACCACACCGCGGTGGCGCTGTTCTCGTGGGCCGCGGTACAGACTGTCAACGGGCGTGGCGGCGGTGGCGCGGCGGTCGAGAGCTACCGGGGCTACGTCAACGAGCGCTGGCCCTACAACCTGGACGGCACCGCCTTCCGCGAGAAGGTGCGGCTGCTGGACGTCTACGGATGGGCGGACGGCGCGGACTGCGGCGCGCCGGAGGGCTGTGGTGACCTCAAGGTCGCCGCTGGAGCTCCCGGCACGGGTTGGGCGCAGAGCACAACGCACCGGTATCCGGGCAATGCCTCCTGGCTGTGTGCGGCTCCCGACGGGAGACTGGCGGCGTTCGCCGTATTCGGCGGTGAGGCGGTCATGTGGGCGGCCGACCGCGACGGCCGCTTCGCCGCGCCGGTGCCGCTCGGCGGCGGGCCGCTGCTTCCGCATCTGGCCGTGACCTGTACGCGAGACGGACGTTTCCACGTCTTCGGCGTGCGGATGACCCTGGGCCGTGCTCCGGTCGAACAGCGGCGTGCCCTTGTCGTCGCGGCCCAGACGGCTCCTGGAGGCCCCTTCGCGCCGTGGGCGGAACTGGGTAATCCGGCGGACGGCACCGACGTCCAACCCGGGCGTGCGCGCGGGATCGGGATGCCCGCGGCGGTTGCGGTCGACAGCGGGGTGCACGTCTTCGTGCGTAATACCGGCACCGGTTTGAGCGGTCGGCGCCTCGACCCTGGAGGCCAGTGGGGGCCGTGGACCGACCACAAAGGGAGCGGGATCCAGGACGGGCTTGCCGTGGTGACCACGGCCGACAACCGCATCGAGGTCTTCGGCAGCTCCGCGGACGGCATCGTCCGCTGGTACCAGCCGGATTCCGGCGGGCCGTTCCGGGTCGGGAAGCTGCACGTCGCCGCGCCGGCGGGGCCGCCGATCGCGATCCGCGGCGACGACGGCCGCCTCCGGCTGATCGTCCGCCAGCCCCAGTCGGCGTGGGTGCTCCTGTACACCCAGCTCGAACCGCGCGGCGGGTGGGACCTGCAACCGCAGTGGCTCGGCGGGGACGGCGGTTTCGGGCCGGTGGCCGCGGTGGCCGCGGAAGGCGGCCGTACGGGCCTGGCGTGCCGAAACGGCCGGGGCAACGTCAGCGTGGGGTGGCATGACCTGCAGCACGACGCGGCGGTGGACTGGATGAGTGGCGGCCCTGTTCTGCTGCACTCGCCCGCCGTGGCTCGGGATGGGGGAGGACGCCTGGTTGCCGCCGTCGTGGGCGTCGACGGCCGTCTCCACGTAGCGCGTTCGGATGCGGACAGCGGTCGGATGTCGTCCTGGACCGCCGTCGTCTGAGGTACAGCGCGGGGTCGCCCGAGTGCGTCCGGAACGTTTGGTTCAGGAGAGGGAAATGAAGTCTGCAATACGGGGGATTCCGGCCGCCGGGATCATTGCCGCTGTGATCGTCGCCTTCGCCTTGTCGTTGGTGATGTGGAACAACCAGCGGGTGCTGACGTATCCGGACACGATGCACTACTACCAGCAAGCGCTGCGGTTCACAGGCGAGTCCGAGGACGTGAGCGGCAAGGCGATGGACTTCGTCTGCGGCGACCTACGCCGGATGGACGAGATTTCCAAGGCAGAGAAGGCCGACTGCCGCGAATACGTCGGGGAGAGCTGGGACTTCCCGGACCCCTACCATGCGATATTCACCGCCCGGCCGCTAACCCGCTGCTGACCGCACCGTTCCTCAAGGTTCTCGGGCCACCTGGCTTCGCGGTTGCGAGCTTCCTCATCTCAGCGGCCTGCGGTGTCGCCATGTACGGGGCCGCAAGGTCCATGGGAATGTCGAAACCCCACGCACTTCTCGCCGAGTTCTTCTTCTACATCCTGCCGACCGGATACTGGTCGACCCGCATGCTGCCGGAAGGAACCGCCTTGCTGGGCATACTCATTGCCCTGGCGGGCGCAGCCAAGGCACTCAAGGGCCGCCGGTACCCAGGCCTGGCCTTGCTGGTCTTTGGCCTTCTGTGGGCACTGTTGTCGCGGTCCTCGTCAGGCCAAGCCGTGGTGGCCGGGCTGGCCGCAGGTTCGATCGTCCTCGCGCTGACCGCCGTCGGTGCCCTCCGCGTGCGCGCTCTCTGGGTCGCCTCCGTGAGCGCGGCCATTGGCGCCGCACACATGGCGGTGAGTGCAGCGCTCGGCCTGCCGGGGTTGAAGGACAGTCCGCATGACTTCTACGGCGCGCACTTCCAGAAGCCCATGCCCCCGGACGTCTACGACCGGTTGTGGGACGGCAACCAGACTTTCTGGTCGGATTGGCTCCAAGCCGTTCCCAACTGGAACATGGGCTCGGGCCTGGCGCTGATCGGCCTCGTCGGCCTGGGGCTCGCGTTCCGCCGCCTCGGCATTGTCTGGATCGCGGTCGCGCTGTGCACGGCTCTGCCGCTCGCCCTGCACCCCGCGATGGGGGATGTGGACCGCATCGGCGTACATTTCTGGCTGGTCGTCGCCCTCGGCCTCGCCGTCCTCATCCAGATGCCGCAACGCGTCGCGGAGGATCCGACTCCCGAACGACCTGCCCCGGCACGGACGGAGTTGCCGACGGCCGCTGCTCCGACAGCCGCCGCAGACGTTTCTCGCATGGCTTCTCCAGGTACTGGTATGCGATAGCCGATGCCACGACCGACAGCACCAGCCACACCATGGCGGGGGCCAGGTTGGACCACGTCGTCGTCGGCGAGCGCGATCAACAGCGCGAACAACGGTGCGATCGCTTGGATCGTCCAACTCGCGACGGTCCACGGCTGCCGGTGCAACCTGTCGAGCCCGTAGAGCAGCCCGCCCAGGACCACCAGCAGTTGTCGGCGTCGGAGCCGCGGCCGCCAGCCGCCGAGCACTGCTGCGGCGGCGCTGACGCCGAGCAGGAACCCGAGGAAACGGCCGGCCGGAAAACGCACGATCTGCAACCTCGTCCGATGTTCCGTCGGATTCAACAACTCGAACGTGAAGTACCGGTAGGCCCACATCGCCGCGATCGGCAAAACCCTGGCGAACCGCCGCCAATAGAAGGTCCCAAGGGGCACCGAGGGTGAGAACGACCAGGTCAAAACGAACCCGGAGAGCACAAAGAGAACGACACCCCGGCGTCGCCGTACTGGCTGACCGTGTAGAGGTGCGGCAATGGTGCCCGGTCGGACACATGGAAGGCGAAGACAGCCAGAGCCGCGAACCAGCGAAGCCCCGTGAGCGAGTCGAGGCGTACGGGTGCAGGGGTCGGCGAGGGCGTGCGTCTCTCGCCCGCCGGCGCGGTTGCCACCTTGGGTCCCCTTACGATGCCCACAGGCCGGCGTCGCGACCGGTCTCACTGGTAAAACACCGCCTGTCACCCTGCGTTCCCGGGAGCCGCAGGCCCCGTCGGAACATTTGGACGCCGGTGATCGGAGGAACGTTAGCGGGCTGTCCGGACGCCACACGCGACGGGTCGGACCTACGACGAAGGTTCGCTGAACCGCGGGTTGGCACGTACCCGAACTCCGGGGTCTGCGCCGGGACCATCCGTGTCCGCAACCGGCACACGGGGACGGCCCCGGCGATGTCGCGTCGCCGGATGGCAGCCACCTGGAGCACCGGCGCTCCGGCGGGCACGCGTCACTTCGACATGACGAAGTCCAGGGCGAAGCCGGGTGCGGTCGTCCAATAGGTCACGCGCTGGAAGTCGTTGGCGTACAGCGTGGCGACGGGCATGGGGACGTCGACGGCCTTGCCCGCCTTGGTGCCGATCTTGGACCCGTGCAGCGTGAGGGAGATGGACTTCACCTCGTACTCGTCCATGGGGCCGTTGAGGACCATGGCGGCGTACGCCTCCGCGCCCGGTGCGAGAGTGACGGGCTTCCCCGGGTCCGCGTTGCTCTCCTCGATCACCGGAGCGGTGGTCCGGGCGTCGCCGAGCAGCACGTGCGGGTAGTTGTACAGATTGCAGGGCTTGTTGCCGGCGTTCTGGACGGTGAGCAGCAGATGCCTGACCTCAGTGGCGTCCGCGGGCTCCTTCGAGGCGGAGACGCCGAGGACGTCGGGCGTGCAGGCGGCGATCGTGTTGGTCGCACCCGTCATGCCGCTCGCGCCATTCGTGGGAGTGGTCCCGGAGGTGCCCTGAGGGGTGCCTTGGGGCGAACCCCGGGGCGTGTCCTGTGGGTTCGGGTTGCCGGACGCCGTGGGGCCCCCCGGCTGGCTCGTGGTCCCGGGGGGACCGGGGACGACCGGGGTCGGCGCCTCCGTGCCGGGCGCGGACGACGCGGTCGGCAGTGTCGACGGCGGCGGCGTCGCCACCTCTCGCCGCTCCCCGCCCCCCGCCAGAGCGACCGCGGTCACCACCGCGCCCGCGGCCACGGCGGCGGCACACGCCGCCCATCCGGCACGACGCCGGTGGATGCCGCGGCGGCGCGCGTCGATGCGCGCGATGTCCGGCGGCATGACGGGGATGTCCGTGGCCTGGGCGGTGAGTTGCGTACGCAGCCAATCTTCCGCGGGGTCGCCAGGCGTTCTGTGGTCAGGCATGTTCATGGTGCTCTTCCCTCCTGTCTTCCAGCCCGGCGTTCATCGCCAGGTCGTCCCCGGCGCCGGTGCGCTGTCCGCAAGTGCGGGGTCTTCGCGGAGCTTCGCAAGGCCGCGCGCCGCCTGGCTCTTGACCGTCCCCACCGAGCAGCCCATGGCCTGGGCCACTTCCGCCTCCGGCAGGTCCTCCCAATAGCGCAGGACGACCGCGGCCCGCTGCCGGGGCGGCAACTTGAGCAGCGCGACGCGCAACGCGTCCCGCTGATCGACGCGTACCGTCGGATCCGGCCCGGCCGCGTCGGGGGGTCTCTCCGCCAACACCAGCGCCGGCCGTTTCCGGCGGAACCGGTTGTTGTTGCAGTTGACGAGGATGCGGCGGACGTACGCGTCCGGCCGCTCGGTCGCCTGGATCCGTCGCCATGCGGCTCCGGCCCTGGCGAGCGCGGTCTGCGCCACGTCCTCGGCCTCGGCATAGTCGCCGGTCATCAAGTACGCGGTCCGCACCAACCGCGGCCACTGCGACCGCACAAACTCGTGGAACGCGGCTGCGTCGTCAGGTTTCAATCCGCACCTCCCTACCAGCCCAAACCCACTCCCACCCCACCCACGTTGCACGCACCCCCAAATTGCCCCCACCCCCACACGCCCGTCGCCCGAGACGCCACACTGTGCTGCGCCGACCAAGCCGAAGCCGCGACACGGGATGGCGGTGGTCCGAGTCATACACGGGCAACGCATCGGCGTCGACGCCAGGTTCGTGCGATGAAGCAGAGACTGTGCCACGACGGGTCGACGCCGACGGGGACGGGCCGCCGCGCGAACGTGCCGGGGCCGGGTGACAGGCCCGGGCGCAGGGACCGGGGGCGCTGTCGGGCGGACCCCGGGGACAGCCGAGGCCCCGACTGGTCCGTGCACCGCGCTTACGGAAGACCACCTCGGCAGCGATACATGTCCAACTAGCAGGCCGCGCCGCTGTTCCGACCAAGTCGACCACGACGCGCGAGCGGCGGCTCAGGGCGTACGCGGCGCGACGCACGAGTGCCGGCAGCCGGTTCGCGACGAGTACCCGGTGGGTCGATGCTCCACGGAACGGGCCCTCTGCCGCCAGGCCACAGTGCGTGTGTCACGGGGTGTCGTGGCCGGATGATCGCGCCGAAGCCGGGGTGACGGGCGGGGTATGGGGCCCAGGAGCGCTGCCGGCCCGAACACACGAATGGTGCGACCACCTTGAGGCCGGGGAACCGCAGGCCCAGGTGGTTCGCCAACATCTCGGGCACGCCTTCCGCGCCGCCGTAGAAGTACGACGTCCATCCGCGCTCCACCGCGCGGGCCAGCAGGTCGAGCATCAGGTCCGGCCCGGTCACCTGCCGCATGCCGGGCGCGCCCGCGCGGGCCTGACCCGGCGAGCACGCTGCGCTGCAGGACCGCCGGGGGAAATCCGGTGGCGATGAGCGAGACACCCTCGTCGATCCGTCTCACCGCAGCCCGAACTCAAGCACCTCTTGCACAAAGCGGCGAGCGAAGCGACGCCGCCAGCCCCTAGATGCAATGCCTCCGGCGACGAGCGTGACCGCCCCCGTCGATCAGCGAGCACCGCAGCCCGAGCTAAAGAGCTGACCGTCGACGCCCCCGCGAAGGCCCCGGCTCGGTCCACGAACCAGGACGGGCACCACCACCAAAACCACGACCACGCCCAAGACGACGATGCAGCAGTCGACGGGCAGCGCCGTCACCGCGCCGCCCCCAGAAGGGTGAGCGAAGCGATGCCCATCCCCCCGGAGCCAGGTTCAAGAAGGCGCGAGCGAAGCGATGCCGCCGGCCCGTGATGCGATGCCTCCGGTGACGAGCGTGACCGTCTCCGTCGATCCGCAGTACGGCAGTCCCGAGCTCAAGGACTTCACTGCCAAAGAGGCGAGCGATGCCCGTCCCCCCGGAGCCAGGTTCAAGAAGGCGCGAGCGAAGCGAAGCCGCCGACCCGTGGATGGAATGCCTCCGACGACGAGCGTGACCGCCCCCGTGGATCCGCCGCACCGCAGTTTCGACCTCAAGGACTTCATCCCCAAAGCGGCGAGCGATGCTGCCACCCGCAGCCCAACCTCAAGAGCTTCACTCCCAGAAGGGCGAGCGAAGCGATGCCCATTCAGAAGCGATGCCGCCACCCGCAGCCCAACCTCAAGAACTCACCCCCAAAGGGGCGAGCGAAGCGAAGCCCCCCACCGCGAGATGGAGTGCCACGAGACGGAACAAGGGGGGTGCGGGTGGCGAAGCCCCCGCCACGCGCGACGAAGTCGCGCAGAAATGACCAAGGCCACCCAGTCTGCGCTTTTTGCAGACATGGGTGGCCTTGGACTTGGTGCGCCGCCAGGGACTCGAACCCCGGACCCGCTGATTAAGAGTCAGCTGCTCTAACCAACTGAGCTAGCGGCGCG
>NZ_JBEZFP010000223.1:0-9197 GCF_040649515.1 Streptodolium elevatio
GACGATTCCCGCCGCACGGCGGACCACCGCACCGGATCCACCCGCCCGACTCCGTTGTCCGACACGATGGTCCGGGAGAACTCCCCCGGACCGCGATCAGCGCAGTCGCGCCATCAGCGCGTGCTCGACGAGCGTGATGAGCGTCGACTTGGCCGACTCGCGGCGCCGCGCGTCACAGCTGACGATCGGCGTCTCGGGGCCGATCTGCAGCGCCTCGCGCACGTCGTCCGCGTGATGCGTCTGCACACCGTCCCAGCAGTTGAGGGCGATGATGAACGGCAGCCCGCTGTTCTCGAAGTAATCGATCGCGGGGAAGCAGTCCGCCAGGCGGCGGGTGTCCACGATGACGACGGCGCCGATGGCGCCGCGGACCAGGTCGTCCCACATGAACCAGAACCGGTGCTGACCCGGTGTACCGAAGAGGTACAGGATCAGGTCCTCGTCCAACGTGATGCGGCCGAAGTCCATCGCGACCGTCGTGGTTCCCTTGTCGGGCGTGGCCGCGATGTCGTCGATCCCCGCGCTGGCGGAGGTCATGACGGCCTCCGTACGCAGCGGCGCGATCTCCGAGACCGCCCCCACGAGCGTCGTCTTGCCCACGCCGAAGCCGCCGGCCACGACGATCTTGGCTGAGGTCGTGGAGGACCGCGGCGCCGGGACCGGTCCCGGGCTAGAGCTTGCGAAGTCCACTGAGCACCCTTTCGAGCAGCGTCACGTCCGGCTGCCCCTGGTCGTTCCCCGGCTGATGGATGACCACGAGTCCGGCCTCGGCGAGGTCCGCGACAAGCACGCGGGCGACGCCGAGGGGGATGGAGATCAGGGCCGAAATCTCGGCGACCGACTTGACCTGCCGGCACAAGTCGCAAATGCGCTGGTGCTCAGGCAGCAGGCCAGGTGGATTCGCCACCTGGGGCGTGGTGGTCACCAGGGCCTCCAGCGCGAGCTGGTACCGCGGCCTGGTGCGGCCACCCGTCATGGCATATGGGCGTACCAGGGTCTCGTGGAACTCCTGGTCGCCGTGTTCGGACATCTCCGGATGCGTCATCGCGGCAGGGCACCTTGGAGTTCCGCGCGAAGGGCCGGAGTGAGGACCGTGCCGGCGCGGTCGACCAGCAGGGCCATCTCGTAGCCGATGAGGCCGATGTCGCACTCCGGCGACGCCAGCACGGCCAACGAGGACCCGTCGGAGATCGACATGATGAACAGGAAGCCCCGTTCCATCTCGACCACCGTCTGCGTGACGTGCCCGCCCTCGAAGATGCGGGACGCACCCTGCGTCAGGCTGGTCAGGCCGGATGCCACGGCCGCGAGCTGGTCGGCTCGGTCCCGCGGAAAGCCCTCGGACAGGGCGAGCAGCAGGCCGTCCGCGGAGACCACGACCGTGTGGGAGACACCGGGGGTGTTGTCCACGAAGTTCGTGATCAGCCAGTTCAGGTTCTGCGCGGCCTGGCTCAACTCAGTCATGCCTGCTCCTGGTTGTTCTCGTCACGAGGCTGCGGGGCCATTCCCCCGGCCCCGGCAGTGCGACCTTGCTGAATGCCTCGGCGGAAGTTGGTCAGTCGACCACGGACGTCGTCCGGGTTGCGCGACAGGCCGGACGCCCCGTCCTGCGGAACCTGCGCCGCGCCACGGGGAGTTCCCGGGGTGAGCGGCGCGGCGGGACCGCCGGTGCGGGTGCCGGGGACCGGGCCGGGTGCCTGGGGCGCGGTGCCCCCGACACCGCCCGGAACCAGGTTGGCGCGCGGTACGCGGCGCGGCAGGCCGGCCGTCGTCGTTCCGCCCGAAGCGGGTTCGCGCGCGGCCTCGGCCGCCCGCCAACCCTCGTCGCCGGCCGAGTACCACCCGGACGGCGCCTGCTCCGCGGCCGGCCGACCCGGCTGCGGCGCGGCGGGCTGCTGCGGCTGCTCCACCGGGGCGGCGTGCGCCGCCTGGCGCAGCGGCTGCTGCGGAATCCCCTGCGTCTCGGCCGGTGCGGCCGGTCCCGCGTGGGAACGCCGGGGCAGCTGCGCCTGCTCCGAATCACGTTGCGGCAGCGGCGGGTTGGTGCTTCCCGGGGTCCGCCGGTCCAGCCCCTGCGATTCGGTTGCCGCGAGCGAATCCGCGGCGTCGTCGGCCTCAATGCGCGAGGTGCGCACCTGCGCGGCGCGCATGCGCCCGCCGCGGCCGGTCCGACGGTGGAACCAGTCCGACTCGAGGGTCTCGAAGATCGGCGACCGCTCGTCCTCGATCGCCTGCGGCAGCGCGACCGAGTCGTCGAGTGCGTTGAGCGGCTCCGGCTGCGCCGGCAACTGCCGGTGCTGCGGAGGCTGTTGCGGCAGCTGCTGGGGCACCTGGTGCTGTGGTGCCGCGGGCAGGCCGCGGGCTTGCTGCGGCTCCGGCTGGGCGGGAGCGGGGCGGCCCTGCTGCTGGCGGCCGTCCTGGTACAGCGCCCGCGGGTCCTGCTGCGCGGTCCGGGCGTCGGCCTGCTGCGGCGCCGGCTGCTGCTGGCGCACCGGGGAATTCGGCGTGCGCAGCGCGGGCAGCGCGTCGCCGGAACCGGGCTGCGGCTGCTGCGGACGGGCGCCGGGGTCGCGCTGACCCTGGCCGTCCGCACCGGTCCTGGGGTCGACGCGCGGCGCCTCGGTGCGGCGCTGCGGTGCCTCGTAGGCCGGCATCTGCGGCGGCGGGGCGACCGGCGACAGGCTGTCGTACTCCGGGCCGGACCACGCGGACGCGCGCTGCTGCTGCGGCGGTTCGGCCATCGGCATCGCGCCGGTGTCCTGGTCGCCGCGGCGCGGCAGGCCGCCGCCCTGACCGCGGTCGGTGCCGCCGTGCTCGGTGGGCTCCGGGTCGAACCGCGGCTGCTGGTACGGCTGTTCGTAGTCCGGTCGGGCGTACGCGCTGGGCTGCGCGTACTCGCCGAACGGCTGCTGCGCCGGCTGCTGCTGGTCGTACTGCGGACGGTCGTACGCCGACTGCTGCCCGCTCTCGTGCCGGCCGGCCTGGTGCTGGCCCGTCTGCGGCCGACCGATCTGGTGCTGACCGATCTGGTGCTGCCCGGTCTGGTGCTGCCCGGTCTGGTACGGGCTCTGGTGCTGACCGGTCTGGTGCTGCGGCTGCTCCGGCGCGAACGGCGACGCGAACTGCGCGGTTCCGCCGTCGACCGGGCGGGCGTCCTCGGCGCGCGGTGCCTGCGGCGCGACCGGCGCGAACGGGTTGTCCGCGTCGTTCTGCTGCGGGAACGGCGTGCCCGGGAACGGGGTGTCGTGCGTGGCCGGGCCTTCGGCGAACGCCGACGCCGGCTCGTACGCGCCGTTCTGCGGCGCCTGGCCGGCCCGCTGCGGAAGCGGGCGGGGCGCCTCGCTGCGCCCGGCCTCCGGACCGGGACGCTGCGGTCCGGCCGCGGCGGCGGGCAGCGCCTGCATCTCCTGCGACGCGGTCAGCGCGTCGGGCTCCCAGCCCGGCGCGACGGCCGCGCGGCCGTTGGACTTGTCCCAGTTGCCGCCCGGGCGGTCGCCCTGGATCAGCTCGATCGGCAGCATGACCAGCGCGGTCGTACCGCCGCCGTCGCCGGGGCGCAGCTGGACGCGGATGCCGTGTCGGGTCGACAGGCGGCCGACCACGAAGAGGCCCATGCGCCGGGATATGGAGACGTCGACGACGGGCGGCCGGGCGAGGCGCTGGTTCGCGTCCGCCAGGTCGTCGCCGGTCAGGCCGATGCCGTTGTCGTGGATCTCGATGAGCGCGCGGCCGTCCGGGAGGATGTGGCCGGTGACGCGGACCTTGGTGTGCGGGCTGGAGAAGGTGGTCGAGTTCTCCAGCAGCTCCGCGAGGAGGTGCACGAGGTCGTTGACGGCCCGGCCGGCGATGTCGGTCGTGGGCAGGGCGCCCAGTTCGACACGCTCGTACTGCTCCACCTCGGATGCCGCGGCGCGCAGTACGTCGACCAACGGGACGGGGCGCGTCCAGCGGCGGCCCGGCTCTTCACCCGCGAGGACCAGGAGGTTCTCACCGTTGCGGCGCATACGGGTGGCGAGGTGGTCGAGCTTGAACAGGTTCGCCAGCTGGTCGGGGTCCGCCTCGCGGTTCTCCAGGTCGGAGATGAGCGCGAGCTGACGCTGGATCAGGCTCTGGCTGCGGCGCGACAGGTTGACGAACATCGAGTTGACGTTGCCGCGGAGGAGGGCCTGTTCGGCCGCGAGCCGGACGGCCTCCGTGTGGACGGCGTCGAACGCGCGGGCCACCTGGCCGACCTCGTCGCGGGTCGCGACACCGATCGGCTCGACGCTCAGGTCGACGTCCCCGGGTTCGGACTCCGCGAGGCGGCGGACCGTCTCCGGCAGCCGCTGCTCGGCGATCTCCAGGGCGCTGCGGCGCAGGGTGTTGAGCGAGCGGACCAGCGAACGCGCCACGATCACACCGAGGATGATCGTGAAGAGCAGGGCCGCGACGACGAGGACGGTGTTGACGAGGGCGTCCTTGCGGGCCTCGTCACGCAGGCTGTCGGCCTTGTCGAGCAGCTGGTCGCCCATCTGGGTCTCGAGCTGCATCATGTGCGACAGGTAGTCGCTGGCCAACTTGTACCAGGCTTCGGGCGATTCGTAGCCCGGCGTCCCGCCGAGGCCGCTGACGACGGTCTGGAGCCCCCGGTCGTCCGTGGCGACCATGTGCGTGGCGATCGCGTTCAGCATGGCGGCCACGTCGCTGCCCTTGCCGGCGCTGAAGACGTCGGCGTACCGGCGGTTCTCGTCGGGCGTCGCCACCGCCTGGAAGGCCAGGATCGCGTCGTCCTGGCCGCCCTGCAGCAGGCTCTTGAAGCCTTCGGCCGCGTCGGCGTAGGGGAATTCGGGGCGTCCGCCGTATGCGGCGCCGATCGCACGGCCCGCGGAGATCTGCGCCTTGAGCTCACCGAACAGGCCGAGCGCACGGGCGCCCTGCACCAGAGCGGGGTCTCGGGTGATCTCGGGGGCCTGCTGGTTGATCGACAGCAGCGCCTCGATGATCTCCTGGTAGGCCTTCACCGTGCTGAACGGGTACGTCAGGTACGCGTTCTTGCGGATGTTCGCCAGGCCGTTCATCTTCTCCGAGATCACGCGGACCGTGGACTCGATGAGCGGCAGGTCCTCGAGGTCCATCTTGGCGACGGCGGCCTTGAAGCGCTCGAACTGCTCGTTCGTGCGCTGGTAGCGCGTCGTGATCTCGGGGACCTTCTCGGCCTTGTCCCCTCGGGCGAGGGGGTAGGCGCTGAAGTCGCGTTCCTCCTCCAGGAAGCCGACAAGCGTGGTGGATTCGTCGATGACCGCGCCGGCCTTCTGCACGACGTCCATCTCGCGGGTCGTGTCGACGGCGGACTGGATGCGCAGTCCGCCGAGCAGCGCCGCGACGATGACGGGCAGCAGCAGCAGCGCGGTGATGCGCGTACGGATGCGCCAGTTCTTGATGGAGAACAGCAGCTTCAACCGCGAAGGAGCCTGCGGGGCTCGACTGGCGGTGAGCTCTTGGGGTGGGCGCATGTCTGCGGGCCCGACAGCGGCCGGGGCTTCCGCGGATTCCTGCTGCCTCTTCCGACGTCCCTGCACTAGCTTCGCAACCTCTTGTGACCAGTCGTTGACCCGCCGGATCGGCGAGGCTTGTGTGCGGAGATCCCGGGCGGGACCTCGCTTGGGAACCACCCCCGTGGTCGCACGCATTTCAGCACAGCCCAGAGGCCGCAACAAGATAGCGGGGTCCGGAAAAATCCGGATTCCAGAGAACTGGGCCAGACAATCCCTTCGCCCAGGTTTGACCCGTTATTACCGGTCGCAATCGGACATAAGGACCCAGGTTTGGCTGGAATCCACAGAGGTGAAAATCACAGGTTCCGTGGGGAACTCGGTTACTCACTGCAATTGTCACAGCACCGTGCGTGAAACTTCGGCAATCGTAGCCTTTGCCCGGCCCCGGAGAACGGGGCCCGACTGACGTAACCATCAGTAACCTTGATATTCAAGAGGCCGCGCGCAATCGGCGGCGTGGATTCACCACGTGTGCCCGGCGTGCCTGCCGACCCGGTCGACCCTACGCGTCGACCGCATGCGTGCACACCCGACCGACCACCCGATTCGAAAGGGCGGACAACTCCGTCATGAGCCTGAGCACCCACCGTACGAACACCGCCAACCCGCGCCGTACGCAGCTCGACACCGTGCCGGTCCGCCCCGAGGGCCTCGACGAGGACACAACGCCCGTGCCGCTGGAGACCGGCCCCACCGCGAACCCGCGCCGCACGAACGTCATGGAGCAGCAGAACTGACGCACCGCCGCACGGCGCTGCGGGCCGGGCCCGCGGGATAGCCTGGGGGCGACCAGAACGTCCCCCGATTGATCCCGAGGTCCCGGCCCGTGCGCATCGTCAGGTTCTCCACCGGCGACTCCTATTCGTTCGGCGCGGTGGGGAGCCCCCGCGACCAACCCGACGAACTGGTCGTCGCCGAACTCGACGGGCATCCGTACGCCGGCATCTCGCTCACCGGGCAGAGCCACCGGCTCGCCGACGTGCAGCTCCTGTCGCCGGTGCTGCCCAGCAAGATCGTCGGGATCGGCAAGAACTACGCGGACCACGCCGCCGAGATGGGCGGCGAGGTCCCCGAGGTGCCGATCGTGTTCCTCAAGCCGTCCACCGCGGTGGTCGGCCCGGACGCGCCGGTGGTCTACCCGGAGATCTCCACCGAGGTGCACCACGAAGCCGAACTGGCCGTGGTGATCGGGCGCCTGTGCCGCGACGTACCCGCCGAGCGCGTCGCCGAGGTCGTCTTCGGCTACACCTGCGCGAACGACGTCACGGCGCGCGACCTCCAGCGCAGCGAGGGCCAGTGGGCCCGGGCCAAGGGCTTCGACACCTCGTGCCCGCTCGGGCCCTGGGTCGAGACCGAGCTCGACCCGTCCGACCTCGCCGTCACCTGCACGGTCAACGGGGACCTGCGGCAGGCCGGGCGCACCTCGCAGATGGTCCGCAGCATCACCGACCTGGTCGTCCATGTGACGGCCGCGATGACGCTGCTCCCCGGTGACGTGATCCTCACCGGGACCCCCGCGGGCGTCGGCCCGCTCCAGGTGGGCGACGAGGTCGCCGTCACCGTCGAAGGCATCGGAACTCTCACCAACAGGGTGATCAAGCGTGGCTAGCGAGCCCCAGGGCGCCGATGTGCGCGTCCGTTTCTGTCCCTCCCCGACCGGCAACCCGCACGTCGGGCTGATCCGCACCTGCCTGTTCAACTGGGCGTTCGCGCGGCACCACGGCGGCACCTTCGTCTTCCGGATCGAGGACACCGACGCCGCGCGCGACTCGGAGGAGTCGTACGAGCAGCTGCTCGACGCCCTCAAGTGGCTCGGGTTCACCTGGGACGAAGGCCCCGAGGTCGGCGGCCCGCACGCGCCCTACCGCCAGTCCCAGCGGATGGACATCTACGCGGACGTCGCCAAGCGCCTGCACGAGGCCGGGCACGCGTACGAGTGCTTCTGCACCACCGAGGAGCTGGAGCGGCGCCGCGACGCCGCGCGTGCCGCCGGCAAGCCGTCCGGGTACGACGGCCACTGCCGCGACCTGAGCGCCGAGCAGGTCGCCGCGTACCGTGCGGAGGGCCGCGACGCGATCCTGCGCTTCCGCATGCCCGACCGCACGATCACCTTCACCGACCTGGTGCGCGGCGAACTGAGCTTCGAGCCCGAGCACGTGCCCGACTACGGCATCGTGCGCGCCAACGGCCGGCCGCTCTACACGCTGGTCAACCCGGTCGACGACGCGCTGATGGAGATCACCCACGTGCTGCGCGGCGAGGACCTGCTGTCCTCGACGCCGCGTCAGATCGCGCTGTACGCGGCACTCGCCGACATCGGCGTCGGCAACGGCACCACGCCGCGCTTCGGGCACCTGCCGTACGTCATGGGCGAGGGCAACAAGAAGCTCTCCAAGCGCGACCCGCAGTCGTCGCTCAACCTGTACCGCGAGCGCGGGTTCATCCCCGAGGGCCTGCTGAACTACCTTTCGCTGCTCGGCTGGTCGCTCGCGCCCGACCGCGACTACTTCTCCGTCGAGGAGATGGTCGCGGCGTTCGACATCGCGGACGTCAACGCCAACCCGGCGCGCTTCGACCTCAAGAAGTGCGAGGCGGTGAACGCCGACCACGTGCGCGCGCTGGCCCCCGAGGACTTCCGCGACCGCCTGGTCCCGTTCCTGCAGAACGCCGGCCTGCTGCCCGCGCAGCCCACCGCCGGGCAGTTGGACCTGCTGGGCAAGGCCGCGCCGCTCACCCAGGAGCGCATGGTCGTGCTCGGCGAGGTCGTCGGCATGCTCGGGTTCCTGTTCGTGGCGCCGGAGGACTTCACGCGCGACGAGGCGGACAGCGCCAAGGTGCTGACCGCGGACGCCGCCCCGGTCCTGGAGGCCTCCGTCACGGCCCTGGAGTCCGTGGAGTGGGCCACGGACCCCATCCAGGCCGTGCTGCGCGAGGCGCTGGTCGACGGCCTGGGCATCAAGCCCAAGAACGCCTTCACCCCGCTGCGCGTCGCGGTCACCGGCCGCCGCGTGTCGCCGCCGCTGTTCGAGTCGATGGAACTCCTGGGCCGCGAGGCGACCTTGGCCCGTCTGCGGTCCGCGCTGGACGTCGCGCGCGGCTGATCCGCGTCCGTCCTCGCCCGGTCCGTCCGGGTGTGCGCACCGTCCCGCGAGGGCGGTGCGCACCCCGACCGGTAACCCGTTTTGGTCGGGCCCGCCTGATCGGGTAAAGTTCTACTCGTTCCGCCCCGCAGGGGGCCGGGACAAGCCAGCAAGATCCCTTTCACGGGGTCGAGCATTGGGGTATGGGGTAATTGGCAGCCCGACTGGTTCTGGCCCAGTTAGTCTAGGTTCGAGTCCTGGTACCCCAGCTGTGTCGCCGCAAGGCGACACGGCTGGCGATCACCGCAAGGTGGTCGGCAGTTTGAGTTTGGCCCCGTTGTGTAGCGGCCTAGCACGCCGCCCTCTCAAGGCGGTAGCGCGGGTTCGAATCCCGTCGGGGCTACTCGAGAAACACACCGAGGCGTACTTTGGAACGCCTCGCCGTTCGATCGGCGACGATGCGACGGACACCATCCCCTCGGGGATGGGCTAGGGCCCCGTTGTGTAGCGGCCTAGCACGCCGCCCTCTCAAGGCGGTAGCGCGGGTTCGAATCCCGTCGGGGCTACCACGTACGAAATCCCC
>NZ_JBEZFP010000224.1:0-8778 GCF_040649515.1 Streptodolium elevatio
GGCCGCCGCAGTCGCCCGCCCGCGCGCCCAGCCCACCGGCACCGCGTACCCCACACCGTCACACCCTCGTACGGCATCTTCCGCGCGCTTCCCGCCCATATCGCCGCCCTGCCCGTATCGCCCGCCCCGCGCCCACATCGACAGCACTGCCCGTATCGCCCGTACGCCCGATGGTGGGGTAGGCCGTACCCCTCTTTCGGGTGGCGGCGCCCTGTCGGCGTCACCCGGCAGGAAGCCACGATTGTCAGCATGTCCTCCGCAGCCAATGTCAGCGACGGCCGACCCGACGGCCCACCCCCCACCCATCCCGGCGCACACCCGGACAGCCACCCGGGAAGCAACCCCGGCCACCCCGGCAACCCCTTCAAGGGCACGAACCCCTTCAAGGGCGCGAACCCCTTCACGAGCGCCGGCCCCGACGGCATGCGGCCCGGCGCCCGTACGATCGTGCTCCGCCTCCTCCGCGAGCCCACCCGGCTCCGCTCGCTGCGCGAGGCCTGGTACTTCGTGGCCGTCTTCCCGCTGACCTTCGTACTGCTGATCCTCTTCGGCGTCGGCTTCATGGTCTCGGTGCCGCTCTCCATCACCGTGGTCGGCCTGCCGCTGCTCGCGGCGATCGTCCTCCTCGGCCGCTACCAGGGCGGCCTGCACCGCGGCATCGCCCGCCTGCTCCTGCGCGAGGACGTCGAGGGACCGCGCCCCTTCCACCGCCGACCCGGCGCCTTCGGCTGGCTCGGGTCCTCCCTGGGCCACCTGGAGGGCTGGCGCGGCGTGCTCTTCCTCGGCGTCCGGCTGCCGATCGCCGTCATCGGGTTCGCCGCGACATGGCTGCTCTGGGGCATGGGGCTCATGTTCCTCACCTATCCGATCTGGATGAAGCCGACGCAGCTCGGCGACCACGGCGACGGCGCCGGAGTGACGCTCGGGGACAATCTCATGGGCTCGTGGTACGAACTGATCGCCGTCGGCCTCTTTGGGGTCCTGCTCCTGCTCGTCGCGCCCTGGGCCGTCCGCCTCATCGCCAGGGCCGACCTGTGGCTGATGCGCGCGCTGCTCGGCCCCACCAAGCTCTCCGAGCGCGTACGCGACCTCGAGGAGACCCGCGCCATCGCCGTCGACGACTCGGCCGCCCGGCTGCGCCGCATCGAACGCGACCTGCACGACGGCGCACAGGCCCGCATCGTCGCCCTCGCCATGCACCTGAGCCAGGCGCAGGAACGCCTCGACGTCGACCACGGCAAGACCGACGGCGGATCCGTGGACCTCGCCAAGGCCCGTGCCCACGTGGACTCCGCACTCGGCAACGCCCGCATCGCGATCACCGAACTCCGCGACCTGGCACGCGGCATCCACCCGCCGGTCCTGGACCAGGGCCTCGACGCCGCACTGGCCACCCTCGCGTCGGGCAGCGCCATTTCGGTGGGCCTGCGCACGGACATCGACCGGCGGCCGCCCGCGGCCCTGGAGTCGATCGCCTACTTCTGCGCCGCCGAACTCATGGCCAACGCGGGGCGCCACAGCGATGCCACCGAGATCCTCATGGACGCCGAACGCCGCGGCGACACACTCGTCGTCCGCGTCGAGGACAACGGCCGGGGCGGTGCGCGCATCCGGGAAGGCGGCGGGCTCGCCGGGCTCGCGGAGCGGGTACGCACGGTCGACGGCACGCTGCGCGTCGACAGCCCGCCGGGCGGCCCGACCCGGATCACCGTGGAGCTCCCGGTCGCCGAAGCATGAGGGCTCGACGGCACGAAAGCACGACGGCACGCGGACGCGACGGCGCGAGGAGGAGCGGCTGAGATGATCGCCCCCATGCGCATTGTCATCGCCGAAGACGCCGCAGTCCTGCGCGACGGCCTCGTCCAGCTCATCACGGACCGGGGCCACGAAGTCCCCGCCGCCCTGCCGGACGCGGAAGGGCTGCTGGCCGCCGTCGCCGAGCACCGCCCGGACGTCGCGGTAGTGGACATCCGCATGCCGCCGACGCACACCGACGAGGGGCTGCGCGCCGCCATCGAGGTGCGGAGGGCGTACCCGCAGACCGGCGTCCTGGTCTTCTCGCAGTACGTCGAGACGCGGTACGCCTCCCGCCTCCTTGCCGAGAACGCCGCCGGGATCGGCTACCTCCTCAAGGAACGCGTGGTCGACGTACGGGACTTCATGGACGCCCTGGAACGCGTCGCGGCCGGCGGAACCGCCCTCGACCCCGAGGTGGTCGGCCAACTCCTCGGCGCCGGACGCCGCGTCGACGCACTCGAGACGCTCACGCCGCGCGAGCGCGACGTGCTGGGCCAGATGGCCGAGGGCCGTTCCAACGCCGCGATCGCCAAGGCTCTGCGCATCTCGGACCGCGCGGTGGAGAAGCACGTCGGCGGCATCTTCACGAAGCTCGACCTACCCCCGTCGGACGAGGACCACCGCCGGGTGATGGCCGTACTCCGCTACCTGCGCGGCTGATTCACCGCCGAGCGCGCCCCGGCGCCTCGCCGGTCGGACGCCGAGCCCGCGCCGCCGCCCCCTCGCGCGCGCCGGAGCGCCGGCCCGACGCGCGTAAGAGGGCGGCGTTCAACCGAGTTCGCCTACGAGCGCGTACGCGAGACCGGGCCCTGCGACCGGCCGCGTGCCGACACGCCACCCGCGGACGCCGCGGCGGACCGGGAAACGGACCCAGACGACGCGTCCTGCGACGGCGCGGGGTGTCGGGACGCCGACTCCCCGTCGGATTCCGCCTGTTCACTTCGCGGCTTCCCGCCCCCCGATTCCGCTGCGTCGCGCAGCGCGTCGGCGGAGGCGAGGGAGTTGCGCGCGGCTTCCGCGCGGAGCATGGCATTCAGGGCGGTGAAGGGATCAACGGGCATGGCAGTTCTGTTCCTTGCGTTGTGTGATGGTGTGCTGAAGAGCGGGACGGTGCGGCCATGCCGTCCCCTCAGCAGCGCATCACCACGCAGCGCAAACACCGGACATCCGAGCACGGCGCCGCGGGAGGCCCCTGCGCCATCGGGATGTACGGCCGCACGACCACGTCCGCGATCGGCCGGGCCGGCCGCACCGCTCGCGGTGCGGCGGACGTCGTACGCCTTCCGGGGGCGCGTACCTCGACGTCAGCGCCCGCCGCCGTCTGCTCGGTCCCGTCGGAAGGCGCCGGAGTTGAAGGCGCCGAAGGCGACGAGGGCGCGGACGGAGCCGAGGGCGCGGACGGAGCAGACGGAGCGGACGTAGCCCCCGGCGCCGTACTCCCGGCAATGCCCCGGCCGATCTCCTCCACGGCCCCGGCACCCGACGCCCCCGCACTCGATGCCCCCGCACCCGTCAGCAGCACCAGTACCGCGACGAGAACCGCGCACAGCACTCCGCCCGTCGCGCCGCGACCGGCGATCGGCGAAGTACCGTGCATGGGCAGACCTCCTGCGAGGCGTCTGCCATCCGCAACGGCGCCGCCACGCACAAGGTCAGCGCCCAGTCACCCGGGCGGACCAGGAAATCCACTCGGTTGACCCCGCGCGCGACCGCTTCTTCCGATAAGCCCATCAGCGCAACGCCGCCGACGCCGACTCCGCCGCGGACCCAGGCTCCGCCGCCGGCTCCGCTGTGGACCCCCGCTCCGACCTTCGACCTTCGACCCCCGACCCGCCCCGGCCGACGAGCCCGTCAGCCGTCCCGCGGATCCGGCGCGATCGTGTGCACCGCTTCCCGCAGAGCCGCCAGCAGCGCGTCGACCAGCGGTTGCGCCCACCGCCGCCGTGCCGTCACGACGCCGATGTGCCGTGTCGGGCGCGGGTGTTCGAGCGGTACGAACGCCAGGCCTGCGCGATGCGTCGCCAGCGCGATCCGCGGGATCAGCGCGAACCCCACCCCGGCTTCGACGAGCGACTGCGTGAACAGGTAGTCGGTGCTCGTGCAGACCACCGACGGCTGGAAGCCGGCCATGCCGGACGCCCGGGCCAGCGGGGCGCCCGCCGCGCCGCACCCGTCGATCCAGCGCTCGTCGGCGAGTTCGGCGATGCGTACGGCACGTCGGCCCGCCAGCCGGTGGCCTTGCGGCAGCACCAGCCAGATCTGCTCGTTCATCAGCGGCACGAGCGTCAGCCGTGGCGTCGCCGGCGCATGCCCGAAGTGGTACGTCAGCCCCAGATCCGCCCGCCCCGACCGGACCAGCTCGGCCGCGTCCTCCGGCTCCGCCTCCGTCACGGTGAGCTCGACGTCCGGGTGGGACGCGTTCAGCGCGATCAGCGCGGGCGGCAGCAACGCCTGTCCGGCACTCGTGAACGTCGCCACGCTCAGCGTCCCGGTACGCCCCTCGGCCAGCCGGTCGATGCGCTCCTGCGCCGCCGCCAGCTCGGCCGCGACCGTCTCCGCCGCCTCGACCAGCACGCGACCGGACTCCGTCAACGTGACCCCGCGCGTGCTGCGCTCCACCACCGGCCGTCCGAGGGAGCGTTCGAGGGCGGCCACCTGCTGCGAGACGGCGGACGGGGTGAGCAGCAGCGACGCGGCGGCCTTGGCGAAACTGCCCTGCGCGGACACCTCGCGGAGAATCTTGAGACGGTGCACGTCGATCATCAGATCCCCTTAATGCCCGTGAAGCAGTTCGATACTTCTGCTGTTGACGATACGCGACGAGGATCGGGGCATGACAAAGAAGGCCTGGGCACTCTTCGCGGCGATGTCGATCGTGTGGGGCATCTCGTACCTGTTCATCAAGATCGCCGTCGAGGAGGTCTCGGCGCCGGTCGTGGTGGTCATCCGCACCGCGATCGCCGCCGCCGTCCTCGTGCCGCTGGCATTGCGCCGCCGGGCGTTCGGCACGCTACGCGGGCGGGTGCGGATCGTGTGCGTCCTGGCGCTCACCCACGTGGCCGGCCCGTTCCTGCTCATCACGTACGGCGAGGTGCACATCTCGTCGTCGCTGACCGCCCTGCTCATCGCCGCGCAGCCCATCATGATCGCGATCATCGCGCTGAAGGCCGACGCCTCCGAGCGCGTCACCGGGTTCCGCGCGGTCGGCCTGGCGGTCGGCCTCGGCGGCGTCGGCACCCTGGTCGGCTTCGACCTGACCGGCGACCGCCTCGGCCTGCTCGGGGCCGGCATGGTGCTGCTGGCGACGCTCGGGTACGCCTGCGCCACGCTGATCGTGAAGCGCCACTTGTCAGACGTGCCGCCGGTGGCCCTCGCCGCCTCGACGATGAGCATCACCACCGTCCTGCTCATGCCGTTCGCGATCGCCACCGCGCCCGCGTCCCTGCCGAGCGCCAAGGTCGCGGGTTCGCTGGCAGCACTCGGCCTGGTCTGCACCGCGCTCGCGTTCCTGGCGTTCTACGCGCTCATCGCCGAGGCGGGGGCGGGGCGGGCCGCGCTGATCACGTACCTCAACCCGGTCGTCGCGGTGCTGCTCGGCGTCCTGGTCCTGGACGAGAAGCTCAGCGCGTCGATCGCCGGCGGCACCGCGCTCATCCTGGCCGGGTCGTGGCTGGCCACCCGGCCCCAGAAGGGGGCAAGCCAGAAGGGGGCAAGCCCCGACCCCCGCCCCGCCGACCCGCCCCAGGCGGACCCGCAACGCCTTGGGGCCGACGCGCTCAGTCCTTGTACTCCGGCACCCGCTTCTCCTTCCGCGCGATGATCGCCTCCTCGAAGTTCTGCGTCGTCAGCCGGACGTACAGCTGTGCGTGACCCTCGGCGTCCATGTGCGCGTGCATGCTCCCGGCCTCCAGCCCCGACCACAGCATGCGCTTGGTGACCTCGACGCCCACGCGGCTGAACCCGATGATGCGCTCCGCGAGGTCGAAGCACTCGTCGAGCAGCTTCTCGCCCGGCACCACCCGCGACACGAGGCCGATGCGCTCGGCCTCGGCCGACTCGACGTCGCGGCCGGACAGCATGATCTCGAACGCTCGCGACGACCCGATCGCCCGCGGCAGCAGGTAGCTGATGCCCAGCTCGGTCGCGGTGAGGCCGTTGTTGATGCCGGCGGCCCGGAAGTACGCGGCCTCCGACGCGATGCGGATGTCGGTCGCCACCGACAGGCAGAACCCGCCGCCGATCGCAGCACCGTTGATCGCGCCGATAACCGGCTGGTGCATTTTGCGCAGCCCCAGGATCACGTCGTCGAGGATTTCCATCGACCTGCGGGCGATGCTCGTACGCGTCAGTCCCTTGATGCCGGGGATCCGTCCCGAGCTCTCCAGGTCGGCCCCGGAACAGAAGCCACGCCCCGCTCCGGTGAGCACCACCACCCGCGTATCGTTGTCCGCACTGACCTCCTCAAGGGCCTCACGGAAGGGGACCATCACGTCGAACGCCATCGCGTTCATCCGCTCGGGGCGGTTGAGGGTGATGAGGGTGACGTGCGGGCGCGGCTTGTCGATGAGCACGAACGACATGGGGCGGCATCCTCGGGCGGTCGGGAAGAACTGAGGGTGGGTCAGGTGTTCTTGATCGTGTCAATGATCACGGCCAAGCGCACCGGTACGGGGGCGCGATGTCAAGAGGCGAGCGCACAGAGGGGCAGTACGGGATGCTCGGCGGGTACGCGGATCCCCAGTCGTTCGACACCTTCGCCGGCGACTACGACCGCTACTCGGACCTGCACGACCCGCTGGGGGAGTGGCTCGACGAGCAGATAGCCGACCTCGCGCCCGCGGGCGGCCGGGCGCTCGACGCCGGCTGCGGCTCGGGGCGGCACGCGCACGCGCTCGCCGACACGTACGACGAGGTGGTCGCCGCCGACCTGAGCCGCGCGCTCATCGAGACGGCGCGCCTGCGGCGCTCGCACCACCGGGTCACCTACCAGGCGGCCGACCTGCTCGACATCTCCGACGACGCGGGCTTCGACCTGGTCGTGAGTATGGCGACGCTGCACCACGTGCCGGACCTCGACAAGGCGCTGGAGCACTTGCACGGGCTGGTCCGCCCCGGCGGCACCGCGATCCTGGTCGACAACGTCGCGGCCCAGGCGACGCCCGCGCGCTGGGCGTACCTCACGGGCGCCGCGTACGAGCTGCCGCGCGACATCGCCAGACTCGGCACCCGCGACGCCTGGTGGCTCTACCGCTTCCGGACCAGCCGCGCGTGGCTCGCCCACCTGCTCAGCGACCGCTACCTGACGCGCACTCAATTCGAGCGCAGGTACGGCGCGGTATTCCCCGGCGCGCGCTTCACAGACCTCGGCTTCGCACACGCCATGGTCTGGCAACGCGCCTGAACGCCCCTGTGTCGCGTCCCGGCAGACGGCTCGGGGGCATGGGGCCTGAGGCGGGGTCTGCGGTGAGGTCTGGGGCGGGAGTGTCGGAAGGTGCGTCCGGAAGGTGCCCGGCACACGTAAACGGCCAACGGTTTCGCTTCGCGGACAAGGTCTTTCATCCTGCACGTGGCGACTGGCATGCTGTGGCGCCACCTGGCTGGGAGGGGGTTCGATGCGCCGTTCCGCGCGCGGAAAAACCGGAGAGAGCGGACAGACCGGAGGAACCGGAACGTACCGAAAGACCGGTAAGTGGGCTGCTGTCGGGGCGGCCTCGGTGCTCGCCCTGGCGCTGTCCGGTTGCGGAAAGGCGGGGGCCACCAAGGCCGCCGAGGCACCGGCCGCCCCGTGCGACCTGGTGTTGCAGGAGGAACTGTCGGTGATGGGCGTGGGTCCGCCGACCGCCGACGACACGCACAGCGGCAGCGCTTCGTCCAGCGCGTACTGCGAGTCCGCCGCGAACGAGGCCGCCAAGCAGGGGCCCCGGTGGGGGGCTCTGCGGATCGAGTGGACGAGCTTCGCCGACGCCAAGAAGGACAAGGAGAAGGGCGGGTCCGCGCGTACCGGCGTGGAGCAGGCCAAGGCCGAGTACCAGTCCGCGCGTGGCGCGACAACCACCTCCATGTGCTCGGAACAGCCGGTGACCCAGCCGGACTTCGCGATGGTCGACTGCTTCGAGCCCGGCAGCGAGTACGGTCCGACGGCCGGGGCGATGATCGTCCGGCACGGGCCCAAGGTGGTGTTCGTGAGCTACCAGGGCGTGGGCTACGACCCGGCCGTCGTGCACGAGACGATCCGGCGAATCGCGGACCGCGCCATCCGCGCCGAGGCCTGACAGCCCCCACCTGCGGCACCACCGACCGCCCCGCGCGCCACCGAGGCCCGCCGGACGCCCAAGACGCTCAAGACGCCCGGACGTGGCGGCCGGCTCACGAGTCCTTCGTGGCCCGGACGTCGCGGCCCAGGCGCGACATCAGCGCGGCGAGCTGTGCGAGGTCGGCGTCGGACCACGAGCCGAGCGAGTCCTGAAGCCAAGTCGACCACACCGCACGCAGGTTGCGGGACATGCGCTGACCCGCTTCGGTCGGCGCGAGCAGGTGGGCGCGGCCGTCCTCGGGGTCGGGGGTGCGGCGGACCAGGTCCGCCTTGATCAGGATGTCCGCCTGCCGGCTGGTGATCGATCGGTCCTGGCCGGTCAGGTCGGCCAGCGCGGACAGGCGCAGCGGGCCGTACGACACGATGTTGCCCAGCAGGAAGGACTCGGCGCGGGTCAGCGACCCGCCCGCCCGCGCCGCCAGTTCGCGGTGCAGGCGGGCACCGCGGGTGGACGCGAGCAGCGCCTCCAGGGCGCGGTGCACATCCTCCAACGACTGGCCGCGTGCGTCGCGGGGCGGCGTCCCGGAGGTCGGTGTCTGCATAATAGTTGATTGATATCACGCAAATTAGGTGCTAGTGCTGTGGCCGGGAAGGTTTGCCGGTTCCCGGTGTTCGGTGCCGTGCATCGCAAGGCGCAGGCCCGAAGCTCGTACTCGGTCGTACTCGCG
>NZ_JBEZFP010000225.1:0-8771 GCF_040649515.1 Streptodolium elevatio
CCACCCCCCGGCCTGTCCGATCTCGTCGCGTCCCCCCCTGCGGGGGTGCCGCCCCCGTGCGCGGCCCCCCGCCTCGACCAGGTTCGAGGCGGCGGGCCGCGCGTTGCACCGCCGGCCGGGCTTCCGGCCGATCTTTTCGCACGTGTTTACGTACCGGATGCGGGCAAACGAGGCGAGGGGGCAGGCCAACGTGGCGATGACGTGGGATGCTGGTTCGGACACGGAGCGTGCCCATGAGTCGTGAGCGCGGTCTCGCCGGCATTGGGCCTACCGACGGGGAGGACACGGTGGGAGCACGCCACGTCCCTGCTCAGCCCGGCCCGCAGGGCCCGACCGAGGAGCCCATCCGGGTCCTGGTGGTCGACGACCACGCACTGTTCCGCCGCGGCCTGGAGATCGTCCTCGCCGCCGAGCCGGACATCGAGGTGGTCGGCGAGGCGGGCGACGGCGCCGAGGCCGTCGAGGTGGCCCAGGACCTGTTGCCCGACATCGTGCTGCTGGACGTCCGCATGCCGCGGCGCGGCGGCATCGAGGCCTGCACCGCGATCAAGGAGGTCGCCCCGAGCGCGCGCATCATCATGCTGACGATGAGCGACGACGAGGCGGACCTCTACGAAGCCATCAAGGCCGGCGCGACGGGTTATCTCCTCAAGGAGATATCCACCGACGAGGTGGCCACCGCCATCCGCGCGGTCGCCGACGGGCAGTCCCAGATCAGTCCGTCCATGGCGGCCAAGCTCCTCACCGAGTTCAAGTCGATGATCCAGCGCGACGACGAGCGGCGCCTCGTCCCCGCGCCGCGCCTGACCGACCGCGAGATCGAGGTGCTGCGCCTCGTCGCGACCGGCAAGAACAACCGGGACATCGCGAAGATCCTGTTCATCAGCGAGAACACCGTGAAGAACCACGTGCGCAACATCCTGGAGAAGTTGCAGCTGCACTCCCGGATGGAGGCGGTGGTGTACGCGGTGCGCGAGAAGATCCTCGAGATCCACTGACGCGCGGCGCCGTGCGCGGCCGGACCACCGCCGGCCGTCAGGCGAGCAGGGCCGCCAAGGGGGCGCGCGCCGATTCGGGGGTGACGCGCTCCAGGCGCACCGTGTCGCAGCCGACCCACGAGGCGGCCTCGCGCAGCGCGGTGGCCATCGCGTCGAGGGACTTCTCCGCCACCCGGCCCGCCTCGAACGACAGTTGGCGGGCCACGAGGGTACGGCCCTCGCGGGCCGGGTCGACGCGTCCGATCAGGCGGCCGCCGGCGAGCAGCGGCATGACGAAGTAGCCGTGTTCGCGCTTGGCCTTCGGGACGTACGCCTCAAGCCGGTGGTTGAACCCGAACACCCTTGCGGTACGCGGCCGGTCCCACACCAGCGAGTCGAACGGCGAGAGCAGCGTGGTGCGGTGGCGGCCCTTCGGCGCGGTCGCGAGCGCCTCGGGGTGGACCCACGCCATGCCGGCCTCTCCCGCGGTGCGCGTACGGCCGTTGCCGGTGTCCCAGCCTTCGACCGCGACCGGTACGAGCGGCGTCTCCGGCAGCGCGGCCCGCACCTGCTCGCGGGTGAGCCGGTACTGGTCCATCAGGTCCGCGGCGGTGGCGACGCCGAGTTGGCGTGCCGCGAGCGTGACGAGGTTGCGCAGGCACTCCGCGTCGGACCGGTCGAGGTCGCCGAGCGAGGCGGGCACGGCCCGTTCGGCGAGGTCGTACACGCGCTTCCAGCTCTGCCGCCGCACGCACACCACGTCGCCGAACGCGAGCGCCCGCTCGACGGCGATCTTGGTGTCGCTCCAGTCCCACCACTCGCCCTTGTTCTTGGCCCCGCCGAGTTCGGTGGCGGTCATCGGCCCCTCGGCGCGCAGCCGGTCCAGCACCGACTTGTACGCCTCGTCCGACACGTGATGCCCCCACAGGTGCCCACGGCCGCGGAAGTGCCGCCGCCGGAACGCGAAGTCGGGCCACGACGACAGCGGCAGTACACACGCCGCGTGCGACCAGTACTCGAAGGCCGTGTCGCCGGCCCAGTACGCGTCCTCGACCGCGGTCCGCCCGACGGCGCCGAGGCGGGCGTACGGCACCAGCTCGTGCGACCGGGCGAGCGTCGAGATCGTGTCCAGCTGCACCGCGCCCAGGCGGCGCAGCACGCCGCCGACGCCGAGCCGCCGCTCGGGTGCGCCGAGTACGCCGAGGAAGCCCTGCGCGCGCAGCACGATGCGGCGGGCCTCGTCGGCGCTGAGCGTGACGGCCGGAGTGACGGCGGGCGCGGGGGAGTCGTCGGTCGAGTCGGCAGCGGAGCGGGCGGGCGTACTCATGGACAGCACCCTAGAACAAGTGTTCGCATCGTTGGGGGGATTCGCCTCGGTTGCGGGCACGGGCGGTGGATCACAGGCGGCGGATCACGCGCGGTGGATCACGCGGTGCATCACGGGTGGTGGATCACGCGACCGGCACGGGCGGATCGGTGGCGAGCCGCGAGTGCAGGTGCTCGTCGTGGAAGCCCCCGTCCGGCAGCGGGAAGGCGTCGCGCATCACGCCTTCGAGTGCATATCCGGTGCGTTGCGCGACCGCGCACGACGCCGGGTTGCCGACCGCGTGGCCGAGCGTCATGCGGTGGATCCCGAGCGCACCGAACGCCCAGCGCGTTGCCGTGTTGACCGCGTGCGTGGCCACCCCGCGCCCGCGCGCGTGCGGCATCAACCAGTAGCCGATCTCGGCGGAATGCAGGGTCAGGTCGATGTGCTGGACGCTCACGTCACCGAGAGGATCCCCGGTCACGGCGTCCATGACTATGAAGCAGGCGTGCTGTCCCTCGTCCCAGAAGCCGACACGCTTCTTGAGCCACTCGTTCGGGTCGCGCCATCCGGAGTCGTCGTCCGGTCGGCGCGGCAGGCGCCAGCGCTGGATGTCCGGATCGTTCAGGGCCACCCGGGCAGGCTCGACGTCCCGCAGGTTCCACGGACGCAGCTGGTACTTGCCGGCGGCGATCTCGACACGTTCCATGCCGGACATTGTGCCCCCGGGTGAGAGCGTGTCGGATGCTTGCGTCCTCGCATACCATGGCCCCATCGGTGGGACGGGCCCCGCCGTGCCGTTTCGCAGTCAGCGGGACGGGCGCCGCTCGGCAAGGAGCTCTCACAGCGTGTCCATCTTCGACAAGGTCCTGCGCGCCGGCGAAGGCAAGATCCTGCGCAAGCTCAACCGCATCGCGGATCAGGTCGAGTCGATCGAAGAGGACTTCACCAACCTCTCGGACGCCGAGCTGCGCGCGCTGACCGACGAGTACAAGGAGCGGTACGAGGACGGCGAGACCCTCGACGACCTCCTCCCCGAGGCCTTCGCGACGGTCCGCGAGGCCGCGCGCCGCACGCTCGGCCAGCGCCACTACAAGGTGCAGCTGATGGGCGGCGCCGCGCTGCACCTGGGCAACATCGCCGAGATGCGTACCGGTGAGGGCAAGACGCTGGTGTCGACGCTCCCGGCGTACCTCAACGCGATCGCCGGCAAGGGCGTGCACGTCGTCACGGTCAACGACTACCTCGCCGAGCGCGACTCGGAGTGGATGGGCCGCGTGCACCGGTTCCTGGGGCTGACGGTCGGCTGCATCCTGGCGAACATGCCGCCGCACGAGCGGCGCAAGGCGTACAACTGCGACATCACGTACGGCACGAACAACGAGTTCGGCTTCGACTACCTGCGCGACAACATGGCCTGGAGCCAGGAGGAACTGGTCCAGCGCGGCCACTTCTTCGCGGTGGTCGACGAGGTCGACTCGATCCTCATCGACGAGGCGCGTACCCCGCTGATCATCTCCGGCCCGGCCGACCAGGCGACCAAGTGGTACGCCGACTTCGCCAAGCTGGTCACGCGCCTCAAGCGCGCCGAGCCGACCAAGGACCCGCTCGAGACCCCGGTCGGCGACTACGAGGTCGACGAGAAGAAGCGCACCGTCGGCATCCTGGAGGCCGGTGTCGCCCGCGTCGAGGACTACCTCGGCATCGACAACCTGTACGAGGCGGTCAACACGCCCCTCGTCGGCTACCTCAACAACGCGATCAAGGCCAAGGAGCTCTACAAGCGCGACAAGGAGTACGTCGTCGTCGACGGCGAGGTCCTGATCGTCGACGAGCACACCGGCCGCATCCTCGCGGGCCGCCGCTACAACGAGGGCATGCACCAGGCGATCGAGGCGAAGGAAGGGGTGGAGATCAAGGACGAGAACCAGACGCTCGCCACCATCACCCTCCAGAACTTCTTCCGCCTGTACGACAAGCTCGGCGGCATGACCGGTACGGCCATGACCGAGGCGGCCGAGTTCCACCAGATCTACAAGCTCGGCGTCGTGCCCATCCCGACGCACCGCAACGTGCAGCGCCTCGACCAGGCCGACCTGGTGTACAAGACCGAGGAGGCCAAGTTCTCCGCGGTCGTCGACGACATCGTCGAGAAGCACGAGAAGGGCCAGCCGGTCCTGGTCGGCACCACCAGCGTCGAGAAGTCCGAGTACCTGTCGAACCAGCTGCGCAAGCGCGGCGTCCCGCACGAGGTGCTGAACGCAAAGCACCACGAGCGGGAGGCGCAGATCGTCGCGCAGGCCGGCCGCAAGGGCGCGGTCACGGTCGCCACCAACATGGCCGGCCGCGGCACCGACATCATGCTCGGCGGCAACCCCGACCACCTCGCGTCCGCCGAGCTAGCGCAGCGCGGGCTCAACCCGGCCGAGACGCCGGAAGAGTACGAGCAGGCGTGGCCGGACGCGCTGGAGAAGGCCAAGAAGGCGGTCAAGGCCGAGCACGAGGAGGTCACCGACCTCGGCGGCCTGTACGTGCTGGGCACCGAGCGCCACGAGTCGCGCCGCATCGACAACCAGCTCCGCGGTCGTTCCGGCCGTCAGGGCGACCCCGGCGAGTCCCGGTTCTACCTGTCCCTCGGCGACGACCTGATGCGCCTGTTCAAGGCCAACATCGTCGAGGCGGTGCTGAACCGCGCGGGCATTCCGGAGGACGTGCCGATCGAGTCGAAGATGGTCTCGAACGCGATCAAGTCGGCGCAGAGCCAGGTCGAGCAGCAGAACTTCGAGATCCGCAAGAACGTCCTCAAGTACGACGAGGTCCTCAACCGGCAGCGCGAGGTCATCTACGGCGAGCGCCGCAAGGTCCTCGACGGGGCGGACCTGCACGAGCAGGTGCGGCACTTCATCGACGACACCATCGCGGCGTACGTCGTGGGCGCCACCGAGGGCTTCGCCGAGGAGTGGGACCTCGAGAAGCTGTGGACCAACCTCAAGCAGCTCTACCCGGTCAGCATCACGATCGAGGAGGTCGAGGAGGAGGCGGGCGACCGCTCCGGCCTCGACGTCGACATCCTGACCGAGCAGCTCCAGGCGGACGCGCAGGCGAGCTACGAGGAGCGCGAGGAGAAGCTCGGCGCGGAGGTCATGCGGGAGCTGGAGCGCCGCGTCGTCCTGTCGGTGCTCGACCGCCGCTGGCGTGAGCACCTGTACGAGATGGACTACCTCCAGGAGGGCATCGGCCTCCGGGCGATGGCGCAGCGCGACCCGCTGGTCGAGTACCAGCGCGAGGGCTTCGACATGTTCAACGCCATGATGGAGGGCATCAAGGAGGAGTCCGTCGGCTACCTCTTCAACGTCGAGGTGCAGATCGAGCAGGTCCCCGAGGCGCCGACCATCTCCACGGACAAGGCGCAGGCGCTGCCGCAGATCCAGGCCAAGGGCCTGGAGACCCCGCAGCGGCCGACGCACCTGTCCTACAGCGCGCCGACGGTCGACGGCGAGGGCGGCGTGATCACCACCGAGGAGGACCTCGGCGAGGACGCCATCCCGGAGCAGGGCGGCACCCGCGCGGAGCGCCGCCGCGCGCAGCGGGCGTCCCGCAAGAAGAAGCGCTGAGCCGAAACCGCGGGGGCTGTCGTACCGGATCCGGTACGACAGCCCCCGCGGCATTTCCGGCCGGGTGCGGGCGCGGGGCGCCCGCACGGCCCGGAGCATGCCCCCGGACGTGCCCCTGGCATGCCCCCGGCGGCGCCACAACGGCGGCCTGACCCATCGCGAGAGTCGACGGAGCCAGGGCCGGCCGCGAGGCCCCCAGACGGGCGTTTGGGCCCGGCCCTGCGGCTCTGCCGTGCGACTGGTGGCGCGGAGCCGTGCCGTGGGCGGTCACCGGTAGTGGAGGGCGGTGCAGATCCAGGTCGGAGGGTGGTCGGGGCGCGTCGGGTGGGGGCGGCGGTCCAGGCGTACGGCGACGGCCTGGAAGCGTTCGGGGCCGAGCCGCAGCCGCAGGAAGCCCTCGGCGGTGTCCTCCGCCGGGGCCGTCGCGTTGGAGGCCACGAGGCTGAGCGCGCCCGTCCGGCGCGTGTCCAGGTGCCGCTGCAACTCCTCCACCACCGTCCGGACCCGTGGTGTGGTGTGCGCGCTCAACTGCCGGAGCGGGCGGCGTCCGGCCAGTGTCTCGGTCAGGAAGATCGCGAAGCGCCGTACCTGGTACCGGGCTTGCTCGGGATCCGGCTCGGTGGGCAGCGGGCCCTCGTCGGCGCCGACGAGGCGCAGTTGCGGCCGTGCGGCGACCGGCGGCCGGACCGGGAAGGGGATCACGACGGCACCCGGCGGGTCGTACTCCGGCTCGCAGAGCGGTGCCCGCAGAATCCGCAGCCGGGGCAGCGGTTCGCCGGGGGCCAGGGGGTCGGGCGGGCCGCCGGCGGGCGCACGTACCAGTTCGAGTCTCGGCCCTTCGGCCGGGTCGGTGAGCGGCGGCCGGTCGGCTCGGGCGGCCGACCGCGCCGGGAACACCTCCGCGGTGGCCGCCGCCACGATCCCCGGAAGCGCGTCCGGAACCGCCTCCGCGTGCGGCATGGCCCCCGGAATCGTCGGCGGGACCCGGTGTCGGGCCGGTGCGGCGGTCTCGTGCCCGGAGCCCTGGACGGTGTTGCTGTACTGGACCATGCGGTCCTCCCCGTGAAGCGTGTGCCGTGGTGCATTGGGGGAGGACGGCGGTTGGCCGGTGCGGGCCTGAGCGCTGTCCCCCGCAGCGCCGCTTTCCGGCCATTTGCTATCCGGCGCGCGGGCCACCCGTCAAACAGGCGGTTGCCGCAGGGCGCTCATGCGTGGCCGGGGCCGGGCGCGGGCGTGCGCCGGGATGAAACCGGGTGATTCGGTGCAAGAGGGGGAGGGAACCGGATCACCCGGTGCCGAGCGGACTCGTACGATGCAGTGCTGCGGACCGTGCGGATTCATACGTACGGGCGCCGTCCCCGTCAATCGCCACGCCCTGGAGCCCCGATGCGCGTGTACGTCCCCTCGACGCCGACCGCCCTTGCCGCGGTGCGGCGGGACGCCGCCGTGGCGCCCGCCCCCGTCAGCGCCTACGCGGTGACCGCCGAGCTGCGCGACTGGTGCGGCACCGAGGACGCCGAGGAACTGGAGTACGCCGCCACCGTCCTCGCCGGGCGCATGTCGCTCGCGCTCCTCGCCCAGGAGGGCGACGGTCGTCCGAGGCGTGTGGTGCTGGCCGCCGAGGTGCCGGACACGATCGTCTCCGCCGCCCCCGGCCTCGGCCCGGGCGCGGTGCTCGTGGACGGCACGATCCCCCTCAAGCGCGTCGCCGCGATCCACATGGACGCCGAGGACGCCGAACCCGCCGTGCGGGCCGCGAGCGCCGCCGCCGCGGCCGCGCAGGACGGCGACGCGGCGGCCGAGGCGCTGGTCGAGGCCGCCGAGGAGCACGAGCTGATGTGGTACGCGACGCAGGAGCTGGGTGATCTCATCGGCTGAGCCGGCGCTGCTTCCGTCGGACGAACGGTGCACAATGCCCCGATGAGTACGTTGCCGACGCGCCACATTGTGTGGGACTGGAACAGCACGCTGTTCCACGACATCGACGCGGTCATCGCTGCGACCAACGACTCCTTCGCCGCGTACGGCCTCCCGCCGATCACGCTGGAGCGCTACCGCGACCTCTACTGCGTCCCGGTCCCGAAGTTCTACGAGAAGCTCACCGGCCGCATCCCCGCGCCCGACGAGTGGGCGCTGCTGGACGCGACGTTTCAGAAGTCGTACGCCCTGCACGTCACCTCCTGCACGCTCACTCCCGGCGTGGACGTGCTCCTCGACGGCTGGCGCAACGCCGGGCGCACCCAGTCGCTGCTGTCGCTGACCGCGCACGAGGACCTCATGCCGTTCGTCAGCAGGTTCGGCATCGACGGGCACTTCCTGCGGGTCGACGGCCGCATCGGCCCACCCGGCGGCGGAAAGGCCGAGCACCTCGCCCGGCACCTGGAAGCGCTCGCGATCGACCCCACGACCGTGGTGGTGATCGGCGACGCCGCGGACGACGCCCACGCCGCGCGCGAGGTCGGCGCCTCGGCCGTGCTCTACACCGGCGGCTCGCATGCCCGGGCCAGCCTGGAGCCGGCCGGCGTACCCGTCGTGGACACGCTCGAAGAAGCCGTCGCGCTCGCGGCGCAGTAATGCGTCAAACCATCTGAAACGGGGCACCCCGTTTTGCATGGATGCAGTCACTCAGGTTCCTTCTCCGGTCAATGAGCCGGTTCGTTCGTATGCCCCTGGTAGCCCGGAGCGGGTGCGTTTGGAGGGGGAGTTGAGGCGTCAGGCGGCTGAGCGGGTGGAGTTGACGCAGACGGTTGGTGGGGTGCAGTCACTGGGTGGCGGTGACCGGGTGGATGTGGTGCAGCCGCATCGGCATGCGGCGGTGTTGGGGACGTTCGCGTCTGCGACGCGGGAGGATGCGCGGGCTGCGGTGGTGGCGGC
>NZ_JBEZFP010000226.1:0-8514 GCF_040649515.1 Streptodolium elevatio
GGAAGGCCAGGTGTCGGTGTCACGCGCCGACGGGACGGCGTAGCAACCGCGCCGGGATCAGTCGGTGTTCGTCGGCTGCGTGGTCGACAGAGACAGCGTCGATCTGGGCGATCGAGCCCTCCTGCGCCCGGATGACGCCCGCGAAGTAGCGGAAGTGGTCGACGGCGAGCGGGAGATCGGCGGCCAGCGCCTCGCGAACCGGTTTGCCGTTGTCCCACGTCTCGGTGACCGCGAGCCGCTCCAGGTTCTCTTCCATGCGGTCCGCGATCCGCAGCAGCATGCGCGACCGCTCGGTGGTGCTGGTGCGACCCCACGTCTCGGCGGCGGCATGCGCGGCGTCGAGGGCGAGTTCGATGTCCTCGGCGGTCGAGCGGGCGACCTCGCAGTACTGCTGCCCGGTGACCGGCGAGATGTTGGGGAAGTACTCCCCGCGTACCGGCGGCACCTGCTTGCCACCGATGAAATTGTCGTACCTCTGCTGGAAGTTGAGGATGCTGTCGGGCTGTCCTGGCCGCTGGTACACCACGTGTCCTCCTCGGCACGGCGACGGTGCTCGCCACGAACGGAGTTGCGGATGGCTGTCGGGAGCGGAGTGCGGGTCCCGGGGACGCTGACGTACCGACGAAGCTAGTAGTAGTCACGCCGTCACACCACCCATCCGGGTGAACATCACGGGCGTGATGGCCACCAGCGTGCCGTACCAGTTGGCCTCGGCGGCCCGCCTGCGCCGCGACGGCCCGACGCGGGTCCCGTCCGGGCCAAGGGCTGGGTACGCTTCGGGCCATGCCCAACTACGACTTCCGCTGCCGCGCGTGCGGCGACACCTTCACCGTGAACCGCCCGATGTCGATGTCGAGCGCACCCGCGACCTGCCCCGCCGGGCACGACGACACGGTCAAGCTCCTGTCCGCGGTCGGGATCTCCGGCAGCCTCGGCTCAGGCCCCGCTCCCGCGCCGCGTCCGTCCGGTGGCGGCGGGGCGTGCTGCGGCGGGGGCTGCTGCGGCTGACCGCCGCGCCCGCGGCAGTCGCCGCGCGCGGGTGCCCGCCGCTTCCGGCGCCTCGGAGTCGGCCGCCGCGGACGCACGCAACGCCGCGGGGATCTCGGCTTCCAGATCCCATCGGGCCAGCGCGCGGCGGTCGAGCAGTTGCGGGGCGGCCTCCTCGGCGGCGAGGTCGTGGGCCTTGCGCGAGAAGCCGCCCGCGGTGGTGGCGAGGACGCGCGTACGTCCTTCGTGCTGCTCCGCCTCCGCCAGCCGCTCCACGACCGATCCGGACACCGTCGCCGCGCCGGCCACCGCGCGGCACCGCACGACGACGCCCGTTCCGTCGGCCAGAATGCCGGTGACGTCGACCGAGTGCGCGTCGTCGTGCACGCGCACGGCCTCGACCTCGGACAGGCCGTCGCGGCGGCACAGTTCGGCGATGTGCTCGCCCAGGCGTACAGGGTCCATGCGGTCCAGCCGCAACAGCGCGGCCCGGGCCTCGCGGTCCTGGTTCTCGCGGCGGCGGACGACCTCGACGGGCCGGGTGTCGCGCGCGAACAACCACCACAGCACGATGACCGCGATGCCGGCCCCGCCGCCGTAGACGCCCAGCAGGTAGGGCTCCTGGTCGACGCCCGCCGCCTCGATCAGCGCCCACGCACCGACCGCGAGCGCCTCCGCGCCGACCAGCAGCGCCGCCAGCCATCCCGGTGAACGCCGCGCCCCTGCACGGCCCGCGCGTACTGCCATTTCCGCCTGCCCCCTGTCGGTCCCGGTAGTGCACTCCGTGGCCTGATACCCGCCCTGACGTTCGAAGTCGCATGGCGGTTCCCGGAATTGCGGGGCCAGGGCAGGACGGGGCAGAACGGGGCAGGGGCGGGACCGGGACCGGGCCCAGCCCCGAGCGGGGCCGGACCACAACGGCAGGTCGGCGGCGCAGGCGGAGGAGCCGCCCGGATCCGCCCTACGCCTGGTCGGGCAGGTTGGTCCAGCCCCGGCCGTCCGCCCTGCCGTACCAGCCGCTCGCCGCCGTGGTGCCGCCGTCGACCGGGAGCACATGGCCGGTGACGTACGACGACGCGTCGGACGCGAGGAACAGCACCACCTGGGCGTACTCGTCCGGCTCGCCGAAGCGGCCGACCGGGATCCACGACTGGATCAGCTTCTCGTCCCGGCCGCGCAGCATCTGCTCGCGCGGGGTCTGCAGCGTCTGCGCCATGTCGGGAGCGATGCAGTTGACGCGGACGCCCTTGCGGCCGACGTCGACCGCGAGGCTCTTGGTGAACGCGATGACCGCCGCGTTGTACGCCGAGTAGACCGGGCACCCCGGGATGCCGCGCAGCGCCTCGACCGTCGACACGTTGACGATGCTGCCCCCGCCGCTCTCGATCATCGGCGGAAGCAGCGCCTGGGTGACGCGCAGGACGTGCTCGAAATTGATCGCGTGCGACGCGGCCCAATCCTCTTCGGTGCTGCGCAGGAACACCGACGACGGGCGGTAGTCGCCGACGTTGTTGACCAGGACGTCGACGCGCCCTTCGGGGGTGGCCGCGAGGGCGGCCTCGCGCAGGCGCGCGACGGTTGCCGGCTCACGGATGTCGCCGACCACGGTGACCGCCCGGCCGCCCGCGTCGGCGATGTCCTTGGCGGCGGCTTCGGCGTACCCGGCGTCGATGTCGTTGAGGACGACGAGCGCGCCCGCCCGGGCCAGCAGGCGCGAGGCTCCGCCGCCGATCCCGGCCCCGCCTCCGGTGATCACAGCAACGCGTCCGGCCAGGGGTTCGGGATCCAGCACGCCCATCTCCTCCAAATATGACGCCCCGTCAGATACAGGCATGTTGACCGGAGTGCCCGCACAGGTCAAGCGCCGGGTCGCGCGGGTGGTGGTCGTACGGTCGAATGGTCCGAGTAGTTTTCGGGTGCGCCCGCATCCCTGCCGAACCGATCGAAAAAGAGGCCCCTGATGGACGTCACCGTCGTTCACTTGCCCGAGAACGACCGATACGAGGTCCGGGTAGACGGCCAGACCGCCGGGTACTCCGAGTACATGGCCACCGAAGAGGTGACCGTGTTCACCCACACGGAGGTATCCGACAAGTTCGAGGGCATGGGGCTCGGCGGCAAGCTCCTGAAGGGCGCGCTGGACGACGTCCGCGCCTCGGGGCGCGGTGTCCTCCCGCTCTGCCCCTTCATGAAGGGCTGGATCGAGCGCCACCCGGAGTACCAGGACCTCCTCGTCGAGGACCCGCGCGGCGAGGCGGCCGGCTGACGGCCGACCTCACCGGCTCCGGTCCGCGGAGGGCGAGGACGGAGACGACCATGACCGAATCGAAAGCCAAGGTCTACGAGACCGAAGACGTCACGGTGACCTTCGACGCGCACCGCTGCCTGCACTCGGGCGAGTGTGTGCGCGGGCTGCCCGCCGTGTTCGACACCGGCCGCAAACCCTGGGTCGACGCGTCCGCGGCCTCGCCCGAGGAGATCGGCGAGGTCATCTCGCGCTGCCCCAGCGGCGCGCTGCACTACACCCCCAAGGGCAACGCCCCGGAGACACCGGTGCACCCGACCACCGTCACGGCGGTGGCCGGCGGCCCCTTCGTGCTGCGCGGCCACCTGGTGCTGCGCACCGCCGATGGCAAGCACACGCACGAAACCCGCGCGGCCCTGTGCCGCTGCGGTCACACCGGAAACCAGCCCTACTGCGACGGCAGCAACGACTGCCTCCTCCAGGGCAAGACCTGGACGTGAGCCGCACCTGAACGCGACCCGGGGCCGCCCGACTAGCCTTCCGCCATGGACGTGCCCTCGCTCCTCTTCATCTGCACCGGAAACGCCACCCGCTCGGTCCTGGCCGGGGTGCTGGCGGAACGGGAGCGCCCCGCGTGGCGGGTGCGCACCGCCGGGACGTTCGTGATCGAGGGGCAGCCGATCAGTTGGCGCACCCGCCGGGCCCTGGAGTCCCTGGGCCTCCAGGCCGACGCGCACCGCGGTACGCAGCTGACCGCCGACCACCTCGCGGCCGCCGACGTGGTGGTGGCGCTGGCCTGCGAGCACGTCGCGTACATACGCCGCAACCACCCCGAGGCGGCCGCGCGCACGACAACGCTGCACCGGCTCGTCGCCACGTTGCCGAAGGGCCCTGGGCCGCTGGCCGGGCGCGTCGCCGGCCTCGGCCTCGCCGGGGCCGAGATCGACCCGGCCTGGGAGGACGTCGAGGACCCCGGCGGCGGCGAGGTCGAGGACTACCTCGCGTGCGCGGCCGAGATCGACACCCTGATGCGCACCGCGCTCCCTCTCCTCGGCGACTGACCGAGGCCGGGGCCCGGCCCGGCGGCCGGAACGGATCTTGCGGGCATAGCGGCCGGAAGCCGTCGCGGCGACCGCCGGAAACTGTCAAATGGCCGTTCGGGACGCTACTTTCGGGCCTTTCCCCGCCCACGCCCGACGAGGTCCCCCTGTGACGCAACCTCCCCACGGACGCAATCCCTTCTCGCCGCGGACCCCGGCCGCCGGCGCCCTCGCGGCCGAAGCCCCCGCCGCCGAAACGCCCGCGGCCGAAGCACCGGACGCGCTGCCCGCGTACTACGCCGCACTCAGCGGCGGGCCGGTCTGCGCCATCTGCGGCGCGTACCCCGCGGTCGAGGCGACGCTGCGCTCGCACGTCGGCCTCGTCCTCCTGATGTCGACGCACAAGGAGAAGTCCGTACGCTGCCGCGACTGCGGACTGGCCGCATTCCGCGACGCGCAGGAGCAGACCCTCAAGAAGGGCTGGTGGAGCGCGTGGTCGCTGGTGGTGGGGCCGCTCGTGCTGGTCACCAACCTGCGTGTCCGCGACCGGGCCCTGAAGCTGGACGCACCGCGCCCCGGCGCCCCTCGCCCGCCGCTTTCGGCCGGACGCCCGCTGCACCGGCGCCCCTGGGCGGCGACCCTCGTCGTGGTCCCGCTGCTGCTTGTGGCAATGCTGCTGACCGTCGTGCTCAGCTCCTCCGACGCCGACGGCGGCGACACCCGCGGCATATCCGAAGCGGTCGTCGGGGACTGCCTGCGCAACTTCGGGACCGAGTCCGCACCGCGCGTGTCGCCGGTCGACTGCGCGGACCCGGAGGCGGATTACACGCTCCTGGTACGCCTCGACGGCGCCACCTCCGCCGAGGGCTGCCCGTCCGTCGCGGTGGCGACGTACGCGTACCCCGGCCCCCAGCCGTTCGTGCTGTGCATGATCGAATCCGGCGGCGTCATGTTCACCCCGGGAATGTCGCCCTGATGACGCAGTGACGCAGTGCCGCAGTGCCGCAGTGCCGACGCGGCGGAGTGCGCCCTGACGGCTCCCCCGCCGGCCTTCCCCCGTAGGCTCGTCGTGTGGAGAGCCTGCGCGTCATCGAGTCCTGGCCGGTGCCGAACGCCGCGGCCGCCGTGGTCGGCGCCGACGGTGCCGTCCTCGGCACGCACGGCCCGACCGGCATGCGGTTCCAGCTGGCCTCGGTGACCAAGCCGCTGACCGCCTACGCGGTGCTGGTCGCGATCGAGGAGGGCGGCGTCGAACTCGACGAGCCCGCCGGGCCCGAGGGCGCCACCGTGCGGCACCTGCTCGCGCACACGGCCGGGTACGCGTTCGACCACGAGCGCGTCATGGCCCGGCCGGGCGACCGCCGCATCTACTCCAACGCGGGCTTCGAGGTGCTGGTCCGGCATGTCCAGGAGGCCTGCGGCATCCCGTTCCCGGTGTACCTGAACGAGGCGGTGTTCCGGCCGCTGGGCATGACCGACAGCAGCTTGGAGGGCTCCCCCGCGTCCGGCGGCGTGTCGACGGTGGACGACCTGGCCAGGTTCGCCGCCGAGCTGATGGCCCCCAAGCTGCTCGCGCCCGAGACCGTCGCCGCGGCGACGTCGGTGGCGTTCCCTGGCCTGGACGGCGTGGTCCCCGGGTACGGCCTCCAGCGACCCAACGACTGGGGCCTCGGCTTCGAGATCCGCGGCCACAAGTCCCCGCACTGGACCGGTGCCCGCAATTCACCGGCGACTTTCGGCCACTTCGGGCAGCGTGGCACGTTCCTGTTGGTCGACCCGCAGGCCGGCGCCGCCACCGTGTGCCTCGCCGACCGCGATTTCGGCACCTGGGCGATCGAGGCCTGGCCGCCGTTCAACGACGGGGTGCTCGCAGAACTGGCAGGCTGACCGGGGTCGACGCACCAACCACGCGTCCGCCCGTACCGTCGGGCCGCCGGTGGATATACCGGAAGTGTCGCAACATCTGGAACGCGACACGCCAGAGAAACTGACAGGGCGTCAATTTCCGTGGCCGGAATTGACACTGTGTCCATTGCCCGAGTGGATCGCACACCGGAATCGTTCATGCCCAAGCGGAACAGGGTCCGCAACCGACCCTCTCGGCCCGCTCAGACGCACCGCCCGGTCCATCCCCTCGGTCCCACGCACCGCACGCACCCGGCACGTCACGCATCTCTCCCCGCGCTGCTGGGCGACCACACCCTCCAGGAGGTCCGCCGCATGAACTCCCGGGACATCAGATCCGGTTCCCCTTCCGACCTCGGCCCCGAGTTCGACGACGCACTCGACCGGATGTCCGCCCCGGTACGCGCGGCGGCCGTCCGCAACATCGTCTCCGGCCGCGGCGCCGCGGTCCGCGCCGCGATATCGCGGCGCACGATGCTGCGCGGAAGTGCCGCGGCAGGCCTGGCCGTTGCTGCCGGTGGCCTGCTCACCGCCTGTGGGGACGACAGCGGGAGCGGCGGCGGTTCCGACATCGTCTTCTCGAACTGGCCGCTCTACATCGACGTCGACGAGCAGGACGAGAACAAGCACCCCACGCTCGACGCGTTCACCGCGGAGACCGGCCTCAAGGTCAAGTACACCGAGGACATCAACGACAACAACGAGTTCTACGCGAAGATCGAGCCGCAGCTCGCGAAGGGCTCGGACACCAAGCGCGACCTGATCGTGCTGACCGACTGGCTGGCCTCCACGCTGGTGCGCCGCGGGTACGTGCAGAAGATGGACCCGGCCAACATGCCCACCGCGGTCAAGAACCTCGACCCGCGCTACAAGGGCAACTCATGGGACCCGAACCGCGAGTTCGCGTACCCGTGGACGCAGCTGTCCACCCTGATCGCGTACAACGAGCAGGCGACCCGCGGCTTCGTCCCCGCCACCGTCGACGACCTCCTCACCAACCCGCAGCTGAAGGGCAAGGTCGCCCTGCTGACGGAGATGCGCGACACGGTGGGCATGGTGCTCCTGGGCATGGGCAAGCAGACCGAGTCGTTCACCGACGACGACTACAAGGCGGCCATCGACAAGATCCAGAAGGCGGTGGACAGCGGCCAGATCCGGCGCTTCACCGGCAACGACTACGCGCAGGAGCTGCAGGCCGGGGACATCGCCGCATGCCTCGCGTGGTCCGGCGACCTGATCCAGCTCCAGGCGGACACCCCGTCCGTGCGGTTCGCCGTGCCCGAGCACGGATACCCCATCGGCACCGACGAGTTGCTGATCCCGACGAAGGCCGCGCACAAGGCCAACGCCGAGAAGCTGATCGACTACTACTACCGCGTCGACGTCGCCGCGAAGCTGACCGCGTCCATCAACTACATCTCGCCGGTCGTCGGCGTCCGCGACGAACTGCTGAAGCTCGACCCGGAGATCGGCAAGAACGAGCTGGTGCTCCCGTCCGAGGCGATGGCCGCCAAGGCGCACACGTTCCGGGCCCTCACCGAGGACGAGGAGACGCGGTACGAAGAGGCCTTCGCCAAGGTCATCGGCGTCTGACGCAGCCGCCCACCGCCCGACCGAGGGCGGAGTCACCGGACTCCGCGGACGAGACCCCGCGGACGCGACCGCACGGAGGGGTCGCGCCGGGGGCTTCGCCCCTCGGCATGCCCCCGGCAACCAGGTAAGGATCAGCATGAAGGATCAGGGGCGCGACGCCGGCCGGGTCGAACTGACCGGCCTGAGCAAGCGGTTCGGCGGGTTCACCGCCGTACGGCCCATCGACCTGACCGTCCCGGAGGGGTCGTTCTTCGCCCTGCTCGGCGCGTCCGGGTGCGGCAAGACGACGACGCTGCGGATGGTCGCGGGCCTCGAACAGCCCACCTCGGGCCGGGTGGTCATCGGCGGCCAGGACGTCACCCGGCTTCCCCCGCACAAGCGGCCGGTCAACACGGTGTTCCAGAGCTACGCGCTGTTCCCGCACCTCACGGTCGCCGAGAACGTCGCGTTCGGGCTGCGTCGCAAGGGCCGCAAGGACATCGCCGGACCGGTCAAGGACATGCTCGAACTGGTGCAACTCGGCGAACTGGGCAGGCGCAAGCCGGCGCAGTTGTCCGGTGGCCAGCAGCAGCGGGTGGCGGTGGCACGCGCGCTGATCAACCACCCGCAGGTGTTGCTGCTCGACGAGCCGCTGGGCGCGCTGGACCTGAAGCTGCGCCGCCAGATGCAACTGGAGCTCAAGCGCATCCAGACCGAGGTCGGCATCACCTTCGTGCACGTGACGCACGACCAGGAAGAGGCCAT
>NZ_JBEZFP010000227.1:0-8141 GCF_040649515.1 Streptodolium elevatio
TGGCAGGCCGGGTGACTGTATGTCGCAGATGCCGAACCCCGAGCCGGCTCGGGGTTCGGCATCTGTCGCGTCCTGGTCGTCGGTCTCCTGACGTGGCCGACGTCGACTGCCCTCGGGCGCGCCTGCCGCCGCGAGCCCGGACGGTGGCGGCCCCGCGTCCGCGCACCTGTCGTTCGCCTGCGGGCCCGGCCCGCGGGCGAATTTGAAGGGGCGCCGGATAACCCGGCCAAGTCATGCGGCGCGCGTAATCGTGCCGAGGAAACCGGGCCGGCCCGTCGATTACGCCGAGAAATTCGAGGCGGTGTCTACGGTAAAAGCGGAATCGGCATCTCCGGCGCACGGAACGGAATATTCCGTTCAACTTCGGAAGGGTTATTTCCTCAAGAATGGATCAGTCGTTTGATCGCGACGGCCGCGGAGCGCGTCGCAAAGTGTCCCGGACATTTCTTGATCCTCACATGGATTCGCGGTCGGATTCCGCCGCGGGGGCCCCCTGCGGGTCCCGCCTCGCCGGACGAGCCGGCGTCGCCGGTCGGCCGACGCCGGTACCGCGACCCCGGTCGGGCTCCGACGGGTCGAATGGCGAGCGTCTCGGCGCGTGCCGCCCGGACGGCAGCGCGTGGCGGTGTCATGGGGGCTCGAGACACGCCGTGGGCGGATCGCCCGTGGCGGGCGTGCCCTTCAAGGTGCCTGCGGCGGCGGCCCCTTACGGGGCGCATGGAGGAGCGATCGAAGGGCGCGCGTAAGGCGCGCTGAGGGCACTCGCGCGCCTGCCACTCCCCAGGAACCTCGCCATTCACCAGGGATACAGTCATCGACGACACCTCAGGACCTTCTCCGCCGGGGGGGCGGCGGCTCCCCGGGTTCTGCGGGACGGTCGGCCGGCGGGGGCGCCCTCGGCCTTGCAGGGCGGTTGCTGCATCGCCAACTCGGTTTCCCCGCGGGCAAGATCAGCGACGGCGGGACGCACCGGGCACGGAGCACCGCCGCGGGCCGCGCCATCGTGTGCGCGTGGCCGGTGCCTCGGCGCGAGTGGATCTCCCGCAGGCATCGCGCATCTGTTCTCGCCCGGCCCCTCGGCAGAGAGAACTCTCCTGGCGTACGTAACTCTCCGTAATCATATGTGGCGGACGACGGGCGGGAAATTTGGGATTCCGCAGTCGGGGATCCATTCCGCTATGGATCCGCGTGTGGCCGGCGGCGAGGCGGGCGGCCGTAGGCCGCCCTGCCCGGTGTCGTTCGAGGCGGAGTGGAAAATCCTGGACATGTGATTCCCGTGAATTGCCGACGAGAATTATGCGACCTTTCCGTCCGGGGGATTCACCTATCCGGGTCGCGGGTCTGAGATATTCGCACCGAGCCCCCGCCCCCGAATATCCGCCGGCTACCCTCGTGCCGCCGACCCGCGCATCACGTGAGGACCGTCGGTGCCGTGGCCCGGCTGTGGGGCGGTGCGCACGGCCACGCGAACACCGGCGCTCCCGCGTACCCCTGTCCGCCGCCCACGATGCGCCCTGGGGCCCGTCGCCGGGGAACGCATCGAGCCCCCGTCCACGGGACGGGGGCTCGGGTGGCGCTGTGTGGTTGTACGGCCTACAGGGGGTGTTGTACGTTCGGACCCCCGCACGCTCCGCCCGTCTCTCTCAGGCGGTGCTTCGTGGGTGTGCCTGGGCCGAGGGCGCTCGCCGTTCTGCCCGTACTTCTACTACGGACAGGACGCTTCGCGAGCGCCCGAGGCCAGGCCCCGACGCACTCCCGCGGCAGGCCGGGCGTCACTCAACCGGTCAGAGCGGGAAGCCCGTCGCGGACACCAGGTAGCAGTTCACTTCCGCGCCGGGAGGCGTGATGACGAGCTTGATCCGGGTGGGAGCGCTGGGGTACGCCGCAGTGGAGCCGGACTTCGACAGAACGACCGGGCCGGCCCCGGCGGTGCCGTTGATGCCGGTCTCGATCTGGCTGGTGTAGTACGTGGTGGCGGTAATCGCAACGCCCGGGATGGGCGAGGTGAAGCTGGTGAACAGCGTCAGGTTGCCCGAGCCGTCGCGCTCGAAGGAGACGTCGACGTCGTTGTAGTCCGGGGTTCCGGGCGGGCCGTTCGGCGCGAGGTAGCAGTCGTAGATGGCGTCGCCGGTGCCGGCGGCAGCGGCAGGTCCGGCCATCGCGAAGGCGCCTACGGTGAGGCCGACGGCGCAGGCGGCGGCAGTTGCCGCGCTCTTGATCTTGGACATGTGTGGTGCGTTCCTTTCCCTACGTCGGTAGTCCGGAACGCGGGGCCCGCAAGCTTCACGTGAGACCCGCGCAGGACTGATGCGGTGGGCGGTACGCGGTGCGCGGAGCAGGTCTTCCGACGCTGCTCCGTGTTGCGGTGGGACCCGGGTGCCAACCAGGAAGGTGACGGCATGGGTCACGTTGCTCATTTCACCCCTTGGCGAGAGTTCCGTCAATACCCGATTTCTTCATGGATCGACATTCCGGGCCCGCCGATGATCCAGTTGGCGTCGCCCCGAACGCGCCCCGCATTGGTGACACGTGTCGAGCGAATTGGTGCCGCCTCGGTATTGATTTTGCGGCCCTTTACAGACACATTCCCGGTGGACCATTGGACCTCCGCACGCCGCCCCACTCTCCGGTGCACGTCGGTCGGAGATCACTCCCGGTGAGGGGTGGCTGCGGCCGAGATCTCCGGTGCGTCTCCGGCGCCTGGGGGTCCGTTCACGAAGGAGCACAACTTGCAGCTGCGAAGATTGGTCCCGCGGCGGACCGTGGCCGCGATGGCCACGGGTGCACTGGCGGTGGCCGGTGCCGTGGTGCTGACGGCGCCGTCCGCCGGGGCCGGGACGATTACCCCGACGGTGACATGTGTGCTGCCGGCGGGGCAGGGCACGTTCACCGGTCCGCAGAGCATCACCTTGGAGTTGGACAAGTCCACGGTTGAGCCCGGCGGAACGATCAGCGGGAAGGTGACCCTGGGGACGAGTCCCGCGGTCAGCCCTCTGGCCATGACGATCTACGCCACCCCGCGCATCAAGCTGAACATGCGCGGCGCGGCGACCGGCAGTGTCACGATCACGGGCCCTGAGGTTCGCATCGACGTCGTGGCGGGTCAGGCGCCGCCGCTCGAGCCGTACACCGGAACGTTCACTGTTCCGGCGGGCGCCACGCCCGGAGGGAAGATCGAGTTCACCCCCGTCGAGATGGTGACCGACGCACGCTTCGCACCCGGTGTGGACCCGCCCTTCCCGACGGTGTGCACCGCCGGCGCGGGCTCGGACGCGACTTTGGCCGAGGTCACCATCGCCGGTGGGGAGCCGGCGGACCCGGTTCTCACCGGTCCGGCGGCCCCCGTGACCGTGGGTACGGCGGCGACGTTGTCGGGTACCGGGTTCGCTCCGAACGCGACGCCGTCGGTGTCGCTCTGTGACTCCAACGGGAGCAACTGCCTGGCGGAGCGGTTCTCGGCGAACACGCTGGCGATCAACGCATCCGGCGCGTTGTCGGGTACGGCGACGCTCGCGGCGTCGGTGACGCCCGGCAGTTACCAGGTGAAGGTGAGCGACGGCACCAAGTCGGCCACCGCATCGCTGACGGTTCAGGCCGCCGCCGAGCGCAAGGCGAAGGTCGAGCCGGCGAGTGGACCGGTGGGCATGCAGGTCACGGTCACCGGTACCGGCTGGACTGCGGGCAAGACCGTGTACGTGGTCGGCACCGACGACTCGGGTATCGCCGGCCCGGGTGTCGTGACCGCGGTGGTCAAGGCGGACGGCACGTTCACCGCGACACCCACGGTTGCGACCGCGAGCGTCACGAAGTTCCGTGTCCGGGAAGGCATTTCCGGTTCCAGCCCGACGGTCTTCACGCCGTTCACGGTGGTTACCGGGCCGGCACCGCAGACCCAGAGCCCCACGGTCACGTTCACCCCGGGCGATCTGTCGATGAGCCAGGCGGGAACGGGGATCAACTTCGGTTCCGCGACCCTCAACGGTGAGGCCCAGCGGCTCACCGCGCCGCTGAACCAGGTCACCGTGGTCGACGCCCGTGGCGGCAACAACGGCTGGACGCTGACGGGCGCCATGACCGACCTGGTCGCGGCGAACGGCACGGACAAGATCCCGGCGGGCAACGTCAGTTGGACGCCGTCGTGTGCGGCTCTGCCGGGCAGCCTGTCGACGGTCACTTCTGGTTCCACGGGGCCGCTCGGCAGCACCGCGGCGACGCTGTGCAGCCAGTCGGCCGACCCGGCCAAGGCGACCGGCGGCAAGTTCACTGCTGACGCCGAACTCGCCCTGACCACACCGCAGTTCGCTGCGGCTGGCACCTACACCGGGACGCTCACTCTGACCCTGATCTGACGTCCCACCAACCCCTTCGGGGGATGCGCGGCCGGGCCCCCGGCGCACCGTACGAGTCCAGCAGGATCGGATGCGATGCGCTGGGGGCCTTTCATGTCTTGACCTATCGCAAAAGGCGTGTATGGCAGGGGAGTTGCACTCCTGGGGGGCCATGCCGCCGGTGACTCCGACTGTTCCACATCGTGTTTGTCCATCGCGACCGAGGAGCGACGTGTCCCGAACTGCAAGCTTGTTGAAGAGGCGTGCCGGTGCCGCATTCGCCGGCACGGCACTGCTGATGGGTGGGGCGGGATTGACCGTCCTGGCTCCGGCGGCCCAGGCCGGCGTGGTCAACCCGACCGTGCACTGTGTGCTGCCGGCCGGCCAGGGCGAGGCCACCGGCCCGCAGTCCATGGATGTCACGCTGACCCCCGCCAACGCGTCGCCGGGTTCGACGGTGCACGCGGTGGTGACGCTGGGCACCGGTCCGGCGAACAGCACGGTCAGCCTCAACGACGTGCCGACGACCCCGTCGATCGAGCTGGCGATGAGCGGGGGTGCGACCGGCACGGTGACGGTGACCGGGCCCACCGTCAACATCGACACGGTCAGCGGGCAGCCCGTCCTGATCCCCACGTACGAGGGCGACTTCATCGTCCCGAACAACGCGTCGGGGCTGGTGAGCTTCACGCCGCTGCGTACCGTCACCAAGACGGTGGTGTTCGGCAGCAACTTCAACACGCCGTGTGACGTCGTGTCCGGCGGCGGCAGCATCGGCACGGTGAACGTCCAGGGGCCGGGCTCCGAGCAGCCCACCATGACCTCGCCCACCGGCACGGTGCGCCCGGGCTACACCCTTAACTTCTCGGGTGCGGGCTTCCCAGCGAGCGGTACGCCTGTCGCGTCCGTGTGCCCGGCAGCCGGCGGTGCCTGCGTGCTCAACCCCTTCACCACGACCAACCTGAGCATCTCGGCGGGTGGCGTGCTGTCGGGGACTGCGGTCCTCACCACGGCGATCCCCGACGGCCAGTACCTGGTCAAGGTCGCCTCGGGTGCCAAGGAGGCGTCGTCGACCATCACGGTCCAGGCATTCGTGCAGTCGGGCCCGCGCCTCGCCAGTGCAGCGCCGAGCTCCGGCCCGGTCGGCACCGTGGTGAACATCACCGGGTCCAACTGGAAGGCGAACGCCTCGGTGTTCATCGTGGGCACGGACGCGAGTGGGATCGCCGGCCCGGGCGTGCTGAGCGCGAGGACCGACCCGGACGGCAAGCTCTCGGCCAGCTACACGATCAACAACGCGAACGTGACGCAGATCCGGATCCGTGAGGGTGTGCCTTCCTCCAGCCCCACGGTCTTCCTGCCCTTCACCATCACGGTCGAGCCGGCCTCGTTGAGCGCCTCGCCGGCGGTCTCGAACCGCAACGGTGTCGTCAGCCTGACCGGTGCGCACTGGCCGGGCAGTGCCGCCCCGACGGCCGAGCTGTGCAACACCTCGGGTGCGGCCTGCAACGCGGCGTCGCTGACCAACTCGACGCTGGCCATCGACGCGAACGGCAACCTGACCGGCACGGTCAAGGTCGGCGGCAGCGTCACGCCCGCGAACTACACCGTGAAGGTCACCGCGGGCGGCGTCTCCGCCACCACCCCGCTGACCGTCCAGAAGCACTCGATCTCGCTCTCCCCGTCCTCGGGCCCGCTGGGCACGAAGACGTGGATCACGGGTGACGACTTCGCGGACTGGGCGTGGATCAAGCTGTACGGCGTCAACGCGGCCGGTCAGAAGACCGGTGACTACAACTACGCCGCCGCAGACGGCGCCGGCAACTGGATCACCTGGATGTACCTGAACGACCCGGCCACCGTCCGGATCGTCGCGGAGGAGACCTTCAACTCCAGTATCAAGGCATCGGCGCCGTTCACGTACACCCCGTGACCGACAGCTGATCCCGCAACACGCACCGTCGTACGGCACGTCCGTTAACTCGGGCGTGCCGTACGGCATTTCCGGCAGGCAGCCCTGTCACGGGCGAGCTCACGATCGTGGCGGCAACCGCCAATATCGACAATCCGTGCCATGCAACCGATCCAAGCGCCGCCCTTTCAGGGCGACTTCACCGTCCCGTCTGCGCCGTGCGATGGAGGAGAACTGTGTCGAGACAACTGATTCCTCGAAGAGCCGCGGCGGTCGTGGCGACGGGGGTCCTCGCCCTCGCGGGGGCGATCGTGTCCACCGCGCCTGCCGCGAACGCGCAGGAGACGACCTGGACATCGAAGTGCGTGAACCAGATAGCCACCGGGCTGGACATCCCGCCGTCGGAGACCAAGGTCGACGTCACGGTCTCGCCGGTCAAGGACGTCTACACCGTCGGTGACCTCGTCACCGTGAGCTGGAAGTGGAAGTCGTACAGCAAGGTCCCGAACGCCGGCCTGCCCGCCATTCCGAAGGACTCGACGAAGCCCGTCGGAAACCTCGAACTGACCGGGGCGCAGACGGGCACCGTCACGGTCGAGGGGCCGCGGCTGAACCCCGAGGCGCCGGTCGGTACCGACCTGATCCTCAGCGACATGACCGGCACGTTCACCCTGAACGCGGCCGGCACGGTCAACCTCGCGCCGAAGAACCACCGTACGTTCACGTTCATCGAAGCCATCGGGATCGATGCCGAGACACGGTGCGAGCCCCTGGGCGCCGCGCCCGGGACCGTGGCCACGTTGACCGTGCAGGATGGGCAGTCGAGTGGCCCGTCGCTCACCGCCCCCTCGGGCGAGGTACGTCCGGGCGCGACGATCGACCTGTCGGGCGCCGACTACACGCCGAACGCGACGCCGCATCTGACCTTGTGCGACGCGGCCGGAAATGCGTGCCAGACCAGCGGATTCGCCACCCATACGTTGGTGGTCGACAGCGCGGGCAAGTTGACAGGCACGGCCACGGTTTCGCCCTCCGCTTCCGAAGGGCCGCACGTCGTCCAGGTCACCGACGGCACCGCCGCCGGCAAGGCGACGATCACGCTCAAGAACTTCGTGCCCGACGGTCCACCGAGGGCGTTCCTGAGCACGTCGAGCGGACCGCTCGGCACGGTGGTCACCGTCACCGCCGAGAACCTGCCGCCGAACAGCAACATCAACATTAGCGCGCTGGACGCCGACCAGTTCGACCTCGAGGGCTTCGTCAACCTGACCAGCCTGCCGGACGGCACCATCCCTCCCACGGAGTTCACCGTCACCGACCCGTGGACGTCGTTCATCCGGGTACGGGCCGGGACCGACGACTCCATCGCGGCGATCCTGCCTTTCCACATCGCCTCCGCGCAGGGCACGCAGGAGCCCACGGTGACGCTGGCTCCTGGGACGTTGTCGATGTCGCAGGCGGGGACTGGGATCGACTTCGGCTCGGTCACGCTCAACGGTGAGGCGCAGACGGTCGAGGCGGTGCTGAATCAGGTGACGGTCACGGACGCCCGTGGCGGCAACCTGGGTTGGTCGCTGACCGGCGCGATGACCGATCTGGTGGCGGCGAACGGCACGGACAAGATCCCGGCGGGGAACCTCGTCTGGACGCCGTCGTGCGCGGCGACCCCGGGAAGCCTGGACGAGGTCGCCAACGGTACGGCCGGTCCGCTGGGTTCGGCCGCTGCCGTGCTGTGCAGTGTGGCCGCGGATGGCGGGACCACCGGCGGAAAGTTCACCGCCGACGCCCAAATCACCCTCACCACACCGCAGTTTGCCGCCGCAGGCGCGTACTCCGGAACGCTCACCCTGACCCTCATCTGACAAGATCGGCGCCGGGTGCCCGGAGAATTTCCTCCGGGC
>NZ_JBEZFP010000228.1:0-7955 GCF_040649515.1 Streptodolium elevatio
CGGGCAAGGTCCGCAACGCGGCGAGCGTGCGTGCCACGGCCCGCGGGCCCGGCGAGAATTTGAAGACACGACCTAGGGTTGGTTGATGCGCATCGGAGTGGATCAGCGGCGGGGGCGGCTCGGGCGGCGGCACATGTTGGCCCCCTCGCATCGTGTGGCCGGGGTGGTGGAGATCGCGGACCGGCTGGTCGGGTTGCATGCGACGGACGCCGCGACGGTGGTGTTGTCGGCGCGGGCGCGCTCGGCCGAACGGGCGGGCGTGGTGGACGCGTTGGACCAGGCGTTGTACGAAGACCGCTCGCTCCTGCGGATGCACTGCATGCGGCGCACGCTGTTCGTGGTGCCGGACGACCTCGCCCCCGCATTGCAGGTGTCCACCACGCGCGCGGTCGCCGCGCGGGAGCGGGCGAGTTTCCTGAAGCTGCTGGCGGCGACCGGAACCGGCCGGGACGCCGCCTGGCTGGCGAAGGCCGAGGACGACGCGCTGGCCGCGTTGCGCGGGTTCGGATCGGCGGCCCGCGTCAACGACGTGACCGCCGAGGTGCCCGCCCTCCAGGAGACGGTCACCCTGTCGCCGGGCAAGCCGTACGAGGCGGTGCAGCGGGTCGGGAGTTCGGTGCTGCGGCTCCTCGCGATGGACGGGCGCGTGCGGCGCGGCCGGCCGGTGGGCGGCTGGACGTCGGGGCAGTTCCGCTACGAGCCCGCCGACGCGATGCCCGAACTCGACCCGGACGACGCACGGGCGGAGGTGGTACGCCGCTGGCTCGCGACCTACGGCCCCGCCACCACCGACGACATCAAGTGGTGGACCGGCTGGCCGGTCGGCGACGTACGCCGCGCACTGGCCCGCATCGAGACGGCCGAGGTCGGGGTCGCGGAAGGCCCCGCATGGCTGCTCGCGGATGACGCCGAGGGCGCCGACGGCGGCGCCGGCGTCGACGAACCCTGGGCCGCACTACTGCCCAGCCTGGACCCGGCGACGATGGGGTGGCGGCACCGCGACTGGTACGTCGACCCCGAGTTGCGCCCCCAGCTCTACGACACCGCGGGCAACGGCGGCCCGACCGTGTGGTGGAACGGCGAGATCGTCGGCGCGTGGGCGCAGCGTTCCGACGGCGAGATCGTGTGGCGCCTGCTGCTGGACCGGGGCGCCGAAGCCCGCAAGGCGGTCGAGGCGGAGGCGGAGAACCTGCGGACCTGGCTCGCCGCGAGGAAGTACGTCATCCGCTATGCCACGCCCCTCACCCGGGAGTTGACGGCGTAGAAGCGGTGGAGACGCCTGCGGGCCCGCGTCCCCCGAGGACACGGGCCCGCGCGCACGCGCTCACCTCAGGGGCGGCGGGCCACGACGTCGATCTCGACGAGGATGTTCATCAGGTCGGAGCCGACCGTGGTGCGGACCGGGTACGGCTCGCTGAAGTACTCGCGGTACACCGCGTCGTAGCCGGCGAAGTCGCGCTTCAGGTGCTCCAGGTGGGTCGTCACCTTCACGACATGGCTGAAGTCCAGGCCCGCTTCGGCGAGGACGGCCTTGAGGTTGTCGAGGGTCTGGCGCGTCTGCGTGGCGATGTCGTCGCCGACCGGCTGCCCCGTCTTGGGGTCGTTGGGTCCCTGGCCCGAGGTGAAGACGAAGTCACCGGTGTCGATGCCCTGGGAGTACGTGCCGCCGGGGGCGGGGGCGTCGGAGCTGCGGAGTTCCTTGCGGGGCATGTGCGTTCGCTTTCCGGAGTGGGTGTTGGAGGGGCAGGCTCAGCGGGCGACGGCGTCGTCCGCGTCGAGCAGTTGCAGCAGAGCGAGTTCGTCGCGGCGCGGCAGGCCTTCCCAGTCGCCGTGCACGGTTACCGCGAAGGCGCCGGACGCCGCCGCGGTCGCCAGGCGCGCCAGGACGTCGGCACCGGCGAGGAGTTCGGCGAGGTAGCCCGCCGCGAAGGCGTCGCCCGCGCCCACCGGGTCGACCGCGTCGACCTGGTGCACCGGGGCGTCGTACGCGACACCGTCCACCACCGCGACCGCGCCGCGCGCGCCGCGCTTGACGACGACCTGCGACGGCCCGAGCGCGGCCAGGGCGTATCCGAGTTCGAGCGGTGAGGCGCCCGGGCCACGCGGGTCGCCGAGCACGAGGCGCGCCTCCGCCTCGGTCGCGAACAGCACGTCGCAGCGCTCCACGAGGCCGCGCAGTACCGGCGCCGCGACGGCCGGAGGCCACAGCGCCTGACGGTAGTTGAGGTCGAGCGACACCGTGACGGCGCCGCCGCGGGACACGAGCGCGGCCTCGACCGTGTCGTACGCCGACTCCGACAACGCGGGCGTGATCCCGGTCAGGTGCAGCAGCCGCACCTTGTCCGCCAGCCCGGCCGGCAGGTCGTCCGGGGAAAGCCGCGAACCGGCGCTGCCCGCGCGGTAGTAGTTGACCTCGGTGGCGGCACTCGTGCGCCGCGCCTTGACCATCAGGCCGGTGGGCGCTGCGGGGTCGACCACGGCGTACGAGACGTCCACGCCCTCGCCCGCGAGCGTGCCGCGCACCAGGCGTCCGAACTCGTCGTCGCCGACGCGCCCGATCCACGCCGTCCGCACCCCGAGCCGGGTCAGGCCGACGGCGACGTTGGACTCCGCGCCGCCGATCGCCACGTCGAGCGAACGCGCGTGCCGCAGCGGGCCGATGCCCGGCGCGCACAGCAGCACCATCGTCTCGCCGAGGGTCAGGACCTCGGGCGGGCCGCCGCCGAGCGCGTTCATCTGGATCCCGTCCACATCTGGTGTCCCCCTCAGAAATAGGTGCGCAGTACGTCGACCACGCGGTACTCGTCGTCCACCACCGGGATCACCCGCCACTTGTCGAACGCCGTACACGGGTGCGAGATGCCGAGGCGCACGACCTCGCCCGGGACGAGCGCGGTGCCGCGGGTTTCGACGTACGCGTGCTGGTCGTCCAGCTTGACCACCGCCGCGTCACCCGCCGGGCGCAACACGCCGTCGGTGCCGCGGACTTCGAGGGGAGTGGGCAGATCGATGTCGAACGGGACGTCGCGGCGCCCGGCGCCCAGCACGGCCAGGCCCGGTTCGGGCGCCGACAGCACCTGCGCCCAGACCTCCAGCCCGCCGGCGAGGCGGCCCTCCTCGGGGTGCCGCCGGAACGGCGTGGCGCGGCTGTAGTAGCCGTCGTCATGGGACACGTACGCGCCGCTGCGCAGGATGACCTGCCGCCGGTCGCGCAACGGGCCGAGGACGTCGACCACCGCGTCGAACCACGCGCTGCCGCCCGCCGAGACGATCGGCAGCCGCCCCTGGGGAACCAGGTCGGCGACGGCGTCCCCGAGCGCGGCGAGGTCGCGCAGCCAGGCGGAGACGGCCTCGGTGTCGGGCAGTCCGCCTTCGTACCCGGCCGCGCCGACCACGGACAGGCCCGGTCGGGCGGCGGCCGACCGGGCCAGGTCCGCGGCCTGGGCGACCGAGCGGCAGCCGGTACGCCCGCCCGGTCGGCCCAGCTCCACGACCACGTCGAGCCGTCCGCCCGGCACCGCGGCCACCGCCTCGGCGGCCGCCCCGACGCCTTCGGGGGAGTCGACGTAGAACACGAACTCCCAGCCCGCCGCCGATTGTTCCGCGGCCCAGCGCAGCGCCCGGCCGTCCAACAGCTCGTTGGCGAGGAACACGCGCGGCACACCGAACGTGCGTGCGGCCAGGGCCTGATTGGCGGTGGCGACGGTGATTCCCCACGCGCCCGCCGCCAGTTGGTCCGCGAAGAGCCTCGGAGCCATCGACGTCTTGCCGTGCGGCGCGAACAGCACGCCGTGCCGCCGCGTGTACGTCGACATCGTCGCGATGTTCGCGGTCAGCACGGACTGCCGTGCGACCATCACCGGGTAGGCGAACGGGCCTGAGAACAGATCGAGTTCGCCACCGCGCAGCACCTCTGCGGTGAGTCCGCCCGAGTCGGTGGCCCACAGGCCCTTGTCGAACGGGCCGAAGGATTCGGCGTCTTCCGCCGACGGTCGGCCCACCGGCTCGTCGGCCGCGTCGCGGGCGCTCATCGCGTGGCCCCCAGCACCTTGGAGACCCGCTGGGCGGCGGCCGCGACCGACGGCCCGAGTTCGCGCACGCGCGCGGCGGTGATGCGCGAAGTGAGCCCCGACACCGACAAGGCGCCGGTCACGGCGTTGTCGTGGTCGAAGATGGGTGCGGCCACGCAGCGTACCTCCGGTTCGTTCTCACGGTCGTCGACCGAGTACCCCCGGGCGCGGATGCGGGCGAGTTCGCCGCGCAGCGCCTCGGGGCCGGTCAGCGTGCGGGTGGTGATCGGCGGCAGCCCGGCGCCGATCACCAGGGACACCACGTCCTCGGGCAGCCAGGCAAGCATCGCCTTCCCGACCGCCGTGCAGTACATAGGCGCGCGGGAGCCGATGCGCGAGGCCATCCGGACCTGCGTCTCGTTCTCGACCTTGTCGATGTACACGACGTGCGGGGCGTCCGGCACGCACAGGTGCACGGTGCCGCCCCACTCGCGCATCAGCCGGTACGCCTCGTCGGACGCGACGCTGCGCAGGTCGAGGCTCGCGAGGTACGCCTGCCCGAGCGCCAGCGCCCCCGGCCCCAGCCGGAAGTGCCCGGACTCCCGGTCCCGGGCCAGGAGCTGGGTGTCCAGCAGCGGCGTCGCGAGGCGCAGCACCGTGCTCTTGGAGAGGTCCAGCGCCTCGGCGATGTGGGTGAGCGTCAGGCTGGGGGCGCCGCCGGCCTGGTCGCGCACGTATTCGAGGACGAGCAGCGCGCGCCGCAGCGACGCCGACTGGTTCCGGTCCGTCGTGGTCATCGTCCGCCCCTACCTCGGTCGCAGCGGTCGGCCGGGGGTGCGCCCGGTCAGCTCTCCGCCTGCCAGCACCGGTACGCCCGCCACCAGCACGTCCGCGATGCCGTCGGCGACCCGCCGGGCGTCGCCGTAGTCGGCGCGGTCGGCCACCGTGCGCGGGTCGACGACCGCGAGGTCGGCGGCCATGCCGGCGCGGACCAGGCCGCGGTCGGTCAGGCCGAAGCGGCGGGCCGGATGGGCGGCGAGGTGGACCGCGGCCTGCTCCCAGGTCCAGTCGCCGAGCTCGACGACGTGCCGGGCCAGCAGCCGGGCGAAGGCGCCCCAGCCGCGCGGGTGCGGGCTGCCGCCGATGTAGATGCCGTCCGAGCCGCCGATGTGGGCGGGGTGGCGCAGCAGTGCGCGGACGGACTCGTCGGAGTTGGTCGGGGGCTGGTCGAACACCGCGCTCGCCTGGAGGTCCGTGGCGATCAGCAGTTCGGCGCAGAAGGCGGCGGGGCTTGCCCCGACCTTGCGGGCGGCGTCCGTGAGCCGCATGCCCTCGGACCACGCGAAGTCCTCGGCGGGCACGTGGGCCAGGGTGATGCGCGGCCACAGCTCCGGGTCTGTCTCGGCGGCGAGCCGGGCTCTCACGCGCGGGTCGGTGAGGGCGTCGCGGGTGCGGTCGAGGTCGGGGTCGTCGAGCTCGCGCGGCAGCGCCACCATTGCGAGGATGCTGCATCCGCGCAGGTAGGGGTAGGCGTCGAAGGTCAGGTCGATGCCGTCCGCGCGGGCGTCGTCGACCATGGCCACCAGTTCGGCGGCGGGGCCGTGGTAGTGCGACACGTGGGTGGCCACGCCCGAGGCCCGGGCGACGGCCAGGAGTTCGGTCATCGCCCCGGAAGCCGCCGACTCGTAGCCGCGCATGTGGGACACGTGCGGCAGGCCGCGCCGGGCGGCGACGCGGGTGAGCGCGGCCAGCTCGGCGGTGTCGGCGTACCGGCCGGGGATGTACTCCAGGCCGGTCGAGATGCCGCACGCGCCCTCGTCCAGCGCCTGTTCGACCAGGCCGGCCATCACCGCCAGGTCGGCGGCGTCGGCCGCCCGGTCGGTCGGGCCGAGCGCGCTGTGCCGCACGGTGCCGTGCGGCACGAGGTACGCGGTGTTCAGCGCGGTGGTGCCGGTGTACGTGGCGAGCAGCTCGGCGACCGTGACCGGCCCGTCCCCGAGCCCGGGGTGGGGGCCGTTGATCGCCGCGAAGTACCGGGTGGCGAAGGCCAGCGCCGCCGCGGTCGCGGGGGCGTACGACAGGCCGTCCTGGCCGAGCACGAACGTCGTCACGCCCTGCCGCAGCGCCGCCAATTGCACGGCCGGGTCCAGGACCGCGGCGTCGCCGTGCACGTGCGCGTCGACGAAGCCGGGGGAGACGTACCGGCCCGTGGCGTCGATCTCCGTCGCGGCCCTGGCGCCGGGCAGCGCGCCGACTGCCGCGATGCGCCCGTGGTCCACGGCGACGTCGGCGCGGAAGGCGGGGGCACCGGTGCCGTCGAGCACCCAGCCGCCGCGCAGCAGCACGTCGTACACGCACATCCTCCGAAGCGTCCGAGATCCACGCGGACCCATGATCGGTCTAGACCATTGTGCATGCGTGGAGCAATGACCAGGGACGTTACGGCCAAGAAAGCGGCGAGTGCCACATACGCAGCATCGAGTTTTGCACTGCACAACGTTCGCCGATGCGTCTTGTCGCGGCTTTCGGACCTTCCCTAACGTCCCGCAGCACCCGGCACCGGACTGCCCCGGCCTCAGGAGGAAACGTCGTGAAGATCCGCAGATGGACCATGCTCGCCCTGTCGGGCGCGGTCCTCGCCGCCGCGTCGGCGTGCGCCCCCGGCACCGCGTCCAAGTCGGACGCCAAGGACGAGCAGACCGGCACGGTCAAGGTCTGGCTGTACGACGAGGCCAACCGCGCGCCCAAGGAAAAGGTCGTCAACGAGGCCGTCGCCGAGTTCACGGCCACGCGCCCCAAGGTCAAGGTCGAGGTCAGCTACATACCCACCGACGCCGGGCCGCGCGCCGAGAAGATGAAGGGCGCGTTCAACGACCCGAACAGCGCCCCCGACGTCGTCGAGTTCGGCAACACCGACCTGTTCGGGTACGTCGCCGCGGGCGGCCTCGCCGACATCACCGCCGACCTCGCCGGCTGGTCCGAGGCCGGCGACCTGCCGCAGGACCTCAAGGACACCACCACCGTCAACGGCGCGCAGTACGGCCTGCCGTGGTGGATCGGGCTGCGCTCGCTCTACTACCGCACCGACGTCTTCACCGAGCTGGGCATCAAGGCGCCGACCACCTACGCCGAGCTCGTCGAGGCGGCCAAGAAGGCCCGCGCCGCGAAGCCCGAGATGTTCGGCATCGCGGTGGGCGGCAAGTACACGTTCGGCGCGCTGCCGTTCGTGTGGGCCTCGGGCGGCGACCTGGCGGCGCAGCAGGGCGGGGCGTACAAGTCCGTCATCGACTCGCCCGAGTCGCAGGCCGGCGTCAAGGCCTACACCGACCTGTTCGCCAAGGACATCTGCCCCGCCGAGCAGTGCGCCGACCTGACCGGCGGCAAGACCGTCGAGGCGTTCTCCGCGGGCAAGGCGGCGATGGCGATCCTGCCCAACTCGTCGCGCAGCGCCGTCGAGGCGGGCGTCCAGGGCAAGTACGCCGTCGTGCCGCTGCCCGGCCTGACCCCCGGCTCCGTCGCCCCCGCCTTCTCCGGCGGCAACGACCTCGGCGTCATGAAGTCCACCCAGCACCGCAGCCTGGCCGTCGACTTCATGAAGGTCCTGGCCGGCAAGAAGTACCAGCTCGCGATGTTCGACGCGATGGGCAACCTGCCGACGCTGGCCACCGCCCGCGCCGACGTGGTGGCCAAGGACCCGTTCCTGAAGCCCTTCATCGACACCCTGAACGCCGGCACCAAGTTCGTGCCCAAGGACGCCGCGTGGGCCAAGATCGACGCGCAGAGCATCGTCCCGACCATGCTCCAGAAGGTCGTCACCGGCAAGTCCGACGTCGCCGGGGCCACGAGCGAGGCGGCGGGCGCGATGAACGCCGCGTTCGCGGGGAAGTAGCGGACCCGCGTGCCCGCCCCCACCACGAGCCCCGCGCGGGCGGACCGGGAGAAGGA
>NZ_JBEZFP010000229.1:0-7802 GCF_040649515.1 Streptodolium elevatio
TTTCTCTTCGTTTTTTCCAGTGCCTTTTTAACTTTGGTCCTTCCAAAAACGCCCGCCGTAACGCCCCGCGCGACAAACGGCCGTTTGCGAATCGCCATTCGCAAACGGCCGTTCCCGAACGTGCGTTCATTCACGGCTGTGAGTGAACCGTCCGTCATATTGATTGCGCCGTACGGATGAAATATCCGGCCCGGTCCGCGGAGCGAGCGTCCGAACGGCCCACCGGAAGGTTGGCCGTCTTGTAGCGTCGGCGGCTCCACCACGGGAGGAGCGGCATGCGCACGCGGTTGCGGACCACAGGGCGAACGGCGCGAACGGCGCGCCCACGGGGCAGGGCGGTCCTGGCCACGGCCCTGGTCTCGTTGGCGCTGGCCGCGCCCGCCCCCACCGCCGACGCGCACACCGACCCGCACCCGGAGCCGCAGGCCGACGACCCCGCCTGGCACACCTGGCCCCTCGGCACCCCGCGCGACAACCAGGAGCTGCGCGCCGTCGCCGCCCTCGGCCCGCGCGACGTCTGGGCCGTCGGCTACCGCGGCGAGATCGCCGACAGCCGGCCACTCGTCCAGCACTTCGACGGCACGCTGTGGCACGACCTCGCCGTCCCCCTCGCCACCGGTACGGGCCAGTTCGACACCGTGGCCCCGCTCGCGCCTGACGACGTATGGGCGATCGGCCACCGCAACGACGAGGCCGCCTTCAACGACCGTGCGCTCGCGGTGCACTTCGACGGCAAGGCCTGGCGCGAGACGCCCATGCCGGAGCAGCCGTACAACATTTCCGCATACCCGTTCGGCACCGCCGCCATCGGCCCCTCCGACGTGTGGACCGTGGGCGCCCTCGCGCAGGACCGGATCGCCAACCCCCACCCCCTCGCGTATCACTGGGACGGCACGAAGTGGACCGCCGTGGCCACCCCCGACCCGGGCGGCAGCGCGATCCTGTTCGCGGCGGCCGCCGACCGGGCAGGGGGCGCGTGGGCGGTGGGCGTCGCGTACACCGACGGCGTAGGCCGCCCGCTTGTCGAGCACTGGGACGGCAAGGCCTGGCGCATCGTCGACATCCCGTACGACCCGGCGCAGGCGCACAGTCTCGAAGGCGTCACCGTGCTGGCACCCGACGACGTCTGGGCGGTCGGCGGTACGAGCACCGCCGGCGGCGAGTCGCGCCCGGTCGCGTACCACTGGGACGGCACCGCCTGGTCCCAGGCGGTAACCCCCGCGATCGACGCCAACCTGCACGCGGCCTCCGCCGACCCGACCAGTGGCGTCGTGTGGGCCGTGGGCTCCCAACCCGACGAGACGACGCCCGCCGTGCTGCTCCGCTGGGACGGCACCGCCTGGACCCAGGTGCCCGCAGCCGACGACCCGGACGCGCGCGGCGCCTCGCTGTTCTCGGTGGCGGCCGTCCCCGGTGCCGACCCGGCCACGCCGTCCGCATGGGCGGTCGGCTCGACCCTGCCGACGTTCCAGACCCCCTGGCACGCGGTGATCGAGGGGTACGGTCCGCCGCCCGGCCGCATCGCCGGCTCACGCGGCCCGTCGGTCGGCCCGATCCCGTAGTCACACCCCCGCCGTACCTCTCTCCCAGGCCGCGCCATTCCCGCGGGCCGCGCCTCTCCCGCAGGCCGCGGCCCGCGAGCCGCACTCTCACCGCACACCTCGCCCCGCGAGACACTGGGCACGGCGGCGCCGACCATGGTGTCGCAACCGGGTCCAACCGCGCGGGAGGCAACTGTTGGGCGAAAAGGGCGGGTTCGACGAGCGGCACGCGTACGACCCCAAGGCGTCCCCGATCTCCGGCGAGGCGCTGCATCCGCTGACCGCCGGGCTGTACATCGACGACAAGGAGGCGCGGGAGCCCAACGGCGACGTCTTCTACGGCTACCTCAGATTCACCGCGTCCGACCGCGTCACCAGCGTCACCAGCTCCGGGACCGTCGAACAGGTGGCCCGCTGGTTCGGCCCCGAGAACAAGCAGTGCAGCCAGGGGGTCTACGAACTGGAAGGCAATGCAATCTCGTTCGCGGTCACCAGTTCCTCCGGAACGGTCCTGTACAACGGCACCGTCGGTCCCGGCGCGCTCACCCTGCGCCTCGACTCGCGCAGTTTGATCAACGGCCACCGCGCGCACCGGACGTACCACTTCGCGCAGGCGGACTTCCCGGACTGACCCCGGGCCGCGGGACCGCCGGGCCGCGAGACCGCCGGACCGGCCCCGGGCGCGGACACTTCGGCCCGCCGCACGCCACTCGGCACGCCGCACCCAGTAAGTTGACATGGTCAATGAGTCGTGACGAGAGGCGGTACGCGGATGTCCGGGTCGAACACGAGCTCCCCGAGCACACCTACCGTCGTCCTCGAACGCCGCGGCCGCGTGCTCGTCATCGCGCTGCGCCGCGAGCACAAGCGCAACGCCGTCGACCAGGACATCAGCGACGGCATCGAGAAGGGCCTCGACCTCCTCGAAGGCGACCCGGACCTGTGGTGCGGTGTCATCACCGGCACGCCGACCGTCTTCTCGGCGGGCACCGACCTGTCCGCCGGCTACGCACCCAAGACCGAGCGCGGCGGCTCGTACGGCATGATCCGCCGCCCGCGCACGAAGCCCCTCATCGCCGCGGTCGAGGGCTTCGCGCTGGGCGGCGGCTTCGAGATCGTGCTCGCCTGCGACCTGGTGGTGGCCTCGCGCGAGGCCACCTTCGGCCTCCCCGAGGTACGGCGCGGCCTGCTCGCCAACTGCGGGGCGATCTTCCGTGCCCCGCGTACGCTGCCGCTCAACGTCGCGCGCGAACTGCTCGTCACCGGTGACCCGACCGACGCCGCCCGCATGTACGGCCTCGGCGTCGTCAACCGGCTCACCGAGCCCGGGCAGGCACTCGAAGGCGCACTCGAACTGGCCGAGCGCATCTGCCTGAACTCGCCGACCGCGGTTTCGCACGTCCTGCAGTCCGTCGAGCGGGTGACGACGGCCGACGACGAACTCGGGTGGCAGGTCACCGAGGAGGGCTTCCACACCGTCCTCGCCTCCGAGGACGCGAAGGAGGGCCTGACGGCCTTCCTCGAAAAGCGCCCGCCGGAGTGGACCGGGCGCTGACCCCGGACCACGGCACCCGACAGCGGTTGCCGGAGCAGGTCAGGAGAAGCGGACGCCGAACTGCCGCAGGACGACCGGCACGTTCACCCAGCGCGCCGGCGTCCTGGTGCGGTCGAGGTACTGGCACTCGAAGCCGGAGTAGCGGTCGAGCCGCGTGACGGAGACGTGCGGCATGACGTCGCACCGGAGTTCGTCGGACTTGTCGTGGTACATCACCCAGAACGCACCCTGAACGCCGGTGTCCACGAGGACACCCGTCTCCGGCTGGAGGGTCTGGTAGGAGACCGAGCCGAAGCCCACGCTCTGGATCACGACGGCCCAGGTGACCTCGACGCCTTCGTACACAATCGTGCAACCGGTGCTCTCCCCGGCCTTGTTCGGGACCTGGCCGCCGTTGCAGGACGCGGTCATCCGGCCCGGCACCCCGGCCAACCGCAGGGTGTCCTCCTGCAGTTCGTGCAGCACCTTCGCGGTCACCGTGGCGTCCGAACCGGGAGCGGGCGGCAGCGCCGCCTTCAGCTTCGCGTCGTCGCCGTTGAAGTACGCAGGCTGCGGCGCGGCGACCTTGACCGGCAGCTCCAGCCCTTCGGTGACCGTCGGGTCGGGCACCGGAACACCTGAGCCTCCGCCGTCCGACGCCCCGTCAGGCGGCACCGTGGCGGACGCGGAAGCGGACGCCGATCCGGATCCGCTGCCGCCTCCGTCGTCGTCACCCCAGACGAAAAGGCCCACCGCCACCCCGGCCAGGCACAACACCAGCACGATGCATGCCTGCCCGAATCCGCCGAGATCCTTCAGTCCGCGCCTGGCCATCAAGGGAGCATACGACGTCCCCGCAACGGCTTCAGGAGTCGATTGCCGCCGGTCCGGACAGCGCGGCCCACACCGCATCGCGTACTTCGGCCTCGCTCGGGACCGCGCGTCCCGCCTCCCCGGCGAGTTCGGCGATCGACGTCATCGTCACACCGGGCAGGGAGCACGCCGTGAACGTCGTGAAGGGGCTCAGGTCCATCGACACGTTCAGCGCGAACCCGTGGCTCGTCACGCCTTTGCGAATGCGCATGCCGATCGACGCGATCTTGCGGTCGTCCGGAGTCCACACGCCCACCAAACTCGCGCCGCCCGGGGGAGTGTCACGGCGTACCGCCGGGAACCCGAGCGCGCCCAGCGCCCGCACGAGACCGAGCTCCATCCAGCGCACCACGTCGCCGGGCCCGCCGTCGCGGACGTTCATCACCAGATAGCCGATCAGCTGCCCGGGCCCGTGGTACGTCGCATGCCCGCCCCGGTCCACCTCCACCAGCGCGATGCCGGAGTCCGCGCCGGGCAGGTCGGCGGCCGGCGTACGGGCGCTGTACGTCACCACCGGCGGGTGCGACAGCAGGAACAGGCGGTCGCCGACCATGCCCTCCTGGCGCTCGCGGACCCACTCCGCCATCGCGGCGGCCGCCGCGACGTACGGCGTCTCACCCAGGTCGACCCGGTCCATGGCACTCCCACAACAGATTTCGAGAATTTTCCGCCGCCGATGTCGAGACGGCCCCGACCGCTCCGACGTCCCCGGTGAGCGGCGCCCGAAAGGGGTACCGGCAACCGGGAACACAGGTGAGAACAATGCGCAAGATCTTCTCCTTCCTCGTCGCCAGCGTCGACGGCTACTACGTGGGCGCTGAGGACGCGTTCGACTGGCCGGTCGTCGACGACGACTTCAACACCTTCGCGGTCGAACAGCTGAACAGCATCGACACGATGGTGTTCGGACGCCGGACGTACGAGGTCATGGCCGGCTTCTGGCCCACCGCCTTCGCCCGCGAGAACGACCCCGTGATCGCCGCGCTCATGAACGACACCACCAAGATCGTCGTCTCCCGGACCCTCGAGGACGCCGACTGGGAGAACACCACCGTCGCGAACAGCACCGACGAATTGGCCCGCCTCAAGGCCACCCCAGGCGGCGACGTCATCGTGATGGGCAGCTCGGACCTCAACGTCAGCCTCATGCGGCTCGGCCTGCTCGACGAAGTACGCGTCATGGTGTGCCCTGTCGTACTCGGCGACGGCCTGTCCCTGTTCCGTACGGCGACCGACCGCGTACCCCTCACCCTCACCGACTCGCGTACGTTCGCCTCCGGCAACATCCTCAACCGCTACGCCCCGCAGCTCCCCGCAAACGGCAACTGAAGCCGCCCGCGCCCCCCGCGGCCCCACGACTGCTCGTGTCGGTTGGGACTGGAACGCTCAGGCCATGGGCAACTTCGACGGACCCGTCACCCCCGACCCGCCCGCGCTCCTTCCGGAGCGTGCGCGAGGCGACTGGGAGGGCATGGGACGCAACGGCTTCCGCGATGCCGAACTCGTCCGCACGCGACTGGAACACGGCGCGGACCCGACGGAGCGGCGGCCGGAAGGCGACACCCTGCTGCACGTCATCGCCGAATACGGAACCTCGGACGTGCTTGCGGAGATGGCGGCTCGGGCGGACGACGTCGATGTGGTTGCGCAGTGGACCGGCGAGACACCGCTGTGGAAGGCGGTATGCCAGGGCAACGCGGAGAACGTCGCCGTCCTGCTCGGGTCGGGAGCCGACCCGTGGCGACCGGTGCTGAGCGGTCGCTCGGCGGGATCGATCGCCCGGTGGACCGAAATGGCGCCGCTGTTCGAGGAGTTGCCGGGATACGTCCCACCGTCCGACGCCGAACGTGCCGAACAGGCGGAAGCGGACCGACAGGCCGAGGTCTTCTACGAGGAGGAGTACTACGTTTTCTCGGCGACGTTCGTCGCCGCCCTCGGCGAGGATGAGGTGATCCGCCGCCTCGGCGGCGACCCGGCGCGCTGCCCGGTCCTCGACCTCGACAGCGCGCCGGTGCCTTCCGGCACCGGCCCCCAGGGGTCCGACCCGCAGGACCGCGACAACGCCGAGCGGTTCCTCGGCATCCGCGCGGTGCCCGGCGGATGCGTGGTCGTGCAGCCGCAGGGTTCCCGGGCGGGCTCGTCAGCGGTGGTTGCCGCACTGTCACCGGGCACCCGCGCCTACGGCATCTACCTCAGCCATATCAAGGGCACATATGGGCACTTGGCAGTTGACGGAGTCGACGTCCGGCACGAGGAGATCGGACGCAGCGCATACGACGGATCCCCTGACGGCCACTGGCTCTACCGCTTCTGGGACGCGGACCCCAGGGGTGTGGTCGGCCGGGACAAATGGGAGGCGTACCAACTCGCCTACGCCGCCGCCGAAGCAGGCGTCACGATCACCAGCGCGTCACAGGTCGCGGGTCCACCGAACCTCTGGATCGAACTCCCGCCGGGCAGTGTGCTGTTGGCGTGAGTCCGGTCAGCCGACCGTCGATCGGAGAGCCGCAGTCATGGATGCCCACGACGAGGCACACACGGAAACCACCCCGCGCGAACGCTCCTTGCTGTCGCGAACTCCGACCGCGGGAGACAACGCAGCAACCTCCACGCATTCGCCGCCCTGGTTCCCGCTGTAGCTGGACGTCCTCCAGAGGGGGCCGGTGGCGTGCTGCGTCATGAAGTGCTCTCCAGGAGTTCGCGCAGGAGCTTCGCTGATGCGGAGACGGACAGAGTCTCCGTTCGCAACAGATCGTAGCGACGTTCCATTTCGGCGACACGGGCACGCTCGGCCACGAGGTGCCCCTCGCCCATGGGCTCCACCCATGCGGACGTCCCGCGGTCAGGCAGGTCAAGGAGCACGACCGCGCCGTCCATGCACGCATGCAGCCCGGCGGCGGTCGGCAGGATCTCGACTGTCACGTTCGGGAGATCGATCAACGCAACAAGATGACCAAGCTGTGCGGCAGCGATGCCCGGGTGCGCCATCAGACGGTTGAAGGCGGCTTCGTCGATGACAGCCCAGTAGTCGAGCGGCGCGACCGGTCGTGTGAGAACCGCCTGTCGTGTCAGTCGGTCCCGAGTCCATTCCTCGACGACTCCGTCTTGCTGTCGCATCTGCGCGAACTGGCAGCGGGCGTATGCCTCGCACTGCAGCAACCCAGGGATCGACTGCGGTGAGTAGATCCGCTCGCGGGTCGCCGCCGCCTCGGCCTCCTTGAAACCCTCGAACCACTTGGGCAACACACCAGCCACGGCCTCACGCGCGTGGTGGTCGAGGATCACCAGCATGCCCCGCGCGTCAACCACCTCGTCCAATGAAGGGACGACTCTCGCCTCGGGTGTGCGCTTGGCGCTCTCCCAATACCCAACCGTGGTCCCGGTTGCGTGGACCTTCGAGCCCAACTCGTCCTGAGTCCAACCGAGATCATTTCGGCGTTGCCGCAGGTAGTGGCCGAAGGCCGACCACAGCGAAGCGAAGGGATCAAGTTCGTTGGGAGCCACCATGATCGCCCCGTCCTTCAGTTCCACCAGTTGGGTTGGGAGTCGTTCCCAACGTACCAACTTGCGTGTTCCCTTGATCGCAGAACGTGACAACGGGAAGGTGGGACATGTCAGCGACATCGAACGGGCCCGCAACGCAGGTGGTGCCCGAGATCGGCAGCATCGTGGAGACGCTCGAACACGGCCGCCAGCAGGTCATGGACGTCCTCGACCTGAGCGACGAGCGTGGGCGGCTCATTTATCTGCGTCCGGAGGGCGGCGGGTGTGAGTGGACCGTGCGTGAGTCCGGATGGGGGCAAGTCGTCGGGGGATGACGGGATCCGGAACGGTGGGCCGGTGCGGGCGGCGAC
>NZ_JBEZFP010000230.1:0-7774 GCF_040649515.1 Streptodolium elevatio
GCGGATCCACGGCCAAGTCCCGGGACTTGGCCGTGGATCCGCCCCCGGTCACCGGCATTCGTTCGATGTCGGCAATGCGGTTCGGCGATGCGGTTCGCATGATGCGATTGTCGGTGCAACTGCCGGTACGGCCGTCACGCACGGGACTACAACCGACGACAGTCAAGCCGCAACGGGTCCCGACCGACCACCGTGGATCTCCGTGGTCAGTGACCCGGCCCCGGGCCGCCGCGCAACCGCCGTACGAGGATGCTCGCTTCGCCGCGTGCCTCAAGATCGGCGAGGACGACCGCGATGGCCTCCCGCACTATCCGGCCGCGGTCCACCGCGAGGCCGAAGTCCCCGCGCAGCGTGAGCCGCGCGTGCTCGAGGTCCATCAACTCCTCGGCGGAGACGTAGACGGTGATCTTCTCGTCGTGCCGTTCCCGACCGCTCGGGCGGCGCTGCACGCGACCGCGCCTGGGGGCGGCGGCGCGGGGGGCCGACTGCGGGCCGGCGTCGCGGGCCTGGCCCTCGCGGGCGGGTTCGCGCGACGGCGGTACGGTCCGCTGCTCGGGGCGCGACTCCTGGTAGGACTGCGCCGACCCCGGCTCGCCCTGCGAACCGCCCTGGTCGGACGCGGAGTTCTGGGCGCCCGAGTGCTCCGGCTCGGCGTCCTGCCCCGAGGACGGCGCCGGCACCGCACGAGCGTGGCCGTTGCCCGCGGCGGCGGCCGGCCCGGCCGCCGCCGCGGAGGTGCCCGACGCTCCCGCACCGGTGGGCGCCTGACCTGTCGTCCCCGCCGCGTCGGCAGCGGCCTGACGGGTCGTCAGTGCCGCTCCCCCGGTGGTACGGAACAACTCGTCGGCGCCCGGCAGACTTACTCGGCGCGGCACCGGGCCAGCACCTCCCTCGCGAGCTGGCGATACGCGGCGGCCCCTACGGAGTTCGACGCGTACGTGGTGATCGGTTCGCCCGCGACCGTGGTCTCCGGGAAGCGGACGGTACGCCCGATCACCGTGTGGAACACCTGTTCCCCGAACGCCTCGACGACGCGCGCGAGGACCTCGCGACCGTGCACGGTGCGCACGTCGTACATCGTCGCGAGGATGCCGTCGAGGACCAGGTTCGGGTTGAGGCGCTCGTGCACCTTCTCGATGGTCTCGGTCAGCAGCGCGACACCGCGCAGTGCGAAGAACTCGCACTCCAGCGGCACGATGACGCTGTCGGCGGCGGTCAGGGCGTTGACCGTGAGCAGACCCAGCGACGGCTGGCAGTCGATGATGATGTAGTCGTAGTCCTGCACCAGCGGCCGGATCGCGCGGGCGAGCGTGGTCTCGCGGGCCACCTCGGTGACCAACTGGACCTCTGCCGCGGACAGGTCGATGTTGCTGGGCAGAAGGTCCATACCCGGGATGATGGTCTTCAGCAGGACGTCGTCCGCGCTGAGGTGCGACTCCATCAACAGGTTGTAGACGGTGAGTTCGAGCTCCATGGGGTTGACCCCGAGGCCCACCGAGAGGGCGCCCTGCGGGTCGAAGTCCACGAGCAGCACACGGCGTCCGTACTCCGCGAGCGCGGCCCCCAGGTTGATGGTCGACGTGGTCTTGCCGACGCCGCCCTTCTGGTTGCACATCGCGATGATCTTCGCGGGGCCGTGCTCCGACACCGGTCCGGGGACCGGGAAGTAGGGCAGCGGGCGGCCGGTCGGGCCGACGCGCTCGCGGCGCTGTGTCGCGGCGTCCGGTGCGAGGGTCGCGGCGTACTCGGGATCGGGCTCGTAGTCGGCGTCCGGATCGAACGGGCCGCCGCGCAGTTCCTCGGCGTAGCGCAGCTCGTCGTCGTAGTAGTACATGTCGTACGCGTACTCGTCCGCCTCGGAACCCGTGGGGGTTCCCTCCGCCGCTGAACCCGCTGAAGTACCCGCTGCACCCGCTTGGTCGGCCGTCGACGGGAGCGCGGCGTCGCGCGTCCCCTGCTGCTCCGCGGCAGAGCCCGGGCCGGGAATTCCCGTCCCACCGCCCTGAACCGACCCACGGGGGGCCTGGGCCGACGCTGGCTGGGCACCCCCGGGAGCAAATGTCGACTCATTCACAAGTCGTCTTACCTCCTTGCCGACCAGGCCATTTCTTGCTTCGTCAGCGTGACGATCCTTACTGACGGTTCGCGACTCTATGGCGTGTCGCATGGTCGCAGCAAGGCGAACCGCCCGACCCATGCAACATCGCACCGGTTCAGTCAAGAGCCCGGGGGTGGGAAGCTGCGTCGGCCTCACGAAGTCGATCAATGGTGACCAGGGTGTAGACCTGAGTGGTCGTCACCGACGCATGTCCCAGCAGTTCTTGGACAACTCGGACATCAGCTTCGCCGTCCAACAAGTGCGTCGCGAACGAGTGCCGCAACGTGTGCGGCGGCATCTCCTCCGTGAGCCCGGCGCGCAGCGCGGCCGAACGCAACACGCTCCAACCGCTCTGCCGAGACGGCCGACCACCGCGTGCGTCGGGAACAGCGCGAGCCCGCCGCGACCGGTTCCGATCAGATCCGACCGGGCCCGGACGAGGTACGCGCCCACCGCTTCCGCAGCGTACGAACCGAGCGGCACCACACGCTGCTTGCCGCCCTTGCCCGCGAGCACCACGGTACGTGCGGCGAGACCCACATCGTCGATATCCAGACCCGCCGCCTCCGAGATGCGGGCGACGACGGCACGCGCGGCGGAGGCGTCGGACAGCGCCGGCCCGTGGGTGTCGCCGGTACGCAGCGTCCCGACGTACGCAGTCACGTTGGCAGTCGACACATCGCCCGCAGCGGCACGGCCGGCGTCGGCCAGAACGGCCAAATATCGCCCCAGGTCGCGCCGACAAGCCGCCAAAGTGTCGGCGGCATGGCCACGTTCGACCGAGAGATGGTCGAGATATGCCCGCAACGCCTACGACAACCCACCGGCCGGGGCGGCGTTCTCGCCACCAAAAGCCCCGTTGTCGACAACATCACCGACCTCACCCAGGGGCCCGGCCTCACCCACGGGCCGTGACTTACGGGGGGTCAGACCTGCCTCCCGGCTCCGGACGCGTCATTCCCCGGCGGCTCCGAGGCCGCATCACCCCGAACCCGGCCGACAAGTCCCCGAAACGCACAATGTCGACCCCCACACCCTTGTGGGAGCCGACATCATGCCCGCTCGGCCAACGCCCGGTGGCCCGGAACCCGCCCGCCCGTCCAGCGGCGCCTTCGACGCCGGATCACGCCCGACCGAACCCGACCAGGCCCGACCGGGCCGGCGGGCCCGGCAGCGCCCGCAGGCGCCCCCGGAACCACCGGGCCTCAGCCCGTACTCGAACCGCCGCTCAGGCGAGCAGCTGCCCGGTCTCGACAAAGCCGAGCCCGTGGGCCTCGGCCACCGCCGCGTTCGTCAGGTGCCCCTCGTGCGTGCTGAGGCCCAGCGCCAGCGTCGCGTCGTCCTGGCACGCCTTGCGCCAGCCCTTGTTGGCGAGCGCGACGATGTACGGCATCGTCGCGTTCGTCAGCGCGAACGTCGACGTGTGCGGCACCGCACCCGGCATGTTGGCGACGCAGTAGAAGATCGAGTCGTGGACCTTGTAGACCGGGTTGTCGTGCGTCGTCGGACGCGAGTCCTCGAAGCAGCCGCCCTGGTCGATCGCGATGTCGACGAGCACGGAGCCCGGCTTCATGCGCGACACCAGCTCGTTGGTGACGAGCTTGGGGGCCTTGGCGCCCGGCACCAGCACCGCGCCGATGACCAGGTCGGCGTCCAGCACCGCGCGCTCGATCTCGTACGCGTTCGAGGTGACCGTCTGCAGGTGGCCCTGGTAGATCCGGTCGGCCTGGCGCAGCGTCTCGATGTTGCGGTCGAGCAGCAGCACCTCGGCCTGCATGCCCAGCGCGATCGCGGCCGAGTTGAGGCCGGAGACGCCCGCACCGATGACGACGACCTTGGCCGCGTACACGCCGGACACGCCGCCCATGAGGGTGCCGCGGCCCCCGCCCTGGCGCATCAGGTGGTACGAGCCGACCTGCGGCGCCAGCCGGCCCGCGACCTCCGACATCGGCGCGAGGAGGGGCAGCGCACCGCTGGGGAGCTGGACGGTCTCGTACGCGATCGACGTGGTCCCCGCGGCGAGCAGGGCGTCGGTGCACTCGCGCGAAGCGGCGAGGTGCAGGTAGGTGAAGAGGGTCTGGTCCTTGCGGAGCCGCCCGTACTCCTCGGCGATGGGCTCCTTGACCTTGAGGATCAGCTCGCCCGTCTCCCACACCGCGTCGGCGGTGTCCAGGATCGTCGCACCGGCGGCGACGTACTCCTCGTCGGGGATGGAGGAGCCGAGTCCGGCGTCCTTCTGGATGAAGACCTCGTGGCCGTTGCGCACGAGCTCGTGCACGCCGGCGGGCGTGATCGCCACGCGGTATTCGTGGTTCTTGACCTCGCTGGGAATGCCGACCTTCACGGCTATCCACGTCCTTACGTACAGAGGGTTGAGACGCCGTCGGCGGACCCGAATGGGCAGGCAGGCGCATACCACTGCGCCTTCCGAGGCAAACCTAGGTTAATGCGGCTCCAACGCCCTGACAACCTTACAAAGTGCCAGTGGCCCCAGCAGGTTGTTTAGCTTTCCCAGGCCGAGGGCTCCGGATCCGTACTTGACGGGTACCCGTTCAGGCCGATCGTCAGTCCACCCGCGCCGGGGACGAGGTGCCTCCGAGACCCCCACCGAGACCCCCTCCGGCCCCACTGCCGAAGCCGCCTCCCGCACCGGGGCCGAGGCCGGACGCCTCCGCGTGCCCGTCGTCCAGCAGCCGCCGCACCGCCTCCGCCTGCGGCACGTCCGCCAGCAGCGCCAGCGCCTGACGCCGCCGCGACCTGGCCTCGCGCAGGTCGCCGGTGTCCTCCATCAGGTCCGCGGTGCGCAGCAGCGCCAGCGCCTCCAGGCGCTCGTCCCCCGCGGCCCGGAACGCCTCGATCGCGTCCCGGTACACGGTCAGCGCCTCGCGCGTGCGGCCCGCGTCGCCCAGGCACGCGCCGATGTCGGACAGCACCCGGCCGACCTCCGCGTGGTCGCCCAGCCTGCGGCGTACGCCCAGCGCCGCACGGTGGTCGCGCAGCGCCTGCTCGAAGCGGCCCATGCGGGCGTGCAGGCGGCCCAGGTGCGACAGGACGCGGGCCTGCCCGTCGTTGTCGCCGGTGGTGCGGCGCAGCAGCAGGGCCCGGTCGTACCAGTCGGCGGCGCGCTGGAGGTCGCCGAGGTCGGCGTACGCGTTGCCGAGGTTGACCATCGCGCGGCCCTCGCCCGCGGGGTCGGCGATCGACCGCGACACCTCCAGGGCCGCGCGGTAGCACGCGAGCGCCTGTTCGAGCTCCGCGCGCGCGACGTGCAGGTTGCCGAGGTTGAGCAGAGCCACCGCCTCCTGCCGACCGGAGCCGTGCCGCCGCGCCGTCGACAGCGCGAGTTCGTGCAGCTCGCGCACGTCCCGCCAATGCGCGCGGCGGTCCAGCAGGCGGGTCAGGACGGCGACGAGGCGGCGCGTGGGGCCGTCCAGGCCGGCCGCCGCGGCGACCCGGGCGGCGGCGAGCAGTTCGGGGCGCTCCTCGCGCAGCCACGCCCGCGCCTGCGCGGGCGACTCGAAGCGGACGTCGGCGGGCACCAGGTCGCCGCGGCCGGTGATGGTGTGCTCGGCGGCGCGGGCGAGCCGGACGTACCGCTCCAGCAGGCGTACGCGCGCGGTACGCCGCTCGCCGGGGCGCTCCTCGGCGTCCAGGCACTCCTGCACGTAGCCGCGCAGCAGTTCGTGGAAGCAGAACCGGCCCGGCGTCGAGCCGGGTTCCAGCAGGTTCAGCTCGCACAGTTCGGCGAGCGAGCGCGCCGCCGCGTCCGGGCCGCAGTCGGCGAGCGCGGCGGCGGCGTCGGGGCCGAACTCGCGGCCGGGGACGAGGGCGAGCAGGCGCAGCAGCCGCGCGGCGGAGGGCACCAGCTCGCGGTGCACCAGGGTGAAGCAGGCGCGCAGGGCGAGTTCGCCGTCCTCGCAGCTGCCCTGGAGGCGGAGGCGTTCGGCGCGGATGCGGCGGGCGACGTCGGCGAGGGCGTACCGCTGCCGGGCGCGCAGCCACGCCCCGGCCAGCTTGAGCGCCGCGGGGTGGAAGTCGCACAGCGACAGCAACTCCTCGGCGGCGCGCGGGTCGCAGGCCACGCGCGTGTGTCCCGCGAGGTCGCCGAGCAGTTCGGAGGCCGCGGCCGGGTCGAGCACGTCGAGCGCGCACGCGCGTACGACGGCCGCGCGGCCGAGGCCGGTGAGCGGGCCGACGGTGGTGACGACCAGCAGCGCGGTGGGGCTCTCCGGCAGTAAGGGGCGCAGCTGCGGGGTGCCGGTGAGGTCTTCGAGGAGGACGAGTATCCGGCGGTCGACCAGCAGCTCGCGGAAGCGTCGGGAGCGGTCCTCCGCCCCGGCCGGCACGTCGCGCTCGCCCAGCACGTGCAGGAACGATTCGAGGACGTCCGCGGGGGGCGTGGTCTCGCCGCGGGGGCCGGTGAGGCGGGCGTACAGCACCCCGTCGGGGAAGTGCGGGGACAGCCGGTGCGCGAGCATCACGGCGAGGCTGCTGCGGCCGATGCCGGGCGGGCCGGAGATGGCGACGACCCGGTCCGGCGGCAGCAGCGAGGCGCGGGCGGCGACCCCTTGGGCGGGGACCGCGGCGCCGGGGCCGGTGACCCAGCCGTAGAGCGTCCGCAGCTCGTCGGCCCGCCCGACGAACTCCGCCGGGGCGGCGGGCAGTTGCGCGGGTCCGAGACGGATGGTGGGTACCGAGCCGTCGTCCGCGGCCCGGGGCGGGGGGACGGCGGCGGCGACCGCGTCGGTCGCGGTCGCGGATTCACCAGCCTTGAACACCGCCGACGACCCCCTGTTCCCAGCCCCCCGACAGTCCTGCTGCGCAGGGTAGCGAACGGTGTGCAGGAAATGCGGACCGACGCACGGTGACGCACGCCCCCCGGTGGCGATCCGGTCGTGGCCGGGCGCGCCCTCAGGGACCGGGCGGCCCCCGGGCAGGTGCTCCCGAGCACCGCCGTTGCGCTCAGAAGGGGCGGGCGGGCCAGGGGGCGTCGGCTGGGCGGAGGGTGTCGAAGCCGCCTCGGGCGCGGGCCGCCACGGCGGCGAGGGCGCCGGTGACGAGGGTGGGGTTGTGCAGTTCGCCGGCCAGGGCCAGGGTCACCAGGTCGTCGAGAGGGGCCCAGGCCACCTCCAGGTCGGCTTCCTCCGCCCGGGCCTCGTAGCGGTCGCCGACGGCCTCGCCGAGGCCGCGGGCGAGGAAGACCCGGATGGCCTCGCTCGACGAGCCGGGGGTGTTGTAGAAGTCGACGAGCACGCGCCAGTCGTCGGCCTTGTGGTGCGCCTCCTCGTACAGCTCCCGCTGGGCGGCGAGCAGCGGCGGTTCGCCGGGGACGTCGAGGAGCCCGGCCGGTACCTCCCACAGCTTCTGCCGCACGGGGTGCCGGTACTGGCGCAGCACCAGGACGCGGTCGTCCTCGTCGAGCGCCAACACGCCGACAGCGCCCGGGTGCACGAGGTAGTCGCGCCGTGCGGAGGTCCCGTCCGGCATCGCGACGATGTCGCTGCGCATCGCGGTGATGCGGCCCTGGTACGGGGTCTCCCCTTCGACGACGGGCCATTCCTCGGGGGTGTCCGTGAAGCGGCTCGCGGAGCCGGCCTCAGGGCGTGCGTCGGCGTTCATGCAGCACAACGTAGTGGAACGCGGAGCGGGGGCGGCACCGGACGTCCGGTGCCGCCC
>NZ_JBEZFP010000231.1:0-7768 GCF_040649515.1 Streptodolium elevatio
ACAGGCGTGCCGGTGCAGGCGTGCGACAGGTTGAACCACTTCACCTCGCCGCCCTTGACCTCGGCGACGGCCAACACCGCGGCGGGCACCGCGAGGACGGCAGTGAAGCGCGCGGCTATGGAGCGGAAAGACACGAGAGGAACCTCTGGTGGGGACGGGTGGCGGCCCGTACTGGTGAGGTCTCGGTCCGGGACGCAGGAGGCCGTGCCGACGCGGGCGCGCTGCGCGCGGGCGGCCGACAGGTTTGCGGCTCGGAACGTCCGCCGCGTGCAGCCTGCGGTCACGCATGCAAAGCGGCGGACCCTCACACGAAGAACGACAGGACGCCCAGCCGTTGGAGTGTCAGCGGGAAACCGCAGGTAGGAACCGTGAACCCGCCCCGACCATCCGCCGCAACCCGGACAGCAGGCACCCGTCGCCGTGCTGCGGACCTCGGCCCGTACGCCATCGGCGGCCGTCTCCACCGCGGTCACGGCCACGTCCTCGATCGCGGGCAACAGCAGATCCCTCACCGAAGCCAGAACGTCGTCCACGACCCCACAGTGTTGACGCCCGCCAGCCATCAGGAGTGATTCTCGGGCAACTGCAGAGGAACCACGCCGGTTCAAACAGTCACTCAGCGTGCACGCATCACAGAACTTGAGCCAGAACCACTTCACGTGAACAAAGCCATACCGTCCCTCACCGTCCACGACGCCCACCGCGCCAACGGCCGTTCGGATTCAGTACCTGTTTGAATCCGCAGGTTGATCGGAAGACGCTGTCGGGCGGGGTCACGCGGTTGCAGTAGTGCAGGTGTGGCGCGGTGGTGTGATGAGCATCAGGACGGTCCGACGTGTCTTTCGTGGGAGGTTTTGGTGCCGTACGGGTCTGTGTCCGCGCCTGGGGGTGTGCTGGCCGCGACGGGGCTGGCGACGGGGCAGGTGTGGCTGGTCGTCGTCAGTTTGCTGCTGGTCTTGGCTGGGGTGCTGCTCGTCCGGTTGTCGTTCCGCCGCGGCCGCGACCCGTTCGCCCGGTGACCGCGCCGGCCTTCCCTTCCGATGTCGAGGTCGGCCTGCCGACCCCGCGGGCGCGCGATGCCGTGCTCGCGGGGCCGGTTCAGGGCCGGTGGCCGGGTGTCGGGGTGCTGCCGCGGGCGTGGCACGGCTCGTCGTGGCGGCTCGTGCTGCTGGGTGTGGTGCCGTTCGCGGCGTTCGCCGCCTGGGGCCTGGCGCATGCGGTCGCGGTACTGGACGGCTTCGGGCACGGCGAGATGTCGGGTGTGCTGGCGGTGCCATGGCTGGTGTCGTTCTTCCTGTTGTGGTGGGTCCCGGTGTCCTGGCTGGAACGCCCGCGCAAACCGGCGTCCGCCGCCGAACGGGCGGTGGTCGACGCGCTGACCGTCACCGTCCAGGTGCCCGTCTACAACGAGGACCCGGGCGCACTGCGCGCCTGCCTGCACTCCGTCCTGGTGCAGTCCCGGCGCGTGACCCGGGTACGGGTGGTCGACGACGGCTCGGCGCATCCGGACGGCACGCCGCTGGACTACACCGACGTCCGTGCCGAGTTGTTCGAACGCGCCGCAGCCGTCGGTGTCGAGGCCACCTGGGACCGCACCGCGAACCGCGGCAAGCGGCACGCCCAGATGCACGTCCTCGCCGACGACGACGCCGACGTCTTCGTCACCCTCGACAGCGACTCCGTCCTGGACGCCGACGCTGTCGCCGAGGGCCTCAAGCCGTTCGCCGACCCGGGTGTGCAGTCGGTCGCGGGGCAGGTGATCGTCCTCAACCACGACGCCAACGCCCTCACCCGCCTGATCAACCTGCTGTACCTGCCGTTCACCCGCGGCCTGCGCAGCGCCCAGTCGGTCCTGCGCCGGGTCACCATCAACTCCGGAACCCTCGCGTTCTACCGCGCCGACGTCGTCCGAGGCGCCGCCGGCGCGTACGAGAACGAGCAGTTCCGCGGCCGCCCGATGCAGATGAACGACGACTCCATGCTCACCTTCTACGCCCTGCTCGCCGGCGACACCGTGCACCAGCCCTCCTCGCTGGTCTTCACCCTCGCACCCGAGCAGTTCTCCCACTACTGCTGGTGACTGCCCCCGACGACGTCGAGACGCTGGCCGTCTTGCGGCAACGGACTCGGAGGAACGCACGTACGACCCGCTGCTGCCTCCGGGGCTGTTGGAGGACCCCCTGCTGGCCGGAGGCGTGCGGCGCTCCGGGTCGCGGGCATCAGGATCCGGTCGTCGTCCCGGAGAGCCGCGGGGTGCTATTGGACGTCGTCACTATGTCACCCCCAGCAACGCGGCTGCCCGGACTCCCCCCGCGCAGCCGACCTTGTGGAAGCCCCCTCCGTGGTAGGCCCCCGGCGGAAATGTCAGGTCGGCTGACCGGCGCACTGTGGGAGCGGGCGGTGTCCGGATGCTCGGCGTGTGTCATCTCGCCTCGCAGCTGATCTCCGGTCTGTGAGGCGCTCCCGCCCCCCAGCAGGCCGTGCCGGGGCCACGCACGGTGCTCGGGGACGGATCAGGCTTGATCCAGCAGGAGTTCGCGGGCCGCTCGGGTGCCGGATGCCAGGGCTCCTTGCACGGACCCGGTGGTGCGGTGGTCGCCGCAGACGTAGCGTCCGGGGGCAACGCGAGAGGTCCGCGAGAGCCTGTGGGGTGCCGTCATCGCGGGGAGCGCGTCGTCGACGGTGGTTGTGGCAACGAGGTCCCAGCCGGAGGTGTCGACGTCGTAGGCCTCGGCCAGGGCTGTGCGGATCAGGGCCTCGCGTCCGGGAACGTCGGTGCCGAGGATCGAGGTCTGGACGAGGTGCGTCCCGGCGGGGGCGTAGGTGGGCGCGACTTCGGTCAGGACACAGGTGTTCAGGAATCGCATGCGCGTGTCCGTCATCAGCGTCGGTTCGGCCAACGGTGATCTCTCGGTGGCATGTTGGTACGTGGTCACGGTCCGGTACGCCGGCAGCTTCTCCGCCGGTAGAAGGTGTCGTACGGCCGCAGGGCCCGTGGCGACCACGACCGCGGCAGCGGCCAGTTCCCCGCCGTCGGCCAACAGCACGCCGACGTCCGTGAGTTCCGCGACGGGTGTGTGGACGTTCACGGTTCCGGGCGGGAGCGATGCGGCGAGTTGCCGGGGGACCGCACCGATCCCCTCGGCCGGCAGGCACAGGGTTCCGCGGACCATGCTTCGCCAGACGAGCCGGAATACCGCCGACGATGTGGCCAGCTCGTCCTCCAGGAAGACGCCGGCGAGGAAAGGCCGGAAGAACCGCGCGACGAACTCGTCGGTGAAGCCCCAAGAACTGAGCGTCGCACCGGTGTCGCGGTCCGGCCGACGCGCCGACGCGGCTTTGAGCACCCGCGGCGGTGTCAGCGCACACCATCCGGACAAGGCGGCCAGCGCAGCCGCGTCCCGCAGTCCGACGTCACCCGCGCGCAATCCGTCGACCGCGTCGCGCCGGCTGCGCGAGGGATCGACGATGCGCGACCTGCCGTGGTTGTCCCGCCCAGCGTGCCCGCCGTGCACGAGCACCGCAGGAGAGAAGGGCCGCAGCTTGAGGGCTCTGATGTCGAAGCGTCGTTTGACCTGCGGATACGACGTGTTGAAGACCTGGAATCCGCGGTCCACCACGAACCCGTCGCGGTGGTCGGACCGCATCCGCCCGCCGACGTCGTCGGACGCTTCCAGCACGCGCACGCGTCGGCCGGCCGCGGCCAGGTCGGCGGCGCAGGCCAGGCCGGCGAGGCCGCCCCCCACCACGATGACGTCCAGAGCTGCGCCTGACCCCGAGCCGGATCCCGGCGTCCGACTCCGGTGTTGCGGCCTTGTCCCTGCTTCCGTGCCGGCGTCGCCTTGTGTGTCACCCGCCGGGTCGATCCCGGCGTTGTCGTTCGCGTGTGTCATACGTCCGCGTGCCCCCATTGGTCCAGGACCTGCTCGAGGTCCGTCAGCCGGTCGAGCCCCTGGACCGCGCGGACCATGCGCGGGTTGCGCACGAGGAGTTCGCGGTGCCGGTGCAGGAACGCCCAATATCCGCCGGTGAACGGGCATGCGTGCGGTCCTGCGCGTTCCGTCGGCCGGTAGGCGCAGGGCCCGCACAGGTCGCTCATGCGGTGCACGTACGCGCCGCCGGAGGTGTAAGGCTTCGTCGTCATGCGGCCACCGTCGGCGTACTGGGACATCCCGACCACGTTGGGGATCATCACCCAGTCGTAGCCGTCGACGAACAGCCGGTGGAACCAATCGGTGACGGCCGCGGGGTCCCAGCCGCGCTGAAGCGCGTTGCTGCCCAGGACCATCAGGCGTGGGATGTGATGGGTCCACCCCGTGTCGCGGACCTGGCCCAGGACCGTCCTCAGGCAGTTCGCCTCGACGGCATCGGCGTCCGCTTCCATGAACCATTGCGGCAGCGGCGCGGTGTGCCCGAGCACGTTGCTTGCGCGGTAACGCTCACCGAAGTGCCAGTACAGCTGCCACACGTACTCGCGCCAGCCCGCGATCTGCCGGATGAAGCCCTCGACGCTGTTCAACGGTGCGGCGCCCTGGCGCCACGCGGCTTCGGCGGCCTCGACGCACTCGGCTGGATCGAGGAGTCCGAGATTCAGCGGAGCCGACAACAGGCTGTGGCTCATGACAGGGTCGGCCGACAGCATGGCGTCCTCATAGGTGCCGAACATCGGCAATCGGACGGCGACGAAGCGTTTCAGTGCCGCGCGGGCCTCACGGCGTGACGCGGGGAACAGTCGCGGTCCGTCGCGTCCTACAAAGGCCACGTCTCCGGCGCGCTCCCACGCGTCCAGATCGTGTCGCACCTCCTCGTCGACGGCGTCCTCGCGAGGGCGGTACGGGGGAGGAACATCCAACTCGCGCACGCCGCGTGGCGGGGAGGCGCGGTTGTCGTGGTCGAAGTTCCACCGACCGCCTGCCGGTTCCGGTCCGTCCATCAGCAGCGCATGCTCGCGCCGCACCCAGCGATAGAAGTCCTCCTGGCGCAACTGCCGTTCGCCGCGGTCGCCGACCCAACCACGGAAAGCGTCGCCGGCGACCAGGAAGCCCCGTGCCGGCAGCACCGTGACCTGGTCGAGCGACCGTACGAACCGCATCGCGGCATGCGAAGTGGGATGGTGCACCGTCACCTTGGCCTTGCCGACGGCCCTGTCGAGCCCGTCGCGGTAGGTGTCCGCGCGGACGTACGTCACACGATCCCCGAGTTCCGCCGCACGCCGCCGCATCGCGGACAGGATCAGGTGGGCCTTGGCCCGGTGGAACGTGCGGCGCCGGAACACGGAGCGGGCCTCGATCATCACCACCGGCGCGTCCTTGTGAGGGCCGCCGTCCCCGGGCGCGACGAAGTGGGGACCCAGCTGATCGCCGAACAACCAGTGCGCGTTGGCCATGACGTCCCAACATTGGCCCGCGATGGCCACAGGTGGCCGCCACAACACTCGAGAACCTCGAAACCCGCCCAAACGGAGTAACGATCCGTCCCCCAAGTGGCGACTGATCAGACCCAAGACCGCGAGTGAGCCTACTCCGCTTTGACGGACAGAGTGCCCGCGGATGCCGGCCACTTCGCCCACGGCCGCACGCACGGCTCGCCTTCGGTACCTGCCTTGTCAAGCAACCGCCGTGCCCGTGGGCACAGGGTCGCGGCCGTGCTGTCGGCTGCTGATGATTCCAAGGTGGCCCCGAGGCGGTCGCGTCGACCCTGGTCACCTTGAGGGGGACTGTAAAAGTAGCGACTCTGCCTCACTTTCGGTGGTGAGAGGGGGTGAGTAGGTGATCATGTCGGGGTTTTGAACGCGAACGAGCTTGTGGGTGCGGTGTTTTCGGGGCTTGCACCGCTGGTGGTCGAGGGGGTCGCGGGCGAGGGCGAGGTCATCCGGGTGCGGGCCCGGACGCCTGGCGGTCCGGCGGTAGTCCGGATTGCGGTGGTCGCACTGGTCGCAGTACGTGGCGCCCTCGGCGCCGTCGCCGGCCCACATGCCCAGGATCTCCCGCTCGCCGTCCACAGTCACCGCGAGTGCCGGGTAGATGGCGCGGTTGGCGACCTGGCCGTCGCGGATCCTCACCTGTATCGCGTTGATGAAGACCACCGGGTAGACCGGGTCCAGCGGTCTGGCCTGCCATTCCACCAGGCCTTGGCGCGGGCCCGGTCGGTCAGCCGACGCACCAGTTGCGCGTCCAACTCGTCCGCCGCCCACAACTCGGTAGGATCAACCGGCACAGCCAACCCACCCTGCTCGCTTGGGTGTTCGGACATCTGAGGCCTCCACGGATCCAGCCATTACACCAAGAACCGTACGGACCTGTTGTGCACGTCGGCACCGACTGGACTGGCGCCCTGCTCGCCGCGCGCCTCGGCGCGGCTGGCACTGCGTCGCGGCGGCGGTTTGCTCAGTGGCGCCGTCGATCCAGGCGGCGGTGGCGCGGACGAACCGTTCGGGGTCGAGGGCTTCGGAGGCGTGGAGGGGGGTGAGCAGCGTGAGCGCGCAGGTCTCCGGGGAGGCGAGTGGCGAGGTCGGGGCGTTCGGTGCCGACCGGGTGGGCGCCGAGTAGGGCGAGGACGGTGGGGATGGCGCGTTCGGCGTTGCGGCGTGTGGGGTATTCGCCGCGTTCTTTGACCTGGTCGAGGAAGGTCTCCCAGTTCATGGCCTGTTCCCTTTTCTGGTGCGGGGTGGGCGGGTGTGTCTCCTTACGCCGGTTGGCGGTGTCTCCCGGTGTCGGGAGCGGGCGCCGGGTGAGTGGGGTGTCGGCGTGGGGGGTGCGCGGGTCGCGGCGGCGCGGGGGTCGTGGCGTGTCGGGGTGTGGTGGCAACCCGGTCCAGGATCCGGGCTGCCCGGGCGTCGAATTGTGCGGTCAGTGCGGCGGCGCGGGCTTCGAGTTCGGCGAACCTGGTGTTCGTACGGCGGGCAAGGTCGTCGAAGCGCCGTAGCACGTCGGCGAATTCCTTGTCGATGCGACGGGCGAGCAGGATGCATTCCTCGGCGGGGGTGCGGTGTGGCGGGGTGTGTAGGTGGCTCATGGGGTGGTCCGAAGGCGGGGGTCGAGTCGGGTCCATGCGAGCAGGCGCCGCACGGGGCGGCTGGGGTCGTGCACGGCGAGGTGCCGGCCGTGCCGCTCCGCGAAGGCGCGGGCCGCCAGTAGTGCGCGCAGGCCGGCGCAGTCGATGAAGGTGACGGCCGACATGTCGGCCGCGACTGCGGCGTGCTGGTTCAGCGCGGCGATCAGGCGGTCTCGCAGGGCATCGGCGGTGGCGATGTCTATCTCCCCTTCGGCCTTGACGACCACGGGCCCGCCGGCTGCCTGCGGGCCGGCGGCCGTCCGTGGCACTGGCCTGGGCCGGGGGAGTGGCGGGGGTGTTCGAGGGCGAGCATGCCGCAGGCTCCCGGGTTTCGAGCGTCGCGGGTGTGGGGACAGCGGGTTCAGCCCGTGCGCCGAGTGCGCGCGCACTCGGGGAGGGGGCGGTGCTTGCACCCGGCGCGTTGTGTCAGGCCTTGATCCGCCTGCGTTCGGTGCCGCCGTGGGTGATGGCGATCTTGCGGGGCTTGGCGCGTTCGGCGATGGCGATGCGCAGGGTCAGCACCCCGGCGTCGTAGTCCGCCTTGATCGCGTCGGTGTCGAGGGTGTCGGCGAGCATGACCTGACGGGAGAAGACCCCCGAGGGCCGCTGGGACAGCTCCACCTAGGTCGTGTCTTCAAAGTGGTGGTTGGAGCCAGAGGAGGGTTGCGGCGAGGGTGAGGGCGGCGGTGAAGGAGGTTGCGGTCTTGTCGTAGCG
>NZ_JBEZFP010000232.1:0-7631 GCF_040649515.1 Streptodolium elevatio
CGGCCCGGCTCGCGACGCTGCCGACGGGCGGGCGCACGCCGCTCGCCGCCGGTCTCCTGCGCGCCCACGAGGCGCTGCGCGTCGAGCGGTTGCGCGACCCGCGGCGGCGGCCGCTCGTCATCGTGGTGACCGACGGGCGCGCCACACACGGGCGCGACGCGCTCGGCGACGCGCGGCGTGCCGCCGCGCTGATGGCCGCCTCCGGCACGGCGTCGGTGGTCGTCGACTGCGAGAGCGGCCCGGTCCGCCTCGGCCTGGCCGCTCGGCTCGCCGCCGACCTCGGCGGGCCGGTGCTCGGTCTGGGCGAATTGGCCGCCGACGGCCTCGCCGGACTGGTGCGCGACCTGCGCGCCGCAAGCTGACCGCCCTATCGGCCGTTGCCCGGCCACTGCGAGGAGACGACCATGCCGCAAGGCAAGCCCGACCATGTCCCCGCCGACGGCCTGACGACACGTCAGCGCCGCGACCGGCCCCTGGTGGTGGTGCACACCGGCGCCGGCAAAGGCAAGTCCACCGCGGCCTTCGGCCTCGCGCTGCGGGCCTGGAACCAGGGTTGGCCGATCGGGGTGTTCCAGTTCGTCAAGTCGGCCAAGTGGCGGGTCGGCGAGGAGAGTGTGCTGCGGACCCTCGGGCGCGTGCACGACGAAACGGGGGAGGGCGGGCCGGTCACCTGGCACAAGATGGGCGAGGGGTGGTCGTGGAGTAGGCGGCCCGGCACCGAGGCCGACCACGCCGCCGACGCGGCGGAGGGCTGGGCGCAGATCCGGCGCGACCTGGCGGCGGAGACGTACCGGCTTTACGTGCTGGACGAGTTCACGTACCCGATGAAGTGGGGGTGGGTCGACGTCGCCGACGTGGTCGACGCGCTCGCCTCCCGGCCGGGGCGCCAACACGTGGTGATCACCGGGCGCGACGCGCACCCGGACCTCGTCGCGTACGCCGACCTCGTGACCGAGATGACCAAGGTCAAGCACCCGATGGACGCCGGGCAGAAGGGCCAGAAGGGCATCGAGTGGTGAGTACGCCGATGCCGCGCGTCGTCATCGCCGCACCCGCCTCCGGCCAGGGCAAGACCACCGTGGCGACCGGGCTGATGGCGGCTCTCACCGCGCGCGGGGCGCGCGTGTCGCCGCACAAGGTCGGCCCCGACTACATCGACCCCGGGTACCACGCGCTCGCGTGCGGGCGGCCGGGCCGCAACCTCGACCCGTTCCTGGTGGGCGAGGAGCGTGTGGCCCCACTGTTCGCGCACGGCGCGCTTGGTGCGGACATCGCCGTCGTCGAAGGTGTCATGGGCCTGTACGACGGGGCGGCCGGCCTGGGCGGGTTCGCCTCTACCGCGCACGTCGCGCGCCTCCTCGCGGCTCCCGTGGTGCTGGTCGTCGACGCCCGCTCGCAGGGGCGCTCGGTGGCGGCTCTCGTGCACGGCTTCGCCACCTACGAGGCCGGCGCGCGGGTGGCCGGGGTGGTCCTCAACCGCGTGGGCACCGATCGGCACGAGGCGATACTGCGCGAATCCCTCGAACCGCTCGGCATCCCGGTGCTCGGGGTGCTCGGGCGGCACGACGCGATCGCGAAGCCGTCGCGGCATCTGGGCCTGGTCCCGGCCGCGGAGCGGCATGCGGAGGCCGTGGCGACAGTCGCCGCGCTGGGCACGCTGGTCGGCGCGGCGGTGGATCTGGACGCGCTGTGGCGCGTGGCCCGCGAGGCAGGGCCCTCAAAGGTCGAGGCCTGGGATCCGGTACGCGAGACCGCACTCGGGAACGACGGCCCGTCGGGCGGCGGCGCGTCGCGGCACGACGACGGCCTGCCGCCGTTGCGGCGCCCCCGTATCGCGGTCGCGGGCGGGGCGGCGTTCACGTTCGGTTACGCCGAGACCACCGAACTGCTGTCCGCCGCAGGCGCCGACGTGGTGCCCTTCGACCCTCTTCGCGACGAGGGACTGCCCGAGCACACCGCGGGGTTGGTGATCGGCGGCGGATTTCCGGAGGTCTATGCGGCGGATTTGTCGGCAAACGAGAAGCTGCGTACCGCCGTTGCGTCCTTCGCGCAGCGCGGCGGGGCCGTCGCCGCGGAGTGCGCCGGGCTGCTCTACCTGGCCCGGTCGCTGGACGGCAGCCCCATGTGCGCGGTCGTGGACGCCGACGCGCGCATGACCGGGCGTCTGACGCTCGGTTACCGCGAGGCGGTCGCCGCGGCCGACTCCGTGCTCGCGGCAGCCGGAACGGTCGTGCGGGGGCACGAGTTCCACCGCACGGAGGTGACCCCCGGGGCGGGCCGACGCGCGGCCTGGGAGGCATCCCCGACACGCCCGGGCTCCGCGGGACCGGTCGTCGGTCCGGTACGCGAAGGCTTCGTGGCCGGGCGCGTGCACGCTTCGTACCTGCACACGCATTGGGCCGGATCCCCCGGGACCGCGACCCGATTCGTCGCGGCATGCCGGGAGGCGACACCGTGTGCATGACGCGACACGGACGGGCCAGATGCGTACCGTGGCCGCGCGGCATGGTCCGCCCTCGGTCGACGCCGTGTCGGGAACCTCGCACGGCCGGGGCACGTCGTGCCCCGTGAGACCGGGTGGCGGTACGGAGCAAAACGCACGGAACGGGACGGTAGGCATATGGCAGACAGGGTGACCGTGATCGGGTACGACGGTGCGCCGTTGTCCGGTCCCGCCCGGGCCGCGCTCGCCTCGGCCACCCTCGTGGCGGGCGGCGCCCGGCACTTGGACGCGGTGGACGTCCCGGAGTCCGCTGAGCGCGTCGTCATGGGCAATGTCCACGTCGCCGCCCGCCGGATCAGCGAGCACCGCGGCAGCGCCGTCGTCGTGGCGTCGGGTGACCCGGGGTTCTTCGGAATCGTCCGCATACTGCGCCGCCCCGAGTACGGCCTCGAACTCGAGATCGTGCCCGCGGTGTCGTCGGTCGCCCACGCCTTCGCGCGCGCCGCCATGCCCTGGGACGACGCCAAGGTGGTCAGCGCCCACGGCCGCGAGCTCCGGCGGGCGGTGAACGTGTGCCGCGCGTACGGCAAGGTCGCGGTGCTCACCGGCCCCGGCTCGGGCCCGGCCGAACTCGGCCTGATGCTGGGCGACGTGCCGCGCACCTTCGTGGTCTGCGAGAACCTCGGGACGGACCAGGAGGAGGTCACGATGCTGGCCGCCGACAAGGCGGCCGACCGCACGTGGTCCGATCCCAACGTCGTCATCGTCGTCGGTCCGAACCCCGTCACGTCCGCCCCCGCTGGCTGGATCGCCGGGCAGCGCTCGAACTTCCCCGGCCCGGTGCGCGGCTGGGGCCTCGACGAGGACGCGTACGACAGCACCGACGCCGCCACCCTGCGTCCCGAGGTACGCGCCGTCGTCCTCGGCAGGCTCGGCCCCACGCCCGGCGACCTCGTCTGGGACATCGGCGCGGGCAGCGGCGCGCTCAGCGTCGAGATCGCCCGGCAGGGCGCCGCCGTGATCGCCGTCGACCGCGACCCGGTCGGCTGCGAGCACATCTCCGCCAACGCCGCGCGCTACGGCGTGGAGATCCACGTCGTCCCCGGCACCGCGCCCGAGGCGCTGTCCCGGTTGCCCGACCCCGACACCGCGTTCGTCGGCGGCGGCGGAGTCGAGGTGGTCGCCGCGTGCGCGGCCCGCCGCCCCGAGCGCGTGGTGACCGTGCTGCCCGCCCTGGAGGCCGTCGGGGCGGTGCACGGCGCGCTCACCGGCGCCGGGTACGCCGTGGACGGCACGCTGCTGCAGTCCTCGCGTCTGGCGCCCGTCAGCGGGCTTGCCCACCGACTCGTGCCGGACGACCCGGTGTTCGTGCTGTGGGGCGAACGGTTGTAATGGCCGGTCCGGTTCTGTCGGGAAACGCCCGACTCGTCGTCGGCGTGGGGGCGTCGCGCGGCGTCGCATATGCGGAGATCGACGAGACGCTCCGCGCCGCACTTGCGGACGCCGGGCTGTCGGCCGCCGAGGTGGTCACGGTGGCGACCGTAGCCACGAAACGCGACGAACCGGCGGTTCGCGCGCTTGCCGAGGGACTGGGCGCCGAACTGCTGGACTACGCCGCCGAGGTGCTCGCGGCGGTCGCCGTGCCGCACCCGTCGCCCACGGTGGCGGCCGCGGTCGGCACGCCGAGCGTCGCCGAGGCCGCGGCACTCGCCGCAACACGCGGCGGTGAGCTGCTGATTGCCAAAACCCGCAGCAGGCGGCGGCCATCTATGTGCACGATTGCCGTTGCATGCCATCGGGTTGGTGGGAACCGGACATGAACGAGCGCAAGACGGCGGCTGTCGGTCAGTGAAACGATCAGAGGGGGCGGGGTTGTGATCATTCCGATGACCCCGCCGACCGGGACCGGCATAGTCACCAGCATGATGGACGCCGACGGTACGACGGCGGACCGCACGACGCAGGGCAGGGGCACGGGCACAGGGCATATGCGCACCACCGACGACACACTGTCCGCGCCCGCGTACGCCACCGCAGACTCCCCGAACGAGGACGCCCGCGCCGCCGACGTCGACCTGCGCCACCACGGGGACCGCGAAGCCACCCCGGGCCTCGTCGACCTCGCCGTCAACGTGCGCGGCAGCGCACCCCCGGCCTGGCTGACCGAACGCATCGCCGAAAGCCTCACGCGCCTCGCCGCGTACCCCGACCCCACCGCCGCGCGTGCCGCGGTCGCGGCCCGGCACCGGCGCCCGGTGGACGAAGTCCTGCTCACCGCGGGCGCTGCGGAGGCGTTCGTCCTGCTCGCCCGCGCGCTGACCCCGCGTCACACCGTGGTCGTGCACCCCCAGTTCACCGAACCGGAGGCCGCGCTGCGAGCGGCCGGGCATACTGTGCGTCGGGTCCTCCTCACCGAACGGGAGGGCTTCGGCCTGGACCCGGCACGTATCCCGGAGGAGGCCGACCTCGTGGTGATCGGCAACCCCACCAACCCGACATCCGTCCTGCACAGCGCCGAGACGCTGGCCGCACTGGCCCGCCCCGGGCGCGTCCTCGTCGTCGACGAGGCGTTCGCCGACACCGTCCCCGGCGAACCCGAAAGCCTTGCCGAACGACGCGACCTCACAGGCCTCGTCGTCGTCCGCAGCCTCACCAAGACCTGGGCCCTGGCAGGCCTCCGCATCGGCTACCTGCTCGCCCCCTCCGACCTGGTACGACGCTGCGTGGAAGCGCAGCCGCTGTGGTCGGTGTCGACTCCCGCACTCGTCGCGGCCGAGGCGTGCAGCGGCCCCGACGCCCTGGCCCGCGCGTCCGCCTCGGCCGTTACGCTCGCGACAGATCGGGCGTTCCTTGTCGAAAGACTGCGGGCGATACCCGGGGTCCGGCTCCCCGTCGAACCCCGTGCCTCGTTCGTGCTGGCGCACGTCGAGGACGGCCTCAAGGTCCGCGAACTCCTGCGCGAGCGGGGCTTCGCGGTCCGCAGGGCCGACACCTTTCCGGGCCTCGGCCCGGACTGGCTCCGGATAGCGGTACGGGACCGTGCCACGACAACGGCCTTCACGGCTGCACTAGAGGGAGTGTTGACGACATGAGCGAGCCGGACGAGATTCGTTCAGCTCAGGGGCCGCAGGGCATGGACGGCGGGCCGGGGCATCCCGGCGCTCCCGGCCCGGCGTACGCGTACCCCGGCGTCGACGACCTCGGCGATCTCGACGACTTGGACGACGACGACGCGCTGCTGATGCCGGGGCCGCAGGGCGGTTGGGCCGAGGTGCCGTCGCCGGAGTCGGGGCAGTACGCGGCCCAGGCGCCGGTCGGGGGAGAGGGGCTCCCGGGCCGGCCGGCGGCGCCGCAGCAGCAGCCGATGGCGCCGCAGCCCGGCATGGTCCAGCCCGGTATGGTCCAGCCTGGGGTGCCGCAGCCGGGTGTTCCGCAGTCCGGGCTTCCGCAGTCCGGCGTTCCGCAGGTCGGCGTTCCGCAACACGGCCTGGCGCAGCCGGGAGTTGCGCAGCCTGGTGTTTCCCAGGCCGGTGTGCCGCAGGCTGCCATGCCGCAAAGCGCTGTGCCGCACAGTGCTGTGCCGCAACATGCGTCGCCTCAGCAGGCCGCCCCGGCGCAGCACGATGCGCCGCAGTACGTCGTGCCGCAGCACATGCCACAGCCGCCGCAGACCACACAGCCTGCCGCACCGCACGCGGGGGCGCCGTCCCCCGCGACGCGGCCCGAGCCGGTGCACCCTCAGCCGATGGACGCGGCCTCGCAAGGCGTTCCGCAGCCCGGCATGCCGCAGCCCGGCGGCCCGGTCCCGGCCGGTGGCCAGGCTCCCGGCGCACCGCAGTTCGGCGGCCCTCAGGGGCCCTCGTCGCAGCTCGGACCCGTGACCCCCCAGGTCGGCCAACCGCAGTTCGACCCGGCCGCCGGTCCGGCGGCATACGGCGGCGCCGACGTACCGGGTGCCGCATACCCCGGGATGCCACAGGCCGCGGAGCCCGCGGCGGCACCGCAGTTCGGCGGTCCGCAACCCGTCTCGCCGCAGGGCGTACCGCAGTTCGGCGGCGCACCGGGCGACCCAGCCGGATCGGGCGCGCTCGGCGCGGTGCCGCACACGGGGACCGGGCCGACATCGGGCCCCGTACGCTCGCTCGCCGACCGCATGTCGGCCGCCGCCGCGGCTCCGGTCCCGCAGTCGGGCCTCACGCCGGTGCAGCCGGGGGTCCCGCAGGCCGACGCGCCCGCGTCACCGCAGCAGTTCGGCCCGGGCCAGGCACAGCCGCACGGTCCGGGCCAGGCCCCGGGGCCGCAGCCGGTCCAGCACCAGCCCCAACCGCAGCCTCACTTGCCCGCGCAGCAGCCGGCGGCTCCGCAGGCGCAGACGCCTCCGGCCGCCGACGCTGCGGGTGGTGTCCGTGCCGCGGGACAGACGGAGCAGCAGCCGCAGGCCCAACCGCGGTCCCAGGCTCAGGAGGCGTTCCCGCAGCCGGGTTCACACGCCGCCCCCCAGCCGGGCCCTCAGTCGGCTCCGCAGCAGATTCCCGGGCAGGCACCGGCGGTTGCCCCGCAGGCGACCGACAGCGGTGCCGCCCAGGCGGGGATGCCGGGCACTGCCATCCCGGCATCCGGCGTACGCCCCGGAACGGTTCCGCCGGGCGGCCCCGGTGACCCGCTCCCCGGTGGGTCCGGGCCGGTCGCGGTGCCTCCGCAACATCAGAACCCGCACCACTCCGGCGCCCTGGCCTCCGCCGAGGTGACGTTCACGACGCCCGGCGGGGACGCGTCCGGACAGGTGCAACTCCCGCATCAGCCGTCCGGATCGCCGCAGTCGCAGCCGGTCCAGGCGATGTCCGGAGGGGCCCCGCTCACGCAAGGGCCGCGGACGACGCTCCCGCCCCGGCGGCAGCGCCGGGTGGGCCGAGGCCCCGCGTCCGCCCAGTACCAGGCCGCGCGGGCCCCGTCGGGCGACGCGGCGCCGGGCGCCCAGGGCGCGCAAGGTGCGCAGAGCGCGCAAAGTGCGCAGAGTGTCCCGGGTGTGCAAGGTGCCCAACGCGCACAAGAGGCGGCAATCCCCGCACAGCCCATTGCCGAGGTCACGGCCCGTCTGACGCCTCCCGCCGCTGACGCGGCACCGGCGGCCGCGCCGCCGGCGCCCACGGGGCCGGCCTCCGGACCGGTCCCGGATGCCGCCCCCACG
>NZ_JBEZFP010000233.1:0-7196 GCF_040649515.1 Streptodolium elevatio
CCGGAATCCGGGTGGGGCGCCTCGGCGCATAGGGATCAAACGGCCTGCGACGGCTGGGGAGCCGCGGCGTCGGCCAGGGAAACCGGCCTGATGTAGAGGCTCTCGCCGCGGGCGGCGGCGCGCTTCACGGCCTCGTTGACCGCTTCGACGTCCACAGTCGCCGGTTTGGCGTGTACGTCGGTGGTCTTCTTGCTGTCGTCGGTGCGGGTGAGGTTCGTGATTCGGTAGCGCATACGCGCCTCCTCTTCTTCCTCGTCTGCGGGACGCGTCGGGGCCGCCCGCGAGGGGCGGCCACCGAACACGACATAGCGTATAAATCACCCGGCAAAAGTGCGCGGCGAACAGCGCGATTGCTCCGCGGAAGCCCTTGGACGACCGGGAATCGCGCCTCGCAGCACGGCGGGTGACTGGAACAACACCGGTCACAGCCGAGTCATTCCCGTGACCGAATGGTTTTCGGAACGCGACCATCGGACCGGTCGGCCACCCGGCCGAGTGGCGCGTGCCCGGTAACCCCGCCAGGAAGGCGGGGACGTAGGACAATACGAATCAATGGACCCAATGCAGCAGGCCCCCAGGGCGGAGCGTTCCGTGGCGGATGAGGCGCACGAGACGCACGCGGCTACGCCCGGGCCGGAACCGAGACCTTCGTCAGAACCGGCGTACGGTCGGCCCGCCGACCCCGCAGCCGATCCCGCCCCCGCCCACGCTTCCGGCTCCGACGCCGGGACGCATTCCGCCGCAGCTTCCGGGGCGAACCCCGACGCTCGGGCGCCCGCCGAGGCGACCGGCGGCGCCGGCGGCGCCCAGGACGCCGGGGAGGCGCCCGCGGCGGTCCCCGTGCGTCTGGTCTCCGCGCCCCCGCACGCCGGCACGCACGCGCTGTTCGTCGACGTCGGCTACGTCTACGCCGCGATCGGCCTGCTCGTCGCCGGGACCGCGGAGCGCCGCGCGTTCCGCGTCGACGCCGAGTTCCTGATCAGCTCGCTGATCGACGAGGCGCGGGCGGTCTTCCCCGAGGGGCGGCTGCTGCGCGTCTACTGGTACGACGGCGCACGCAACCGCGTCCCCACCTTCGAGCAGAAGCAGGTCGCCGAACTCCCGGACGTGAAGGTCAGGCTCGGCAACCTCAACGCCCACAACCAGCAGAAGGGCGTCGACTCGCTGATCCGCAGCGACCTGGAATCGCTGGCCCGCAACCGCGCCATCGAGGACGCGGTGGTGGTGAGCGGCGACGAGGACCTGGTCCTGGCCGTCGAGGCGGCGCAGTCGTACGGCGTGCGCGTGCACTTGTGGGGCATCGAGCCGGCGTACGGCATGAACCAGGCCGAGCCGCTGGTGTGGGAGGCCGACGTGACGCGCACCCTGCACCACGACTTCTGCGCGCCGTGCATCTTCCAGCAGCCCCCGGTCACGGCGACTCCGGCCGCGAATCCGGCGCCGCAGCGCACGACCGGCGGGACGCCGCCCACCTTCGACCAGGTCTGGCGCCTCGGCGGAAAGATCGCCGAACGCTGGCTCGGCGCGCGCGGCCGCGAGGACATGGCGGGCCTGATGCCCGGACCACGTCTCCCAGAGAACGTCGACAAGGCACTGCTCGTGGACGCGGAAGGCGAGCTGCAGTTCTCGCTGCGCCCGCACGAGGACCTGCGGCGGGCGCTGCGCAACGGCTTCTGGGACCGGCTGAACCAGGAGTTCGGCGTGACACCGCACGGCGAGGGCTGAGGCGGCGTCCGCAAGTCCACACCACCGGGCGCCGCCATCCGCCGGCTGCCGGTCACCCGAAGGATTCGGGGCCGAAGCGTCCCCAGACCACGAACGCGGCCAACGCGAGGTACACCAGGTCCACCGCCATCAGCGCGAACTCGCGGCGCCGGACGCGGGTCAGCGTCGCACCGGCCATGATCAGGACCACGCCGAGGGCCGCGAACGGCACCAGGACCGGGGCGATGTCGAGCGCGGCCGGCAGGACGAGGCCTATGGCGGCCAGGACTTCCAGGGCCCCGATGGTCTTCACGGTGGTGCCGCCGAAGTCGTCGACCCATTTGGAGGAGGCCCCGAAAGCGGCGATCTTCTCCTTCGGCATGGCCACCTTGAGGCTTCCTCCGGCGGCGTAGGCGGCGGCCAGCAGCCCGGCAACGACCCACAAAGCGATGTTCATGGCTCTTACTCCTCGTCGCGGTGATCGGGTGTCACCCCACGAGACGAGGCAGCCGGACCGGCTGTGACATCGCCGATGCCCGCCCCCGCGCGCGGGACGCGGCGGCGCGTCCCACACAGGGTCAGTGCACCGCGTCCCAGAAGTCGGCGAGGCCCTTGGCGGTCGCCTCGGGTTGCTCGGCGTTGGGGGAGTGGTCGGCGCCGTCGACGACGAGATGGCGTACGCCGAGGCGGCGCGCGGTCTCCGCCTGCCACGTCACCGGCCACGCGTAGTCCCGCGCGCCCGAGAGCACGAGCACCCGCAGCCCGGCGGCGACGCGGGCGGCCAGCTCGTCCGTCAGGTCGGGTTCGGTACGCAACTGCCGTGCGGTCGCCGCGATCCCGGCCGGCGAATTGGCCAGCCAGCGCTGGTGCAGGTACGCCGCGACGGCCGGGTCCCGGTGCGGGCGGAGCCCCTGATCCGCATCCAACTGCCGCATGGCGTCCCAGACTTGCTGGAGCGATGCGACGGCCAACGCGTCCTCCAGCATCAGCAGCCGGGCCGTCTCGGTGTCGCGGACCGCCGCGGGGCCGGTGCTCATCAGGGTCAGGGACGCCAGTCGCGCCGGAGCGTCGAGTGCGGCCGAGCGGGCGACGAGGCCGCCGAACGAGTGCCCGACCAGGTGGACCGGTTCGCGCGGCGCGAGAGTGTCGAGCACGGCCCAGAGGTCGGCGACGAGTTCGGGGCGGGCGTACGCGTCGGGGGCGGCGTCCGGACCCGGCGTCTCGTACTGCCCGCGCTGGTCCAGGGCGAACACCCGGTAGCCGCGGCGCGCGAGCGGGTCGAGGACGCCTATGAAGTCCTCCTTGCCCCCGGTGAACCCGGGCACCAGCAGTCCGGTGCCGACGACCGCCTGCCCGTCGGGCGGGTCCGCCGCCAGGTACGCGAACTCACCCCGCGCGGTCGTGGCGCGGTGCGCCCGCACGGTCGCGGGCAGGTCGAGGAAGGGCGGAGTGCTCACCTACCCGAGGGTAGGCCAGGCCGCCCCGGAGGTGACGGGCCGAACGTCCTCGGTGTGGCACGTACTGGACGGCCATTACTTATGCGCATAATATTTATCTGCATAAGTAATCTGGTCGAGCTGTCGAGTCCGACCCGAGCGCGGGGAGAACCCATGGACCACGCCTACGCCGATGCCCTCAACCAGGCCATTCGCCTGCTGAGCCTGCGCCACCGCGCCAGGGCCGCGGAGCTGCTCGCGCCGCTCGGCCTGCATCCCGGGCAGGAAGTGCTGCTGCTTGCGCTGGCCCGGTCCGGGCCGATGATCCAAGGGCGGCTCGGCGAGGCGCTCGGCATCGAGCCGCCCAGCGTCACGCTCATGACCCGCAAGCTGGCGACCGCCGGGCACGTCCGCCGCACGCCCGACCCGTCCGACCGGCGCGCCAGCATCGTCGAACTCACCGACAGCGGAAAGGCGTTGGCCGCCCAGGTCGACGAGTTGTGGTTCGCCCTCGCGGAGGAGACCGCGGCCGGCGTACCCGCCGAGACGGCGGAGTGGCTGCCCGACCTCCTCAGGGCGCTGGCCGACAACGTGGACACCAAGCAGGCGCGGCGCGCACGCAACGCCGGCGACGCCCGCGACGGGCGCGGCGACGAGGACTACGAACCCAGCGCGCTCGGCTGGGTCCGCACGCACGTCGAGCAGGTCATGAGCACAGGCACGACCGACGGCGTCACCATCAAGGGCAAGCCCACGGTCCTCATGACCTACCGCGGAGCCAAGACCGGCAAGCTCCGCAAGACCCCGGTGATGCGCGTCGAGCACGAGGGCCGGTACGCCGCCGTCGCCTCCAACGGCGGCACCGCGACCAACCCGCAGTGGTACGCCACCCTCGCCGTCGAGGCGGTCGTCGGGATTCAGGACGGCCGGGTGACGCGGGAGTACCGGGCGCGCGAGCTGTCCGGCGACGAGAAGGCGCTGTGGTGGGACCGGGCGGTCGCCGCGTACCCCGACTACGCCGAGTACCAGCGCACCACCGACCGCCGGATCCCGGTCTTCGTCCTCGAACCGGTCGGCGGAGGCGACGGCGGGGGAGCCGGAGCCGCCGCCGACTGACGCGCCCGACCGACGGCCCCGCCTGAAGCTCCCATTGACGGTCCCGCACGCACCGCGGGCGCGGCCGGGACCTCTCGGTCCCGAACCGCGCCCGGCGGGGTGGATCGTTCTGCGTTGCCTTTGCGGCGGTGTGGGTCAGTCCATCGACTCGGCGGCCGATCCGGCCGACGACTCGGGGCGGCGACGGCGGCGGCGACGGCGCGGGGCCTTCTCGCCCTCGGCCTCCCCTTCGCTCTGCGCCGCGGCCTCGCCGACGACGGCCTCGGGAGCCTCGGCCACCACCGCGCCCGCGTCCGCCGACACCGCGCTCTTGGCGCGCGTACGTGAACGGGTCCGCTTCGGCGCGGCAGCCTCGGTGGTCGCGCCGGCCTTCGCCTCGGCCTCGGCCACCACGGTCTCGGCGGCCTCGACCACGGCAGTCGCGGCCGCGTCGTCACCGTTCAGGCGGCGACGTCGACGGCTGCCCGGTGCGCGGCGGCGGCTCGGCTCGGCGGACGCCTCGTCCGTCGACGCCTCCGGGCGCGCGTCACCGCGCCCGCCGCGCCCGCCGGAGCGCGACGCGCCGCCGGAGCGGCCGCCTCGTCCGCGACCCGCGCTCTTGCCGGTCTCGCCGAGGTCCTCGACCTCTTCGGCGCCCAGACCCGCACGGGTCCGGTCGGCGCGCGGCAGCACACCGGTCGCCGACTCGGCGATCGCCAGGTCCGCGTACAGGTGCGCGGACGTCGAGTACGTCTCGGGCGGCTCCGGGAAGGACAGGTCCAGGGCCTTGTTGATGAGGCCCCAGCGCGGCATGTCCTCCCAGTCGACGAGCGTCACCGCGACGCCCGCCGCGCCCGCGCGGCCGGTGCGGCCGATGCGGTGCAGGTACGTCTTCTCGTCCTCGGGGCACTGGTAGTTGACGACGTGCGTGACGCCGTCCACGTCGATGCCGCGGGCCGCGACGTCCGTGGCGACCAGGACGTCGACCTTGCCGTTGCGGAACGCCCGCAGCGCCTGCTCGCGCGCGCCCTGGCCGAGGTCGCCGTGCACCGCCGCCGCGGCGAAGCCGCGCTCGGACAGGCCCTCGGCGAGATCCGCGCAGGTGCGCTTGGTGCGGCAGAAGACCATGACGAGGCCGCGGTCCTGGGCCTGCAGGATGCGCGACAGCATCTCCGGCTTGTCCATCGCGTGCGCGCGGTAGACGTGCTGCACGACGGAGGCGACGGTGGCGCCCTGGTCGTCCGGCGCGGAGGCGCGGATGTGGGTCGGACGGCTCATGTAGCGCCGCGCGAGGGTGATGATCTGCCCCGGCATGGTCGCCGAGAACAGCATGGTCTGGCGGCGCGCGGGCAGCCGGTCGACGATCTTCTCGACGTCGGGCAGGAAGCCCAGGTCGAGCATCTCGTCGGCCTCGTCGAGGACCAGCATGCGGACCTGCGACAGGTCCAGATGGCCCTGTCCGGCCAGGTCGAGCAGGCGGCCGGGGGTACCGACGACGACCTCGACGCCCTTGCGGAGCGCCTCGACCTGCGGCTCGTAGGCACGGCCGCCGTAGACGGCCAGGACGCGCACGGCGCGCAGCTTGCCGGCGCCGAGCAGGTCGTTGGTCACCTGCACGCACAGCTCGCGCGTGGGGACGACGACGAGCGCCTGCGGGCTCTTGCCCGGTACGGCGGTCGCGCGGCCGGCCTCGACGTCGGTTGGGGTCACGACGCGCTGAAGCAGGGGGATGCCGAAACCGAGGGTCTTGCCCGTGCCGGTCTTGGCCTGTCCGATGACATCGCTGCCCGCGAGGGCGACCGGAAGCGTCATCTCCTGGACGGGGAACGCCTCGGTGATGCCGAGGCTCTCAAGGGCCTCGGCGGTTTCGGAAAGTACGCCGAGTTCTCTGAATGTGGTCAGGGGTCCAGCCTCTTCTGTGTATTTGGGCTGCTGTATCTCTCTCCGAGGCGGGTCAGGACCGCGTTGCCGTAAACAAGCCATCCGAGCGGGACCTTGATGTCCGCATTTGGGCCTGTGGCACGACACGGGACCTCGGCCTCGGGCAGCAGCCCGAGCGGGGCGGTCGGAGCCGATCGTCCTCCGACCGGGCATCCGCGTTCTGTACCACTGTACCCGCCGGTGTACTCCACGTGGGGTGATGCTGGTTACGCTGCGGTCTCATGACCGAAGGAACGCAGCCCGGAAACGCGGACCCCGCCGCCGACACGGCAGTCGGCCACGACGCTGCGCACGCCGGGCCCCCGGAGGCCGCCAGGGCGGCCGTCGTGGAGCTGCTGGGCGTGCTGGCGTACGGCGAGATCACCGCCTTCGAGCGGCTCGCCGAGGACGCCAAGATGGCCCCGACCCTCGACGACAAGGCCGCCCTCGCGGCCATGGCGGTCGCCGAATTCCACCACTTCGAGCGCCTGCGCGCGCACATTGCGTCACTTGGCGTCGACCCGGCGGACGCGATGGAGCCCTTCGTCACGCCGCTCGACGAGTTCCACCGCCACACCGCGCCGGCCGACTGGCTGGAAGGGCTGGTCAAGGCGTACGTCGGCGACGGCATCGCGGCCGACTTCTACCGCGAGGTCGCCGCCCACCTCGACCCGGACAGCCGCGCGCTGGTCGAGGAGGTGCTGCGCGACACCGGCCACTCGGCATTCGTCGTCGACGCGGTCCGCTCCGCGATCGAGCGCGACCCGCGCGTGGCGGGCCGCCTCGCGCTATGGGGCCGCCGCCTCATGGGCGAGGCGCTCAGCCAGGCGCAACGCGTCGCCGCCGAACGGGACGCGCTCTCCGCCCTCCTCGTCGGCGGCCTGGCCGTCCCCGGCTTCGACCTCGCCGAGATGGGCCGCATGTTCACCCGCATCACCGAGGCCCACACCGCCCGCATGGCCACCCTGGGCCTGGCCTCCTGACGGGCGGATCGACACGGACCGCAAGACGCGAGGGGCGCGCACACCATCCGGTGTGCGC
>NZ_JBEZFP010000234.1:0-7163 GCF_040649515.1 Streptodolium elevatio
CCGGCCAAACCCAGGCCGAGCTGCGGCCCGCGCCTTGCGAGCGCACGCACCACGGCCCGCGGGCTAACCGACGCGAATGTGAAGACACTCCCTAGACGGTCCCGGGGTTCTGCGTTTCCCGTCAGCCCTGCGGAGTCCGGGCAGTTCCGAGCGGCTTCGGGCCCGGTTGTCCCGGGTCCGCGAGTGTCCTGGGCTCTCAGTCGTCCCGGTCCTCAGTTGTCCCAGTCCTCGTCCTTGCGGTCTTCCTCGCGCGTCCGCTGCGACGCGGACTCGAGTGCGTGTGCCGCCGCTTCGCGGGTCGGGTACGGACCGAGCCGGTCGTTCGCACGGCAGCCGGCTCCCTGCTCCACGGTGCTGTGCTTGATGCAGTAGTACCACTGGTCGTCGCTCATGGCCCCGATGATCGCATCGGTGTCCTCCCGGACCGGAGTGGCACGCGGGGATATCGTCGTTTTATGGACCTGGCCGACTACGTCCTCAGCTTTACGGACGTTGTCGCAGAGTCCAATTGGCGCGAACCCGTCGGCTACGGCTTCGCCGTGCTGCGCCTCACCGCGATCTGCCGGCTCATCCGCGAGAACCACCTGCTGGGCCGCTGACCAGCGGATCCACCGTCCGGGCCCGGCCGGGCGGGGGCGGACGCGCGGGAGGCGTGCCGAAAGGGCCGGTAACCGAACGGTTTCCTGAACGTAGAACCTGTTCTATTGTGGGCCTGCGCAATCGGCCCGCCACGGGGGTGCGGGCAGGTCGCGCGGGCATCGGAGTGCCGTGGCCCGCCCCGGCGGCCCCGCCGCTCCGATGCCCGACGGGCAGGCGGGCCCGCTGTCAGGTCAGCGGTCCGCGCGGTTCGACGGCTTCGAGGGGCCCGACGGGTCGGCATTTCTCCGGCCGCCGTCCCGCTGCCACGCGACGAACTTGTTCCCGTCGGCGTACCCCGAGTACATCCCGCACTTCAGGTTCGCCTTGCGCATGACGCCCTTCGGGAACCACCCGGCCGTCAGCTTGGGCCGTACGTGTTCGTCCGCCGGTACACACCCCACCGGCGGGCGGCCCGCCTTGAGGTTCGCCACCAGCAGCCGGTCGCCACCCGTGGTCCGCATCTTGTAGCGCACGCCGGTCGCGTCGTCGGGCAGCCACTCGGGCACCGAGGCGTGGCCGGCCTTCGCGTCGCGCCCGGTGCGGTACGTCGACTCCTGCTCGTGCCGTCCGTTCAGCCGGCGCTCCGCCAGCGGAGCCGCGACGACCGCACCGATCGCCACGACCGCAACCGCGGAAGCGGCGATGGCCAGACCTGCCTTGAGCATCGAGATGTCTCCCTTCGGGGCTGCCTACCTTTCCATGATCACCAGGACAAACCCGTCCAGGCGGCACCGTGGCGCCCCGTGTCGCCGTACCCCGAGGGCCGCCCCCGGAACCAGGCCCCATGCCCACACCTCGAACCCATCCCGCGCCCGACCGCCACGTACTTCCGTCAGTTGGACGCGGCGTTGGGGACCCGGTCGGTCAATTAGCTGGGTGCGTGCGCAACTGGCTGATCTGGCTGAGTAGTTCGTCAAGCAGTACCCACCGATTGGCAGGTTTGGCCCGTGCCCGATACGGCTGCGGCCGCGATGCGAAGGGAGCCTCTCGCGGTTCGCTGGACACCGTGCACAAAGAGGTCCATACCAATTTGGTCTGGACCATTCCCTTGGTGGGGGTCGGCTGTATATGGTGCCGCGCATGGCGATTCCGGTTCAGGGAAGTCCGTACGCCGAAAGCCCCCAGCCGCCCGACCGCCCGCACGGTCATGGACACCGGTCCCCGTCGCGCAAGCGCTCCGGGCTCGGCTGGGTCGCCCTGTGGGCCGTCGCGGTCGCCGCGGTCGCGGCCTACCCGGTCTACCGGTTCGCGATGCCGCTCGACGACGTCGACGCGCAGAGCGGGCAGGAAGGACTGTGCCTGGCCGCGTTCGAGGGCTCGCTCGTCGGCGGGCGCCTGCCGAGCTCGGTGGACTGCCTGTCGCCGGAGGCCCGTTGGCGGGTCACGGCGCGGTTCGAGGTCTCGTCCGGTTCCACTCCGTGCCGTGAACTCCCGGCGGACAAGGGTTACGAGACGGGCATGGAGTGGCGGTCGTCGGACGGCGAGGTGCTGTGCCTGACGGTGACGCCGTTCACGACGTACCAGGACTACGAGTCGATCGGGACCATGCCGTACGAGTTCAACAGTGCCGACTTCGACGAACTGAAGACACGCCTGCTGGCCGCCACCGGCGGGCAACGCGACCCGGCGGGGGAAGCTGGGTGAAAGGTCAGGCCGGCCGGGTGAGTTCGACCGTGACTTGCGGCGGCTCACCCGGCGGGTCTGGTACACGCTCTTGGTGGCGGCACGTGCGCCTCCTGCGCGCCGGTGCCGACGCCGGTCGAGCCGGCCGGACATTCGGGACTACAGGTCCCGCTCGTGGAGCCCCATCAGGTACGGGGACGCCTGACCCACCAGTTCCAGGTCCGACGCCCACCACGGCACGTCGCTGTCGCCGCCCGTGTTGTCGATCATCCGGCGGAGGACCGCCAGCGCGCCGAGGAACTCCTCTTCCGTGATTCCCTCGTGGATGCGTGCGTTGGCCCGCACGACGCGGGTGTGGGTGCGGGCGAGGCCGGTGGTGCCCTCTTCTGTGAGGTGCAGCGTGCCGTCGGCGGACTCGTCGAGCCAGCCTCGCGAGAACAACTGTGCGTACAGGGGAGTGAAGGACAGACCCGGGTCGGCGAAGAGCGAGAGCTGCTCGGCGATCGTGTCGCGGGTCCAGGTGCCGGGCGACTCGCCCACCAGATTCACGACCCACCACTGCGGCTGGGTCAATTGCTCCTTCTCCAGAGTCCTCTTCGTGTACGCAACCACGGCCTGGTGGGCCACGCCCGCCCAGTAACCGATCGGCTGGCGGGCCAGTTCTTCTGTCGGGTAGTCCTTCACGGTCATCGCGAGGTGCCCCCTTTGGTGGATCCGGGTGACACGATCAACATAGAAGTTGAAGTGAACTTGAAGTCAAGCTAGCGTCGCCGGATGGCCGCCGTACGCCTCCTCTGGTTCCGCCGTGACCTCCGGCTCGCGGACAACCCCGCTCTGCACGCCGCCGCCGGCACCGGAGCCCCGGGGACCGGCGACCACGGCGGCGGGCCCGTGCTGCCCGTCTTCGTCGTCGACCCGGTGCTGTGGGAACCCGCGGGCCCGGCACGGCGCGCGTACCTCGCCCGGTCGCTGCGCGCCCTCGACGAAGCACTGCGCGGCCAGGGCAGCGGGGGACTGGTCGTGCGGTACGGCGACCCGTCCACCGAGCTACCCCGCCTGGCCGCCGAGGCGCGGGCCGAACAGGTCCACGCCGCCGCCGACTTCGGGCCGTACGGCCGGACGCGCGACGATTCGGTGCAACGGGCCCTCGGCGAAGTCCCGTTCGTCCGCACCGGCTCGCCCTACGCCGTCGCTCCCGGGCGCGTGACCAAGGGCGACGGTACGCCCTACCGGGTGTTCACGCCGTTCCTGCGCGCCTGGACCGACCACGGCTGGCGGGACCCGCTGCCGGTCCCCGAGGGGGTCGCGTGGGCGTCGGCGTCGAGTGGCGGGCTGCCGGAGGAACCGGATTCCGGCGTACCGCAGTTGCCGCCGGCGGGGGCGGAGGCCGCGTACGACCACTGGGCCGCATTCCGCGACAACGGCCTCGCCGACTATGCGCAGTTGCGCGACCGCGCCGATCTGCCGGGGTCGTCCCGCCTCTCCGTGCACCTCAAATTCGGCGAGATCCACCCGCGGACGATCCTCGCCGAGACCGACGGCCCCGCGGCCGGGGCCGCGAAGTTCCGGTCCGAGCTCGCCTGGCGCGAGTTCTACGCCGATGTGCTGTGGCACCGGCCGGAGAGCGGGCGCGACTACCTCGACACGCGGTTCAAGACCATGCCCTACGACCAAGGCGCGGACGCCGAGGAGGAGTTCGACGCCTGGCGGGAAGGCCGTACCGGATACCCGTTCGTGGACGCCGGGATGCGGCAGCTCCTCGCCGAGGGGTGGATGCACAACCGCGTCCGCATGGTCGTCGCGTCGTTCCTCGTCAAGGACCTGCACCAGGAATGGACGCGCGGCGCCCGGCACTTCATGCATCGGCTTGCGGACGGCGACTTCGCGTCCAACAGCCACGGGTGGCAGTGGGTCGCAGGCTGCGGTACGGACGCGGCGCCGTACTTCCGGGTCTTCAATCCGGTCACCCAGAGCCGCAAGTTCGACCCGGACGGCGACTACGTGCGCAAGTACGTCCCCGAGCTGCGCGGAATCCCGGGGGCGGCCGTCCACGAGCCGTGGAAGCTCAAGGACGGCCTGCCGACCGGCTATCCGGAACGGATCGTCGACCACGCCGAGGAGCGCGAGGTCGCGTTGGCCCGCTACTCCGCGATGCGCGAAGGCAGTTGATGGGCGCGCCTGGTCCGGAAGGCAGCGAGCGCAGCAACGGCCGCGGCCCGTGGCGACTGCGGCCGCCAGGTGGTCAGGCGGTCAGGCCGTCAGGCCGTCATGTGCTCGGTGCCGTCCCGTCCGCGGGCGTCCGCACGTTCGCGTTCCACCATTCCGCCGCCCGCTCGGCGGTCAGCCGGTCGGCCCACACGTCCGCCGGATCGTCCGGCATCAACAACTCGGGGACCTCCAGGCGCTGGTTGACGGTCGCGTGCCGGGCGAGGAACCTGCCCGCCTCCTTCAGACGCTCCTCGCTCAGGCCGCTGCGTTCGACGAGAGGCCCCGGCATGCCGTGCGCCCCACGGCCGATCAAGTACGCGTCGTAGGGATCGAAGCCGACCGCCAGGAGGGACGCCTCCTCGACGGACAGGCCGGTGGCCTCGCCGAATGCCCGGATCGACGCCCCGGGCCACGGCGCGGACCCCCGGGCGTCGAGCAGGCGCAGGAACGCCGCGACGCGGTCGGCGCCGCCCCAACCCGCGCACACGCGCTGCGACTCGACCACACCGAACGGCCGTTCATCGAAGACGCCGTCCGCCGCGTACTCGATCGCGGCGATGACCGACTGGCTCCCGTGCGGTCGCTGCAGCGCGATCAGACAGCCCCGCTTCGTCCGGCAGACCTCCCCTTCGCGGGGAACGGTGCCCACGTCCAGGCGCAGCGACAAGGTTCGCCAGCGCCCCGCCGGGTCGCACAGCGCCGGTCCGCCCCACGCACGCACATGGTCGGCCTCCAGTTCCCTGCTGCGCTGGCTCGGCGCTGTCGGGGAGAGCGCGGTCCGCAGCGCGCGGCAGCCCAGGCGACCCAGTGAGTTCTCCCACCCGCGGGCGTTCGCCAGCCGCACGGTCAACGGCGGTGTGGCGACCTCCGGGTCCGCACACTTGTCGGCCACCCGACTCAGCCGGAAGAACATCTCCTGCATCTCGGTGAAGATGCGCGCCCGCAGGTCGCCCGCGTCCGTGATCGGGTAGGGAGACGGGTCGTCGCGCAGGCGCAGGGCCGCGCCGCCGGGGGCGTCACCGTCGCTCCCGGACGCCGGCGGCCCGATGTGACGCGCACTCAGCACCCGGCATTCCACCGCCGACCAGACCGTCCCCGCGATGCCGTCGAGGAGACCGTCCGACACCACGCCCGGGAACAGCGGCTCCAACACCGCGCGCAGTCCGTCGAAGCAGTCGTCGACCTCGTGCGAATGGTCCCCGACCGGGATACGGCGTCCGATTCCGGTGATCAGATCCGCGAGTCGGTCGTCGACCGAGTCCAGGGCACGAGCGGCCAGGGCGGCGTCCGCTCCGCGGAGCAGCCGAGAGCCCGCCGCGTCCCGCGGGACCAGCCGTCCCCAGACCTGCGGCGGAGGAACGAGCGTGCTGCCGGCCGCCCAGCGGTGCCGTCGGCGCCCGACGCTGTGGGTACCCGCCGCACGGGTCGGCCGGGACGCCCCCTGGTACCAGCGACCCACCACCACGTCCTTCGTGTCGCGCAGTTCCCACCAGCCGTCGTGGCCGCGCCGCAGCATCGCCGGAGCCGTCGCGCCCGGCAGCAGCACAGTGGGCGACACATCGTCGGCCGGGGGAGCCGATGCCGTGAACTGCCCGTGCTCGTACCGGAAACGATCCGATGTGGTGGACGACCCCGGCTCCGCGGGGAACCGGAGGTACAGCGGCCCGGCGACCACGCCACGCGGACCGAAGATCGTGGCGCGTCCGCTGTTCGCGACCACGAACGAGTCCTCGTCCGCCCCGTCCTCGGGTTCCATGCGGAAGGCATCGTCGTTGGACCAGAAGGAGCCGAACCGGTCGAGAGCGGGGTCGCCCAACTCGTCGACGAGCCCGCCACGCCACGTCGTCGCGACGGCTTCGGCGATGTGCGCGGTGAGCAACTCGGTCACGGTGGAACGGAGTTCCGGGCACGCCTCGGCCAGTCGGGCCGGTCCCAGCACGTCCAGGAAGTACACGGCCTCGTGCAGGATCGGCAGGCTGCCGGCGCGTACCCCTTCCGCCCACGACACGACGGCCTCCTGGACGACGCCGAGCAGTCCGGGTGCGCCCAGCACCGCATCGGCCAGACCGTCGTGGTCGCTGAGCACGCTCCCGGGCCGGCCCAAGGCCAAGAGCTCACCCGGCCGGTAGAAGATCGCCTCGCGCAACAGCGGGCGAAACCGCGGATCCGCGGCGAGGGTGACGAGGCCGCCGCGCTGCGCCCGGTCCGCCCAGGCCCGCAGACTGACCACCGTTCCGGGCGGGGGCGGGGCGAACGGCACTCCGGCGTGCAACGCGGCGTCGATCAGGTCGAAGTCCAGTTCCCGCACCGGGAGATGGCCGGAGTGCGGGCGTTGCACGGTCGCGAACTGGATCGGCTCGCACTCGCGTCCTTCGGCCCGCAACAGTTCGGCGAGCCAGCCGAGTTCTTCGCGCGTGCCTCGGGTGAGTCTGCGCCCGACGGCCTTCGCCGCAAGGAACTCCAGCTGCTTGTCCGCCGTGTCACGCGTGGCCCTGAGCTTGTCCGTCAACGTTTTGTCCCGCTCCCGTGCAGTCCGTGTGCCGTCGGGGACACCGCCGAAGCGCCTCCCCGAAGCTTGCCCGGCCCGTTCTACCAGTCGTCTCTGCCACAGTTCACCGGCCAAACGCGCCGAGATCCGCCGACCCAAGTTCAAGGGCAACGCGCCGAGATCCGCGGACCCGCCCGACTCGGGG
>NZ_JBEZFP010000235.1:0-6933 GCF_040649515.1 Streptodolium elevatio
GTGGCCGAGGGCGTCCGGGAGGATCACGTCGAACGGCCTGGGGGTGAAGGGCGCGTACATGGCCTGATTGTCATCAGGGATTAGGCCGAATGGTGACCCGAAGGCGGTGTACGCCTCGTGCCGAGCCACACCGGCGAGCTGCAACTCGTCGTCGACCTGCGCGCCGTGCCCGCCGAACTGCACCACCTGGTGTTCGTCGTGCACGCCGCGCCGAGCGCATCCGGCGGTCCGGCGTACGCGCCGGTGGGGCGCGTGCGGCTCTCGTCGGGCGGCGCGGACACCGCGTACCTGGACCTCGAAGCCGAATACCTCGGACCGGGGACGGCGGTGCTGCTCGCGGAGATCAAGCGGCACGGCAACGACTGGTGGTTCGGCACGCTCGGGCGGTCGTACCCGGGTGGGATGGTGCAGCTGAGTTCGGAACTGGGCATACCGATCCGGGAACTCCCCTTTCCCACCCCGGCGTTGGACCACCTTCACCCGGCGGCCGGGGCGGCGGCGTATGTCGCGGCGTATCGGGCGCGGACCGCACAACGGCCCCAATCGCCGCAGCCGCCTCAGTCGCCGCAGCCGGCGGTGCCGCCCCGGCCGCTGACACCGCCTCCCGTGCCGTCGGGGGCGCCGGTTCGGCACCCCGCGGCGGCAGCCGTACCGCAGTTCCCGGTCCGGCAGGACGGCCACGGCAACGCGGTGTTCGAACTCGCGATCCCGCTCGGCATGTCGGCCGTCATCGCCGAGTTCACGCCGGGCGGGCGCGACGCTCGCGGCGCACTGCACCTGTGCGATGCGGCCGGGCGTACCGCCGAGACGGCGTACGTGACCTTCGCCGGGCTCCCCGGGCGCGGCCTGTTCACCGCCCCCGCGGACGGCCGCTGCCGCCTGCGCGTCGAACACGAAGGGCCGTGGTCCGTGGCGCTGTTCCCGATGGACGACGCCCGGCCGATCAGCCCGGTGCTCCAGGGACACGGCGGCGACGTCGTGCGCTGGGACGCGCCCGCCGGGTTCCTCAACGTGCAGTTCAACGGCAGCGGGCCGATCACCGTGACCGTGCACGACGGCGTCGGGCGGCAGTTGGAGGAGCTTGTCCACGAGTACGACCACTGCGCGCTACGGCTGCCGATGCGGGATCCCACGCGCTACCTGAACATCCGGGCCGACGGCCACTGGACGCTCACGCGCGGCTGACGCCGGGCACGTCGGCGCATCGGGCACGTCGGGCGCCGGGCACGTCGGGCCGGGTACGTCCGGCCGGGCTCAGGGGCGGCCCGGGAGCTCCCGCAGGACGGCCTCCCACCAGGAGGTCCCGGGCAGTGTCATCGGTGCGCCTTCGCCGTTGGTCACGAGGCGTACGCCCGCCCGGCGCAGCAGCGAGGCGCTCGTCGGATAGCGCGGATGCGCAGCGAGGTCCGTGTTGAAGTACGGCGCCGCGACCATCGGCAACTTCGCGCCCAGCGCCTCGTTGAGCCCGCCGAGTGCCACATTGTCGGAAATGCCGGACGTCCACTTGTTGAGGGTGTTGAACGTCAGCGGTGCGGCGAGGACCGCCGACGCCGCCGGGAAGGGCTTCTCCTCGCCGGGCAGGCGCTCGGCGGTACGCGGGTGCCGTCCGGCCGCCTCCGCGATGTCGTCCGCCGACTTCTCCAGCCAGCGGGCGGCGGTCGGCGTCAGCGTGAGGCACGGGTCCCATCCCCAGGCCCGGATCAGCCGCAGCGCGTGCGCGATCTCCAGGACGGGTGGGGCGGCACCCGCGATGACGTGCAGGACAGGCGGTTGTGGCATGTCAGGAAGCGTAGGCGCTCGCCGGTTCGGACGGGGTGAGGACCGGGACCGGGACGGCATCCGGCGGCGTGTCCGCGCGCGCCCAGGGCGTTGCTCCGTGCTTCCTGTTCCCCTGCCCCTCGGCTTTCCACGCGTCGGCGGTGGTGCGGTCGGGGGTCGGGAGTCGGCGGTCGGCGGTCGGCGGTCGGCGGTCGGCGGTCGGCGGTCGGCGGTCGGCGGTCGGCTGAATCCTGGGCCGGGCAAACCAGTTGGGTACCCCGACCGGGCGGGTTAGGGTCCCGCCATGAGCACGCGTATTTTCCGCATCACCGTCCGCGGCGTCTTCGACGGTCTCGACGCCGACCAGCGCGCCGAACTACTGGCTCGCGCCGCGGACCACGACGTCCTGCGGTCCGCGTTCACGCGCGAAGGGCACCTGGCGTACGACATCGCCGCGCGGGACGCCTTCACTTTCCGGTTCGAGGAGTCCGGCGACGCGGAGGAGGACATCGTGCCCGCGACCGCACGCGCGGAGGCGGCCGCAGAGGCGTGGCTGTCCGAACGCGGCTACGGATACAAGAACCTGCGTTCGCAGGCGACCGACCTTGCGCAGACTCCGTTGGCGAAGCGGCAGCGGCGCGCGGTGGCCCGCGGCGAGGGCTGAGCGGCTCGAACGGCGCAAGGGGTCAGACCGCGTGGTACGCGGACCCGCCCGAGACGTTCGCGGCGGCGGCCAGCGCCGCGGCGAACGTCTCCGCCTCCTCGGGGGCGAGCCGCGCCACCGTGACGCGCACGGCCGGCGGCGAGGCGATCCGGAAGCGCTTGCCGGGGGCGATCAGCCAGCCCCGGGCCAGGAGTTCGGCCACCGTGCCGACCTCGTCGCGCACCGGCACCCACACGTTGATGCCGGAGCGGCCGTGTGCCGCCATGCCGTGCCGGGCGAGGGCGGCGATGAGCGCCGCGCGGCGTTCCGCGTACGCCAGCCGCGCCCGCTCCACCTGCGCCGCGACCTCCGGCGAGGTCCAGGCGTGTGCGACGGCGTGCTGCAGCGCGTGGCTGACCCATCCCGGGCCGAGGCGCTGCCGCCCGGCCATGCGCCCGATGGTCGTCTCGTCGCCGGACACGATCGTGCAGCGCAGGTCGGGACCGTACGCCTTGGCGCTCGACCGTACGTGTGCCCAGTGCTCCGTGTCGCCGACCACCGACGCCAACTCCGGCCCGGCGATGGCGTTTCCGTGGTCGTCCTGGATCAGCAGCACGTCGGGGTGGGCGGCGAGGACCGCGCGCAGTTCCGCCGCCCGCTCGGGTGAGACGGCCGCGCCCATCGGGTTCTGCGCGCGCACGGTGACGACGAACGCCCGGGCACCGTCCCGGAGTCCGCGCGCGACGTCGTCCGGGATCGGGCCGTCGTCGTCGAGGCGTACCGGCCGCGCGGTCAGGTTGAGGGCGGCGAGCAGGTCGAGGAAGTTGGCCCACCCCGGGTCCTCCACCAGGACGGTGTCCCCCGGACGCGTGTGCGTCATCAGCGCGCGTTCGATCGCGTCGAGCGCGCCGGAGGTGACGACGAGGTGGTCCGCGGGGACCCCTTCTGCCGTGAGGACGCCCCGTGCGGCGTCGGCGAGCGGGCCGTACAGCGGCGGGTGGTTGTAGAGCGGACGCCACGTCGCGGGGTCGGGGAACCGGGGGTCGGGCAGCAGCTCCGGATCCGGTTCGCCCATGACCAGCATGCGGGTCCCGGGCGGCGCGGCCGGGCCGAGGGCGTTGCGTTCCGTCGACGCCGGGCGCGGCAGCACGCGCGTTCCGGCGCGCCCCTGGGTCTCGACGATGCCCCGCTCGCGCAGCAGGCGGTACGCGGCGGCGACGGTGTTGGGGTTGACCCCGAGGCCCGCGGCCAGGGTGCGCACCGGCGGCAGCGCGTCGCCGGGTGCGAGGTCGCCGTGCCGGAGGTCGCGCTCGATGGACGCCGCGATCTCGGCGGCGGTACGCCCGGTCGGGGCCACGATCTCCTCCTGAACGGCAACGACGCGCAGTCGTCGGTGCGGTCGCACGGCGCGGGCGACCTATTGCCCGGCAGCCGCAATCTGTGATCGCACCCTATTGCGTTGACAGTCCCCCAACTCGTCGCCTTATTGTACTAGCACCAACTCCTGATTGGCCTAGCACAAAGAGGTTTCCGACATGAGCAGCGCCCGCGAAGCCACCGGGACCACCGAGCCCCCGTCCGTCTACGCCCGCACCGAGGCGACCACGCCCACGCGATACCGCGAGCGCATGCGCTACGACGCGGAGACCGTGCACGCGATCCTCGACGAGGCGTTTCTCGCGCACGTCGCGTTCACCGCCTTCGGGCAGCCGCAGATCCTGCCGCTGATCTTCGGCCGCGACGGCGGACGCCTCTACCTCCACGTGTCGAGCGGCTCGCACCTGGCCATCGCGGTCCGCCACGCGGGAGACGAGGGCCTGCCGGTCTCCTTCGCGGTGACGCTCGCGGACTCCCTCGTCCTGTCGCGCGCGGCCATGCACCACTCCATGGACTACCGCTGCGTGATCGCCCACGGGCCGCTGCGCCGGGTGACCGACCCCGCGGAGACCGCGCGCGGCTGGGCCACGATGATCGACCACCTTGTGCCCGGGCGGTACGCCGACAGCCGCCCGCCGAGCCCGAAGGAAGCCGCCCAGACCGGCCTGTTCGCCCTCGACCTGTCCGATGTCGCGGCGAAGGTCCGCTCGCACGGGCTCGCCGAGGACGCGGCCGACCGAGAGCTCGGCCACTGGGCCGGGGTGGTCCCGCTGCGCACGGCGGCCGGGACGCCGCGCCCGGACGCCGGGGTGGAGGGCGAGCCGCCCGCGTACCTGAAGGAGTGGCTGGCCCGGCGCGGATGACGGCGTGCGGATGACCGTGTATCGACGGAACCCCCACCTACGCTTCTCTCATATGCGGGATACCATCCCGAATATGAGAGACGACGTCGACGAACGCCTTGCCCGGCGACTCACCGCGCTACGCGTCGAGCACACCTGGTCCCTGGACGAACTCGCCGGCCGGACCGGTGTCAGCCGCTCCACCCTCTCGCGCCTCGAACGCGCCGAGATCAGCCCGACGGCGGCACTGCTGAACAAGCTCTGCACGGCGTACGGGCGCACGATGTCGCGCCTGCTCGCCGAGGTCGAGTCCGGCGCCGAGGCCGTCCGCGTCGTGCGCGCCGAGGAACAGCGGGTCTGGACCGACGAGGCCTCGGGCTTCGTGCGGCGCTCGGTGTCCCCGCCGAACCCGGACCTGCGCGCCGAGGTCGTCGAGGGCCTGCTCGCCCCGGGCGCGCACATCGCGTACGACGGCCCGCCGACGCCGGGCCTCGAACACCACATCCGCGTCCTCGACGGCACGCTCGCCGTCACCGTCGAAGGCACGACGCACACGCTCGACGAGGGCGACGCGATGAGCTTCCGGTTGTGGGGGCCGTCCGCGTACGCCTGCCCGGGCGCACGGCCCGTCCGGTACGCGCTCGTGGTGGTGGCGCCGTGACGGCCGCGCCCCGGGTCGGGATCCGCCGCCTGCCGGCGGACGCGTTCGACGACGCCGTACCCGCTCTCGGGGAACTGCTCGCCCACACCGTGACCGGCGGTGCGTCGCTCGGCTTCCGCACTCCGTTCACGCCCGCCGACGGCGCCGCGTGGTGGCACAGCCAGGCGGACGCCGTGCGCGCGGGCGCCTTCGTCGTGTGGACCGCGTACAACCGCGCCCCCGACAGCGCCTCCGACGGCGACACCGACCACGACTCCGACGGTGCCGCCTTCCACGGCCGCGTGCTCGGCACGGTCTGCCTGGCCTTCAGCTCCTGGGCGAACGGCGCGCACCGCGCCGACGTGGTCAAGCTGATGGTCCACCGCGACGCACGCGGGCAAGGTCTGGGCCGTGCGCTGCTGGCGACCGCCGAGGCGCACGCGGCCGAGGCCGGCATCACGCTGCTCATGCTTGACACCGAGACGGAGAGCCCGGCCGAGCGCATGTACGAGGCGGCGGGGTGGACGCGCTACGGCGTCGTCCCGGCGTACGCGGCCGATCCGGACGGCGTCCTGCGCGACTGCACCTTCTTCTACAAGCCGGTGACCCTCTACAGGCCGTGAGCCTCTACAAGCCGTGAGCCTCTACAAGCCGGTGAAGAACGGCTCCTGACGCGACGCGTCCCGCGACGGATCACCGGCCGGAAATGCCCCCGGTGACCTTGTCGATCCGCGCGCCCCGTCGGTCAAACGTTGTTGACGGTTTCAGCGGGCTTGTGCGCGCGCCGGGAGGCAGCTTCCCCACATCCGGAACGTCCTAATCGCGGTGATGCGCCGGATTCTCATAACTTTGCCCCTGCTTTACCGAATCGACGCTGCATCACTCCCGGGCCACTTTGGGTGAGGCGATCATGCCCTGCGTGGCCCGGTGATCACCGTACGGAGAAATCCGCACACATACCGGTCGCCCCGAACTACACCGCGTGGCCTATTCCCCGAACGCCGATATTCCCAAACCGGCTTTGCGGGGAGGGGATTTGAGTTGTCGGAGTCCGTCTGCCTACCTTTCTCGGCGTCGGTGTCCCACACATCGACCCCGCTCACCGGAACGCCGAATTCTGCCGCCGGCCGAGACGGGACAGCTGAGAAGCAACCACGGCAGAAGCGGGGGAACCAGGTGAAACGCGCCGGCCCGGCGACAACCGGGACGGCTAGGGGTGAAGCCGCGCTCGACGGCCCTTTCCGAAGGGCGGACGAGAGCGGCCGGGCAACTCCAGCCCGAATCCGACAGCTCACCTCGCAGGCGTAGGAGAGGAAACGCTTGATGCTGTCCGCAACTCGCAACCGTCTGACCACGAAGTCCCGCATCGCCGTCGCCGCCGGTGTCACCGGTGCCGCGATCGCCGCCCCCCTGATCGGCGCCACGAGCGCTTCCGCCGCCCCGGTGAGCACCTGGGACAAGGTCGCCCAGTGCGAGAGCACCGGCAACTGGTCCATCAACTCGGGCAACGGCTTCTACGGCGGCCTGCAGTTCACCCAGAGCACCTGGAACGCGTTCGGCGGCGGCCAGTACGCCGACCGCGCCGACCTGGCCACCAAGGACCAGCAGATCGCGATCGCCGAGAAGGTGCTCGCGGGCCAGGGCCCCGGCGCCTGGCCGGTCTGCTCCGTCAA
>NZ_JBEZFP010000236.1:0-6749 GCF_040649515.1 Streptodolium elevatio
ACGCGGTCGCCGGCGACAAGCAGTTCGCGTCCGGCACCGGCGTCTCGAACGCCGCCTCCATAATCGTCGGCGACACCATCAACAACTTCCAGACGATCACCACACGCTGACGGCGGCGTTCCCATCGCCAGCGCCGGTGCGTTCTGCCTCACCTGGTGCGATGTGGTGAACTCACGCCGCCACCGGGCGACAGGACGGATACCCGCCGACCGCCTCGACATCGAACGCACCACGCTGCACGTCCTCCCGCCGGAGCCGCCGGCGTTTGCGCTGGGCGAGGAGCGGGTGGTCAGCTCGGACCGCACGATCAGCTTCAACGCGGTGCGCTACTCGACCTCGCCGGGCTATACCAGCGCCCGGGTGTGGTGCCGGGTGGTCGGCGAGGAACTGTCCATCACCGCTCGCACCAACCCCGGTGACCTGTCGGAGATCTGGCGCCACCAACTGTCGGTCCCGGGGTGACTTTGCGCATGAGAAGTAGGAACACCTCGACACCAGTCGTGGAGCACGCCGAGATTCGCCAGGGGTGATGTTCACGAGTTCTGGTTCTGGTTCTGGTTCTGTGGAGTCGTGACCGAGTGTTGATGGCGCGATGGGTTGCGTGGGTGTGAGTTGCGCGCCGTTGTGTGTGCCCGCGCCGACGTGGTTGTCCTGACGCTTCGTCAGGCCGTGGTTGGGCTCGTCATTCCAAGCTCCGCGTTCGCCACCTTTCGACCATGGGCATTAGCGCCGTGCCGGGCGGCTTACTCGGCTTTGATGTGATTTCGGACCTTGTGGTGGAGGCGGCCAGCGTCGAGGGGCAGGTCGTGCGGATGACGGCCCGCAGCCGGGCTCGGCGGGCTGCCTGTCCGGGCTGCGGGTGTTGGTCGGCGAGGGTGCACGGCTCGTACGGACGCGTCCCTTCGGATCTGCCTGTCGGTGGCAGACGGGTGGTCGTCGCTCTACGGGTGCGGCGGTTTCGGTGTGACGAACCGACGTGCCCGCGTGGCACGTTCGTCGAGCAGATACCGGGACTGACTCGCCGACATGGCCGCTGGACCGAACGCCTGCGACAGGTGCTGGTCGGCCTGGGCCTGGCGCTTGCCGGCCGGGCGGGTGCCCGGATCGCCGATCTCATCGGCATCCAGGTCAGCCGTTCGACGATCCTGCGGATCCTGGGTGCGCTGCCCGATCCTGCGAGTGCATCGCCGAGGGTGGTCGGCATCGACGAGTTCGCGCTGCGGAAGGGCCGTGTCTACGGCACCGTCTTGGTCGACGTCGAAACGCGCAGGCCGGTTGGTCTGCTGCCCGACCGGGAGTCGGGCAGCGTCATAGCGTGGCTGGCCGCGCGTCCCGGATCGAGGTGGTTTGCCGGGACCGCGCTCCCCTTTACATCGACGCGGCCACCACCGGCGCGCCTCAGGCAGTGCAGGTCGCGGACCGCTGGCATCTGTGGCACAACCTCGGCGAAGTCGCCGAACGCTGCATCGCGCCTGCTTGCGGGCCGTCCCGCCGGACGCATCCGAGGCGTCACCTGCTGCTGGAGTCGATCCGACGCCCGAGCAGCCGTGGCCGACCGGACACCGCTTCGCCGACCGCGCCCGGGCCCGACATGCAGCCGTCCACGAACTGCTCGCCGCAGGTCACAGTCGCCGGGCCATCGCCCGGCGACTGCGCATAGGCCAGAACACCGTCCTGAAGTACGCCGACGCTCCCGCCCCTGAATCCCTGTTCCACGGCCAGTGGCAGGGACGGCCGAGCAAGCTCGATCCCTTCAAGGCCCATCTCGACCGACGCTGGGCCGAGGGCTGCACCAACGCCTGGCAGCTCTGGGAGGAGATCAAATCCCAGCAAGGTCCTGCGGCTGCCGACTGTCCGGGCCGAGTTCCGTGAGGGTGCCGATCGAAGTGCCAAGGACCAGCTGACCTACCTGGGCTACCTCGCCGAACTGCTGCTGGCCGAGTTCGACGACCGAGCCCGACGCCGCTCTGACCGGCGCATCAAAGCCGCCGGGTTCCCGCGGGACAAGTCCCTGAGGACCTTCGAGTACGAGGCGAACCCCAACATCGACCCGGCGGTGGTCAACACCCTCGCCAAGTGCGAATGGGTCAAGAAGGGCCAGCCGCTGTGCCTCATCGGCGACTCGGGCACCGGCAAGTCCCACCTGCTCATCGCGCTGGGCACCGAGGCCGCGATGGCCGGCTACCGCGTCCGCTACACCCTCGCCACCAAGCTCGTGAACGAACTCGTCGAGGCCGCCGACGACAAGCAGCTCGCCAAGACCATCGCCCGCTACGGCCGCGTCGACCTCCTCTGCATCGATGAGCTGGGCTACATGGAACTGGACCGTAAAGGGGCCGAGTTGCTGTTCCAGATGCTGACCGAGAGGGAGGAGAAGGCGAGCGTGGCGATCGCCTCCAACGAGGCCTTCGGCGGCTGGACCAAGACCTTCACCGACCCGCGTTTGTGCGCCGCCATCGTCGACCGGCTCACCTTCGGAGGCAACATCATCGAGACGGGCACCGACTCCTACCGGTTCGCGCAGACCCGCGCCCGCGCCGGGCAGGCGACCGGCACCTGAGCCGTCCTCCTGCTGACCCGTTCCGCTCCCGGCCCGGCGGACCACGCCATGGCGTGCGGGTCCTCCGCGCTGCTGGTCGCGGACCGCGCAGGCCCCGCCGGGGCGCCGGTTCCCGGGTGCCAGGTGCCGCGTGCGGTGACCAGGCCGGACACCCGCAACGGACTTGGCGGCGGCATCGTCGCCCTCATCGTGGGGGTGATCGCTGTGGTCCTCGGCGCCCTGGCCCGCACCCGCGTCCGCCGCGTCCCGGCATGACACGCCACCGCAGCGGGTCGGTCACCACTGGACGATGAGCGGCATGCCCGGTCCGTGCCGCCGCCACGATTCGGTGAGGCGGACCAACCGGGCGGGGGCGGCGATGCCGCGCACCGTGGCGATCTTTCCGTCGGCGATGTCGAAGGTGACGGACCCGACGACCCGGTCCCCGACCACGCTGAGGATGGCCGGGGTCCCGTTGACCAGTGCGTAGTGGATGGCAGGGGCGCCGCCGGCAAGTCGGCGCTTGCCCTCCGACGGCCTGAAGCCGCCCCGGGCGACGGCGGCGACGCGCTGCGGGGTGTCGTAGCGCAGCAGCTTCTCGGTCAGACCGGCGCCGTCGGAGATCGCGGTGACGTCGTCGGTGAGCAGCGCGACGAGGCGTTCGGTGCGGCCGGAGGACGCGGCGGCGAGGAACGCCTCGACGATCCGGCGGGCGGATGCCGGGTCGACTTCGCCGCCGCGGCGGCGTGCGGCGGTGATGCGGTCCCGGGCCCGGTGCAGGTGCTGCTGGCTCGCGGACTCGGTGATGTCGAGGATCTGGGCCGTCTCGGCGTGGCTGTAGGAGAACGCTTCGCGCAGGACGTAGACGGCCCGCTCGACCGGCGTCAGGCGCTCCATGAGGGTCAGGACGGCCAGGGAGACCGATTCGCGCTGCTCGAAGGTGTCGGCCGGGCCGAGCATCGGGTCGCCGTCGAGGAGGGGTTCGGGCAGCCAGACGCCGGCGGTGCGTTCGCGGCGGGCCTGCGCCGAACGGAGCCGGTCCAGGCACAGGTTGGTGACCACCTTGGTCAGCCACGCTTCGGGCACCAGGATCAGCTGCCGGTCGGCGGCCTGCCACTGCAGGAAGACGTCCTGGACGGCGTCTTCGGCGTCGGCGGCGGAGCCCAGCAGCCGGTAGGCCAGCGAGGCCAGCCGGTTGCGGCTGGCCTCGAACCGGCCGGTGTCGAAGCGGTCGACGGCGGTGCTGTCCATGCGGAACACCCTAAAAGGCGGCTACGCGGCCGCCCGCTCGGCGGGTGCATCCGGTGCCGCGAACGGTGCCGCGTCCGGTGCGGCGGCCAGGCGGTGCCTGCGCTTGGGCAGGCCGAAGGTGGGGTGCTCGGTGGCCCACAGTGACATCCGCACGATGCCCGCCTTGATCCGCGCGGCCTTGCGGCCGCCCATGTGCTTCGGCTTCGCCAGCGCCTGGTCGTCGACCATCTGCAAGATGGCGTCCCGGCGTCCGAGGCTGATGTGGTTGCCCGGGTACTCCAGCTTGACGTTCGCGACCTTGCGGCTGGTCAGGCGTCCCACGATCGCCTCCACCGCCTGCCGGCCGGTGTAGCCGGCCGAGGCGCACGACATCGGCAGCGGCAGGCCGTTGTCGCCGACGGCGTGGACGCTGTCGCCGACCGCGTACACCTCCGGGTGCGACACGGAGCGCATGGTGCGGTCGACGACGATCCGGCCGTCCCCGGTGACTTCCAGACCGCCCGCGGCGGCGATCGGGTCGACCGCGAACCCGGCCGTCCACACGGTCGCGTCGGAGGCGAGGACGGTGCCGTCCGCGCACACCACCCGCGCCGCTTCGATGCCTTCGGCGCTCGTGTGCTCCACGACCGCCACACCCAGCCGGCCGCAGACCTGCCGCAGGTGGGCGCGCGCACCCGCGGAGAGCCTCGCCCCCAACTCGCCGCGGGCGACCAGCGAAACCGACAGGTCCGGCCGGGACTCGGCGATCTCGGTAGCGGTCTCGATCCCGGTCAACCCGTCGCCGACCACCACCACACTCCCGCCGCCCCGCCCTTCCAGGCCGTCCAGGCGCTCGCGCAGCCGCAGCGCCGAGGGCCGCGCGGCGACATCGAAGGCGTGCTCGGCCACACCCGGCACGCCACGGCCGTCGCCGCGGCTGCCCAGCGCATACACGAGCGTGTCGTAGGCCAGATCACCTCCACCGTTTGCATCCGCGACGGCCACGACCCGTCGCACCGGGTCGACCGCGGTGACCCGGGCGACGCGCACGTCTATGCCCGTGCCGGCGAAGACGTCGGCGAGCTGTGGCGCAGCGATTTCCTGACCCGCGGCCAGCTGGTGCAGCCGTAGCCGCTGCACGAAATCCGGCACGGCATTGACCACGGTGATCTGCGCGTCCGCCGCGGACAACCGGCGCGCCAGAGTCCCGGCCACGTAGGCCCCCGCGTACCCGGCACCCAGAACGACAATGCGGTGCTTCATGTCTCGCTCCCATCGCTTGGTCTTCGGGAGTTGAGCGAGACAGTGCCCCGATTCCTGACAGGCGCCATATGTGTCATGGGTCACATGCGCACGGGCCTGCCACCCGGCGACGCGCCCGGCGCCGGTAGGCCGGTACTTCGCCACCACGAGCCGCAGCAGCCGCTCGTACCGCTGGGAAGCGGATGAGCATCCGGAGTCGGCCCAGGTGATGCCGAAACTCGTGAACATTCCCGCCAGCTACACGCCGCCGTACGCACTGGGACTCATGTCGAATCGACACCGCATCCCGTGTTCATAGCCACCCGGGGGTTCCGCAGATCATCGATGCCCACTACCCGACCACCCCGACGCCGCGGCGCCCACCAGTCGAGACTGCGGCCGCGCTCGGAAGCGGAGATCGCGTTCGTGGGCATCGGCCCCCGCGCGGGGCGCTGGCTCAAGGAGGCCAGACCCGCCGGCGCGGTCCGCATCCACGCCAAGATGGCCCGCGCCGTCGAGCTCGCCACGGTCATGGGCCCGGAAGCGTCGATCAGGCCCTGCGGCTAGCCGCGACCGCCGGACGCTTCACCGACGACGACCTGCTCTCCATCTTGGAGCATCTCGCGGCCGGCAAGCCGGCGGGCGAGGTCGTGCGCGCGGACGAGGCACACTCCGTCCAGGCCGGCACGATCGGCTGGCAGGCCCTGGGCCAGTAAACAACGACCCCAAAGGAGTTGAAGACCAGGCGATCGGGGCCAGTCGCCGAGGAACCACAGATACAGGTGCATCCCGCGCTCGACGACCTGGCACAACTCGCGGGCCTGCGCGACCAAGTCGCCACCACACCCGACGGGAAGCCGGTCGAGTGTTGCACGGCCAGCGCGCGCAGCTACTCCATCATCGACGGGCCAACAGATAGCGGATCGGATGACGGCTCAGCGAAAGGCCCGGACATGGGCGACTGGGCTACCGGGTCATCCTCCAAGGGGTAGGGCATGCCGCTCTCGACGACGGGCGTCAGGCCTGCCCCCGCAACGGTCAGCAGTGCCGTGGTGGTCTCTGCGTCAGGGGCGCGCTTCGACGGCGCTTCCAGTTCGGGGACAGGCGAGGAAGCGACGGAAGCGACGCTTTGCAGGACCGGCGGTTGCTGCGGGGGGAAGGGGTCGGGCAAGGCTGAAGTGCGGTCAAGGTTCACCTACTTGGCACGCCTTCCATCCGCAGGAGACAACGCTGCCGGCTCTCAGGTGGCACCGTGGTGCCGGCCAGGTGACGCCGAACTGTGGGAGGACGGGACGCCCCCGTTCGATGCGGGTGATGCCATGTCCCGGCAAACCAGGTGCGGGCCCGATGCATGAAGGCCATGACGGTCGCGGTCTTCTCGTCGGGCAGGGCCTTAGTGAAGGCCCTCGACAGCCGAGTGCAGCTAGATGTCCCCGCAGCGCTCGGGCTTCGTCTTCGAGTGCCCGGCGGCCTTGGCTTGGTCACTTTTCCGGCCGCGGGCACGCCAGCGCCGCCGAGGCAATACCGGGGGGAGGGCGTTCCGGTGAGCCATGGCTGGTCAGCCCGCGGCCAAGATGCGATCCGTGGGGTCGAGCGCGGGGTTGACCTGCGAGAGCCAGTTCTCCCCGAGCCGTTGCCCGCGGGACTCGATGTCCCTGCGCCCGATGCCGGTATCGACGGCGATCAGTCGATCGTCGGCCTCGACGAGAAGGCAACGGCAGACGAAATGGGAGACACC
>NZ_JBEZFP010000237.1:0-6663 GCF_040649515.1 Streptodolium elevatio
ACGATCGCTGCACGTGCCGCGTTCCCCACCACGCCACCATGATCCCCGATCGGCAGTTCGACGCGTCACCGCCAACCATGCACGAGCTCGTTAGGCGTGGCACGTGCCAGCGGTGGGGGTGAATTGGTCGATTGCGGCAAGGAGCGCGTCGTTCTCTGCCGGAGTGCCGATGGTGGCGCGTACGCAGCGTTCAAGGCCGGGTTGATCGCTTCGGTCGCGGATTTTGACGCCGGCGGCATGGAGGTGCTTGACCAGGAGGGTGGGGTCGTCGGCCTCGAACAGCACGAAGTTGGTGACGCTGGGGTGAACGTGCAGTACTTCGGGCCGGGCGGCCAACGCGGCTTCCACGCGGGTGCGTTCGGCGCGGATGCGGAGGATGTTCGTGCGGGCGTGTGCCAGCCCTCGCGGGGACAGGGCGTGCGCGAGTACGCGCAGCGAGGACTGGGTCAGCGGATAGGGCGCGAGAACCTTGCGCAGGATCCGGATCACGTGTGGGTGGGCGATAGTGATCCCGCAGCGCTCCCCCGCCAGGCCGTACGCCTTGGACAGCGTCCGCAGCACCACCAGGTTGGGATGGGCGCCGATGTGGTGGGCCAGGGTGGCCTCGTCGTGGAAGTCCTGGTAGGTCTCGTCGGCGATCACCAGCGTCTTGCCGCGCAGGGCCTCGGCCATCGCGAGGACGTCATCGTGTGCCACCGGGGTGCCGGTGGGGTTGTTGGGGGTGCATACGAAGACCAGCTTGGCTCCGGCGGACGCGGCGTGCAGCACGCCGTCGACGTCGAGCCGGAATCCGTCGGCGGCGACGAGGGGTACCGCGCGCACGCCCGCGCCGTGGATCCTGGCGGCGACCTCGTACATCGCGAACGTCGGCGGGTTGACGACGATGTGGTCGGTCCGGGCGTCACAGAAGGCACGGACCAGCAAGGCTATGGCTTCCTCCGCGCCGCGACTGACGAGAAGCTGATCCACCGTCGTCGCGAACAGCCATGCGAGTCGGTCCAGCAGCCATGTCGGCTGGGGTTCGGGGTAGCGGTGGGAGGGCCACGATTGGGTGTCGTCGGGCGGGGGTTCGCCGGTGAACGGCGGGTACGGGCTCTCGTTCGCGTCCAGGTACACCGAGATTCCGGCCGTGTCCGATTCCTCGCGACCGGTGGCGTAGGCGGTGAGCGCGAGGATCTCGGGCCGAGCCAGGCGCTGGATCTCTTCCATGTGTGCCCCCTCGAGAGGTCGTGGCGTGGCGGGAAACGGATGATCCAATTCCGTTTCGCGACAAGGAAATAAGGCAAGGTAGGCGGGAGTCTTGTCACGCGTTCGGCGGCGAAGAGCGGGGCGCCGTCCCCCACGTCTGCCTCGTTCCGGTCGTCGTCCGTCGATAGGGGCCTGCGCTCGTCCGGCAGCACTCATCCTTCCGGCGAGGCCCTGGGCCCAGCTCGTATTCGGGCGATGTTCGCGCTCATAGGCCAAGACCAATCGGCGTGGGTCTCGCGATCACGCAGTGACCTGGGCGAGAGCCTGGGCCTGGGTCTGAACCTGGCCGACGGTGGCGGCGAGCGCGAAAGCGCCGTCGGCGCCGGCTTGGGCAACGCGCTTCGTGAGCGAACGCAAGGTCCGAATTCCTCCCCGGGAACGGGTACGTCCGGGAAGTATCCGGCCGTGCGGCGTGAAACCACCAACCAGAAAACGCACACACCGACGACGCTATCTGGATGTTCAGTAAGGCCGTTCCGCGGTTCGTGAAATCCGTCAAGTGCGGCGTAGGCGCGCAAAGTGCACCGCGTCACCGGGCAGGCAGTGGGAATGGTGCGCGACGCCCCCGTGCGGGGTCTGGAAGTGCGTCCGCGCCCCCTGGAGCACCGGAAATGGTGCATCAGCCTCGTATTCCCGGCCGGATGACGCCGCTGGAGTCCTACGCCGCGCTTGCGCCTGGAGACAGGGGGCACCGCGAGGACATTGGCACCTCAAAGCCTGAACGCGTGCTCTGTCCACGGAATCCGGATGGCACGAAACCACCTCAAGGACCGCGAAGTGCGTGCGCGATGATCGCGTCGCTGTCGCGCTGCGGCACGCTGGGCGGCGGTCCGTCCGGCGGACAACCTTCGGCCGTCACCGTCGTCGCAGTACACGCCCCCTCGTCCGGGCACATCTGTTCACACTCACCTGATATTGCGAGTCCATGCCGGCTATTGAGAGTCCATGCCCGCGTATCCGCGTCAGGCTGTCGGCGACGCGTCCAAGCAACTGCCGGCCGGCGTGGTCGTGCCCGACCCCTACAGCGACGCGCTCGATCCGGCCGGCAACCAGCTCTTGCCGTGGCGACATGGCCAGGAGGAACTGCCCCAGTCGTCACTGAACACGGCGGGGCGGGAGTTCGCAAAGGAACTGCTCGACGTTTTCACGGATTTCGAGGGACCGTCGGTCCCGGTCTTCGCGGGCGGCTGCACGCTCCCGCGACACAGATCCCGGCGAGCAACCCACACCAGCTGCGACCTCAGGCGTCACACCCTGGAAGGCCGAGGACCGCAGGATGGCAAGCAACTCGGCAAGGGATAGGCGACGCGCTCCGGACCACCGCCACCCCGGTCGGCGGACGGAGTGAGCTCGTCGGACGGTCACCGCGCGGTGCCGCAGCCGAAGATGCAGAACGGGTGCCCCGCGAGGTCGACCGGGACGTACAGCGCCAAGCACTGGAGAGTAGACCGGGCGCTGACCGACGTCATGACCCGTCGCCTTACCAGCACGAACACCCTGCCCCGGCCCACTGCGCAAGCAGTCACAGCATGAACATCGAGGCGCTTGCTCGACGCGCTCGGCCTTCAGGACGACGCCGCCCGCGTCCTGGTCGACGGTCTCCGCGCACCAATCGACGAACTGCGAGGCCGGCTACGGGAAACCGAGAGTACCTCGAAAGCCTGGCGATCACCCGGAAGACCATCACGGCCTCACCGACCGGTGGCCGGCCGTCCCGCCGGACCTGCCCGAGCACCCGACGGCCCGCGCATCCTCGGCATCTTCAACGACGCGACCGGCCCGCTGCGCGCCAACGACGTCTGCGACACCCTTGACCACGAACGGCTACCGAAGAATATCGAGGGCACCCGCTCCAAGCTGAAACGCCTGGTCAAGCTCGGCCTCCTCAATCGAGATCGACACCGGCAGCTTCACCGCGAAGTCCTGGCCTCCATCCGAGACCAGGGCCCTCTCGTGAACCGCTGTCAGCTGCCGTCGTCTGCCTCCCATTCGGCCACCACCCTCGTCGACCAGGGAGACGTTGTCGCCGACGCGCAGCAGAAAGCCGCCCCGCCCTCACCATGATCGCCTCGCACCCGGCCCTGTTCGCCGAGCTCAACCGCTACACCTCAGATGCCATAGCGCCCGACCTCGGCGCCCGTGCCCTCGCCGAGGCCGGACCCGTCCGTCGGCCGCGCCCCAACCCTGAGATCGGCCGGCCGGTCACCACCGGTCCGCGGCCCGCGGTCTCGGGCTTCTTTGGATGGCCGGCAGTCGGCGCACTTCCTCGGCCTGGGCGCGGGCGGCCGCAGCGTCGGCGTGGTGCGGGTTCCCGCCGGTGTTCTCGGATGCGGCGCCGAGCCGGTCGAGCGAGTCGGCCTCACGGGCGCGGAGTCGGGCGACGGGGCCGTGTCCTCCCGGCGGGGAAGTTCGCGTCGACCGGATAGCAGAGGTCCCAGAGCCGACCTCTACTGTTGAACCGCGTCAAGATCACCGAGGGCTTGGAGTGCGCGTGCGCGGCCACCTGATTCGGGCCGCTGCGGCCGCCGTCCTCCTGATACTGCCCGCCTGCAGCTCCCCGGGGGACTCTTCGGACACGGCAGAGGCGCCCGTCGACCCGCGACCCGGGGACGGCGCACGCGCGCAGGTGCAGGACGGGCCGCAGTGGCCCGGTCCCGCCCTTCCCGGACTGTCCGAAAAGCCTGCCTGGTCGATGGCCCGCGGCGGCACCGATTCGCACCGCGACGAAGTGCGGGTCTTCGGCAACACAGTGGCGGTGCTGCAGTATTCGGCTGCGAAGAAGAACGGCTGCGACACCTACCGCGCGGTGTTCCGCGATGCGGCGACCGGGCGGGAACACGCGACCGCGGAGGTGGCCGGAGCGGTCTCCGTCGAGACATGGCAAGGCCGACCCGCTCTGGTTGCCCGCTGCGACGGGACTGTTCCCGCTTCGGGAACGAATGCGGCACGCCACGCGATCACGGTCACCGCGTTCGACGAGAACGGCCGGCAAATCGGCACGGCCGAAGTCGCCGGGGGCGAACTCGGCAGCCAGGAAACGATGATCGACGGCCGGGTCGTCCGCAGCGGCCCGGACACCCAAGGCACGTACCGCATTTGGGTGCGGCCCGTCGGCGCGCCGGCACCGGGCACACCCGTCCACACCTGCGACGTTCGCGGGGACAACTCCTGCAACCGGCCGATCGAGGCCTCGGGTGAGACGGCGGCGTTCACGGCGCAGACCCTGTTCGTCACCGAGCCGGGCGGCACCGAAGGCCTCGACCACCTGCGGGCCGTGGACCCTGCGACGGGGCAAACGCGGTGGTCGACAGCCACCGTGCAAGCACCCACCGGTGCCCCGACCGTGGACCGGATCCAAGGCAAGACCCCCGAGCGGCGCGCGGTCGTGGTTGGGTCGGCCGGCGACAAGGTCGTCCTCGGCTGGTACGGCCACGAGGAGACGGCGAAGTACGTCGGCGGCCCCTACTACCTGGGCCTGTACGACGCCATGAGCGGACGCCTCGTCGGCAGCGGCCCCGCCCCGACCGCCGAGTCCGTCGAAGATGCCGCTCTGCATTCCGACGCCTCGACGATCTACCTCTACGCTTCCGGCTTCGCCGCCGCCTGGGACATGGCGACTGGCGCCTTGCTCTGGCAGCAGACCGAGAGCGAACGCCCGATACACGTCTTTGCCGCGGCCAACGGCGCGGCCTATGCGGCCGCCGACGCGTCCGCGGGTATGGACAAACGGACCCAGGTCACCGAGTCTGTCGTGATCAACGCCCGGACCAAGGCGGTCCTCACCGAGTCCGGGCCATCCGGGGAAGGGATCCCCCAGGTCGCCGCGAACGGCTACGCAACCGTCGAAACCCCAGACCGGATCTGGGTCTTCGCGCCGCGCCCCGTCACCTGACACAGACCCGGACGCCCGTTCGAGGCTACAGGTCGACCCGCATGTCCGCGGCCAAGCCGACGCCCCTGTCTCGCCCCCCGAACCGCGGACGCGGGGTGATCGGTAGGGCACGGACACGGCGTACCGCCCCGCCACCACACAAACCGAAAGCGCGGCCCGCCATCGGCCCCCGCAAACCACCCCCGAGTCGTGGTCACGGAATCCCCCAGGGCTTCGTGATCGATGCAGACCGGGTACTCGCGGTTCCGGGCGGCCGGCCCCGGATGTGGGGTCCGGGTGAACACCAATACCCCCTGCCAGTCCTCGCGGCGTCGCCAGGGGGCGAGCGGCCCGTGCTCAGGTCGCGCGTGGGCGGTGCCTGTCGGTCGTCCGGCGCAGGTGGTCGACGTGTGCGGTGTAGGCGTCGATGCGGGCGCCTAGGTCTGGGTGGTCCGGTCCGAGGTGGGGGCGGGTTGCGGTGAGGGGTGGCAGGAGCCGGGCGGGATCGTCGTGGCCGAGGGCGGCGGCGAGTCCGGCCTGCGGCTCGTTCGCGTGGGGGCCGAGGTCGTCGAGTGCGGTGATCTGTCCGGCGAGGGCGCGTAGTCCGGCGGCGTGTTCGCGGGCCCACGCGCTGACCGCGCGGTCGGCCGCGCGTTGGTCGCGGGTGGCTTGGACGCGTTGGTCGCCGGTGGTGCCGGGGGTGCCGCCGGGGCGCAGGCGCAGGTAGCGGCGTTCGGCGGCCTGGCGGCTGGCGACGCCGAGGGGTTCGGCCAGCGAGGCCCAGCTGGCGCCGGCGTGGCGGGCGTCCTCGATCAGGTCGGGTTCCCACGAGGCGAGGCGGGCGCGCAGTTCGCGGAGCAGCACCAGCGCGGCGAGGGCGTCGTGGGTTTCGGGCACCGCGTCGCGTGCGGTGCCGGGTGCAGTGTCGTGGTCGGCTGCGTCGCGGCGGGCGGTTGTGACTGCGGTGTCGATGGCGCGCAGCGCGGCGGCCGCGGCCAGGAACCGGATCCGGGGTTCGGCCTCGACGCGGTCGGGTTTCCCGGCGGGGATGGTCACTGTGCCTCCGCCTTCCTTCAGCATGTCATCGTTCTGCTGACTTCGTGTTTGTCATCGTTACGACGACATGTTACAACAGGATCGAGGTGAAGCACACAGGGCACGGTGCAGGCCCGTCCGGGCCCGCCAGGCCCGAGAACCGGAGGTGACTTGCGATGCTGATGCGTACCGGCCCGTTCCGCGAGCTCGACCGGATCACCCGAAACGCCTTCGGCGCGACCGGGACCTGCTCGGGGCCGTCCGTCATGCCGATGGACGCCTGCCGCGCCGGCGATGGGTACGTGGTGGCGTTCGACCTGCCCGGTGTCGTCCCAGAGGCGATCGACATCGACGTCGAGCGGAACATGCTGACGGTCCGTGCCGAGCGCCGGCCGCTGCCGCACACCGAGGACGCCTAGGTCGTGTCTTCAAAGTGGTGACGCGGGATCATGGTGTTCGTGATTCGGCGTTATGAACTGACGGATGACGAGTGGGCGTTGATGGAGCCG
>NZ_JBEZFP010000238.1:0-6255 GCF_040649515.1 Streptodolium elevatio
CGTCCTTGGTGCGGAAGTGGTAGTACAGCGCCGCCTTGGTGACGCCGACGCGGTCGGCGATGGCCTGGAGCGAGGTGCCCGCGAACCCGTGCTCGCCGAACAGCTCGACGGCCGCCGATAGGACCTTGTCGTACGTGTCCTCGGGTGCCGGGGCGACCATCATCACTCCTCCCCATGGCCACTGCGCCCGCCCGGTGGCCCGGGCTGGACCTGCGGTGCGCACCGAACGTACGTGGAAGATTGACGAATGACAAGGCATGCGGTCGAGAAAGTCGCTGTGACTCCCCTGCCCTGTATGTGATTTGTGCTTGCCATGCGGCAAGTGATCACGACGTTTCCGGCCTGTCGGCCCCCGCCCGAGGCGGTCAGGTCACGGTCCGGTCCCGGGGACGCGGCGCCAGGTGTCGGTGGCGAGGTCGTGCCGGACCAGTCCCAATCGTTCGTCGCCCGGCGCCCGGCGCTTCCAGTCGCGGTGCGCATCGACGCGGTGCACCGCGTCCGGCAGTTCGGCGATGGTCGGGATCAGTGCGCGTACGAAGTCGCAAACGGTCAGTCGGGCCGGCCCGGGGTGACCGAGCTCTGCCGGGGTCGGTCGGTGCGGTAGTCCAAGGCGGCAACTTCGGGGTGGTGGAACTCGAAGGCCGGCGACTCGGAGCGGATCTTGGGGAGGTACGTGAAGTTGTGGCGCGGAGGCGGGCAACTGGTGGCCCATTCGAGCGAACGGCCGTAACCCCAGGGGTCGTCGATCAGGATCTTGGGGGCGTACTTGTGGGTTTTCCACACGTTGTACAGGAAAGGCAGGGTGGACAGACCCAGCAGAAACGATCCGATGGACGAGATCATGTGCAGGTCGGTCCAGCCGTCGGAGGCCAGGTAGTCGGCGTACCGGCGCGGCATGCCCTCGGCGCCCAGCCAGTGCTGCACGAGGAACGTGGTGTGGAAGCCGACGAACAGCGTCCAGAAGTGGATCTTCCCGAGGCGTTCGTCGAGCATCGTGCCGGTGAACTTGGGCCACCAGAAGTGGAAGCCGGCGAACATCGCGAACACCACGGTGCCGAAAACCACGTAGTGGAAGTGCGCGACGACGAAGTACGTGTCGGAGACCTGGAAGTCCAGCGGGGGCGAGGCGAGGATGACGCCGGTCAGTCCGCCGAACAGGAACGTCACCAGGAATCCGGCCGCCCACAGCATCGGTGTCTCGAAGGACAGCGATCCGCGCCACATCGTGCCGATCCAGTTGAAGAACTTCACACCGGTCGGAATCGCGATGAGGAACGTCATGAACGAGAAGAACGGCAGCAGGACCGACCCCGTCACGAACATGTGGTGCGCCCACACCGTCACCGAGAGCCCCGCGATGGCGATGGTCGCGCCGACAAGGCCCTTGTAACCGAAGATCGGCTTGCGGGCGAAGACCGGGATCACCTCGGTGATGATGCCGAAGAACGGCAGCGCGATGATGTACACCTCCGGATGCCCGAAGAACCAGAAGAGGTGCTGCCACAGAATCGGTCCGCCGTTGGCCGGGTCGTAGATGTGGGTGCCGAACTTGCGGTCCGCCTCCAGCGCGAACAGCGCGGCGGCGAGAACCGGGAACGCCATGATCACCAACACCGAGGTGAGCAGGATGTTCCAGCAGAAGATCGGCATGCGGAACATGGTCATGCCGGGCGCCCGCATGGCCACGATCGTGGTGATGAAGTTGACCGAACCGAGGATCGTCCCGAACCCGGACATCGCCAGGCCCATGATCCACATATCGCTGCCGATCGACGGCGAGCGCACGCTGTCGCTCAGCGGCGTGTACGCGGTCCACCCGAAGTCCGCAGCGCCCTGCGGGGTCAAGAACCCCGCCACGGCGATCAGCGACCCGAACAAGTAGAGCCAGTAGGCAAGCATGTTCAGCCGGGGGAAAGCCACATCGGGCGCGCCGATCTGCAGCGGCATGATCCAGTTCGCGAAGCCGGCGAACAACGGAGTGGCGAACATCAGCAGCATGATCGCGCCGTGCATCGTGAACGCCTGGTTGTACTGCTCGTTCGACAGCAGGTGTTCGCCCGGGCGCGCCAACTCCGCACGGATCAGCAGCGCCAGGACGCCACCGAAGGCGAAGAACACGAACGACGAGATCAGGTACAGGCTGCCGATGGTCTTGTGGTCGGTCGTCGTCAGCCACCGCACGACGGCCGTGCCAGGGCGCTTCGGCCTGGTCGGCGCCAGGGGGTTCGCCGGTGCGGGGGCCGGATCGAACGACGGGGATCGAACGTCAGTCACGAGTTCTCCGTAACGGTGTGCAGACAGAGCAGTTCACGGGCGGCCGGTGCATCCCAGGACGACAGGACAGGCGGAGTGCGGCGCTGCCGGACACGCGCTGTCATCGCACGGCGACCGCGGTCGGCCGCCTGGCGGCTGCGCTCGGCTAGCGGCTGCGCACGGCCCAACCCGCCAACCCGAGAACCACCGCGAGCCCCAGGACGGCGACAGGCGCCACCACCGTCATATGCCGACCGCTCAGGACGAGCGCGGTACACAACCCGACGAGGAGCGACGCGCAGACCACCACAGCCGCGGCAACCCGGACCCGCCGATGCGAAACCCTCCCCGCCACCGGCCCCAACTGACGGTCGGCCCGCAACCCCGCAGCGATCGCGTTCCACGACCGCCGTTCACCGCGTGTCAGAACTCGCTCGTGCACCGCGCACCTCCGTCACCGGGACCCGTTCCCGGCCAACTTCCCGCAACGGCCCCGCGAGTGTCGCGTCCCCCGCACACGTTCGCCGCACAGTTCATCCGTCCGGCCCACGCGGCGCTCCGCCCCGCTGCGGCGAGGGGGCGTGGTTCTCGGGCGTGTCCCGCAGCATCTCGTGCGCGGTCCCCTGGTTCGGATGGCCGCGGCGAAAGGAGCGTGGCCGGACCCACAGAGGTCTGCACAACGCAGGTCTGCTCGTGTCTGAACGCTCGGATCGGGGGCAGCCGCGCAGAGCCCGAAGATCACGACCCGCCACTCCACAGGAGTCGTCATGAAAAGCAGAGCGAGCGTCGCGGGCCACCCGCTGCATCCGATGTTGGTTTCGTTCCCGATCGTGGGTTACACCGGTGCCCTGGTCGGCTACGCGGTCTACGGCGGGACGGACGACCAGTTCTGGCTCAATTTCGCCATTGTGATGAACATCGTCGGCGTCGCCGGCGCGGTCCTGGCCGACCTGCCCGGTCTGGTGGACCTCGGCGCTGCCGTCCCCAAGGGTCATCCGGCCAAGCGGGTCGGCATGATGCACGCCGCGCTGAACGTCCTCACCCTCGCGCTGTTCGCGATCACGCTCGCGGTGTACGCGTCGCACTGGAACGGCCCCGCCCGAAGTGCGACCTTCGGCGTCACCCTCGGCGCGATCGGGGTGGCCTCGATGCTCGCCGCCGGGACCCTGGGCTGGTCGCTGGTCCATGACCACCTCGTCGGCGTCACCGGAACCAGGGCCCGGGAGGGCACCGAATGGGAGGCGACCACGGCCGCCGACCGGACGCGCGGAAGCCACCGCTGACCCGCACGCCGACGGACGTGGCGCGACATCACCCCGAACGCGGCGATGCGGTCGGGGAAGGCGACGTTTCCCTCGGTGTGCGCAGCGCGAGGATGGCGACGTCGTCGGTGCTTTCGGGTGGACGGACGCGGGCGAGAAGCAAGTCGCAAAACTCGCTGAGCCGCCGACGGCAGAGGGCGGCGGCGTTGCGGCGCAGGCGGTCGAACCCGACATCGATCGCCTGGTGGGGGACTTCGATGAGGCCGTCGGTGTAGAACACCAGGGTGCTGTCCGGAGGGAGCCGGAGGGTGCCGTCGGTGCGGTCGAGTTCGAGGCCGCTGCCGAGGAGCATGCCGTGCCCTCCGTCGAGGAAGCGGGCCCGTCCGTCGGGGGTGGCCAGGAGCGGCGGAGGGTGCCCGGCGTTCGTCCAGATGAGGCTCCAGTCACCGTTTTCGGTGGCCTCCAGACGGGCGAAGATCAAGGTCGCCATCGCGGCGTCGCTGATGTGGAGAAGTGCCTGGTCGAGCCGTCGAATGATGAGGCTTGGTGGTTCGGAGTGATCCCAGGCGAAGGCACGCAGCATGTTGCGGACCTGCGCCATGCCGGCGGCGGCTTCGAGGTCGTGGCCGGCGACGTCACCGATGACCAGGGCGATGGACCCGTCGGGAAGCGGGAATGCGTCGTACCAGTCGCCACCGACCTGCGAGGCGTCCGGGGCGGGCAGGTACCTTGCCACCATTCCCATGCCGGGGACGTGGGGAAGTTGAGGCAAGAGATGGCGCTGCATGGTCTCGGCAACCGCGCGTTGGCGCTGGTACAGCCGCGTGTTGGAGAACGCCAGTCCGGCCCGGCGGGAGACGTCCTCCAGCAACGAGAGGTCTTCCGGGCCGAAAGCGTCCGTCTGCTCGCTGCGTCCGATGGTCAGGGCGCCGAGCACTTCGCGTACGCCGCGGATCGGCGCGATGGCCACAGAATGCATGCCGGTGGCGTCGAAAAGCTCGCGTTGGGCCTCGGCGATGCCCGAATCGGGCGGGCCTTGGTAATGCCCCGGCCCGGCAAGGGAAGCGGCCGCGCCGCGCAGGGCCCGCGACAGCGGCATCGTGGAGCCTTCCGGGACGGGGGGCATCGGCCCCTCGAGGTCGCGGCGGCGATGCGTCACGCCGTTGTCGTGGTGCACGACGGTGTCGCGCCGGACCTCGCCGCCCTCCGCGATCAGGTCGACGACAGCCCAGTCCGCCAGCCGCGGTACCAGCAATCGCGTGAGACGCTGCACGGCTTCGTCGGTTTCCAGCGTTGTGGTGAGGGTGGTCGTGGTTTCGGCGAGGAGCGCCAGCCGCTCCAGTTCGCCCAACGCGGACGCGTCGACCGCGTCGCCCTGCCGTGCTTCGGCGGCTTCGTGGAAGACGACGAACGCGCCGACATCCCCGTCCTCAGTGGTGTAGGGGGCAAGCAGCCATCCGGCGCGTAGCAGCGTTCCGTCGCCGCGTTCGAGCCAGACAGCATCACCCTGTGCGGCCTGGCCCGCGAGGAAGGCCCGCATCATCGCGCACTGAGAGGGAGCCAGGCGTCCGCCCAGCTCGTCCCGGTGCAGGAAGTCGTGGCCGTCCTGCCCGACGAGTTCCGGAGCGGAACGGGCGAGGAGCTTGCAGGCTCGAGCGCTGACCTCGACGATCCGGCCCTGGTCATCGACCACGTACATGCCGACCCCGGCGATTTCCGCCACCCGCCGCAGGAGAGCCCGCTGAGCGTCCATCGTGGTTCCTCCCAGGCTCAAGCCCCGTTGGGAACAGTCTTACCGGCGAAACCCGCCGGATGGACAAAGCTCACCACGGTCGCTTGTGGCGGCAGGAACCGTACGGCCGTCTGCCGCCGTCGCGTGTCTCCCCTCAAAAACACCCGACGACCGCAGCACCGCCTCACCCCGCAGCCCCCACATCCCGCGGTGATACCCCCACTCGTCCCGAACAACAGCAGCGCCGAGGCCGCGAACACCGAACACGCCGCCACCGCCGCAGCCGAACGCGACACCACGACCAAGACGACCCCGCCCGCCAACGCGAGCGGAGACATATCGGCATGCAGCCAACCCCGCATCCGCGGCTTCAACACCGCCGCCGCACGCTCCCCACCTCCCTCCACACCGGTGCTTTCCGGACCCGCGGCCATCGTCGGCCGGGTTGGCCCGCCCGCCGGTCGTGCCGGCAGGCGGATCACCGGGTGTGTCTGGCACGGTGCCGGGGCGGGGCTGCTGCCCGCGCGCCGGCGGCGTGGTGTTTTCGGCGATCATGCGCTCATCTTCGGGAGTGGGCGGACAAGCGCGGCACCGGCACGTGAGCACAGGTCATACGTACACGGATGCGGCTCATACGTGCACGGATGCGGCGCGGTATTCGGCGTTGAGACGCTGAGCCTCCTCGAGCTGGTCCTCGAGAACCACGATCCGGCAGGCGGCCTCGACCGGGGTGCCGCGGTCGACGAGTTCCCGCGCCCGCGCGGCGATACGCAGCTGGTAGCGGGAGTAGCGGCGGTGTCCGCCCTCGGAGCGCAGCGGCGTGATCAGGCGGGCTTCACCGATCGCACGCAGGAAGCCCTGGGTGGTGCCGAGCATCTCGGCGGCGCGGCCCATCGTGTAGGCGGGATAGTCGTCGTCGTCCAGACGACCGAACGAGTCCTCAGCTGTCATCTGCACCTCTCTCACGGAACGTCTTGGCGGGGAACGCGTGGAGGGGCCCTGGCGCCA
>NZ_JBEZFP010000239.1:0-6156 GCF_040649515.1 Streptodolium elevatio
GCCGCCGCGTCGCGACGCGGCGGCCCCCTACGTTTGCCACATCAGCGCGTCGCCGCGATCGGCTCCAGGATGACCGCGTCGACCAGGTCGCGCGCCCAGTTGAGCAGCGCGGTGTCGCGCAGCGGCTGGCCGCCGATGCGGGCGGTCATCGGCTTCGGCACCAGGATCTGGTGCACGGCGGACTTGACCAGCGTCTTCGGATAGAGCCGCTGGAGCCGCAGTTGCTGCGACTCGCGCAGGTCGACCGGGCCGAAGCGTACGAAGTTGCCCTGCAACGTGACGTCCGACAGCCCTGCCTTGCGAACGTGCGCGCGGAACCTGGCCACTTCCAGCAGGTTCTCCACGGGGACCGGCAAGGGGCCGTAGCGGTCGATGAGTTCGTCCCGCACGGCGGCGATGTCGTCCTCGCAGGTGATCGCCGCGATGCGCTTGTACGCCTCCAACCGCAGCCGCTCCCCCGGCACGTAGTCGTGCGGGATGTGCGCGTCGACCGGCAACTCCACCTTCACCTCGGGCACTTCCTCGCCCTGGTCGCCCTTGTACTCGGCCACCGCCTCGCCCACCAGGCGCACGTACAGGTCGAACCCGACCCCCTGGATGTGCCCGGACTGCTCACCGCCGAGCAGGTTGCCCGCGCCGCGGATCTCCAGGTCCTTCATCGCGACGAACATGCCCGCACCCATCTCGGTGTGCTGGGCGATGGTCGCCAGGCGCTCGTGGGCCGTCTCGGTGAGCGGCTTCTCGGGCGGGTAGAGGAAGTACGCGTACGCCCGCTCGCGCCCGCGGCCCACCCGGCCGCGCAGCTGGTGGAGCTGCGAGAGGCCGAAGTTGTCGGCGCGTTCCACGATCAGCGTGTTGGCGTTCGAGATGTCGATGCCCGACTCCACGATCGTCGTGCAGACCAGGACGTCGAACTCCTTCTCCCAGAAGTCCACGACGACCTGTTCGAGGGCGTTCTCGTTCATCTGCCCGTGCGCGGTCGCGACGCGCGCCTCCGGCACCATCTCGCGGATCTTCGCGGCGGCCTTGTCGATCGACTCGACCCGGTTGTGGATGTAGAAGACCTGGCCCTCGCGCAGGAGTTCGCGACGCACCGCGGCGGCGATCTGCTTGTCGTCGTACGGCCCCACGAACGTCAGCACCGGGTGCCGCTCCTCGGGCGGCGTGGTGATCGTGGACATCTCGCGGATGCCGGTGACCGCCATCTCCAGCGTGCGCGGGATCGGCGTCGCGGACATCGTCAGCACGTCGACGTTGGCGCGCAGCTTCTTGAGCTGCTCCTTGTGCTCGACGCCGAACCGCTGTTCCTCGTCCACGATGACCAGCCCGAGGTCCTTGAACCGGGTGTCGGACGAGAACAGCCGGTGCGTGCCGATCACCAGGTCGACGCTGCCGTCGGCCAGGCCCTCCAGCGTGGCCTTGGCCTGCGACTCGGTCTGGAAGCGCGACAACGCCCGGATGTTCACCGGGAATTGCGCGTACCGTTCGGCGAACGTCGAGAAGTGCTGCTGCACCAGCAGGGTCGTGGGCACCAGGACCGCGACCTGCTTGCCGTCCTGCACCGCCTTGAACGCCGCGCGCACCGCGATCTCGGTCTTGCCGTAGCCGACGTCGCCGCAGATCAGCCGGTCCATCGGGACCGACTTCTCCATGTCCGCCTTGACCTCCTCGATGGAGGAGAGCTGGTCCGGCGTCTCGGCGTACGGGAACGCGTCCTCCAACTCGCGCTGCCACGGCGTGTCCGCGCCGAACGCGTGCCCCGGCGCGGCCATGCGCGCCGAGTAGAGCTGGATCAGCTCGCCCGCGATCTGCTTGACCGCCTTCTTGGCACGGGACTTGGTCTTCTGCCAGTCGGCGCCGCCGAGCCGGTGCAGCGAAGGGGCCTCGCCGCCCACGTACTTGGTGACCTGTTCGAGCTGGTCGGTCGGGACGAAGAGGCGGTCGCCGGGCTGGCCGCGCTTGGCCGGCGCGTACTCGACCACCAGGTACTCGCGCTGCGCGCCGCCGACCGTACGCTGCACCATCTCGATGTAGCGGCCCACGCCATGCTGTTCGTGCACCACGAAGTCGCCGGTACGCAGTTGCAGCGGGTCGACGACGTTGCGGCGGCGGCTGGGCAGGCGACGCATGTCCTTGGTCGAACTGCGCTGACCGGACACGTCGGTCTCGGTCAGCACGAGGAGCTTGAGGCTGTCCGAGACGAAGCCGTGCTCGATGCGCCCGGTGGTCACGTGCACGAGCCCGGACTCGGGCGCGGTCGGCAGGTCGGGGTCGAGCCGGGCGGTCACGCCTTCACCGGACAACAGCTCGACGTACCGCTGCGCCGGGCCCTGACCCTCGGTCACGAAGACGATCCGCCACTCCTCGGCGAGCCGCCCCTTGACGTCGGCCAGCACCCGCGCGGAGTCACCGCGGTACGACTCGACCGCGTGCGCCCCGATGGCCACCGTGCCGGCCTCCAGCCGCACGTCGAGGCCGGTGTCGGCGCTGAACGGGCTCGTGGTCCACCAGGCCACGCCCAGCTCGCTGGCGTGCTCGCGCGTGTCGGCGAGGCTGCGCAGCGAGGCGGCGCCCAGGTCGATCGGGCTCTCGCCGCCACCGGCCGCGGCGGCCCACGACGCGTCCAGGAACTCCTGGCTGGTCGCCACGAGGTCGGCGGCCCGGGTCCGCACCCGCTCGGGGTCGCACACCAGGATGTGCGCACCCGCGGGCAGCACGTCGAGCAGCATCTCCATGTCGTCCACGAGCGCGGGCGCCAGCGACTCCATGCCCTCGACCGCGATGCCCTCGCTGATCTTGCCGAGCATGTCCGCGAGGTTGGGGTGCTCCTCCAGCAGCACGGCCGCGCGCTCGCGCACGTCGGCGGTGAGCAGCAGCTCACGGCACGGCGGCGCCCACAGGCCGCCCTCGGCGACCTCCAGCGAGCGCTGGTCGGCGACCTTGAAGTAGCGGACCTCCTCGACCTGGTCGCCCCAGAACTCCACGCGGAGCGGGTGCTCCTCGGTGGGCGGGAAGACGTCCAGGATGCCGCCGCGTACCGCGAACTCGCCGCGCTTCTCGACCAGGTCCACGCGGGCGTACGCGGCGGCGGCCAGCCGCTCCACCACGTCGTCGAGCTCCGCCTCGGCGCCCGCGGTCAGGCTCACCGGCACCAGGTCGCCCAGGCCCTTCACCTGCGGCTGCAGCACGCTGCGGACCGGCGCGACGACGACCTTGACCGGGCCTCCGGCGGTGTCCGGCGCGCCGGGGTGGGCCAGCCGCCGCAGCACGGCGAGCCGGCGGCCGACGGTGTCCGACCGCGGCGACAACCGCTCGTGCGGCAGCGTCTCCCACGCGGGGAACTCCACCACGGACTCCGGCGGCAGCAGCGACCCCAGCGCGCTGACCAGGTCCTCGCTCTCCCGCCCGGTGGCGGTGACGGCCAGCACCGGCCGTCCGGCACGGGCCGCGATCGCGGCGATCACAAACGGCCGCAGCGCGGGCGGCCCGACCAGGTCGAGGTGGGTACGCCCACCGCTCGCCGCGGCCTCGACGGCCTCGGCGAGGGCGGGATCGGTGACGACGACATCAAGCAGACCGGTAAGGCTCATGAGATGCGCGGATCCTCCGGACGAGCGACGCGCGGGCAACGCGGAACGCCCCGGCCTGAGAAGGACCGGGGTTCCCCCAAGAGTACGCGGCCCACCGAAAACCTGCCGGACAGCCGCCCCCGCCCCCCGCTCCCCCACCCCCCACTAGGCCAAACGAGTGAACCCCCACCATTCACGCCACCCCCGCCACCCCACTACCTACCGTTCCCCCATGGTCACTTCGCGCGCAGGCGTTGCGTGGCGCTGACACGGACGTCCTCGGTTACTACTCGGAGTTCCTGGAAGTCGGGCTGGACAACACCCCGGCGCGAGCCCTCTGGAGGGACTTGATGTACCGCGGCAGCTTCTTCCCCGGGCGCGGGACGCTCGTCGAGGAGAACCAGCTCATCGGCGAGGCCCACGGCAAGGTCATGGACGCCGCCGACAAGGTGCTGCATCTGCTGGAGCGGCGCGGCGTGGCTGTGTCGGACGCCGAGCGGCAGCGCGTCCTCGAGTGCGGGGACCTCGACGTGCTCAACGTGTGGTTCGACCGTGCGATCACCGCCGAGACGACGGATGCGGTGTTCGTGGAGCCCTTCAAGTAGGCGCGAAGACGCCCGTTCTGTGCGTACGTGCGGCCCGGTGTGACGAGTGCCGCTTGGCCGGTGCGGTCTTGCCCCTTGGCAACGCAAGGCGTAGGGGATCAAATGAGACCGGAGAAATCTGACGACGCGTCGGATTACTGAGAGTCACATCGGGTCGTACGGGCGTACAGGGCGAGGGAGACGACGCAAAAGATGAGTGGCGAGGCGCAGAAGCTCTTCATCGGTGGCGAGTGGGTCGAGCCGGACCGCGGCCACTATGAGGTGATCAACCCGGCGACCGAGGAGGTCGTGGGCCTGGCTCCCGAGGCGTCGGTCGAGCAGGCGCACGCGGCGGCCGAGGCCGCCTCGAAGGCGTTCGAGTCGTGGTCGCAGTCCACCCCCGAGCAGCGCGCCGCGATCCTCGACCGGGCCGCCGACCTGCTGTTCAAGGGCGGCGACCTGCCGGCCCTGGCCGCGGCCGAGTCCGGCGCGACGCCGCAGACCGCGATGATGATGCACGTCGGCACCGCATACGCGCGCTTCAAGCGCTACGCGAAGGGTGCCCTGGAGCCGGTCGAGAGCGCGCTCCCGCCGTCGATCGCCCCGGCCACCGCGCTCAGCAAGGCGGGCGTGTTCGGCTCGCTGGTGATCCGCCAGCCGGTCGGCGTCGTCACCTGCATCACGTCGTACAACAACCCGCTCGCCAACACCGCGGGCAAGATCGCCCCGGCCATCGCGATGGGCAACACCTGCGTCGTCAAGCCCGCGCCCCAGGACCCGCTGGCGGTGTACCGCCTGGCGAACGCGCTGGAGGAAGCGGGCCTGCCCAAGGGCGTGCTCAACATCGTGACCGGCTCGGCGCCGGACGTCGGCGTGGCCACCGTCGAGTCGCCGTACGTCGACATGGTCAGCTTCACCGGTTCGACCCAGGTCGGCATGAAGATCGCCGAGGCCGCGGGCCGCGGCATGAAGCGGCAGCTCATGGAGCTGGGCGGCAAGGGCGCGTGTGTCGTGTTCGACGACGCCGACATCCCCGCGGCGGTCGCCGGCATCGGCACCGTGTGGAGCTTCTACTCGGGCCAGATCTGCACCGCCCCGACGCGCGTGATCGTGCAGCGCGGCGCGTACCAGCAGCTGGTGGCTGGCCTGGAGGCGTACGCCAAGGCACTCAAGGTCGGCAACCCGGCCGACGAGGGCGTCGTGGTCGGCCCGGTCATCTCGGCGGTGCAGCGCGGCCGCGTGGAGGACCTGGTCGCGCAGGGCAAGGCCGAGGGCGCGCACCTGGTGGTCGGCGGCGAGCGCCCCGACTTCGACAAGGGCTTCTTCGTCGCCCCGACGCTGTTCACCGAGGCGACGAACGAGATGAGCATCGCCCGCGAGGAGTTCTTCGGCCCGGTCGTCACGGTCATCCCGTTCGACGACGAGGAGGAGGGCGTCAAGATCGCCAACGACTCCGACTACGGCCTGATCAGCTACGTCTTCTCCGCGGACTCCGAGCGCGCGTTCCGCGTCGCGCGCCGCCTCCGCTCGGGCGGCGTCGGCGTCAACACGGTCGGCCGCAACATGGAGGCGCCGTTCGGCGGCTTCAAGAAGTCCGGCGTCGGCCGCGACGGCGGCTCGTACGGCCTGCACGCCTACAGCGAGATCCAGTCGCTGGTCTGGCAGGGCTGACCCCACACGCAACCACCCGAGGGCCGCACCGGATTCAAGTCCGGTGCGGTCCTTCGTGCTTGGGGATGGGGTCGAGGGGTTCGTGTGCGTGGGTCGTCCACCCCGTGAGGTCGACCTGAGTCCGATCGAGTTCGTCACGTCGCGCCAACGCGTGGGCCACGAAGACACCGGGGAGGCGGACCGCGTGGTCGGCCTGCGGTCCTGCCCCACCCCGCACGCGGCCGGAGGCCGCCGGAAGCAGTCGGAACACCCCGTGTGATCGACGAGCGAAGCGAGGAGAGCGGCCGGAGGCCGCCAAGCAGACTTTCCTGCGTCGGAGGGAGCGAAGCGAG
>NZ_JBEZFP010000240.1:0-5824 GCF_040649515.1 Streptodolium elevatio
CGGGCGAATCACCCGTACGCGCCGACTGCTATATAGGAGTGTTCTAGTCCAAATCGGCTATTCATGACCTGACACCGAGCGAAGCGGGGGTCAGGCCATGGCTACGTCGAGTCCATTCCGGACCAAGACGGTCGAACAGTCGATCCGTGACACGGAGGATCCCGAACACGGGCTCAAGCGCGCCCTCTCCGCACTGGACCTGACGGTCTTCGGTGTCGGCGTCATCATCGGCACCGGCATTTTCGTGCTGACCGGCACCGTCGCGCGCGACACCGCGGGCCCCGCGGTCGCCATCTCCTTCGTCGTCAGCGGCTTCGTGTGCGCGCTGGCGGCGCTGTGCTACGCGGAGTTCTCGTCGACGGTCCCGGTGGCCGGATCGGCGTACACGTTCGCGTACACCTCGATCGGCGAGCTGCCCGCGTGGATCATCGGGTGGGACCTGATCCTCGAACTCGCCCTCGGCGCCGCGGTGGTGGCGGTCGGCTGGTCGGGCTACGTGCAGTCGATGCTGGATTCCGCCGACATCACGCTGCCCAACGCGATCAACGGCGGCACCGACGACGACTGGGGCTTCAACCTCCCGGCGTCGCTGCTGGTGCTGCTCCTGACCGTGATCCTGGTCTTCGGCGTCAAGCTGTCGTCCCGCTTCACCGCGATCATCGTGGCCGTCAAGGTGACCGTGGTGCTCGTGGTGATCTTCGCGGGGCTGTTCTTCGTCAAGGCCGACAACTACTCGCCGTTCATCCCCGAGAAGCAGCCGCAGACCGGTCCCGACGACGGGCTCAAACAGCCGCTCATCGAGTGGATGAGCGGCTTCGAGCCGACCACGTTCGGCGTCATGGGCATCTTCTTCGGCGCGGCGACGGTCTTCTTCGCGTACATCGGCTTCGACATCGTCGCGAGCGCCGCCGAGGAGACCAAGCGGCCGCAGCGCGACCTGCCGATCGGCATCCTCGGCTCGCTGGGCATCTGCACGGTCCTGTACGTCGCCGTGTCGATCGTCGTGACCGGGATGCAGCACTACACCGAACTGTCCATCGACGCACCGCTCTCGGACGCCTTCAAAGCGGTCGGGCACGGCGGGTGGGCCTGGGTGATCAACGTCGGCGCGGTCGCGGGCCTCATGTCGGTGACCATGATCATGCTGCTCGGCCAGAGCCGGGTGTTCTTCGCGATGAGCCGCGACGGCCTGATCCCGAAGTTCTTCAGCGAGACGCACCCGGTGTACCGCACGCCGTACCGCTCCACGATCGCGCTCGGCGTCGTCGTCGCGGTGGTGGCGGGTGTGATCCCGCTCAAGGAGCTCGCCGAACTGGTCAACATCGGCACGCTGTTCGCGTTCGTGGTGGTCTCGATCGGCGTGATCGTGCTGCGCCGCACGCGCCCCGACCTGCCGCGGGCCTTCCGTACGCCGTGGGTGCCGGTGCTGCCGATCGTGTCGGTGCTGGCCTGCCTGTGGCTGATGATCAACCTGCCGGTCGAGACCTGGTGGCGCTTCCTGGTCTGGATGGCGGCCGGGTTCGTCATCTACTTCCTCTACAGCCGCCGCAACAGCCGCCTGGGCAAGGCGGCATCGGCCGCCGGCTCAGGCGTCCCCGGGCCTCCGCGGACGGGCGCCGACGGCCGCTGACGGCCGAGCCGACCTGACCGCCGCTGACGGCCGGGCCGACCTGACCGCAGCAGCCCTACCGCGGACGGCTCTACCGACCACTTGCCGGGCCTGCCGCGCCTATACGGGGGTCGCGGCGGCCTGGCGGCGGAACTCCCCCGGCCGGGTGCCGCGCAGGCGCGTGAAGGCCGCGCTCAGCGCATAGCCGTCGCTGTAGCCGACGCGCCGTGCGATGGCGGCCACGGTGTCGTCGGTACGGCGCAGCAGGTCGGCGGCGAGCGACACGCGCCAGCCGGTGACGTACGCCATCGGCGTCTCGCCGACGACGCGGGTGAACCGCTGGGCGAACCCGGCACGCGACACGCCCGTACGCGACGCCAGTTCGCCGACGGTCCAGGCGTACGCCGGGTCGTCGTGCACGAGCCGCAGCGCGTGGGCGATCACCGGGTCGCCGAGCGCGCGGTACCACGCGGGAGCGTCCGCGCCCAGGCCGTCGAACCAGGTGCGCAGCGTGGACACGAGCAGGAGGTCGAGCAGCCGGTCGAGGAAGACCTGCTGGCCGGCGCGGTCGACGGCGACCTCGTCGAGAAGCATGAGCATCAGGGGGCAGTCGGCGAGATCCGCCGGCACGACGACCACCTGCGGCAGTGTCGCGAGCAGGTGCGTGCTGATGTCCTCGCGGAGCTGGTAGCCGGCGGTCAGGAGCACCGACTCCGCGTCCGGCCGGTCGCCCCAGGTGCGATGGCCGATGCGGCTGGACTCGGTGAGGTCGCGGCCGAGTTCGTCGGTGCACTGGTCCTCGGCCAGGACGACCACGCGCGGGGCGGCGTCGGGCGAGCAGGCCACGGTGAACGGCGCGGGCCCGCGGACGATCGCCGCCGCGCCGGTGTCGAGGCGTACCGGGTCGCCGTCCTCGGGCAGCACCCAGCCGGCGCCGCTCGGCATGGTGAGCAGCGTGAGCGGGGCGTCGTTGGCGAAGCGGACCGCCCACGGAGAGTCCAGCAGGGAACGGCAGAACATCGCCCCGTGTGCGCGCGAGTCGTAGAGCAGAGTGGCGAGGGCGTCCATCGGCCCAGGATAGGCAGAGAGCGGTGATGGACGGGAGCCCACGGCGAAGTCGCGGATCTGGACGCTCGCACATCACCCGTGGATCCGCGAGCATTTTCCGTCCAGGCTCGGCAGGGTTGGCTGGACGCATGAACACAACACCGATTCTCGTCCTGGGCGGTACCGGCAAGACCGGCCGCCACGTCGTCGACGCCCTGGTCCGCCGGGGGCACCGGGTGCGTGCGGTCTCGCGTTCCACGTCGCCGCGTTTCGACTGGCACGACCGCGACACCTGGAAGGAGGCGTTGTCGGGCGTCGGCGCGGTCTACATCGTGGAACCGGACGACGGGCCGGTACCGCTGGGCGAGTTCAGCAGGCTCGCGGTCGAGGCTGGCGTCGTACGCCAGGTCCTGCTGTCGGCGCGCAGCCGCGACGACATCCACGTGGCGCTGAAGGGGGCCAGCGAGGCGGCCGTGCGCGAGTCCGGGGCGGAATGGACGATGCTTCGGCCCGCCTGGTTCCACCAGAACTTCACCGAACTCCCCATGTTCACCGAGTCGCTGGCGGCAGGTGAGCTGCGGCTGCCGACGGGTGAGGGGCGCGAGCCGTTCATCGACGCCCGCGACATCGGAGAGGTGGCCGCCGAGGCGCTGACCGCGCCGGGGCACGCGGGGAAGGTGTACGAGCTGACCGGGCCGCAGAGCCTCACGTTCGCCGAGGCGGTCGCCCTCGTCGGCGGGGCGACCGGCCGCGAACTCCGGTTCCGCGCGGTGAGCGAGGAGGACTACGCGACGGACCTGCTCGCCGCCGGACTGCCCGAGGAGCACCACGAGATGTTCATCGGCCTGTTCCGGGTGATCCGCGAGGGTCGGGCGGAAGGCGAAACGGGCGATGTACGCGAGGTGTTGGGGCGGGAGCCCCGCTCGTTCGCCGCGTGGCTGGCGGAGGACGTCGAGGTCACCCGGGGCGGGTGACGGGTGGTGGGCCGCGGGCGGGCAGGACGTCAGGGAGGGCGGCGCGGGCGGGGCGGGCTGTGCTCGGTCGGCGCAGGCGGCCTCACGCGGCGCCCGCGGCCTTGCGTATCGCGCGCACGGCCGCGGTCGGGGTGTAGCCGTCGGGCACGCCCTCGATCATGATGAGGTCGCCCTTGATATGCCGCGTGCGGAGGGGGCGATCTCCTGGTAGGCGGGGGAGTCGTACCAGGCCCGCGCCTCGTCGATGCCGGGGAAGCCGAGCATGACGACGCTGCCTGCCCAACTGCCTTCCTTGACCTCGTGCGTCGCGACGTGGACGAGGTAGCGGCCGCCGTACGGCTCCATCGTGCCGGGCAGGCGCTCGATGTACTCGGCGATGTCCACGTGCGGCGCGGCGTCCTGCAAGTTGGCGATGACGTATGCGGGCATGGTCTGTTCTCCTCGGTGCGTGTCGGGCGGGGGGTGCGGCCGGCTGATCCGGTCGTGCTTTCCGCAGGTCAAGAAGCTACGCGCGGATGAGGGGCACGGAATCAGTCACGCATCGGTACTGCGTCGCGTGCCAGGTCGGTAGATGGGGACAGTCCTTCCGAAAAGTAGTACTTTCACCGCGTTTGCAGCAGTGCGTAAGCAACCCGCTACGGTTTGCCCGTGCTTCGTCGTGCCCTCCGCGTACTGCTCCGCCCCGCCGTCTCCGGCGCCCTGCTTCTGGCCGTCGGCGCGGCCACCCACATCCCGTCGTTCCTCCGCGCGTTCTGGAACCCCGACGAAGGCTTCCTGGCCACTCAGGGGCGCATGCTGGCCACCGGGACGGACCTCTACACCGGCGTCGTCGACCGCAAGCCGCCGGTGCTCCCGTACCTGTACGCCGGCGTCTTCGAACTGTTCGGCACCGACCACCTCTGGCCGGTCAAGGCCCTCGCCCTGCTCGCACACCTGGCGACGGCCGCCCTCCTGCTCGTCCTCGCGCGCCGCCGCTACGGGCCCACCGCGGGCCTCGCCGCCGCACTCCTCTACCTCGTCGCCAGCATCGGCCTGTCGCCGCCCGACGCGCACGCGGCGAACTTCGAGGTGTTCATGCTGCCGGCGACCATCGCCGCCGTGGTCCTCGCGGATCGCAGGCGGTACGTCTGGGCGGGCATCGCGGTGGCGGTCGCCGCGCTGACCAAGCAGTCCGGGGGAGCGGTGCTGCTGCCGGTCCTGTGGCTGGCCTGGCGGCAGTCGGGACGCCCCGGCGTGCTGCGCGCGCTGGTCGGCACCGCCGCGCCCGTCGTGCTGGTCGCTCCGCTCTTCGGCGTCGGGCACTTCCTGTTCTGGGTGGTGACCGGGTCCGGCGGCTACCTGTCCCTCGAGGGCGGCTGGCTGCGCGCGGTCAGTCGTGCCGGGGCCAACCTCGGCATCGTCGTCGCCGCGGGGCTTCCGGTGGTGTGGGCGGCGTGGCGAGGGCGGCGCCTGCGGGCGGACGCGGACCTGTGGCTGTGGCTCGCGGCCTCCGTCCTCGCGGTCAGCGCGGGGACCCGCTTCTTCGGCCACTACTTCCTGCAGTTGCTGCCGCCGCTGACGATGCTCGGCGTGGCGGGCCTCGCGCGGGGAGTGCTGCGCTGGCGTACCGCCGCCTGGTACGCGGTGCTGTCGGCCGCCGTCTTCACGTGGATGGCGCTCACCTGGCCGCAGGCGAGGCTGGAGCACATCCAGTCGGTCGCCAGGACGGTCCGGTCGGAGACCAGGCCGGGCGAACACGTGCTGGTCTGGGGCATGAACCCCGCGATGTACTACTTCTCCGAACGCCCGCCCGCGACGCGCTTCCTGACCGCGGGCTTCCTCACCAACTTCTCGGGCGGCCGCCCGGAGCGGCAGGTCGGCGAGAGTCTCGCGATGCCGGGGGCGTGGGACCAGTTCGTCGAGGATCTGACGCGGACCCGCCCGGAGTTGGTGGTCGACGACTCGGGGCCGGCGGCGTACCGGCCGGACCGCATCCCGCGCTTCGAGGAGTACCTGAAGGCGAACTACCGGGAGGTCGCCCGGGACCGCCACATGATTATCTACCGGCGGGTGGCGTCCTAGCCGCATGTCGCGTCGCGCACGCAGGGCGGACGCGGCGGTGGCGCCGCACACGGACGCGGACACCGACGACGGCGAGGTCCGCACGGTCGTGTTGGAACTGAGCGCCCCGGAGGACCCCGCTCCCGTACGGTCC
>NZ_JBEZFP010000241.1:0-5753 GCF_040649515.1 Streptodolium elevatio
CGCTACGACAAGACCGCAACCTCCTTCACCGCCGCCCTCACCCTCGCCGCAACCCTCCTCTGGCTCCAACCACCACTTTGAAGACACGACCTAGGCCCGCGGACGGTTGTCGCGCTAGCGTCCAGGCGCTGCGGACGAGTTCCAGAATCCGCAGTGGTGCTCGTCGTCGAAGCTCCTGAAGCGGATGTCCCCGGCGGGGCGGAACTTGAGCACCTCACCGCGCGCTGTCAGGGGCGGCCAGAGGGTCAGCCCCCAGGCGTTGGGCGTACTCGTCCACGCGAACGCGGCCCAGGCGTGCTTCATCCGGTCCGCCATCGCGGCCTGCTGTGCGGTGAACGGCCGCGCTTGCATCGTGAAGTCGAACAGGTACGCCAGTTCCGCGCTGTGTGCGTTGCCCATGTCCAGCCCCGGCAGGTCGAGGCCGACCAGCGGGGGCGATTCCGGGTCGTCGAATTCGTACCGGTAGGTCGGAACCTGACGCCGCAGCAGTTCCGCGGTGACGGATGTCTGGCAGATGAACGACGCGTCGCCGACGATGGCGGACACCGCGTGGTACGGGGAGGCGTACGCCGACAGGGGGTAGCGCGCCAGCACTTCCGGAGCAAGTGGGCCGTACTGCCGTGCCAGGTACGCCGGATACTGGTCCGGGGTCATCGCCACCTGGTCGAGGGCGAACATCCTGCCCTCGGAGCGGGTGCTGCCGATCAGGACCGGCATCTTGTTCCAGTGCCCGGATCCGATGGCGGCCGCGGGGTCGACGGGCAGTGCCGGTACGCCCGACGTCAGTCCCGGCACCGGCAACTGCATGCCGGCCGCGGTCAGCGCGGCCGCCGGTACCGCGCGGAGGCAGGCCGCGGCGGTCGCCGGGTCGGGGCAGCCCAGGCCGGTCGCGAACGCGGTGCCCTGCGCCTGGGCGTCCGCGCGGGACCGTGCCGCCAGGAGGGTGCACGGACCGCTCTGCAGGACCGCCTTCGCGGCGAGGCCGGAGGCCAGGGGAGAGGCGAGGATGCCGCAGACCGAACCGCTGCCCGCGGACTGGCCGGTCACCGTGACATTGCGCGGGTTGCCGCCGAACGCCTTGGCGTTGTCCTTGATCCAGCGCAACGCGGCGATCTGGTCGAGCAGGCCCCAGTTGCCGGACCCCTCGGGCGTCTCCGCGTCGAAGCCGGGCAGGCCCAGGTATCCGAGCGCGCCCAGGCGGTAGTTGATGCTCACGATGATGACGTTGTAGTCGTCGGCCATGGCGCGGCCCGCGAACTGCGTTCCGGTGCCCTGCACGAAGCCGCCGCCGTGGATCCACAGCACCACCGGCAGGACGGCGCCCGGCCGGGTACCGCGGGGCCGGTAGACGTCCAGGTTCAGGCAGTCCTCGCTGCGGGGCTGCGCGGGGTCGATGCCGAAGGCCGCGAACTGCACGCACGCCGGGCCCTGCGTGGTTGCCTCGCGGACGCCGGACCATCGGGCGTGCGGCCGCGGCGCCCGGAAGCGGCGGTCGCCCACCGGGGGGGCGGCGTACGGAATGCCGAGGAACTCCTCGGCACCGTCGTGGACTTGACCGCGAACCGTGCCACTGCTCGTGGCGACGACAGGAGCCGGCGACCCGCCCCTTCCGGCGGCCGCCGGGCCCGCGGTGGTCAGGGCGACGAGCACGCCGAGGGCGACGGCCGCGGCGACGGTCCGGGCCCGGGACCTGAGCGGGCCGCGATGGACTTGTCCTGGTCTGTGCATCACGCCTCCACGGGGAAACGGGGACGGAAAGCAATTATTTCTCGCTCTGAAGTAATCGAGGGGAGAGTACCTCCGGCCCCTTCGTGACCACCAGGTGTCCGAGCGGAATGCAGGAATCCACCACCCCCGGCGATTCCGAGGTGCGACGCCCGGACGGGTGATGGCGCGGCAATCGCCGGGCGGTGTATGCCAGTACCAGGCACAGCCGACGGCCAGGGGGAGACCAGCATGAGCGTGTCCGAGCACGTACACGGAACCGGCACGATCGAACCGGCCCGCGTCGAGGAGGTCGCCGACGGGGTGTTCGCGTACGTGCAGCCCGACGGCACGTGGTGGATCAACAACACGGGCTTCCTGATCGGCGACGGTGGCGTGATCGCCATCGACAGTTGTGCGACCGAAGCCCGGACGAGGGCGTTCCTGGCGACGATGGCCAGCGTCTCGGGAGGGGCCCCGGTGCGGACTCTCGTCAACACGCACCACCACGGCGACCACACGCACGGCAACTACCTGTTCCCCGCGGCGACGATCGTCGCGCACGAGAAGACGCGTGCGGAGATCCTCAAGTACGGCATCATCGAACGGGAGTTGGTGTGGCCCGGCGTCGACTGGGGCGACCTGCGGGCGGTGGCGCCCTTCCTGACCTTCACCGAGTCGGTCACCCTGCACGCCGGGGAAACCCGGGCCGAGGTACGGCACTTCGGGGTGTCCGCGCACACCTCGAACGACTCGGTGGTCTGGCTGCCGGATCAGCGCGTGATGTTCACCGGCGACCTGGTCTTCAACGGCGGCACCCCGTTCCTGCTCATGGGTTCGCCGAGCGGGTACCTGCAATCCCTGGAGCGCCTGCGGGAGTTCGGCGCGCAGACGCTGGTGCCCGGACACGGACCGGTATGCGGCCCCGAGCAGATCGACGTCGCGGCCGGCTACGCCGCGTTCGTCAAGGAGACGGCGCTGCGCGGCCGCGCGGCCGGACTCGACCCGCTGGCCCTCGCGTACGGGACCGACTTGGGCGACTACCAGGCGCTCACCGACAGCGAACGGCTCGTGGGCAACCTGCACTCCGCCTACGCGGAACTGGACGGCGGCGTGGTCGACGTCTTCGGAGCCCTCGCCGACATGGTCGCGTTCAACGGCGGCAGGCCGCTGAGCTGCCGCGCCTGATCGACGGACCGGAACACCAAGGGGCCCCGCGCGCGTTGCGCGGGGCCCGATCCACTACGCCCTGGGGCCGACCGTCATCGCGTCACATCGGAATGGCGAGCAGCATCCTGCCCTCCACGGTCCGGACCTCGAAGCGGTCGATGGCTTCCTTGCCCATCGAGGTGCCGCCGTGGAACACCAGCGGCTTCTCGCTCTCCGGCACGCCGTAGCCGGACGCCGGCACGGACCACGTGCCCATGACCTCCGACGTACCGTCCTTGCCGACGGCGATCAGGTTGCAGCGCAACGGTCCGCGCAGGCCCCGGAGTTCGAGGCCGATGTGGCTGCCCCAGCCTTTGCTGTCCACGCCGAGGTAACCCTGCACACCGTCCGGCCCCTGCACGAAGCCCTTGGCGGGGTGGCGTTCGCCGGCCACCAACAGCTCGCCCGCCGGGCTCATGTGCCTGGCTTCGGAGGACGAAGACTCGAATCCGCCGCCGATGCCGATGCCGGCGACCAGCAGGACGACGGCCGCCGCGGCCGCGGCGATGCCGATCCCGACCCGGCGGGCGCGTTCCCGCGCGGAACGCCGGGCGCCGAGGTCGACGACCGGTGCCCCGGACGGATCCGCCACCGGCGTCCCCGCTACCGGCGTCCCTGCGGATGCCGTCCGCGCCGCCGCCTCGACGCGGGGGACCTCGGGGGCAGGAAACCGGGCGACCCGCGGCGTGCCGGTCGGTTCCCCGATCCCGGGCATCGGGGTGAACGCCTCCGCCTCGACACCCGCGAACAGGCCGCGCATGTCCCCCATGTCGTCCAGCTCCGCCTGGCATCGCTCGCAGGTGACCAGGTGCGCTTCGAAGGCGTCGCGGTCTTCGTCCTCGAGAAGCCCCAGGGCGTACGCGCCCACATCGGTGTGCTCGACCGGCGCGCTCATGCGTTCACCCCTCTCTCTTCGAGTGCGAGCTTCAGGGCCCGCACCGCGTAATACACGCGGGACTTGACCGTGCCCACCGGGATGCCGAGGGCCTCGGCCGCCTGGTTCACACTGCGGTCGCGCAGCACCGTCTCCACCAACACCTCGCGGTGCGCCTGGGACAACGACTGCAAGGCATCGGCCACGACCATGCTACGCAGCAGTGGTTCGACCTGGTCGTCAGCTGGTACGTGCTCCAACGGTTCCGGGTTCACTTCCCGGGGGCGCGCACTTTTGGCTCTGCGGTCGTCGATGACGATACGCCGGGCGACCGTCGCCAACCACGGCATGAGCGAACGAACTTCGTCGTTCGGGTCGATGCGGTCGGCGTTGCGCCACGCGCGCACCAGGGTCTCCTGGACGACGTCCTCGGCCCACTGCCGATCGCCGCCCGTGTGCTTGAGGCAGAACGACAGCAGCGGCACCGAGTAGCGGCGGTACAACGTCTCGGCGAGCTCGTCGCCGTGCGGGGGCCGGTCGGCGGCCGGCGGCGCCGCGGCCGGCTCCTCGGGTATTCGCCCGTCCCCGGACCGCATGGCCGCCAGGACGTCCTCGTCGCCGCCGCGCGCCGCGGGCACGCTCGCGTTGTCGGCCGGAACGGCCGCCAAGCCGCCCGCCGAACGGCCCCACGACCGTCCGCCCCGGGCGGAGAAGATCTTCATGACTCCGGGTCCTCGATTCCTCGGCCGACGGGATGGCTGTCGCGGGAAGGCTAGCGCCGTCATGTTTCCCGCACGGCAAACGGTGCGCGAAACCTGGGAATTCAGGAGAATTCCGGCCCGCTGTGAACCACGCGCGGCAGGTTCCGCGTACCCCCAGTACCGGGGCCTCGACGGGCGGCCGAATCCGCGATCCGCCCGACTGCTTCCGGGCGACGGCACGGAAGGCGCGTACGGACGCCCCCACCACCGAAGTCATACCGGTTCCCCCAGCGACCAACTCTCTTGTCCACAGAGGCGGTTACATGACCGCTCGGCTCGCGCGCCCTGCGCTATCCGAGAGCGAGCATCGCCTCGGCGACCTTGCCGAAGGCAGTGTCGGGGATCGCCGTGGCGGCGTCCTCGAGGACGAGCAGCCGCGCGCCGGGGATCTCGCGGGCGATCGCCTCGCCGTTGCCGACGGGGAAGAACGGGTCGCGGCGGCCGTGGATCACGAGCGCGGGGACCTTGATCTCGGGCAGGCGCTCGCGCCAGCGGGGTGTGCAGTCGAGCGCGGAGAACACCATGCCCAGCTGGTTGGCCATCTGGACCGGGGGTGCGGTGCCGGGCGTACGGTCCCAGATGCGCACGGCGGTTGCGCGCGCGGCGGCGGGGTCGTCGCCGAGGATCTCCGCGCCGCCGGCGGCGAAGTCCGCGACCGCCTCGCGGTCGGTCCAGTCGGGCATCGGACTCGCGAACAGTCGGCCCATGGCCGCCTCGTCGTGGTCGGGGAGGTCGTCGTCGGGCGGCCCGGGCGCAACCGCGCGGGTACCGACGAGCGTGAGCGCCGAGAACGCGGCCGGATGGTCGAGCACGGCCACCTGGGCGACCATCCCGCCGACGCCGATCCCCGCGAGGTGCGCGGGCCCGCCGCCGAGTGCGTCGGCAAGGGCCGCGGCGTCGGCGGCGAGGTCGCGCAGGGTGTACGCGGGCGCCTGCGGATCCGCGGTCGTCGACTCCCCGCTGTCGCGCAGGTCATAGCGCACCACGCGGCGCCCGCCGGCGGCGAGGCGTTCGCAGAGCGCGTCGGGCCAGGAGAGCATGGTCGTCCCGCCGACGAGCAGGACGAGCGGCGCGTCGGCGGCACCGAACGACTCGATGCCCAGGACGATTCCGTTGACTTTGATTCGGGTCATGCCGGTGCAGACCCGATCCGCCGCCCGAACTCATCGGTCGCGCGCAAAGAGGGGGTGCGGCCGCCCCCCCGG
>NZ_JBEZFP010000242.1:0-5687 GCF_040649515.1 Streptodolium elevatio
ACGTCGTCGAAGAGCAGCTCGTCGGCGTTGGTGGGGGTCAGCCTGCGGTGCGCCAGGCCGGGCGCGCAGACCAGGACCTTGCGCAGCCTGCCCACCTCGGAATGCACGCCGTACGCCTGCACGGCGGAGTCGGCCGGAGCGGCCATGCGGTCACCTTGCCTTTCGCGGAGCTGCGGCGGGCGCTCCCGGAAGTGTGAACGGCTGGGTCCGCAGATAAACCCGATTCGTTGACTCTTCATATTGTTTGTGGCGATTCCATGAGAATTGCTGTGATTCTTCTAGGGTGTGGCCATCGGCCGGCGACCCGAAGGACGCGCATGACGAGTACCGAGGCCACGAGCGGATCAGGCGGCGCGGCGAAACTCTCCGTCCCCACGCTCACCGCACTCGTGGTCGGCTCCATGGTCGGCGCCGGGGTGTTCTCACTGCCGCGCCGGTTCGCGCAGGAGACCGGGGTCACCGGGGCGCTGATCGCGTGGGCGATCGCGGGCGCCGGCATGCTCATGCTCGCGTTCGTGTTCCAGACGCTCGCGGTCCGCCGCCCCGACCTCGACGCGGGCGTGTACGCGTACGCCAAGGCCGGCTTCGGCGAATACCCCGGCTTCTTCTCCGCCTTCGGCTACTGGGCCAGCGCCTGCGTGGGCAACGCCACGTACTGGGTGCTCATCATGTCCACCATCGGAGCCATCGCGCCCGCACTAGGAGACGGCGACACCGTCTTGGCGGTGGCGCTGTCCTCGGTCGGCCTGTGGGCGTTCTTCCTGTTGATCCGCCGCGGCGTCAAGGAGGCCGCGGCGATCAACCGGATCGTGACGGCCGCCAAGATCGTCCCGATCCTGTTCTTCGTCGTCCTGGCGCTCTTCTACCTCGACCCGAAGGTCTTCGCCGACAACGTCGCGGGCGCCGACTACGCCGGTTCGTTGTTCGACCAGGTACGCGGCACCATGCTCGCGACCGTCTTCGTCTTCCTCGGTGTGGAAGGCGCCAGCGTCTACTCCCGGCACGCCAAGCGCCGCGAGGACGTCGGGCGGGCGACCGTCCTCGGATTCCTCAGCGTCTTCGCGGTCTTCGCCTCGGTCACCATCGTCTCCTACGGCATCATGCCGATGGGCGAGATCGCCGAGTTGCGGCAGCCGTCGATGGCCGGCGTGCTCGAGGACGCGGTGGGCACGTGGGGCGAGGTGTTCATCAGCGTCGGCCTGATCGTGTCGGTGCTCGGCGCGTACCTCGCCTGGACGCTGATGGCGGCCGAAGTCCTCTTCGTGGCCGCCAAGGACGACGACATGCCGCGCTTCCTCGGCCGCGCCACGGCCGAGGACGTGCCGACCGCGGCCCTGCTCATGTCCACCGTGCTGACCCAAGTCGTCCTGATCGTCACGCTGTTCTCCGACGACGCCTTCGACTTCGCGCTCAACATGACCAGCGCGCTGTCGCTGATCCCGTTCCTGCTGGCCGCCGCGTTCGCCGTCAGGATCGCCATCGCGCCGGGGTCGAGGTCGAGGTCAGGGGCAGGGCCGGGAGCGGGGGCGGGTTCGGGGTCGGGAGGCGGGGCAGGGTCAGGGGCGGCAACGGGCGCGGGCGAGCGCGGCGACGGCCGGAACACCCGCGACCTCGTCGTCAGCATCCTGGCCACCGTCTACACCGCGTTCCTGCTGTACGCCGCGGGCATGAAGTACGTCCTGGTCTCGTTCATCGTCTACGCGCCGGCGACGATCCTCTTCGTCATGGCGCGCCGCGAGCAGGGGCGACGCTGGTTCTCCCGACCCGAACTGGCGCTCCTCGCGGTCTCCATCGCGGGGGCGGTCGCCGGGATCACCGCACTCGCCGCCGGCTGGATCAGCCTGTGACCCGGACCGCGGGGTGGGCAGCGAACCACTGACACCGCACCGCCGACGCCGCACCACCGGCAGCGCACGACTGGCGCCGCACCATTGGCGTCGCATCACTGACAAGGAGACCCCGACACATGCGAGCTGTGACCTACAACGCCTACGCCACCGACGACTCCGGCCTGTCCGTCGGCGAGGTGCCCGACCCCAAGTGCGGCCCGGGCCAGATCCTTGTCCGGGTCCGCGCCGCCGGGGTCAACCCGGTGGACTGGAAGCTGATGACGGGCGGTCTCGACGCCATGATGGACGCCGTCTTCCCGGTGATCCCCGGTTGGGACGTCGCCGGCGTGGTCGTCGCGCGCGGCCCGGACACGCCGGACTTCGAGGTCGGCGACGAGGTGATGGCGTACGCCCGCAAGGACATGGTGCACGGTGGGACGTACGCCGAACTCGTCGCGGTCAACGCATGGTCCGCGGCGCGCAAGCCGGCCGGCCTGGACTGGCCTGCCGCCGCCGGACTGCCGTTGGCCGGGATGACCGCGCAGCGCACCCTGGAGCGCCTGGAGGCCGGGCCGGGCGACGTCGTGCTGATCCACGGCGCGGCCGGGGGAGTGGGCAGCATCGGCGTGCAGTTCGCGCGTGAGAAGGGCGCCCGCGTCATCGGCACGGCCTCGGAACGCAACCACGAGTACCTGCGGGAGCTGGGTGCCGAGCCGGTCGCGTACGGGGACGGCGTCGTCGAGCGCATCCGCGCCCTCGCCCCCGAAGGCGTCACCGCCGTCGCGGACTTCGTGGGCGGCCAGTTGGACACCACGCTGGCCGTCCTGGCTCCCGGCGGGCGGCACGCGTCGATCGCGGACAACACCGTCGAGCAGCACGGCGGCAGTTGGATCTGGGTACGCCCGGACGGGGCGAAGCTCGCCGAACTGGCCGATCTGGTGCAGCGGGGGAAGCTGGCCGTTGAGGTGGCGGCGACGTACCCGCTCGCCGAAGTACGCGCGGCCTGGGACGCCAGCCGCACCGGCCACACCCGCGGCAAGATCGTCCTGCTTGTTTGAACATGAGGAGTGGACGCGGCCGCGTGTATGCCGGTGCAGGCGCGTCTCTCGCGACCGGGCAGGCGTGCGTCCGACATGCGTCGGTGCGTCGCCGCGTACGCGGGCGCATGCTTCGTCCCTCGCGGCCGGCGTCTTCGCCGCCGGTTCAGGGGACGAGGGTGAACGCGGCGGTGGCGCGGGGCTTGCCGTTGACGATGATCTCCAGGGTCCGCGGGCCTGGGGGTTCCACGCGGGTGGTGACCGGGCGGAACGAGTGGGACTTGGCGAGGGTGAAGATGTCGCCCTCGGCGTCGGCGATGCGTTCGCCGAGGTGGAACACGCGCCGCGAACCGTCGCGAACCACCGCGTACTTGAGCACCAGGGCGCCGGGCGCGTCGGCGCGCACGGTCACCTTGAAGGGGAGCCGGTCGCCGACCGCCACGGTGCCGTCGGCGGTGAACGCCTCGACGGTTCCGGTGCCGTGTGCCGCGCCGACGAGGGGCAGGGCCTCGGGGTGGCCGGTGCGCAGCAGGCCGCGTACGGCGTGTCGCACGACGCGGTCGGTGTGCGTGCCGCCTTCGTCGCGCCAGCGGGCGAGCAGTGCGACGGCCGCCGCGGGGTCGTCCTTGGCGATGTCGTTGACGTGGTTGGCGACCGAGCGGCGGACGTACTCACTGGGGTCGTCGCGCAGGCGTTCGAGGATGGGGAGCGTCGGGCCGACGGTCATGAGCCAGCGGACGCGTGAGCCCCAGGGCAGGCGCGGGCGCGTGCCCTCGGAGGCGAGGCGGCGGAGGTGCTCGTCGTCGGAGTCGGCCCAGCCGCGCATCGTCGCGAGTGCGGTTTCGCGGTAGCGGTCGAGGTAGGGGCGGACGGCGAACTCGCCGGTGGCGTACGGCGTGATGACCGCGATGGTGGACATGGCCTCGTCGAGGTCCGCGACACCGTACTCGGCGATGTAGTCGGTCGCGGGCCAGCCGCTCCACATGTCGAGGCGGGTGTGCCCGGCGGCGGCGCGGAGGACGGGGGCGGCCTGCGCGAAGGGGAGGTCGAGGGCCGCGTGCAGGGCGCGGGCGACGTGGCGTACACGGTCCTTGAGCTCCTGGCCTTCGAGGCCGTCGAGTGCGGTGGCGACGAAGCGGTCGCGGGGGAAGGCGGCGTGGGCGGTGCTGATCCCGTCCGCGAGGGTCGCGACCGAGCGCGCGTTGATCATGTCCTTGAGGGGCTGAGCCATGGGGTCACGGTGTCAGATCGCCCTGACATGCGGTGGGCGGCGCGGTGGCGCGGTGGCGCGCCGGGCGGTGGCGGCGACGGGCCGGCGCGGCGCGGGTTAGTAAACGAACATGCATTTACAAATCGCGGCGCCGTGCGCTACGGTCGGGATAGATAAACGAACGGACATTTACTAACCCGGCGGGAAGGGGACACGGGGATGGCACGCCCGCGTACGACCAGCGACGAGGCAATCCTGCAGGCGACCGCGCGAGCCATCGGGCAGCACGGGCCGAACGGACTAACCCTCGGCGCGGTCGCCAAGGAGGCCGGGCTTGCGCCCGCGACCCTCGTCCAGCGCTTCGGATCGAAGCGCGGACTCATGCTCGCCCTCGCCGAACGGGCGCCCGACGACACACGGGCGGTCTTCGCCCGTGCCCGCGCCGCCGCGCACAAGTCTCCGATCGCGGCGCTGCTCGACGCGCTGGTCACGCTGGCCGTCGGCGTCAGTACGCCGACCGAGATGGCCAACAACCTCGCGTTCCTGCAACTCGACCTCACCGACCCGGAGTTCCGCGCCCACGCGGCGGCGCAGGCGGCTGCCTTCCGCGAGGAGACCGCCGCGCTGCTCGACGCGGCCGTGTTCGCCCGTGAGCTGCGGGACGTGATGGACACCGCCCGAACCGCCCGCTCGGTCCAGGTGGTTTTCAACGGCACCTTGCTGCTCTGGGCGGTGGACGGCCAGGGAGACCCGCTCACTCTGCTGCGCGCCGACGTCGAGGACACGCTCCGCCCGTACCGCACGTAGACCACACGCGTGCCGACCCGGCGCCGAGCCGACAGCCGACAGCCGACAGCAGCCGGCAGACGGAAGCACGCGTCCAGCCGAGGTACGACGTACCACCGCCACATACGAAACGGAGACACCGTGACGGATCCCTCCACGACCCAGGAACTCCCCTTCACCTCAAGTGTGTTCATCGCGACCAGCCTCGACGGCTTCATCGCGCGCCGCGACGGGGACATCGAGTGGCTGACCAGCCGCGGTGAGAAGGCCGGCGACCTCGGCTACGACGACTTCATCGCCGGCGTGGACACGGTCGTCATGGGACGCGCGACGTACGAGAAGCTGCTCACCTTCGGCGCCGACATCTGGCCGTTCGCCGGACTGCACGTCGCCGTTCTGAGCACCGTCCTCGCCGATGATGCCGACTCCCGCATCACCGTCTACCGCGGCATCGACGACCTCGTCACCGGACTGGCCGCCCGCGGCACCAAGCACGTGTACGTGGACGGCGGACAGGTCATCCAGACCTTCATGCGCGCCGGGATGATCGACAGGCTCATCGTCACCACCCTGCCGATCCTGATCGGCGAAGGACTGCCGCTCTTCGGTGCGCTCGACAACGACGTCGAACTGGTGCTTGAGGAGAACAAGACCTTCGATTGCGGGTTCGTGCGCCGCACGTACACCCTCGCGCACTGATCGCCGGACGGACCGAGCGTCCGGTAGGACGGATCCCACGACCACCGCGCGCGGGCGGGCCGCCGCAGTCGCCTGGCGGTCAGCCCGGCCCGCAGCAGCGGCGCGGCCTGGGAGGCGTGGTGCAGG
>NZ_JBEZFP010000243.1:0-5611 GCF_040649515.1 Streptodolium elevatio
GACGACTTCACCCGCGCCGTGCGCAGCATCGACCGGTTCTTCCTCGACACCGCCACCCTCCCGGAGCCCTGACCCCGCCCTCCCGCACGGGTGGTGCGCACTGTTGGCAGCGCTCATGGCCGCGGGCAGGTCTCGGGTTTGGACGAGGTGTGCCGCGAACTCGACGACGAGCACCGCGAGACCTGACCGCACCGCGCACCGCATCGGCCGCTGGTGCTGGTTCCGGAGGGCTGACGTCCTGGCCGCCTCGGCGCGGGCGGTGCGGTGCGGTACGCCGAGCGTCCAGGCGCGCACCCGGCAATCGCGATGTCGCTGTCACGACAACACCGTGCCCGGCGCGGTGTGGGGCGCTGCGGGGGCGAAGACCGCGCGACAGCGAATTCCGGTTCGTCCCGATAACTTCCCTGGCCGCTACGGTTTGTCCCCCGCGGAGATATCTGTTTCACCCCGCTAACCCCCTCGTCGCCGCCCACGCGTTCTATGCGAGCCCTTACGGGTACGGCGGCACGACCGCGCTCAACCACAATCAGGCCGTGCCCGTGCTCGTGACCGCGCTGGAGAAGTGGGACGCGGACGGCGTCGGCGGTCCGGTGTGGTTGCTCCGACGAAACAAACCCGACGCCGCGCCCGGCAGTCCGCCAGCCACGTTCGGCAGCGGCTGTGCTGTCGTCTCCGATGCCGTCGTCTCCGTCGGCGGAGGACCAGGCGCGCGAGCAGGCGCTGGCGGCGTACGCGAGGTACGCGGCCGGGGTGGACCGGGTGGGCATGCGCGGTTCGGAGGCTGACGACCGAGGTCGTGCTTGGGCAGCGCGGTTGCAGAGCAGGCACCGATCACCCCCTGACAGACAGACTCGAAACCCACGCTGACGGCCGCGGGGGAAACATCCGCCCCCCATCCACGCGTACGCCCAGGCGCCCCTGTGGTCACCAGTCGATGCGTCCGCCCACGTCCATGACCGGATGAGCGACCGCATCGAGCCAATTGGTCCGATCATGGTTTTCCATGGCCTCAGCCACCTCGTGGAGCCACGCTCCCAAGCTCGGCCACCCCAGGAACCAGGCACGGTCGGCGTGTGCGGCGCGACCGAGATGGCCATGCCACAGGCCCGGACCCGCATCTATGAAGTGCTCATCGCCATCGCTCCCAGCGAAGGGGATCCACTGCGTTCCCCACCATGGAGTCTCCTGCTCGTCTGGGTCGTCCTCGCCCTCCCAGATGTCCATGCGCCCCTGACGCACGTCGGCGATTGCATCTGTGGAGTACAGCGGGCCGCACGGCAAGATGCCGAGATAGGACGAATCCCCGTCGTGGCACAGCAGCGATTCGCGCAGGTCCCCGGGAAGCCGTACGGCCAACACAGTTTCGAGCTGGTCGATCGCGTCTGCCGACGCCAGAGGGCGAAGCTCTGCAAGTCGAGCCGGCGCATGCTGGGCCAGCCATGCGTCGATGCGCTGCCAAGAGGTGGCAACGGGCGGGATGACCGGCGAGATGCCAATCAGAGGCGGCTGAATCATGGGGTGAAGGATGTCACCCGAGGCTGGCAGCAGGTGTCGATGAGGTACGCGCGGCCCCGGTTCCGCAGCGAGCCTGGGTCCTGGGCGCTCGACGGAACCTGGATGGTCCTCTTGTCGAGTACGACGCGTCCGCCCTTCCGATACGGGAACCCACTCTCTTCGTTCGGCGGAGTCGCGCGGACGGTCCCGGCGCCGTACGGAAGATTGCGCTGGGTGCGCCCGTCAGCCGCATGTGCCCGGACTGTCCTGAGCAGGCTCTGGCATCACGTCAGTGATCTCTCGGCGCCACTTCCAAGATCAGGTTTCGTGAGTTTTACAGTCCCCCAATCACTGCCAGGGCCCAGACGCGTCGAGGGGACGGCCGCGCGTATTCGCCGCGCGGCCATCCCGGTCTCGCGGGTCTTCGGTCTGGCTTTGTCGTACTTCCATCCGGTGCAGATGTCGGTGGCCTGGTTGCGGCACAGGCGGATGCGGATGTCGCCGGAGGAGCCGCCGAGTCGGCCCACGCTTGTTCTGCGGTCTCTCATCGGGCCAGGGCTAACCTTGACCGGTGCCGACGGACGAGGACGGGATATCACGTGATCCTTCGGCCACCGTTGTCGCGTCCGACGGCCAGGTCTTCCCCGATCCGTACGGACCGGCGGCAGACGACGACTCGCGCAGCGCCGAGACAGCGGAGGCGTTCGCCGACCTGCTCGCTTGCGCACAGCTCGCGGCGTTCCGGCGTCGCGTGACCGAGTTGAACGCCGAGGGCAGGGAACGCCCGCCGGTGCGGGCCGGCGGACGCGAGTTCTTCACTCGGCGCGACGCCGGGTCGCCGTACACCCGGTTGCTGGCGCGGGATCAGGCGGGCGAGCGTGTCTTGGTCGAGGACCTGCGGCCGTCGCTCGTGTACCCGGACGTCTACCCTGACGGTTGGTGGCCTTCTCCTGACGGGGGCCTCGTCGCGTACGTCCAGGACGCCAGCGCCACCGAGGACCAGGCGGTCCTGCACATCGTTCCTGCTTCCACGAATGAGGACGGACCCGCGTCGCTCTTCCAGGTCGCGGGTGCCCGCCGCGCCGGGTTCGCGTGGGTGGGCGCGGACTTCGTCTGCTCGATCGAGGATCCCGCGACCCTCTCGCAGCACTTGCGGCTCTACCGTGCCCGCGGGGACGGCACCTATGAACCCGGCCCCCTCCCTGACCCGCGCACGGGCCTGCCCCGTTCGCGCTACGAGCTGTTCGGGGTGCCCGGCTCCCGGACCGTGGTCGTCAGCGGTTCGGACCACGGCCTGCACCAGCCCAACAGCGTCACCACGCTGAACGTCGACAGCGGCGAGCTGCGGACCGTACAACCGGAGACGGACGCGTTCACTCGTATCCAGGTCGATCCGAACGGCCGGTGGGGATACCTGCTGGAGCACAGCGGCGACGGCCCCGGGCGAGGGGCCCTGTGGCGGGTCCGCCTGGACGACGACGGCCCCTTGACCCGGGACCGCTGGCAGCAGGTTGTCCCGGAACACGACACGGCGGTCCTGCGCCAGTTCTGCCTGCTGCATCGTTCTGCGGGCCGGGAGCCCGTCGTCGCGCTCCACGAGCGTGTGCACGGCGTCAGCCGGCTGGCCATGGTGGACGTCTCCGACGGCCGCCGCTGGCCGGTACCGCTCGCGGGAACGGCGGTAGAGGGCGGGGACGGCGTGCACGGGGTGTTCTCCGCCCTGACCGCGGCGCGGGACCGCACCGGAACACCGCTGCTCTACGTCGAGCACCACTCGACGGCGAATCCACCCCGTGTCTGGGCGGTCGCCGCCGTGCCGGGCACGGCGCCGGTCCTGGTGCGGGGCAGGAGCGATGCCGAGCTCGCCGCCGCCGGGTTCCCCCAAGTCACCGCTCGCCTGCACCACTTCGCCGCACACGACGCCCGAAGGACCCCCACCTGGGGCATCTCCTTCACCGCCCGAGACCCGACCGGCCCACGCCCGGTGGTACTCGAGGTCTACAACGGATTCTTCCTCGCCGGGGAGAACCTCCAAAGCTACAGCGCCGCCTCGGCCGCGCTGCTCGACGCCGGCGTCACCATCTTCGCGCCCTTCCCCCGCGACGGCTCCGAAGGCCGGCAAGACCAACGCGCCGGTGCCACGGTCAACCGCGGCAACGCGGCCGCCGCCGTCACCGCGGCCGGGCACTACGCCCGGCAACATCTCGCGGGCGACCACCCCATGGTGCTCACGGCCGGCTCGCAAGGCCCGCTGATCGCGTTGATGGCGGTACGCGCCGACCCGGAACTGTTCGATGCCGCGATCATGTCGCGCGGCGCCTCGGACCTGCTCAGCGGAAGCGCCGCCGAGTCCACCGCCGAGTACTTCGGCGGCGGCTCGCCCGAAGAGGTCGCCGCCGCATACCGCGACTCCGCCGGGTACCACGAACAGCCCGGAACTCCGTTCCCGCTGACGGTCTTCGTGGCGGACGACCGTGACCCGCGCGTCCCCGCACGCGGCCCACGCAAGGCCCACGCGGCCATGAACGACACCACCAGCGACGGAGAGATCCACCTCGCGACCGCGAGCGTGGGGCACTTCACCGGCCCCGACCAGCAAGCCGAGAGGGCCGCCCTGACGGCCTACCTTGCCCAAGCCCCCAATCAGCGCTTCGCGCGTCCCGAGAACGCGGCGCCTCCCGCCGTGGTGGAACGACGGATGGCCGAAGTCGGCCGCGGGCACCCCCAAGGCGACGCCCCACGGCCAGAGCACCTCGCGTCCGAAACCGTCACTGGACCCGTCGCTCGACCCGGCACCGCAGCCGGCGGACCCGGCGCCCGCTACCGAAACGACCCTGTCACCGTGCCGGCCACCCGTCCCGCCCCACAACCCGAACCCCCAGCCGAGAGCACTGCGGTGACGCCCCCACACACTGGACCACCCGATCGCCCCAGCCTGTTCAACCGCAGCCGCCAACACCCCGCACACAAGGCCCCCGCCGCCGCCGAGCGACCGCGGCCCGGACCACACGTCACGCCCGGGCGAGGCATCGGACTCGAGCAAAACCTGTAGCGAGCTTGGGACTTGTCGAACGACCAGGCGGCAGCAGACGTCGCTCAGATGTCGAATTGTCCCAGCCGCGAGTCGGGGGAAACGCCGCGGCCCTCGGTCGAGGCAGCGGGGCGTATCGCGGATAGAGGGTGTGACACGGATAGCGGACGTCGGCGGGAGTGATCAAGGGTGTGCGATCTGGGGCTGCCCGACGTGGGGTGCGGGCGCCTTCGTCGCGCAAGGAGGAACGGTGTTGGAACACGCTCAGCGATCGGGTTCGGAGAGACGGGAAGCGGTCGCCGCGAGGCCGCGGCGAAGCCTGGCCGTCGGCGTCGTTGCGCTGATCGGCACGCTGATGGCGCTGATGCTGACGGTGCCGGCCCACGCGGGCGGCATCTACCTCTCGGAGGGGTCCTCGGGCAGGACGGTCACATGTGCGCAGCAAGGGCTGAACAACTGGAAGGCCCAGAGTGGCAAGGGCAAGTACGTGTCCGTCGACGGGAAGTTCGGTCCGGCGACCAAGGCACAGGTGAAGGTCTTCCAGGCGAACAACGGGCTGAAGTCCGACGGGATCGTGGGGGCGGCCACCGCCAAGAGTCTGCAACGGTGGGTCAAGGGTCTTTCGTGCAAGACACTCCTCGTGCCGGACGCGACCAACGGTGGCACCCCCACGTTGCGAGTCGGTTCGCAGGGCCCTGCCGTACGCTGCGTGCAGCGGGCGCTGAATGCGTGGGCGGGCAAGACGGTTCTGACGGTCGATGGGGCCTTCGGATCGCAGACGCGGGCCCAGGTCGTGAAGTTCCAGAAGCACGCAAGGATTGCCCAGGACGGTGTGGTCGGCCGTGAGACGATTCTGCAGCTGAAGTACCGCGTGAAGTTCTCGGTTGAATGCGAGAACTACTTGATGGTGTGACCGCGGTTCGCGGCGCGCATGGTTGTGCCCACTCGGTCCGCGGTGAACCGGCCTTTGCTCCGCCCGTTCGCAGGACGGTCCGCACAGGCCCGCCGTAGCCGCAAGACGCCTCACCTGGCGTCGCCGACGCCCTGACGGCCTGCGGTTGGTTCCAGATCTCTGGAACCAACAGC
>NZ_JBEZFP010000244.1:0-5515 GCF_040649515.1 Streptodolium elevatio
CTCGTCCCCTCGTGATTGCTTCACCGACGGGCCAATACCCCACCTCCGGCCCCCCCCCCCCCCCCCCCCCCCCGGCCCCCCCCCCCGCCCCCCCCCCCGCTTCCGCAAGGCAGTTGGCTCTTCCCGGGGTTGCCCTCCCGGTGGCCTGAATCAGTCAGTCGGACGGACCTCGTTCGGCCCTCCCGACGCAGGTCAGGCGGTCGTCCGCGAACCTCGGGCGTTCTGCGTACGCGGCAGCCAGGACGGCCGGCCGGCCTCGAACTCGGTGACGTCCGCCTCGTGGCGGAGGGTCAGGCCGATGTCGTCGAGACCCTCCAGCAGCCGCCAGCGCGTGTAGTCGTCGATCTCGAAATCGGCGACGACAGCGGCGTCTCCGTCGCCCGCGCGGACCTGCCGCTCGACGAGGTCGACGGTGATCTCGACGGTCGGGTCGGCCTCGGTCAGCGCCCACAGGCGGTCGACCGTCTCCTGCGGCAGGACGACCGTCAGCAGGCCGCCCTTCAGCGAGTTGCCGCGGAAGATGTCGGCGAAGCGGGACGAGATCACGGTCTTGAAGCCGTAGTTCTGCAGGGCCCAGACCGCGTGCTCGCGCGACGAACCGGTGCCGAAGTCCGGTCCGGCGACCAGGACCGTGGCGCCGGCGCGTTCCGGCTGGTTGAACACGAAGGCCGGGTCCTTGCGCCAGGCCTCGAAGAGCCCGTCCTCGAAGCCGGTCTTGGTGACCTTCTTCAACCAGTGGGCCGGGATGATCTGGTCGGTGTCGACGTTGCTGCGGCGCAGCGGAACGGCCGTACCGGTGTGGGTGGTGAACGGTTCCATGGCGATCAGACTCCTGCGGGCACTGCGGCATCGAGGTCGGCGGGGGCGGCCAGGTGGCCCAGGACCGCGGTGGCGGCGGCGACCTGCGGCGAGACGAGGTGCGTACGGCCGCCCTTGCCCTGCCGTCCCTCGAAGTTGCGGTTGGAGGTCGACGCGCTGCGCTCACCCGGGGCCAGCTGGTCCGGGTTCATGCCCAGGCACATCGAGCAACCGGCGTACCGCCATTCGGCACCGGCCTCGGTGAACACCTTGTCCAGGCCCTCGCTCACGGCCTCCAGCGAGACGCGTACGGACCCGGGCACGACGAGCATGCGCACGCCGTCCGCGATCCGGCGGCCGCGCAGGATGTCCGCGACCGCGCGCAGGTCCTCCATACGGCCGTTCGTGCACGAGCCGATGAAGACCGTGTCGACCTTGATGTCGCGCAGCGCCTGTCCGGCCGTAAGGCCCATGTACTCCAGGGCCTTTTCGGCGGCGCTGCGCTCGGACGGGTCGTCGAACGACGCCGGGTCGGGCACGTTCGCGGACAGCGGCGCGCCCTGGCCGGGGTTGGTGCCCCACGTGACGAACGGCGTGAGTTCGGACGCCTCGATGACCACCTCGTGGTCGAACGTCGCGTCGTCGTCGGTCTTCAGCGACGCCCAGTACTCGACCGCGGCGTCCCAGTCCGCGTCCTGCGGCGCGTGGTCGCGGCCCTTCAGGTACCCGAAGGTCGTGTCGTCGGGCGCGATCATGCCGGCCCGGGCGCCCGCCTCGATCGACATGTTGCAGACGGTCATCCGGCCCTCCATCGAGAGGTTCCGGACGGCTTCGCCGCGGTACTCGATGACGTAGCCCTGTCCGCCGCCCGTGCCGATCTTCGCGATCACCGCGAGGATCAGGTCCTTGGCCGTGACCCCGGAGGGCAGTTCGCCGTTGACGGTGACGGCCATGGTCTTGAACGGCGCCATGGGCAGCGTCTGCGTGGCCAGAACGTGCTCGACCTGGCTGGTGCCGATGCCGAACGCCAGCGCGCCGAAAGCGCCGTGCGTCGACGTGTGGCTGTCGCCGCACACCACGGTCATGCCGGGCTGGGTCAGGCCCAACTGCGGGCCGACCACGTGCACGACGCCCTGCTCGACGTCGCCGAGCGAGTGGATGCGCACGCCGAACTCGGCGGCGTTGCGGCGCAGCGTCTCCAACTGGACGCGGGACACCGGGTCCGCGATGGGCTTGTCGATGTCGAGGGTGGGGGTGTTGTGGTCCTCGGTCGCGATCGTGAGATCGGTCCGGCGGACCGGGCGCCCGGCCTGGCGCAGGCCGTCGAAGGCCTGCGGGCTGGTCACCTCGTGCAGCAGGTGCAGGTCGATGTAGAGCAGGTCCGGCTCTCCTTCAGCGCGACGCACGACGTGTGCGTCCCAGACCTTCTCCGCGAGTGTCCGTCCCATCGCTGTCCCTCCGGTCGGCGTCATTGCCGACTTCCTGTGTCGTGTTCCGCGGTCGCATCCCGGCTGCCCACCCGCAGCGTGTGCGCCCACGGTCCGAACTCTGCCACCTGAGCCGTCCAAAACGGACTTGCGTCTCGTCATTCGAGACGGCAATATCAGAGCATGGACAACTCTAGCGGAGTCGGCGTGCTCGACAAGGCCGCTGTCGTGCTGGCCGCGCTCGAAGCCGGTCCCGCGACGCTGGCGGGGCTTGTCGCCACTACCGGACTGGCCCGACCCACCGCCCACCGCCTCGCGGTGGCGCTGGAACACCACCGTCTCGTCGCCCGGGACATGCAGGGGCGCTTCGTCCTCGGACCGCGCCTCGCGGAGCTCGCCGCGGCCGCGGGCGAGGACCGCCTGCTGGCCGCGGCCCACCCGGTGCTCGCGCACCTGCGCGACGTCACCGGCGAGAGCGCGCAGCTCTACCGGCGCCAGGGCGACATGCGCGTATGCGTCGCCGCCGCCGAGCGGCTCTCCGGCCTGCGGGACACCGTCCCGGTGGGCAGCACGCTGCCGATGAAGGCCGGCTCGGCCGCGCAGTGCCTGCTCGCGTGGGAGGAGCCGGAGCGCCTGCACCGCGGCCTCCAGGGTGCGCGTTTCACCGCGACCACGCTGTCCGGCGTACGCCGCCGCGGCTGGGCGCAGAGCATCGGCGAGCGCGAGCCCGGCGTCGCCTCTGTCTCGGCCGCCGTACGCGGACCCAGCAACCGCGTCGTGGCCGCCGTTTCGGTGTCCGGCCCGATCGAGCGCCTCACCCGCCACCCGGGCCGCCTGCACGCGCAGGCCGTCATGGAGGCCGCCGCGAAGTTGTCCGACGCACTGCGCAAGGCCCAGGTGGACGTCTGACCCCGGCTTGCGGCCCGGGCCTGACACCAATCCCACCCCGGGCCGCCACCGGAGGCATTGCCACCGGAGGCGCTGCCGCAGTACGGGTCGACGCACGACCCGCGGACGCGCCGACGCAAGGCCCGTGGACAGACCGAAACACGACCTGCGGCATTCGTGCTACAACCCCCTGAAGTGGGGGCTCATTTCGGTTGCTGTGGACAACGCGGCGACCGAAAGGCTGTACAGCCGCTCACCCGTGGGGGCTCAATTCGGGTGCCGCGGACGACGCGACGGCCGAACGGCGACGCGGCCGCTCATCGGCGGACCCTCACGCGGCACAGGCCGTGGGGTACATGTGCGAACGGCACGTGTGGAGCAAAGTGGGCGTCCACGTCGGCGAGTTCCCGGATATGGCGGGCCCCGCCGCGCCACACCTCGGTCGTCGCCGCCACGGGAGCGCCGAACTCTCGATCGATGCGTTCCTGGAAGCGCGCCTCGAAACTCCCCGCCGCGCCCCACGTGACCGGCCCTACGGCGTCATGCCAGGCCCGCACCGCAACCACGCCCACGCGGTGCGTCCGATCGGAGCTCGGCAGGCAGACGAAGGACTCGACCTGGCGCCACGGCACGGTCAGCGGAATCACGCCGAGCGGAGCGGGGAACGTGAGGCCATGGGCGTCCAGGCGGAACACGACCCCGTGGTCCAAGTCGCTCCGCAGCCAAAGGACGGCGCCAAACGCGCACGCCACGGCTCCCGCCACTACGACCCAAGCCCCGCCCACCACTCCGAGGACGATGACCAGGCCGCAAAAGGCACCCGCGACGATCGGTTTGACCAAGTGCCATCCCGGCTGGTGGCGCAGTTCGTAGGTATCCGGGGCGTTGGAGCGCATTCGACCTCCCGAGACGCGGGCATCGGACGAACGGCACGGCGCATGATGTGCCGCGGTCGCACGTCGCGCCGGGCGTTGGCCGGGCGTTCGAGGGATGCGGGTACGCGGGGGGTTGCCGATCGGCTCGTGCGTCGATGCGCGAACGTCGGTCCGCGGGACGGATTTTCCGCGTAGGCAAATCTGGCTCGGGAGGCAACGGCGGTCGCTGTACCGTGCGTTTCCCTGTGAGGAGAACCGACCTTCGACGAACTCGACGCAACTGCCGTCGGCAGGGCTCCGACCGCCGTCCGCCCGCACACTCCCGGAGGGGCATGCGGGCGGTTACGGGATGGTCACGGAGTGGTCAAGTGCCGCGCGTCAGTGCCCCGGCCTGAAGGTCTTCCAGCCGTCGCCCCACGGCTCGTCGGACGACGCGGCGCCGGTGTTCGGCGCGGGCCGGCTCGGCTTCGCCGACTTGGCCTGCTGCGGCTTGCGGGCGGCCGGGATGCGCTTGGGCTGGGCCGCGGGCGCGGCCCTGCGCGGCGTCGGCTCGGCAGGCTGCGCGGGCTTGTTGGTCAGCGGCTTCTGGACCGGTGCGGTGGCCAGCGGGCTGGGCGCCGTCATCGGGTTCGGGGGTACGGCCGGAAGCGGCGGTTCCGCTCCCGCACGGGCCTGTTCGCGTCCCTGGACGAAGCTGTCGAGCCGGGTGCGCACATCCTGGGGATCCCGCGACAGGCCCAGCGGGATGCCCGGGGCGAGCCCGGGAACGGCGTCCACCGCGGCCCCCGGAACCAGGTTCGCCTGAGGCATGCGCCGGGGCAGCCCCGAGTGCGTCAGGCCCTCCACCACAGGCTCACGCGCGGCCTGCGCAGCGCGCCAGCTGTTGTCGTCCACCGAACCCCCATCTCAGTCCGCCGTGCCCGCTCCGCGCCCGTGATCAGCCGCATATCAATTGGGCAACGGAATCCGTCGCCACGACAGTAGCAACGCACAGCAGTGCATGGGGGTTCCGGGGTCCGCGATACATGACCTTGTCACCAAGCTGTGAAACTTTTGCCGCAGGCAGCTTCGCAGGTCATGCCGGGATTGGGGCGATCATGATGGTTCGTCGGGAACGCAGCCGAGACGCCCCGGAAGCCCCGTCCGCCCGCTCTGCGGTACCCCGCGCGACGCACGAACCGCGCCACGGTTGGCAAAACCGCGTACCCCGGCTGGGCCTTCCCCGGAACGGCCCGCAGGTGGTCCGGCGGGAGGTCTTCGGGCGGGCCGCACAGACGACGGTCCGGTCGTACGCCGCCCGCTGCGCGTGACCGGCGGAACGCGCGGCAGGACACAGCGCGGGAGGACACAGCGCGGCAGGACAGAGCGCGGCAGGACAGAGCGCGGCAGAGCGGCGGCGTACCGGCTCGCCGGACCCGCAACGGACAACGGAGTCGGGGGGGGGGGGGGGCGCGGCGCCCCCCACCCCCCGGCCGCACACGGGGGCCGGGCGGACGCGGCCGCCCCCCCCCGCCCCCCGCGCCCCCG
>NZ_JBEZFP010000245.1:0-5465 GCF_040649515.1 Streptodolium elevatio
GTCAACTCCACCCGCTCAGCCGCCTGACGCCTCAACTCCCCCTCCAAACGCACCCGCTCCGGGCTACCAGGGGCATACGAACGAACCGGCTCATTCACCGGAGAAGGAACCCGGGTAATGGCGTCCATGGCAACTTCCTTTCACAGGAGGAGACTTCGGTGTCGTGCGGGGCGGACTCCCCGACATCGCCGGCGGGTCAGTGCCCGGGAAGGAGCGAGCGCAGGAAGAAGGCGACGTTGGCAGGGCGTTCGGCCAGGCGGCGGGTGAAGTAGCCGTACCAGTCGGTGCCGAACGGTACGTACACGCGTACGCGCTCCCCCGCCTCGACGAGCCGCCGCTGCTCGTCGGCCCGGATGCCGTACAGCATCTGGAACTCGTAGGACCCCGGGACGCGGTCATGGCGGCGGGCGAGGTCCTGGGTGATGGCGATCAGGCGCGGGTCGTGGGTGGCGAGCATCGGCCGGCCGTCCCCGGCCATGAGGATCTTGAGGCAGCGCACATAGGCGAGGTCCACGTCCCGCTTGTCCTGGTAGGCCACGGATGCGGGCTCCCGGTACGCGCCCTTGACCAGGCGGACCCGCGATCCCAGGGTCGCGAGCCTGCGGCAGTCGTCCTCCGTGCGGAACAGGTACGACTGCAACACCGCGCCCGTGCCCGGGAATCGGGTCCGCAGTTCGTCGAGGACGGCGAGCGTCGAGTCGACGGTGGTGTGGTCCTCCATGTCGAGGGTCACCGTGCTGCCGATGCGCGCGGCGGCCTCGGCGACCGGGCGGACGTTCGCGAGCGCGAGGTCGTGTCCGCCGTCCCCGAGGGCTTGGCCGAAGGCCGACAGTTTGACCGACACCTCGATGCGCGGCCCCGCACCCAGCGGGCCGAGGGCGTCGAGCAGCGCGAGGTACGCGTCGCGGTTGGCCTCGGCCTGCGCGGCGTCGGTGATGTCCTCGCCGAGGTGGTCGACGGTGGCGTCCAGGCCGTCCGCGACGAGTCCGCGGACGGCCGCGAGGGCGCCGGGGAGGTCGTCCCCGGCGACGAAGCGGTCCACGACCGGCCGGGTGACGGGCGCGGTCGCGACGAAATCGCGCAGGCGTTCGCTGCGCGACGCGGAGAGCAGCATGCGGCCGAGCACGGGGTCCTCCGAGGAGTCGCATGTGGTGACGGGAGCGCCGGGTGGGCGCCTGTGCCGAACGTACGCCCGGTCGGGGCACCGGCGGTATGGACGCGAGTCGCGTTTGCGCGCCCGCGTCTTGTACACATGTATGAAGGGAGTCCGCAGGTCAGGGGACCCCAGCGGGCAACGTTGCCGGTGCGGCGGACCGGACAGGGAGGTGGGAACGGTGTCGGATCAGCGCGAGTACCAGCGCCTGGTGGACGAGGTCGCGGCGCTGCTGGGCGCTCCCGCGACCCTGGAGGACCGGGACTTCGCCCTCGTCGCGTTCGCGGCCCACGAGGGCGACACCGCCGCCGACGACGTGCGCGCCCGTTCGATCCTCAGCCGCACCTCGTCCCCGCAGGTCAAAGCGTGGTTCGAGAGCTTCGGCATCACGCGGGCGACGGGGCCGGTGCGCATCCCGCCCGATCCGGCGACGGGAGTACGAGGGCGCGTGTGCCTGCCGGCGCGGCACCAGGGTGTGACGTACGGCTACATCTGGCTCCTCGACCCCGACGGCGCCGAGTGGCCGCCCGCGGATCTGGACGCGGCCTTCGCGCTCGCGGGGCGCGCGGGCGACCTCCTGGCCGAAGAAGCCCATGCGGGCGCCGAGTTGGGCGAACGCCTGCGTGAACTGCTGCACGAACCAGGGGTAGCCGCCGGTACCGCGGGCGGGACGGGCTCCGCAGCCATCGTGCCGAGCGCAGACGCGAGCCGGGCCGCGGCGGAGTTGGCCGCCGCCGCGTCGGGAATCGGCGGTGCTGCCGGGCAATACGCCCTCGTCGTGGTGCGCGCCGCCCCGGACAATCTTCCCGACGCTCCCGCGGTGCACGCGATGCCGCACGTCGTCGCCTGCTACACCGAACGCCAGGGCAGCGAAACCGAGTTGGTGGCCCTGGTGCGTACAACCCAGGCACCCGCCGATGCGGCTCGGCGCATCACCAAGGGCAGGCGCGCCGCCCGCGCCGGGGTTTCCGCGGCATCCCACGAACTGACCGGTGCTGTCGGGATGCTGGCCGAGGCCCGGGCCGCGGCACGGGTGGCCGCGGCGTTCCCCGAGCACGCGCCGGTCGCGTCCTGGCTCGAACTGGGGCCCTACCGGCTGCTCTCCGCGCTTCCGAGTGCGCCCGACCCGGCCGTGGCGCCGCTGCTGGCGCCGCGGCACGCCGAACTCGCCCGCACCGCCGAGACGTACCTCGACCACGCCGCGCACGCGACGCGCGCCGCCGAGGTGCTGGCGATCCACCGCCAGACGCTCTACTACCGCCTGTCGCGCGTCGAGCATCTGACCGGGCTCTCCCTGGCCGACGGCGAGGACCGCCTACTGCTGCACATGGCCTTGAAGGCGGCCCGCCTGCACGGCACCGCGATTCACTGACCGAGGGCCTCACTCGGGCGGCGTGAGTCCGATCGACCGGATCATGTCGAGGAGTTCGGCGCGGTAGACCGGGGCGGGGTCGTGGACCATGGCGCCGAGGTGGCCGTACACCTCAAGGGACACGAGCCCGTGCGTACGGCCCCACATGCGTAGCGCCAACGCGACGCCGGCGGGCGGTAGTTCGGGGTACTCCCGGCGCACGGCCGCCACCAGGGCGGCACCGAAGTCCGACCATTCGTACGTGCGTCCGGACTGGGTGGGCGCGGCCTCCGGCCAGGCGGCCGCGACCAGTCCGGTCACGATGGTGCACGCGCGGTGCTCGGGCTCCGGCGCGGCGCCGCCTTCGGGTGCCCGGTAGCCGGACACCGCGTCGCCGTAGATCAGCTTGAAGCCCGCGGGGTTGGCGAGCGCCCAGGCGCGGAACGCCTCGCCCCACACCAGAATCCGGCGCGCGGCGTCCTCCGGCGGCACAGGCGCGAGGGCCGCGCTCACGGCTTCGGTGAGCGCTTCGTACACCTCGTTGATCAGCGTCGTGACCAGGTCGTCGCGGGTCGGGAAGTAGCTGTAGATCGCGCCCGCGGTCATCCCCATGTCGCGGGCGATGGCGCGCAGCGAGATCGCGTCGGGGCCGCCGGCGGCCGCGTGGTCGAGCGCGATCGCCTTGATCTCGCGCGTGGTCTCGGCACGCAGGCGGGCCCGTCGGGTGGGGGGCTGTTGTCGCTGGTCTCGCACGCTTGACAGCTTACACATCGTTGGATGAGTATCCGGCGTATGAAATCTGAACGCCGTGTAGAAAACGCACGGCGTTACCTCGATCCCTCGTCTTCGCTCTCCCGGCCCGGCCACGCACACCGAAGGACACCTGCCACCGTGGACACATCCACCGGTTCACCCATCGGCCCCGCACCCGGCGGCCCCACTCCCGACCCCGCCCCTGGTTCCGGACCCGGCGGTCCGGCCGCCGACCGGGCGCCGGCTCCCGCATCCGGCCTCGGCGGGCCCCGCTCTCGGGCGGCTCTGACCCTCGCCCTTCTCGCCTTCGCCCAGTTCATCGTCGCCATCGACTACAACATCGTCTGGATCGCGGTCCCCGACATCGCCCGCGAACTGGGCTTCTCCGCAACGTCGTCGCAGTGGATCGTCAGCGCGTACACGGTCGTGTTCGGCGGCCTGCTGCTGCTCGGCGGCCGGGCCGCCGACCGGCTCGGCGCCCGCCGGATGTTCATGATCGGACTCGGGCTGTACGGCGTCTCGTCCCTCGTCGGCGGCCTCGCCGAGGAGCCCGGTGTCCTGATCGCCGCCCGCGCCGTGCAAGGCGTCGGCGGCGCACTGCTCGGACCCGCGATCCTCAAACTGCTCAACACCTCGTTCGCCGAAGGCCGCGATCGCAACCGCGCGCTGTCCGTGTGGGGCGCCGTGGCGTCGGCCGGCCTGGCCACCGGTGCGGTGCTGGGCGGTGTGCTGACCGCCCAACTCGGCTGGGAGGCGGTCTTCTACGTCAACGCCGTGCTCGCCATCCCGGCGGTGCTCGCCGCACCGAGGCTCCTGCCCGCCGGTGAGACCCTCCGGTCACCGTCCGGGACGTCGACCGCCGGCCGTACGCAACAGCGCGGCCGTGCACGGGAGTTCGACCTGCCCGGCGCGTTCCTGGCCACGATAGGCGTGACCCTGGTGGTCTTCGGCCTGGTCCGCGGGCCCGAGGAGGGCTGGGGTACCGCCCAGGGCTCGGGCGCGCTGGTCGCGGGCGTGCTGGTCATCGCGCTGTTCCTCGTCGTCGAGTCGCGTACGCGCGACCCGCTGGTCCCGCTGCGCCTGTTCGGGAACCGCAGCCTCGCGGTGTCGATGGGCGTCGGGTTCGTGTACTTCGCCGCAGGCGGCGCCGAGTACTACCTGCTCACCACGTACCTGCAGAACGTGCTCGGCTTCAGCGCGCTGGAGGCGGGGTTCGCGTTCCTGCCGCTCGGTCTCGCGAGCGTCGTCGGTGGCGGCAACGTCGCGGCGCCGATCCTCAACCGGCTCGGGGTACGCGCGGCGCTGTTCGCCGGACTCATGGTCCTCGGCGCGGGCATGGCCCTGATCGCGCTCGGCATGGATGTAGGCGGCACGTACGGCGAAATCGTCCCGGGCATCGTGGTGTTCGGCCTCGGTGTCGGCATGGGCTGGACCGCGCTCTTCGCCGCCGCGGCGTCCGGTGTCCGGGCCGCCGAGCAGGGCGTCGCGTCCGCGGTCGCCACGACCGCCCAGCAGGTCGGCGCCGCTGTCGGCCTCGCGGTATTCGTCGCCGTGGCCAACCGCGGCCTCGGCGCCGCGCCGACCGACGCGGCAGTCGTCGACGGTCTGCGGACCGCCGGCTGGATCGCCGCGGCCACGCTGGTCGCGGGGGCGTTCCTCGCCTTCGCCCGAGGGCCGGAGGCTCCGAGCCCCTTGGTCGACGTGGCCCGTCAGGAGCCGGGTTCCGCCGACGCCGAACCGGCGCCGACGCACGCGCAGGCCTGAGACCCGGGCCGCCCGGGGACCGCCCGTCGTGGCTCAGGTCGCGAGCGGGCGGCCCTCGGTGCCGACGCCACGCAGCAGCGTGTCGACCACCAGGGTGGCGAGCCGGTCGACGTCCTCGTCGGCGCCGGCCCGGGCCTCGGACGCCTCGTGGATCAGTGCGTAGTAGGTGCGGCGGGCCCACTCCAGGTCCACGTCCGGGCGCAGCAGCCCGGCGTCCCGGGCGCGCTCGAACAGCGCGGCGCACTGCAGGAGTACGTCCGCGTGGATGCGCGCGGTCTCGGGGTCGTCGGGTGCGGCGGCGTTCATCGCGTACCGCCAGCCGATCTTCACCCGCAGCACGTTGGCGGTGACCTGGTAGAGCGCGACGAGCGGCGGCGTGGGGGGGGGGCGCGGGGGCCGCCCCCCCCCCCGGAAACAAGCGGAGCGCCCCCACCGCCGCCTCCG
>NZ_JBEZFP010000246.1:0-5409 GCF_040649515.1 Streptodolium elevatio
CAGGCGCGCCCGGTACAGCAGCAGGAGCGCGGCGAGCATGCCGGTCGCCCACGCTGCCAGGTACGGGGCGTAGTCGAGGATCGCGTGATCGGATCCGTCGGCGTTCGACCTCATGGAGGAGCGCTTCCCCGGAACGGCCGCCGACGGCGCCACCGCGCGGATCGTCTTCGTCGCCCCCGACGGGCGGAAGGTGACCGCCGGCGACACGCGGCAGGCCGTCGAGGACGCCGTGGGCGCGCTCGCCGGCGGCCCGCAGGTGGCCGACGTCGCCGACCCGTTCGCGTCGGACGCGGTCAGCGACGACGGCTCGACCGCCTACGCGACCGTCACCTACAAGGTGGAGTCCTCCGACGTCTCCGACGCCAGCCGCGCGGCGGTGGACGAGACGGCGGACCGGGCGCGCGCGGCGGGCCTGACGGTGGAGACGGGCGGGTCCGCGATGGACGACGGCGGCGGCCCTGGCGGGATCGCGGAGATCGTCGGCCTCTCGGCGGCGGCGCTCGTCCTGCTGGTCACGTTCGGCTCGCTGGCGGCCGCGGGCCTGCCGCTGCTGACCGCGATCGTCGGAGTGGCCGTGAGCCTGTTCGGCATCGTGCTGCTCGCCGGGCCGCTGGGCCTGTCCGCGGACACACTCACCCTCGGCATGATGTTGGGCCTGGCGGTGGGCATCGACTACGCCCTGTTCGTGGTGTCCCGCTACCGGGAGGAACGCGGGCGCGGCCGGCCGCCCCAGGACGCGGCCGGGGTCGCGGTGGGCACCGCCGGGTCGGCGGTCGTGTTCGCCGGGGTCACCGTGGTGATCGCCCTGGCGGGCTTGGCCGTGGTCGGGATCCCCACGCTCACGAAGATGGGCCTGGCCGCCGCCGGGGCCGTCGCGGTCGCCGTGCTGGTGGCGTTGACCGTCGTCCCGGCGCTGCTCGGGTTCTGGCCGGACGCGGTCCTCTCGCGCCGGGCCCGCCGGGCACACAAGGCGAGCCGGCGGGGCGGCGGCCGGGCCGTGCTCCCGACGGGCGAACGGCCCGGTGCAGGACGGCTGGACGTCGAGGCCGCGGGCGGGCCGTTCCCGGGTGATGCAGTCCCGGGTAGTGCAGTCCCGGGTGGTGCGGTCCCGGGTAGTGCGGTCCCGGCCGGTTCCGGTCCGGATGCGGGCGGACGGGTCAACCTGGGCACGCGCTGGGCCCGCTTCGTGCTGCGCCGCCCCGTCGCGGTGCTGGTCCTCGGCGTGGCGGGCCTGGCCGCGCTGGCCGTGCCGATGGCTTCGCTGCAACTGGGCATGCCCGGCGACGAGGCCAAGTCGACCGCGACCACCGAGCGCCGCGCGTACGACGCACTCGCCGACGGCTTCGGCCCGGGCTTCAACGGACCGCTGACCATCGTCGTGGACGCGCGGGGAGCCGCCGACCCGCAGGCCGCGGTGCGGGCCGTCAGCGATCGGATCGGCGCCACGGACGGCATCGTGTCGGTCTCGCCGGCCGACTTCAACGAGGCCGACGACACGGCGGTGTTCCGGGCCACCCCGTCGACCAGCCCGACGGACGAGAAGACCAAGGACCTGGTGGAGGCGATCCGCCGCGACCGGCCGGCCGCGGAGCGGGAGGCTTCGGCGACGTTCGAGGTCACCGGCACGACCGCGCTGAACATCGACGTCGCGGCGAAGGTGCAGTCCGCGCTGGCGCCGTACCTGGCCGTCGTGGGCGGACTTGCGGTGCTGCTGCTGATGGTGGTCTTCCGGTCCGTCCTGGTGCCGGTCAAGGCGGCGCTCGGCTTCGTCCTGTCGGTGCTGGCGGCGCTCGGCGTGCTGGTCCTGGTCTTCCAGGAAGGCCACGCGGCAGGCCTGTTCGGCGTGGCGCAGACCGGGCCGGTCATGAGCCTGATGCCGATCTTCATGATGGGCATCGTCTTCGGACTGGCCATGGACTACGAGGTGTTCCTGGTGTCCCGGATGCGGGAGGCGTACACGCACGGGGAGTCCGCGGACCAGGCGGTGGTGTCCGGGTTCCGGCACAGCGCCCGGGTGGTGTCCGCCGCCGCGCTGATCATGGTCGCGGTCTTCTCCGGGTTCATCGGGGAAGAGGGGTCGATGATCAAGATGCTCGGGTTCGGCCTGGCCGCCGCGGTCCTCTTCGACGCCTTCGTGGTCCGCATGGCGATCGTGCCCGCCGTCCTGGCCCTGCTCGGCGACCGGGCGTGGTGGCTGCCGGCATGGCTCGGCCGCGTCCTGCCGCGGGTGGACGTGGAAGGCGAGGCACTCACCCGACCCCACACCCGCGGTCCCGGTTCCGATCCGGGTTCCGATGCTGGATTTGGTCCCGGTCCCGGCACCGACCGCGATCCGGGCGGGCCGGTCGAGGCGCGCCTCTGACCGAGCGGCCCGCAAGACCGTCCCCGAGACCGTCCGCCGGTCCGCCCGAGCACGTTGTGCCGGGCGGGCCGCGCGCCCGTTTCGGCGCCCATCGGCGACCATGGACCTCGATACGCCCCCCACGGAAGGCACGATGACCGGCAACCTCGAACGGTACGCGGAACGCCGTGCCCGGGCCGCCGACGCGGTGGCGGCGGTGGTGCTGTGCGTCTGCGCGCTCCTCGGGACCCAGATCAGCACGTCCGAGTCCTCGCCCCCGCAGGCTCTGTGGCCGGTCTGGATCCTCGCGGCGTCCAGCGCGGCCGTCCTGACGTCGCGCAGCCACCCGCGCGCCGCCCTCGCGGCCACCGTCGCCGCGGCCGCCCTGCTGACCGGCCTGGGCTACCTGCCCAGCCCTCTGCTGCTGGCTCCCGTCGCGGCCGCCCTGTACTGGCTCGTCGCGCTGACCGGCCCGCGGACCGCCGCCGTCTACGGCTCGGCGACCATGGTCGTGCTGGTGGCCACCTCGCTGGCGGGCGAGGAACTCGGCGACGACTTCGTGCTCCGCACCGTGGGCACGGTCGTGTGGCTGCTGCTACCGGTGGCCCTGGGCGACCGCAGCCGCTTCCGGCGCGCGTACCTCGAATCCGTCCAGGCCCGCGCCGCGCACGCCGAACGCACCCGCGAGGAGGAGGCGCGGCTGCGGGTCGCCGAGGAACGCATGCGCATCGCCCGTGAACTCCACGACGCCGTCGCCCACCACATGGCGGTCGCCCACGCCCAGGCCGGCACCGCCGCGCACCTGGCCGACACGCACCCGGAGCAGACCCGCAAAATCCTGGCCGACCTGGTCGGCACCACCTCATCCGCGCTCCTTGAACTGCGCGCCACGGTGGGCCTGCTGCGTCGTACCGCCGCCCCGGGCGCCGACCCGGACACCGATCCGCTGGAGCCGACCCCGGGCCTGGACCGGCTGCCGGCGCTCGTCGCGGCGTGCGCGTCGGCCGGGCTGACGGTCGACGTCGGCACCGAGGGGGACGTCCGGCCGCTGTCGCCGGGAGTGGACCTGACCGCGTACCGGATCATCCAGGAGGCGCTGACCAATGCCACGAAGCACGCGCCCGACCGCGAGGCCCGCGTACGGCTGCGCTACGACGCCTCGCGCCTGCGCGTCACCGTGACCAACGACTTCCCGGCGGCCGCGGGGCCCGCCGCACCGGTGCCCGGCGGCGGATACGGTCTGATGGGCATGCGCGAACGCGCCCACTCGGTCGGCGGCGAACTGCGCGCCGGCGTACGGCCCGAGGGCGGCTTCGAGGTCGCGGCGGTCCTGCCCTTCCAGCCCCGCACCCCGGGGGGCTCTCCCGCGGAGGAAACCTCCGAGGCGGCCTCCGCGGACGCCCCGCCCGGCCTCGGCCCCGGCGGCCCCGGCCCACGACCTGAGGAACCCCGTTGACGATCCGCGTACTCCTCGCCGACGACCAGGCCCTGCTGCGCGGCACGTTCCGGCTCCTGATCGACTCCTGCGACGACATGGAGGTGGTCGGCGAGGCCGCCGACGGCCGCCAGGCGGTGGAACTGGCCCGCGCGCACAAGCCCGACGTCGTCCTGATGGACATCCGCATGCCCGGCTCGGACGGGCTCACGGCCACCGCCGAGATCTGCGCGGCGCCGGACCTGGCGGGCACGCGCGTCCTGATCCTGACGATGTTCGAGACCGAGGAGTACGTCGCCCAGGCGCTCCGGGTGGGTGCGAGCGGTTTCCTCGGGAAGTACGTGACCACGGACGCGCTGCTGGACGGGATCCGCACCGTCGCCGCGGGCGAGGCCCTCCTGTCGCCGGGTGCCACGCAGGCCCTGATCACCCGGTTCCTGACCACCCCGGCCGCCGGGCCGCCGCTCGCGCCCGTGGAACGCCTCGCGGACCTGACGCCGCGCGAACAGGAGGTGACCGTCCTGGCGGCGCACGGCAAGTCCAACGACCAGATCGCCGGCGAGCTGGTGCTGAGCGTGCTGACCGTCCGCACCCACGTGCAGCGCGCGATGACCAAGCTCGGCGCCCGCGACCGGGCGCAACTCGTCGTCATCGCCTACCAGAACGGCCTGGTACGCCCGGAGCCTCCCGGCCCCTGACCACGTTGGGTGCAACGGCGGCCCCGCGGGCGGACGTGTCGTCGTGTCCGTCCGCGGGGCGCGTGCTGCTGCGGTGTCGAAACTGCTCGCTGCCGGCTGCTAGACGGGCCGGCCCCAGCAGTAGAAGCGCTGTTCGGTGAAGCTGTAGTACGGCCATGCCATCACGCTGCGGGTGTTGGGGCCGTACACGCCGTCCACGGTGAGGCCTGCGCCGCCGAAGACGTTGTGGAAGTTCTGGATGTTCTTCACGGCCTGCTTGGTGTTCGTGCCGTACTGGCCGTCGATGCCGATCTGCTGGCCGTAGCACAGCACGGCGGCTTCCTGGAGTGCCCGGACCGCGTAGTACTGGTCGCCTCCGGCGAAGCCGTCGCCGTAGTCGAGAAGGCAGTTGTAGTTGCCGCTGTTCGGGGAGGTGGAGGGGAGCACGGTATGGCCCCCGTCGGGACTGGAGTCGCCGTGGCAGTGGGCGAGGGCGGCGGCCGCGGCTGGGGCGCCCTGGGCGGCGCCGACCGTGAGCCCGGTGGCGGCGAGCAGTACGGCCACGAGGAGTGCTGTTACTCGAGGCAAGGCGCGCATCACGTACTCCTTGGGAGAAGGATGTGGTGCCAGGTCGAGGGTGCGGTTCCGAGGGTGCGGTTCCGATGTGCGTTTTCGATGTGCGCTTTCGAAACTCCGGCCTGCTCGGAACAGGCACATGGAGGGCAATTCCGGTCAGGGATCGGAATGTCGCGCGCAGTTTATGGCGGTGCGCTGTCACCGGACCATGCAGCTTTGAGCCGGATGCGGGAAGCCCCGACGGGCCCAGCGGGACGTTGCGGCCGGCGTCGAGGGGTGCGGTCGCGACCTGTGGGCAAGGCCCCGGCCAGGACACCCGAGTATGCGGCGCCGCCGTACCCGGCCCTGGTGGGGGGCAACGCGCGGCGCGGTCGCGCGGG
>NZ_JBEZFP010000247.1:1822-5076 GCF_040649515.1 Streptodolium elevatio
TTCCGGTTGTTGTTTGAGAACTGCACAGTGGACGCGAGCATCTGTGGCCAAGTTAGTAAGGGCGCACGGTGGATGCCTAGGCACCAGGAACCGATGAAGGACGTGGGAGGCCGCGATAGGCCCCGGGGAGCTGTCAACCGAGCTGTGATCCGGGGGTGTCCGAATGGGGAAACCCGGCAGTCGTCATGGGCTGTCACCCGCACCTGAATGTATAGGGTGTGTGGAGGGAACGCGGGGAAGTGAAACATCTCAGTACCCGCAGGAAGAGAAAACAACCGTGATTCCGCGAGTAGTGGCGAGCGAAAGCGGATGAGGCTAAACCGAGTAGGTGTGATACCCGGCAGGGGTTGCTTATTCGGGGTCGTGGGACGGCACTTCAGTTGTCTGCCGGCAGCTGGGCGAGTCAGAAACCGTATGGGTAGTCGAAGGACATGCGAAAGGTCCGGCGTAGAGGGTAAGACCCCCGTAGACGAAATCTGTACGGCTTGCTTGTGTTGTTCCCAAGTAGCACGGGGCCCGAGAAATCCCGTGTGAATCTGGCGGGACCACCCGCTAAGCCTAAATATTCCCTGGTGACCGATAGCGGACTAGTACCGTGAGGGAAAGGTGAAAAGTACCCCGGGAGGGGAGTGAAATAGTACCTGAAACCGTGTGCCTACAAGCCGTGGGAGCGTCGCCATCCGGGTTTTGTCTCGGGTGGTCGTGACTGCGTGCCTTTTGAAGAATGAGCCTGCGAGTTTGCGGTGTGTGGCGAGGTTAACCCGTGTGGGGTAGCCGTAGCGAAAGCGAGTCCGAACAGGGCGGTTGAGTCGCGCGCCCAAGACCCGAAGCGGAGTGATCTAGCCATGGGCAGGGTGAAGCGGAGGTAAGACTTCGTGGAGGCCCGAACCCACCAGGGTTGAAAACCTGGGGGATGACCTGTGGTTAGGGGTGAAAGGCCAATCAAACTCCGTGATAGCTGGTTCTCCCCGAAATGCATTTAGGTGCAGCGTCGTGTGTTTCTTGCCGGAGGTAGAGCACTGGATGGTTGATGGGCCTCACCGGGTTACTGAGATCAGCCAAACTCCGAATGCCGGTAAGTGAGAGCGCGGCAGTGAGACTGCGGGGGATAAGCTCCGTGGTCGAGAGGGAAACAGCCCAGAGCACCGACTAAGGCCCCCAAGCGTGCGCTAAGTGGGAAAGGATGTGGAGTCGCAGAGACAACCAGGAGGTTGGCTTAGAAGCAGCCACCCTTGAAAGAGTGCGTAATAGCTCACTGGTCAAGTGATTCCGCGCCGATAATGTAGCGGGGCTCAAGCGCACCGCCGAAGTCGTGTCAGTGACGCATATAGCCAAGCCTTTGTGGTTCAGGCGTGTTGCTGGGTAGGGGAGCGTCGTGCAGCGGGTGAAGCCGCGGTGGAAACCAGTGGTGGACGCTGCACGAGTGAGAATGCAGGCATGAGTAGCGAATCACACGTGAGAAACGTGTGCGCCGGATGACCAAGGGTTCCTGGGGCAGGCTAATCCGCCCAGGGTAAGTCGGGACCTAAGGCGAGGCCGACAGGCGTAGTCGATGGACAACGGGTTGATATTCCCGTACCCGCTACGATGCGCCAGCGCTGAACCTCGTGATGCTAAGGCCGTGAAGCCCCCATCCAAGTCTTCGGACGAGGGTGGACGGTGGAGCCGCCGGCCCGAGCGGGTAGTAGGTGAGCGATGGGGTGACGCAGGAAGGTAGTCCAGCCCGGGCGGTGGTTGTCCCGGGGTAAGGGTGTAGGACGTTGGGTAGGCAAATCCGCCTGACATGTGTCTGAGACCTGATGCCGACCCGATTGAGGGGAAGTGGATGATCCTATGCTGCCGAGAAAAGCCTCTAGCGAGTGTCGTGGCGGCCCGTACCCCAAACCGACTCAGGTGGTCAGGTAGAGAATACTAAGGCGTTCGGGTGAACTGTGGTTAAGGAACTCGGCAAAATGCCCCCGTAACTTCGGGAGAAGGGGGGCCAGCTCTGGTGCGGGAATTTACTTCCCTAGCTGGGGGTGGCCGCAGAGACCAGCGAGAAGCGACTGTTTACTAAAAACACAGGTCCGTGCGAAGTCGTAAGACGATGTATACGGACTGACGCCTGCCCGGTGCTGGAACGTTAAGGGGACCGGTTAGTCCGTAAGGGCGAAGCTGAGAACTTAAGCGCCAGTAAACGGCGGTGGTAACTATAACCATCCTAAGGTAGCGAAATTCCTTGTCGGGTAAGTTCCGACCTGCACGAATGGCGTAACGACTTCTCGACTGTCTCAACCACAGGCCCGGTGAAATTGCACTACGAGTAAAGATGCTCGTTTCGCGCAGCAGGACGGAAAGACCCCGGGACCTTTACTATAGCTTGATATTGGTGTTCGGTTCGGCTTGTGTAGGATAGGTGGGAGCCGGTGAAACGCGTACGCCAGTACGCGGTGAGGCGTCGTTGAAATACCACTCTGGTCGTGCTGGATGTCTAACCTGGGTCCGTGATCCGGATCAGGGACAGTGTCTGGTGGGTAGTTTAACTGGGGCGGTTGCCTCCTAAAGGGTAACGGAGGCGCCCAAAGGTTCCCTCAGCCTGGTTGGCAATCAGGTGTCGAGTGTAAGTGCACAAGGGAGCTTGACTGTGAGACCGACGGGTCGAGCAGGTGCGAAAGCAGGGACTAGTGATCCGGCGGTGGCTTGTGGAAGCGCCGTCGCTCAACGGATAAAAGGTACCCCGGGGATAACAGGCTGATCTTCCCCAAGAGTCCATATCGACGGGATGGTTTGGCACCTCGATGTCGGCTCGTCGCATCCTGGGGCTGGAGTAGGTCCCAAGGGTTGGGCTGTTCGCCCATTAAAGCGGTACGCGAGCTGGGTTTAGAACGTCGTGAGACAGTTCGGTCCCTATCCGCTGTGCGCGTAGGAGTCTTGAGAAGGGCTGTCCCTAGTACGAGAGGACCGGGATGGACGAACCTCTGGTGTGCCAGTTGTCCTGCCAAGGGCACGGCTGGTTGGCTACGTTCGGGAGGGATAACCGCTGAAAGCATCTAAGCGGGAAGCCTGCTTCGAGATGAGGGCTCCCACAGGGTTGACCTGGTAAGGCCCCCGGTAGACGACCGGGTTGATAGGCCGGATGTGGAAGCACAGTAATGTGTGGAGCTGACCGGTACTAATAGGCCGAGGACTTGTCCTCAGATGCTCGCGTCCACTGTGTGGTTCCCGGACCGCAACCGGTTTCGGTGTGAACCACAGTTGAGAATTTCATACAGTCA
>NZ_JBEZFP010000248.1:0-4701 GCF_040649515.1 Streptodolium elevatio
ACGCGGTCGCCGGCGACAAGCAGTTCGCGTCCGGCACCGGCGTCTCGAACGCCGCCTCCATAATCGTCGGCGACACCATCAACAACTTCCAGACGTTCGCCACACGCTGATGACGGCGTTCCAGCCGGTGTAGCGCTGTCGTTCGCAACGCCCTCACGGCAACAGCATTGCGAACGACCGCGTGACAGCTCGACGGCCGAGGAGGACCTCTAGCCCGTACGGGGGCGGTCCAAGGAAGCGCTCCAAGACCGCGAGTTACCCAGCAGCGGGGGCGGGGCCCTGGCCGAACTTCGGGACGTCGCCCGGCGCCAGGTCCTCACGCAGCCGCAGCACGCGAATCGGATGGCGCCACGCCCCGCGTTCGAACGCGGCGTCCACAGCCACCTCCGCAACCACGTCGGGAGCAACCGGGATCATCGGATGCCGCTCCCGGCTCCCCCACGCCGCCGAGAACGAGCGGCCGTGCCACGGGTGATCCGGCGCGGCCGCACGCACACGGCCGGCCAGGACGGCACGCGCGCGGGAATCCAGGACCGTGCTGCGTCCGACGAACCGCAGAACGCCCGCATCGTCGAACCGGCCGAACAGCGCCGTCGTGGGCCGGGCCAGGCTGCCGGCGACCGCGCCCACCAGCACCTCGGTCGTGTCCCGCACCCGGTACTTGCGCCACCCGCGCTGCCCCGGCCGGTACCGCTGACCCGGGTCCTTCACCACCAGGCCCTCGATCCCAGCCGGAGCCCAGTCCCGCATCCACAGCTCGGCTTCGGCCCGGTCGGTGGTCGCCGGACACAGCACCCATGGTGGCCCCAGCCGGTGCGCGGCGAAGAACGCCTCCAGGCGAGCGCGGCGCTGCGCGTAGGGCAGGGCCATGAGGTCCTGGTCGTCCTCGCCCAGGAGGTCGAACGCCACTAAGTTCGCCGGATACGCCCGAGCTTCCCGCGCCGCGGACGCCGCGGTGCGGTGCATCCGCCGCTGCAACAGGTCGAACGCCAAACGCCCGCCGTGCCAGACCACCACCTCGCCGTCCAGCACGACACCGCGCGGCAGGTCCCGTTCGGCCGCCGCGGCGATGTCCCCGAACGCCGGCACCAGGCGTGTCCCCCGCCGGGAACGCAGATCCACCGCACCGTCCGCCGCCCGGGACAGCAGCACCCGGAAGCCGTCCCACTTCGGCTCGAACGAACCGGCAACCGGCAGCACCTCCACCGGCGCGGCCAGTATCGGCTCCTCAGGCACCCGCATCGTCATGACCGCCGGGTATCACCCACCTCCGGCAACCACGCCGCCCACAGCCGGGTTCCTGCGGAGGCAGGACGACCGGTTTCGGAGCGACGGTTGCATTTCCCGTAGCTCCGGGCGACAGCCCCGTTCCCCCTGCGGAATAGCCCTCGCACGGTGCGCCCCGGGGCGCGAGGATCACTGTCCATGGGGGGGGACACAGCGTGGGACCGATTGACCGCACGGCTCATCGAAATGCCGGGCCCGACCGCAGGATTGGAGGCCGGTCTCGCCCGCGGGGTGTACGGCGAGGCCGGCGCCGTGTCTGGGCGCTACATGTGCCGGGCCTGCCACGGCGACCTGATCCTGCGGCCCATCACGCCGGGCTCGCGGCAACAGCCGCACTTCCGGCACCACAGCAACAGCGAGAGCGGTGCGCGGGATTGCCGCGCCCCGGCGGGGGATCGGCAGCGCATCGAACGCGAGGACCAGGCCGTGGTGGTGCTGCGGGACCTTCTCGTCCGGGCCTGGCCCGGCGTGGGCGCCTCGTTGGAGATCCCCCGCAGTACAAGAGACTCCGAGGCTGCGGGTACTCGGCCTGCCCTCGTCATCCGCGGAATGGACGGGCAACTGGTCGTCATTGAACGCCCCCAGGAGCTTCCGCACACTGAGGCGATCAACGCGCGCGTCCGTGCCGTACGCAGCCACTACGGCACCGCCGCGGTGCACGTGTGGTTCCTGGCCAAGGACCCCGAGCAATTCGTCCCGGGCGCGCCCCTCGAGGTGAAGCCGCACGGCCGCGCCAAGACCGTCCACGCCACCGTCCTGCCGACCACGCGGCAGCGCGCCATCACTGCTGCGGGCAGCAGCGTGTACTGGCTGGACGGCGACCAGGTCCTGGTCCCGTACGGCGTCCACGACTTCACCCACGCCCCGCGGCCCGGCGAGAACTGGGAGTTCGCCGACTGGCGCGCAGCCAAGCAATGGCACCGGGACTGGCGCATCAGCCACCCGCTCCCCGACTCCGACGCCACCCGATGGGGGCTCGTCACCGTCACGCTCAACCAACTCACCGCCACCAAGACGACGTTCGACCTGCGCCCCGCACACGACACCATGCAGCGCCTCGCACACGTCGAACGCGCCCGCTGGAACAGGCGCCGCGCCGACGCCCGCGAGCTCCACGCCCAACGCCACACCCCACCCGACGCCCCCGGGCCCTCCCTCGCGGACGAACCCGCTGCCTTCCCGACCGCGCCGCCGCCCGGTCCCCCTGCCCTTGAGGAACCCGCGCCGCAAGAGCCCTTCGCGCAGGGCACCCGCGACGCCGCCCCCGACCAGCCGCCGCAGCCGCCTCCCCCGGCGCCTGCCTCTCCCCCGCGCCCCACGGCACCCCCACTGCCAAGAAGCGCGCCTGGGCACAGGACACCCGAACCTCCCCAGGGGATATGGCGGACGGTGCGGCGGTTCCTTGCCAGGAACCGCACACCGCGTAGTCCCTCCAGGTGACCCGCCCAGGGCGGCGCCCACGACCCGGGCGCCTGCCGCGTTAGCCGGGAAACCGACGCCCGAATGACTTCACGTGATGTTTGCCCGACGTCGGGCACATCACCGCAGCCCCCTAACCAGCGACGACCCCCGACTGTCCCCGAGGCCACTGAGCGCCCGGGACACAGCACCAGGGCCTTCGGGTCGGGCCGGACCAAACCGCTGAGAATGCCGTCTGTCCGGTACTAGCGTGGGGCATCATGACGTACCCGCGTCGGCCGTGCGCTGAACTCCCGTTCTCGGGCCGCGACATCATGCTGACCTACACGCACGAGCACCCGGCCGTCCCGTTCGAGTTCGAGGACACGCTGGAGATCTGGTCGGTCGACATCACGCGCTACCACGACGACGACGGATGCGAGCAGTGCTCGGACACCGCATCGTGCGAGGCCTCCCAGGACCCCAGGCTCGGCCACATGGAGTTCGTCCGCCTCCGCGACTACACCGCGGACCCCGGGTGGGACGCCGCGGACGCCCACACCGGCGACCTGGAGAAGATCGTCTCCGTGTGCACGAACCCCGAGTACGCCATGACCCCCGGCCTGCACTGGAACAAGGACTTCGAGGACGCCGTCGAATCGCCGGTGGGCGACCTGCTGGTCATGGACCGGGTGCGGCTCGCGCCGCAGTGGCGGGGATTCGGCATCGGCGCGTTCGCCGCGGCGGAAGCCATCCGCCGCCTCGCGGGCGGCTGCTGCGCGGTCGCCTGCGAACCCGCCTCCACCGACCGCGCCTTCGAAGACGGCAACGACGCCGCGTTCACCGCCGCCCAAACCAAGATCGCCGCCGTGTGGGAATCAGTAGGGTTCGAACCCTTCCGCGACGGCGTCCACCTCCTCGACCCCGCCCTCCGGCACATGGACGACCGACGCACCGCCTGGCAACAGCACTTCGGCCGCTGAACGTCCGCGGTCCGCGGCGCGCATCGCCCCCTGCCCGCGTCCGCTGCGCACACCCTGGCCGCAACCCGCACGCAGGCCGGTGCTCGCCGCGCCCGCGCGGGCGGGCAACGCGGGTCAACGGGCGTAGGTGCCGGCGACCTCGACGTCCGGGCACACCGCGGCCTGCTCGGACAGCGCGTCCCGCTCGGCCTGGTCGACGGACAGGTCCCAGCGGATCTTCATCGCGATCCAGTCCGCGGTTTAGGTGCAGCCGTACTCCTGGTACGGCGGCATCCACTCCGCAGGGTCCTTGTCCGCCTTGCTGCGGTTCGACGCCGCCGACACCGCAATCAACAAACGCTCGCCGTCCAGGTCGTTCGCGTACGCCTGACGCTCCGCAGCCGTCCACGCGGACGCCCCAGCTGGCGGGGAGCGCTATTCCAAACGTGCGATATTCCCTACTTCGGCGTATGGCGATCGGGGTTGCAGGTCGGGCCGGAGACCGGATCCCGCACCCAAGGTATTCGTCGTTGCCGGCTAGCTAGTCGGCTGCGTGGCCGAGCTGAGCCGCTGCTGCCCGGGGCGCGCCGGTGGCGGTGAACAGGGCGTGGACGGTGGTGCGGACGTGTTCTGCCACGACTTCCGGGGTGGAGGCGTCGAGTTTTCCGTCGAGGTGGAGGAAGGCCAGGCCGTGGACGAGGGCCCACACCATGGTGGAGAGGGCCTCGGGGTCGCCGTGGGGGAAGGCGGCGCGGGCGATGCCGCGCACGTACTCCTTGATCGCGGCGGTCGCGTTGGCCCTCTCCTCGTTGGCGGGGTCGCAAGGTTCGGCGAACATCACGCGGAACAGGGCCGGGTGCCCGAGTGCGAACCGGACGTAGGCGACAGCCACATCGGCGAGTTCGTCGGGGGTCGCCGGTGACGGATGTACGGCGGCGAGCTGCTCGGTGAGCTCGCGGTACCCCTCGGCGGCGACCGCGGACAGCAAGGCCTCGCGGTCGGCGTAGTGGCGGTAGGGGGCGCCGGTCGACACGCCGGCACGCCAGTTCGGAAG
>NZ_JBEZFP010000249.1:0-4666 GCF_040649515.1 Streptodolium elevatio
CGCATTGGTGCGCGGCCGGGCCGGGACGTCCGGCCGTCCCGGTGGTACGTATAATGTCGAATGGCCCCCTCCGGTCCTGGGGACGGTCCCGCCCCCCCCTCGCGGCGGGCGCGGAACCGTCAGGTCGGACCGGGTCCCCGGTGCGCACCGCCACGACGCCTAGGTCGTCCTGCGTGGCGGTGCGTGTCTGTGCTCACCCCTCTTTCGGAGCCGAACGGCCGGAGGTTGGGCGCGATTTCGGATTTCCTCAGGGCCTTCCCGCGGCGGCCGCTTCGAGGGCCTCCTCGGGCTGTGCGTCGGGCGCATTCCGGCTCGCGGGCCGGTCCAGCGGCGCGACGACGGGCTCGAACTGGCCGGTGGCGGCGTCGTGCACGTACATCTGCGCCGATGCCAGGTCGAAGTACAGCCCGAACAGGCGGAGTTGTCCGTCCTCGACGGCGCGGTGCACAACCGGGTGGCCGAGCAGGTTGTCGAGCTGCTGCAGCACGTTGGTGAGGCAGAGCTGCTCGACGGGCGACGGCGCGTACCCGGACAGCGTCGGGGCCGGCCGCTGCGTGTAACGCTCCACGCTGGTACGGCCGTTGACGAGCCAGCGGCGCAGGTGCGGGGTGTGGTCCGGGAGGCCCTGCGCGGCAGGGGCGGCTTCTGCGTCCTCGGCGTCGACACGGGACGCCTTGCCCGCGTCCGCGTCTGCGTCCGACGTCGTGGCGGCGCTGTCCGCGGGCACGCGGTCCGCGGACTCCTCGCCCCGGTCCGACGCTCCCGCGAGGAGTGCCTGCATCGCGCCGCAGCCCGAGTGGCCGCAGACGGTGATGCTGCGGACGCCGAGGACCGAGACCGCGTACTCGATGGCGGCGCCCACCGAGTCGTCGGCGCCCCCGTGTGTCTCCGACCCGTGCGGGTGCGGGGGCACAAGGTTGCCCACATTGCGCACGGTGAACAGGTCGCCGGGTCCGCTCGCGGTGATCAGGTTGGGGACGATCCGCGAGTCCGCACAGGTGATGAACAACTGGGCGGGGTTCTGCCCTTCGAGGGCCAGGCGTTCGAGGAAGGGTTGGACGAGCGGTGCGGTACGCAGCTGGAACTCCCGGGCACCGGCGACCAGCGGGTGCGCGGGCGGGCGGCCGCGCCGCGGGTGCAGGCGCTGCCAGTGCCACCACGGTGCGAACCAGCGCGCGGACGGGGTCGGCCCGATGCGGCGCGAGCCCGGCTGGCCGTCGGCGGCCCGGCCGTAGTGGTCGTCGTGGATCTCCTCGATCTCGACCTGCCCGCCGCGCGCGACATATGCGTTGCGCCACGTGTGCACGGCCTCGAACGCGGCCTGGTCGAGGTAGTCGACGGTCAGGTCGAGCACGACGTGTTCGCCCGCCGGCAGTTTGTCGAGGACGCGCGAGAGGCGCGGCACCGACAGGAAGGTGAGTGCGCCGTGCACCTCCACGTGCAGCGCGCCGTCGCGCTCGTACGTGTGCACCGTGCTCCGGCTGAGCCGCAGCAGCGCCATCACGACGGCCGCGATGACGCCGAGGGCCACACCCTCCAACACGCCCGCGACCACGACGCCGACCACGGTCGCGACGTACGCCGGGAATTCACGGTGCCGGTGCACATGGCGGATGTGCGCGCGGTTGACCATCTGCATGCCGACGACCATGACCAGCGCGGCGAGTGCGGCCAGCGGGATGCGCTCGACCATGCCGCCCAGGAGGCCGACGAACAGGAGGACCCACAGGCCGTGCATGATCGTGGCGGAGCGCGTGGTGGCGCCCGCACGGACGTTGGCCGTGGAGCGGATGGCGCCGCCCGAGATCGGGAAGCCGCCGACCATGCCGGAGACCACGTTGCCGACGCCTTGGGCGGCGAGTTCGCGGTCGAGGTCGGAGCGCTTGCCGTGGTGGAGGCGGTCGGTCGCCACCGCGGACAGCAGGGACTCGACGGCGCCGACGACGGCCACCGTCACCACGGCGGTGACCAGGCCCGCCCAGCCGAAGCCGACCGGGACCGAGGGCAGCGCCAGGGCGGCACCGGGCAGGTCCACGCGTGCGACGTCCAGGCTCGCCAGGGTGGCGACCGCGGTGGCGAGGGCCACGGCGACCAGCGGGCCGGGTACGCGCCGCAGCGCGTTCAGCCGCTTCGGCAGCAGCGGCCAGGCCAGCAGCACGGCCACCGTCAGTACGCCGACGGTCAGTTCGGGCATGCGCAATGCCGCCAGTTGGCCGGGGAGTTCGTGCAGGTTGTCGAGCGCCTCGCTCTGCGGCGAGCCGCCGAGGACCACGTGCAGCTGCGCGATGGCGATCACGATGCCGATTCCGGCGAGCATGCCGTGCACGATGGCGGGGGACAGCGCCAGCGCGGCGCGGGCGACCCTGGCGAGGCCGAGCAGGATCTGCAGGAGCCCCGCGACCACGGTGATCGCGCAGGTGACGCGCCAGCCGTAGATCGGGACCAGGCCGGCGACGACGACGGTCAGGCCCGCGGCGGGGCCGCTGATCTGGAGTGGCGCGCCGCCGAGGGTGCCGACGACGAGGCCGCCGACGACCGCGGCGATGATGCCGGAGGTCAGCGGGGCGCCGGCGGCAAGGGCGATGCCGAGCGAGAGCGGGATCGCGATGAGGAAGACGACCAGGGATGCGCCGAGGTCGTGGCGGACTACTGCGTGGGCACGCAGTGCGGTGCGGGCCGCCTTGGGCGGGCGCGTGGGGAGGGTCATGATCCCGTCTCCTCCGGGTGGTCAGCCGCCGCGGCCGGGGATCGGCTCGGGCGGTTGGTCAGGCGGTGGACTGGCGGGTGGCCGGGTGGCGGACGCCTTGTGAGCGGGTGCCTTGAGGGCGGGGTTGCCGTACGGCCGTGTTGCCTGGTGGGGGCGCGTCGGCGTTGCGGGCGGCTGGGCACGCGGCAGCCGAACGCCAAGATTGCACTAAGTAGTCTTTACGCTACCTTCAGTTTCTCATCGAGAAACGGTAAAAATCCCGCTCAAACGGGTGAAACAATTGCGCGCGTCGTCTCCGTGACCTTTCGGTCCACGTGCTAGTTGTCACCTACGGTGATGTGCTTTGCTTCACATCACCCGGTGGTGATCATTGCCATTTGCCGGGTATGCGGCGGTGGTTGCCGATAGTCCGTGCAACCGAAGCGGCTCCGGGGTGCGTGTCTGTGGGCAAGTGGTCGTGCCAGATGCGTCCCAAACCGCGGGGTCCTGCCAACAAATGAGGTGAACTGTGCGTTCTGTCCGAGGTGCCGCCGTCCTTGTGGTCGTGGCGGTGCTGGCCGCCATCGGCTTCGTCGTGTTCGCCAAGAGCGGTGACGACAAGGATTCCGGTGCCTCGCCGGCCAAGAACTCCGGCCCAGGGCCCAACGGCGGCTCCGGTTCGGACTCGCCGTCACCCACCGGCCCCCGCGAGGGCAAGCCGATCGGCGACGGGTCGACGAGCGACACCGGCCCGCAGCCGAACCAGCCCAAGGTGGAGAAGCTGAAGCCGGGGGAGAAGCCGCCGCAGTTCGTGGTCTTCTCGTGGGACGGCGCGGCCGAGATGGACGGTGTGAACCTCGTCTCCCGGTTCCGCAAGGTGGCGCGCGAGAGCAACGCGTACATGACGATGTTCCTGTCCGGGATCTACGTCCTGCCCGAGTCGAAGAAGTCGCTCTACCAGGGACCCAAGCACGGTCCGGGGGCGACCGACATCGAGTTCCTGCTCGACAAGAACGAGCGCGCCACGCTTCAGCAGATGCGTGAGTCGTGGCTCGAGGGCGACGAGATCGGCACCCACTTCAACGGCCACTTCTGCGGCGCCAAGGGCGGCGACAACTGGTCGGTGGAGGAGTGGAAGAAGGAGATCGAGCAGGCCTACTCCTTCGTGCAGAACTGGCGTACCAACTCCGGCTGGACCGACATCCCGTCGCTGCCGTTCGACTACAAGAAGGAGCTGATCGGCGGCCGGGCCCCGTGCCTGGAGGGGCAGAACACCCTGATCCCCGCCGCGAAGCAGTTCGGCTGGCGGTACGACGCCAGCTCGAAGGGCGGTCTCCAGGTCTGGCCGAAGAAGAAGGACGGCCTGTGGGACCTGCCGCTGCAGTCGCTGCCCTGGCCCGGGCCGGGCGGCAAGTCGCAGCTGTCGATGGACTACAACATCATGTTCCAGCAGACCAACGGCAAGAAGGACGCGCCGCAGTCGCAGTGGCCCGCGCTGGAGCAGCAGGCGACCGACTTCTACATGGGCGGCTTCGACCGCGCCTACAACTCGAACCGCGCGCCGCTGTTCATCGGCAACCACTTCGAGACCTGGAACGGCGGCGTCTACATGAACGCGGTCGAGAACACGATGCGCGGCGTCTGCAAGAAGGACGGCGTGCGCTGCGTCTCCTTCCGGCAGTTCGTCGACTGGCTGGACGCGCAGGACCCGGGCGTCGTCGCCAAGCTCCAGGGCCTCGGCGTCGCCCAGACGCCCGCCGACTGGGGCACGGTCACCGGCGGTTCCCAGGCCCCGGTCAACCCCGCGGGCTCCGCGCCGTACATCGCGCCCCCCGCGCGTCGCGACTGAGCATTCCCGGACGGCCGGGCGACCGGAGTCCCTGCAACGCCGGAGAGGGCGGGCCCGCACTATGCGGGCCCGCACTCTCCGGGTTCCGGATGGCGTGGAGAGAACCGCTCCGCATGATAGGAATGGGGTCG
>NZ_JBEZFP010000250.1:0-4625 GCF_040649515.1 Streptodolium elevatio
CACTCGCACCCGCCGATCTGGATGGCGTGCGGCAACCCCGGCTCGTTCGCCAAGGCCGGCTCGCTGGGCATCGGCGCGATCGCGTTCAACTTCGAGCCGATCTTCAACCTGAAGGGCCGCATCGAGGCCTACAAGGAAGCCGCGGAGAACCCGGTCGAGATCCTGGGCGACTACCAGAACAACAACGTCATGATGACGAACGCGGTCATCTGTCTGAACGACCGCAAGCGCGCCCGCGAGATCGCCATCTCCAAGGGCCGCGGCTACCTGGTGACGATGGTGAACCTCTACCACGACACCATGCCGAAGTCGGCCGACGCCGTGACCTGGCCCGAGCCGCCGTTCGACCTCTCGCAGGGCGGCGACGAGTTCCTGGACTTCGTGATCGAGTCCGGCCTGATGCTGGTGGGCACGCCGGAGGAGGTCTGCGAGCAGATCGAGGCGTACCAGGCGGTCGGCACCGACCAGCTCGTCTTCGGCATCAACGACGGCATGTCGCACGAGGAGAACCTCGAGATGATCGAGCTCTTCGGCGAGAAGGTCATCCCCGAGTTCGACAAGACCTCGGAGCACTCGACCTCGGTCTACCGCCGCAACGCGCAGGGCCCGAAGTACCCGCCGTTCAACGGCCCGGTCAACCCGGACCTGGTGCACACGGTTCTGCCGGAGAACGCCATCCTGGGTCTCGACGGAAAGTGACCCCGGGGATCACCCGCTAGGCGCATCGAAGGGCCCGGCCACTCGGCCGGGCCCTTCTGCATCGGCGGCGCGTGCCCCAGGCTGTGAGGGTGCCGTACGACATCCTGTACGGGGGTGCGCACGGTGCGTACGCGTCTGGACGTTTGAAGAAGCAGGGGAACGTATGGCCACGGTCACGGAGGGACTCGACGGAGTCCGGCGCGAGCTGGACAGACTCGAGCGCAAAGTCGTGCGGCTCTTCGAGCCCGGGCTGGCGCCCGAGGCGGTGCGGGCCAAGCTCGACGGCGCCCCCGAGGAACTGGTCGCGTGGTTCGGCTGGGCGGACGGCACGCGGGCCGAGGAGGACCAGACGGTGGACGACGCGTCGTTCATCCCGGGGTACGTGCTCGTCAGCCTGGACGAGGCGATGGAGTTCCGCGACGAGGTCGAGGTGGAGTCCGACGGCGACGAGGAGTGGCTGCCGCTGCTGGTGTCGCCCGCCGGCGACTTCTACGCGGTGGCCTGGACCGCCGACGAGGGCATCGTGCAGGTCTGGAGCTACGTCGACGGCGCCCCGGTGCAGACCGACTACCCCGACATGGAGCGCATGCTCCGGACCTTTGTGGAGAGCTTCCGGACGGGGGCGTTCGAGGTCGACGAGGAGGGCTTCCTCGACATGCACCCGGAGCTCGCGGACCGCGTCTACGAGGCCGTCACCCGGGCCTGACGGGCCAGGGCCCGGGTCGGCCGGGCCCGGTCGTCCCGGGGAATCCCAGGCAGGAACCGTTCTTGTGCTACGATCTAATTGCCTTCGGCGTGCTCAAGCGTAGGATCCATGACTGAGCCCGAAGGACCAGACTTCCGACGAGCCCCGGCCCCGCGGCCGGGGCTCGTCATTTTTTCCACGCGGACGCGGACACGCGGCCCGGCCCCGCACCCGACGGCCGCGTCGGCCCCTACTCCCCGGCGTCCGGCGCCTCGACCCGCGGCTCCCGCACCTCGACGGTGTCGTCGACGCCGAGGACCCCGGGCGACACGACCGACGCGTACATCCCCACGTTGTGGCCGGTCTTGGCGTGCACGGTACGCAGCAACCCCCGGTCGGCCGCCAGCTCCGCGTCCGGCAGCGGATGGCTGATCATCACGCAGCGCGGGCACTCGCCCTCGATGCGCAGCACCGCCGTGCCGATGTGCAGGTCGCGCCCGGTCCACGCCCGCTCGGGGAAGTCCCCCTCGATCTCGTCCGGCACCGATATGAACACGTTGGGTCGGAACCGGCGGACGTCCACGTCACTGCCGGGCGACAGCTTGCGCAGCGACTCCAGCGAGCGATCGGTGAGCACGTGCAGCGGGAACGCGTCGTGGTGTGTGCCCGGCATCGTCTGGTTGGTCCACAGCGCGTCCGGGAAGAGGTTCAGGTCCGGCACCTCGGCGCCCGAGTCGACGCCGAACAACTCCTCCAGGAAGCGCACCCAGTCGCCGTCCTCGGGCGGGAGGCGCCGGTAGTACGCCTCGTCGGAGGCCGGCCGCCGCGAGCGCAGGGCGGCGGGGCGGCCCAGCACCCTGCCCAGCTCGTGGTGCACGTCGGCGTCCGTGGAACGGACGACCCGGCCGTCCGGCAGAGTGATCTCGACGGGCGGCACCGGGTCGGCGGCGCTCACCGGCCGCAGGTAGCGCGGGCGCAGGCCGAGCAGGACGGGGTTGCGGCGGGCGTCCGCGATGAAGTCGCCTTTCTCGTCGCGGACCGCCCACACGCGGTCGCCGCGCACGCCGTCGGGGTCCAGCCGGGCCAGTTCGAGTGGTTCGCCGATCATGCTCTTGACCGGGTAGCGCCACAGCGCGGAGACGCGGAGCGCGTTCGGGCTTCCGGCCGTTCCGGGGCTCTGCTGGGACACGGTCCACTCCCTTCCCGGCACGTCGGCCAAGACCGCGGTGCCCGGGTCGTCGTCGTGGGTGGGAGCGGCCGTACGCCATCCCGTGCCTCCCCCAACCGGTAAGAGTAGCCCGGGAGTTGGGCGGTACGGGAGGCGCCGGGAACGTCAGGCGAAGCCCTTCGCGATGTGCTCCAGCCACCACGCCGGGGCGGCGTTCATGAGCGTGTTGAAGTCCCAATAGTCGTGCCAGCGCACGAGTTTGCCGTCGGGGCCGACCTCGTGGACCGAGACGAACGGCAGCAGGACGCTCTCGCCGGACTCCCAGAACCACTTCTCCGCATGCTCGGTGACGACGATGTCGCCGTCGGCCACGATGTGCTTGAGGTGGTGCTCGTAGCCGGACAGCATCTCCAGGCCGAGTCGCAGGCGGGCCGCTATCTGCTCGGGGCCGTACGCCCCGGCGCCCGGCGCCGGCACGTCCGTGTAGTGCCCGTCGGCGGCGAAGTACGCGCCGACCTTGTCGAAGTCCCGCTCGTACAGGTCCTGCCAGAACTGCTCGATGAGCCGCTTGTTGTCGACTGCGCCGGTCATGCGGTGGCCTCTCGGAACACGGTGCTCGGTGGGCTTTGCCGGGGTACAGGTGTGCGCCGGAGCGCACGACGACGCACGCGCAAGCGGACGGACCGGAGCCTAGGCACATCCTCGAACGGAAAACATCCTCGATCGAAAGTCGTAGGCGATCAGAACGCGGCGGTGAATGAACCGGTTCCGAACGGCACGGTGATCGGGTGGGTTAGCGTGTGCCGGTGCACATACCCTCCTCCCGGCAATTCCGGGTCGTCGTCGGCGCCTGCGCCCTGGCTCTGCTCACCGGATGTTCCCTGGTCGGAGGGTCCGACGGAGGGTCGGACGACGACGTCGCACCGGTCGCCTCCGCGGGCGCCACGAGCCCCGGCGCACCCCAGGCTCCCGGCTCGCCGGCCGCCCCGACCGGGTCGGGTGCGCCCGCCGGGGGAACGCCCGGCACGGTGACCCTCGCGTTCGGCGGGGACGTGCACTTCACCGGCCGGACGGTGGCACGGCTCGGCGAAGGCGCGGACACGCTCGGTCCGGTCGCCAAGACCCTCGAACAGGCCGACATCGCGATGGTCAACTTCGAGTCGGCGATCACCGAGCGCGGGGCGGCGGAGGCCAAGACGTACACGTTCCGGGCGCCGAAGAGCGCGCTGGACGACCTCAAGGCGACCGGCGTGGACGTGGTCAGCATGGCCAACAACCACGCGGTGGACTTCGGGCAGCCCGGGCTGACCGACACCCTGGCGGCGGCCGAGAAAGGCGCGTTGCCCGTCGTCGGCTTCGGCAAGACCGCCGAGGACGCGTACCGGCCGTGGACGACCGAGGTCAACGGCGTCCGGGTCGCGGTCGTGGCCGCGAGCCAGGTGAACGACCTGACCAGCCAGCGGTACGCGGCGGGTGCGACCAAGCCCGGGATCGCGACGGCGCTCACGTCCGCCCGCCTGGTCAAGGCGGTGCGCGACGCCAAGGCGCAGGCCGACGTCGTGGTGGTCTACATGCACTGGGGCATCGAGGGCGACAAGTGCCCGTCGGCCACGCAGAAGGACCTGGCGAAGGGCCTCGCGGAGGCCGGCGCGACCGCGGTGGTCGGCACCCACGCGCACGTGATGCAGGGCGCGGGCATGCTCGGTGACACCTATGTCGGCTACGGCTTCGGCAACTTCCTCTGGTATGGCACCTCGCCCTACCCGAACTCCAACGACACCGGCGTGACCACGCTGACCGTCACGGGCGGCAAGGTGGTCAAGGAGGCGTTCACCCCGGCGCTCATCGACTCGCGCGGCGTGCCCGTCCCGCAGAAGGCCGCCGAGGCCAAGCGCATCACCGACCGGCGCGCGTCCCTGCGCCCGTGCACGGGGCTCGCGGCAGCGCCCAAGTAGCCCGGCGGCCCGGCGGGCACACTCGTCGGGCATGGACACCGGGCGGCACCTGCCGGGCAACACCGGCAAGCGGACACGGATCGTGCGAGGGGCGGGTGTACGACGTGTCGTCGTACAC
>NZ_JBEZFP010000251.1:0-4543 GCF_040649515.1 Streptodolium elevatio
GGCCAGGCTGGAGAAGGCGGGGATGGCCGACAGCGCGTGGGACGGGGACCCGAGCGAACGCGGTATCCGCCGGCGCTTGTACTGGCTGACCGGCGACGGGCGGGAGTTTGCCCGGGCCGCTCTGGAAGGCGTACCGAGCCTGTACCGCGGCGTCGGAGCCACCCCGGCGCCGGCGCCCGCGCCGCGGCCGGCGGTGCCTCCCTCCGGGCCCCTCCCTCAGGAGTCGTGATGGACCGCTCGGGGGAGTTCACGACAGAACTGTCGAAACTGGAGCGGGTCCTGCTGAGCGGAGCCGTCGACCTCCTGCCCGTCGAGGACCGCGACCGCTACCGCGAGGAGTGGACGCTGGACTTGATGCTGGAGACCGGCCAGGCTGCGCGCCTGCGTGCGGCACGCAGCAACTACACCGCGGCGGTGCGACTGACCGCGGCGGTTATGACCCCGCGACGAGTCGCCAAGAACGTGGGTTCGTTCGTCCTCAGCATCCTCTATCTCGGCATCTTCTTCGTGCTCTTCAGCGTCGTCATAGGCGTGGCGTCCGTGCTGGGGCTGATACTGACCGCGCCGGCGCCGGGTGGCGGGGTAGTGCCCGGTCTGGCCTTCATCCTCGCGTTTGGCCTGCCCATCGGCGTCGCGCTGCTCGCGGTCGCGGCGAACGTGCTGTACGCGGAGTTCGTGCGTCCGGAACAGCAGCTCCGCGAGGTGGCAGACGCCCTTCTGTCCGGTGCGCGGCCCGCTTCACCTCCGCCGCCTCCTGACGGCTGGTGGCCCTGGTACACCCGGCAGCGCCCGGCTCGATTCCGCAACAGCACCGCCCCCGAAGGTGACCAGGACACCTGGCGGCCGGAGACCCTGCGCGACTGGTCGGCAGTGGCCGCGTGCATCACGGGGTGCCTCGTCGGGTTCCTGTTCTACTTCGGACTGCTCATCGTCTACGCAGACCGGTTGTTCATGCTCTGGATCAGTGACGGCCAGCATTTCGGCGCCGTCCAGGCAGACCAGCCGTATTTGCCCAGCGCTCTGATGACGATGTGCGCCATCACTGTCGGCGTTGCGCTGGTCAAGCTGGCGTGCTCGGAGGCAGCCGCGATGCTGTTCAGCGCCCTGGGCTACGCCCTCGGACAAGCCGTCGCCCTGCTCATCCTGCTCACCAGGTACGCGGCACGCGCGTGCGCGCCGCTTCACCGCAAGACGGTCGTGACCGCGAGGTTGTGGATCGACCACGCGTGGCGTTGGGAACCGTGGCGCGCTGCCTACGGCACCGAGCAGGCGTTCCGCCGGGCCCGCCGTGCGTCGTGGCGTGCCTCGCACACCTCGATGCTCGCCGAGTTCGACGCCCACGCCATGCGCCGCGCGTGCGCCCGGCAAGCCGCCGCCGACCTCCTCGCCGCCACCCGAGCACGAACTGAGACGACCAGAGGGGACGGCTGACCCTCATGACCTCATCCACACCCCCGGGGCAGAGCGACCGGGAGCGCCCGCCGCACGATCCTGTCGACGTCCGCACCCTCGCCCTGCTGTTCGCGATCGTCGTGGCCGGCGCGGTCGTCGTCGTGGCGTACAAGGACCCTGCCCTCGGCGGCGCAATCGCCGTCGGCATCACCGTGCTGGTCGCCGTGCTCGTCATACTCCGCTCCGGCACGGGTGGCGGTTCCTGAGAACTCAAGTCATACGTGGGCCGCGGCTCGTGCGACGCCGCGGCCCACGATCGTGGAGCTACCGGGCGAGCACACTGACCGCCGCGGACGCCCCGTCGGTCAAGTGCCGGCCGATGCCCTCCCCAACTCCCGCCAAGACTCCGAGGAACAAGACGGCTGTAGCCGCTGCGGCGCGGCGGCGCCACGCAGACGGTTCGGTACGCGGCGTGTCGTGGCACGATGAAGCAGGTTCGTGGGTGGGCATGCGCCCCCCTTTCATGCGAACGGATACACCCAAGACGGCGCGCAGCGGAAATCGCCGGCGACCTGCACCCGCCAGCGCCCGTCGCCATCGCGCTCAAGGGCCACGTTCTTCCAGACCCGGGTTGACGATCATGGCGGCATGGTGCTCTTGGACGTCGCCGCACATGAGCGGCATCAGCAGGGTGCGGGCGGTCCAGGAGTTGTGGTGGTGGACCGGGGCGAGGACGGTGCGGATCGGGCCTTGGGTGGGCGGGGCGCAGTTGTCGTGGTGGAGGCTGGCCGTGGCGATGCCGGGGAGGTCGTGGACCACCAGGGCCGGCGGTGGTGTTCCGAGGGGGCGGCCGCAGGTCTGGCAGTCGGCGGCCCACAGGTGGGCGGCGATCTCCGCCAGGCTCTCGGGTCCGAGTTCGTCCTGGGTCTGGGGGTCGACCAGGAGCGCCCGCACCGCCGGGCCCGGTGCGTGTGCGCTGGTGGGGAGTTCGAGGCGGCTGCGGCGTGGCTTCGGCCGCCCGGGTGTGTCGGCGGGCGCGGTGGTGTCGAGGAGATCGCGCGGCCAGTCGTGGGCGTGGATCAGGTGGTGGAGCGCGGGCGAGGCGCCGATCCCGGCGACCACGCACGTCTCGGCGGCGTCGGCGTAGGTGGCATCCGGGTTCTTCATCAGGCGGCGCTACCGGGAGGTGGTGGTGATGCCGACCATGCCGCCGTCGGCGATGTGCTGCCACATCCCGGCGTAGTTGGGTGCCAGCAGCAAAAGGTCGAACCGGCCTGCGGCCTCGGCGGGTTCGACGACCTCGATCTTCAGTTTCACCAGGGGGCCGTCCGGATGGTCCAGCAGGGCCCAGGAGGTGCCGATCGTGCTGTTCTCCGACAGGTGCACGCTGCCGTGCTCGTTCAGCAGTCGCAGCAGCACGCGCAGGTTCGGCGCGGGGCCGAAGGTGGCCGGGCCGTCTTCCACCACCACCATGAACAGCGGCGGCAGGTTCGGGTTGTCGTTGGGGGTCACGAGCAGGGCCCCGGCGGCGAACACGGTTCCGGCCGTGAAGTCCTGGCGCTGCCGGTCCGCGTCCTCCCCGGTGTAGGCCTTCACGCTCTTGAGCGGGTTCGTCGGACGCGGCTCCTGCTGCTGCCGACGCGCCTTCTTCCTGCCCATGCTTCCCCCTGTCGCTATCCCCGCAGATGCGGGCCCCGGTACGGATGCCATCTCGTCCGCACGCGATACCTTCCCCGCGCTCCCGGCGGTCACGACGTCAAGGCCAGACCGGCGAGGGTGACGACCAGGTCGAGTACGAGACCTGCTCCGACGCGGCACGTACCAGGCGTTACGGGTGATCGAGCCAGGCCCGCTGACCGTGTCCGTCGACGGTCACGCCGAATCTGGTGATGTCCGGGCGGCCGCGGTCCACCCACCAGCCGTATGCCGCTTCCGCTTCGTCCCACAGGCGGCGCGGGCCGGACTGGGTGACGTCGTGCCGGTCCCGGCCCGGGATGGAGTCGGCGGACGCCCATGAGGTGCCGTCGGACAGCCACAGCGTGCACTCGTCTGCTTCGTCGCCGCTCCCCCAGGCAAGCGAGTAGCGGCAGTTGGGGACGCGCAGCCCGAGCGTGAAGCGCTCGTGGACGTCCGCGACCAGGAGGCGCGGGTCCAGGGTCGTGGTGGTGTCGTCGCCGGTGGTGCCGGTGGTCCAGGCGGTGGGCTGCTGGGCGCGCAGCCACATGAATGCCGAGGTGTCGACGATCCGGCCGGTCGCGGTGCGGCCGTCGGACTCGAGGACCAGGAGGCCGCCGGCGGATGTGCCGTGGCCGAACGGGGTGACGATCCTGCCGCGGGTCTGTTGGACCCAGGGGTACGGGATGGTCTGCACGGTGCAGGTGGCGATCAGGCGTTGCACCGTCTCGCCGTCGGGGTGGCCGGCGGCGCCGTCCGCGCACACGACGTGGGGCCGGTATCCGGCGGCCTTGAGCGCGGCCTCGGCGTCCGCGCAGATGCCGGGGTCGACGTCGACGGTGGTCACGGCCTGGTCGCCGAGGCGGTGGCACAGCAGCGCGGCGTTCCAGCCGGTGCCGGTGCCGATCTCCAGGACGCGGTCGCCGGGTTCGGGAGCCAGGTGACGCAGCATGGTGGCGACCATGTACGGCATCGACGACGACGAAAGCGGCGTGCCGTCGTCGGCCCGGTGGGTCACCAGCGGAGCATCGTCGTCGACCAGCCGCTCCCAGGCGTCCGGGTCGGTGGCGCGGTCCACGAGGGTGTTGTCCAGGTCCCAGATGCGGTCGGGGACGTAGTCGGCGCGGCGGACCGCCCGGAACGCCTCGGCCCAGTCGGGGGTGATGACGCCTCGGGCGGTCAGGTCCTCGACCGCGGTCCCGGCGGCGGTCTTCGTGCATGGGCCGGGACCGGGCAACGCCGTTGCCGCTGAAGGGCGTTTGCGCCGGTAGGGCACCCCGCGCCGGCAATGGCAGCACCAACGTGCCTGATCTTGGCTGAATTTGCGGTTCTGGCCTGGTCCCTTCGACGCAGGGGAGATCTACGGCGATTCGTCCCGGAGGGGCCGCACGGTGCATCGGGCGCCGGTAAGGTCTGCGTCCGCGTGCCCACCCCACCCGGCACGCGGCCTCCGGCACTGGCGGCCCTGCGGCGCGGC
>NZ_JBEZFP010000252.1:0-4339 GCF_040649515.1 Streptodolium elevatio
ATTCGTCGGTGCCGGCGCCGAGGGTGTTGATGGTGTATTCGGTGGGGCCGTAGAGGTTGTAGCCCAGCACGCCCGGGGTCTCCCGCAACGCCGACCACACCGTGTCGGAGACCGCCTCACCGCCGAGCAGCACCAGGCACGGCCGGTGCTCGCCGGTCAACAGTCCTTCGTCCAAGAGGTGTTGCGCGTACGTGGGGGTGATGTTGATGACGTCGATGTGGTGGTGGTTGAGGTAGTGGGTGAGGGCGTGGGCGTCGCGGCGGAGTTGTTCGTCGCAGATGTGGACTTCGTGGCCTTCGACGAGCCAGAGGAGTTCTTCCCAGCTCATGTCGAAGGCGAAGGAGACGGTGTGGGCGATGCGTAGGCGTCGTCCGGCTTGGGCGACGACGGGGTCGAAGATGTGGCGGCGGTGGTTGTACTGCATGTTGGTCAGGCCGCGGTAGGGGGTGACCACGCCCTTGGGGCGACCGGTGGTGCCGGAGGTGTAGATGACGTACGCGGGGTGGTCCAGGCGATGCGCATCGGCCCGGGTGAAGCCCGGACGCTCCGCATCCGTCAGATCCGCACCCGAGAACGCCGCGACGAAGGCGGCCACTTCGGGCGCGTCCAGCAGCAGCGGTTCCGCGTCCTCGGGCAAGCGGTCCGCGGACGCCTCGGCGGCCAGCACGCACACCGGCCCGGTGTCCTCCAACAGGAGGGCCAGGCGCTGTGCGGGCAGGTCGAGTTCGAGGGGCAGGTACGCGGCGCCGGTCTTCAGCACCGCGAACAACGCCGCCACCATGTCGGGCGTACGCGCAAGTCCCAGCGCGACCACGCGCTCCGGCCCCGCGCCGTGCGCCTGTAGCAGGCGGGCGATGCGGTTGGCGCGTTCGTTGAGTTCGCGGTAGGTCCAGGTGACCGCGTCCGGGGTGTCGGGTCGGAACACCAGGGCCACGGCGTCCGGTTCGGCGGCCGCCTGCTCCTCCAGCATCTCCGCGATCGTCACGTCGGGCAGGTCGTGCGCGCTGTCGTTCCAGGCCACCAGGACCTGCGCCGACTCCGCGTCGGAGAGCAGTTCGTAGTCGCCTATGCGTCGGTCCGGTGCCTCGCCGACCAGTTCCAGCAGGCGTACCAGCCGGGCGAGCAGGGTCTCGGCGGTCTCCGCGTCGAAGAGGTCGGCGGCGTACTCGATCGCGACCTCCAGCGGCCCGACCGGGGCGCCGGTGTCGCTGGTCTCGCGGAACACGAAGTCCAGGTCGAACTTCGCGGTGGGCGGCGTGAACCGCGCCCCTTCGACCGTCAAACCGGGGAAGTCGACCGTTCCCACGGCCTGGTTCTGGTAGCCGACCATGACCTGGAACAGCGGGTTCCGGCCCTGCGAGCGCACCGGGTTGAGGGCCTCGACCAGCCGCTCGAACGGCAGGTCCTGGTGCGCGAACGCGCGCAGGTCGGTCTCGCGCATCCGGGCGAGGAGTTCGGCGAATGTGGGGTCGCCCGACACATCGGCCCGCGCCACCACGGTGTTGACGAAGAACCCGATCAGGTCGCCGAGCGCCTCGTCGTCGCGGCCCGCGACCGGGCTGCCGAGGGGGATGTCGTCCCCGGCGCCCAGGCGGTGCAGCAGCAGCGCCACGGCGCTCTGGAACACCATGAACGAACTCGCCCCCGAGGCACGGGCGATGGCCCGCAGCCGGTCGGCCGCATCCGCGGGCAGCATCGCCTCGACGGTTCCGCCGCGGTACGTGGCCAGCGTCGGCCGCGGGCGGTCCGTCGGCAGCGGCACTTCCTGTGGTATGCCCGCGAGTTCCTCGCGCCAGTAGGCGAGTTGCCGGGCGTGCAAGCTGTCCGCGTCGTCCGGGTCGCCGAGCAGGTCACGCTGCCAGAGGGTGAAGTCCGCGTACTGGACCGGAAGGTCGTCCCAGTCGGGCGGGCTGCCCGCGTGGCGTGCGGCGTACGCGGCAGCCAGGTCGTGGGCGAAGGGCCGGATCGACCACTCGTCGACCGCGATGTGGTGGAACACCGCAAGGAGCACGTGCTCGTCCGGAGCCGTCGTGAACACCGAGACGCGCAAGGGCGGATCGGCGGCCAGGTCGAACGGTCGGCGCACGGCTTCGGCGACGAGGGCGGTGACGCGCGTCTCGGCGTCGACGCCGCTGCCGCCTGCGCCGCGGGTGTTCTCGCTACCGGAGTCCTGCGCCGACACGAACTCGACGTCGAACGCCGGGTGATCCGCGGACACCAGGTGCTGAGCGAGATGGTCGCCCGGGTCCCCGCCGGCCCCGGGAGCCTCCACACAGACCGTGCGAAGCGCTTCGTGCCGCGCCGCGACGTCGCGGACCGCGGCCCGCAACGCCTCGGTGTCCAACGCGCCGCGCAGCCGCACCGCGACCGGCTCGTGGTAGGCGGTGCCCGCGTCCGCGAACTGGCCGAGCAGCCACAGGCGGCGCTGCGCGTACGAGAGCGGCACGTGCTCGGGCCGCGGACGCGGCGCCGGCACGGGACGCGTGTCCGACGCGTCGCGGTCGCCGAGCGGCCCCATGCGCTCGGCGAGCGCGGCCGGGTTCGGGGCGCCGAACACGTCCCGGATGCTCAGCTCCACGCCCAGTACCGAACGGGCCTTGGCGGTCAGCCGCGCGGCGAGCAGCGAGTGGCCGCCGAGATCGAAGAAGTCGTCGTCGGCGCCGACGTCCGCGACGCCGAGCACCTCGGCGAACAGCGCGCACACCGCCTTCTCCTCGGCGGTCTCCGGAGCCCGCCCGGCGGGGCGTACCGCCGCCTCGGGAGCGGGCAGCGCGCGCAGGTCCAGCTTGCCGTTGACGGTCAGCGGCAGCCGGTCGAGCACCACGAAGGCGCTCGGCACCATGTAGTCCGGCAGGCGCTCGCGCAGGTACTCGCGCAGGCGCGGTACGAGCGTCCCGGCTTCGCGCGTCGCGGCCGGATTGTTGGTGTACGCGGCAAGCGTCGGCCTGAGCACGCTGGGGGTGTACGGCGCGACCGCGCGGGCGGCCACCCGGTCGGGGGTGAACACCGCCTCGCAGCTGCCGTCCGGATGCGCGGACCACGTGACCGCCACGTGGTGGCCGTGCCGCGCGCCGAGCACGTACAGGTCCTCCGGCTCGACCGCTTCCGGACGCCGCCGGTCCCGGGCCTCGCGTGCCTCGGCGACGGTGCCGCCGTCCGCGAGCACCCGGGCGGCCGCGGCCTCCCCGGCGAGACGGGCGTTGGGGATGCCGGTCACCCGCAGTGACACCGGCGCGCTGCCGCGTCCTAGGGGGACTTGCGGGCTTTCGGACGCGGCGCCGGTTGCCAGGCGGTCGGCGAGGTCCGCCAGTCCGGTGTCGGACCAGGGGACTTCGGTGGCCTCCGGGACGGCCGCCCCGGTGTCGTCGGCCGGGCCCGAGGCGCGGCGCAGGACCGCGTCGTACCGGTGGCGCGACAACTCGTTGTGCTCGGTGCCCCGCTTGACCAGGACGTCCACTCCCGCCAGCCCGGGCACGTGTTCCGGCAGGGCCGCGAAGTAGCCGGGGTCGACCAGGAGTTCCTTCTCCCAGACCAGGGACCGTTCGATGGCGGCGCGTACTTCGGTGTCGTCCGCGGCCGCGTCGGCGCGTTCCAACTGGATCGCGGTGTGGAAGATCCGGGCGAGGCGCAGGTCCCGTACGTCGCCGAGGAACACCGCGCCGCCGGGAGCGAGCAGTTCCACGGCCCGGCGCAGGACGTCGGTCAGGTAGTCGGCGCTCGGGAAGTACTGCGCCACCGAGTTGACCACGATGGTGTCGAAGAAGCCCTGGGGCAGACCCGACAGGTCGTGCGCGGGGCGCACCCGCAGCTCCACCCGCGCCGCGAGCACGGGGTCGCGCTCCAGATCGGCACGCAGCTTGGCGATCACCGGGGCCGCGAAGTCGGTCGCCCAGTACGCCTCGCAGTCCGCCGCCAGACGGCCCATCAGGAGGCCCGTGCCGACGCCGATCTCCAGGATGCGGCGCGGCCGGTCCGCGGGGGCCAGCGCGGCGATGCGGGCCACGGTGGCGTCCCGCCATTCGCGCATGTGGTGGAGCGGGATCGGGCGGCCGTCGTAGCTGCTGTCCCAGCCGGCGAAGTCCTCGCGGAACAGCGCGGTGCCGATCTCGGCGTACTCCGCGTCGTAGATCTGCTGCCACTCGGCGAGTTGCTCGGCCTCGCCGGTCGCGCCGCGCCCGGCCTCCGGGTCGGGCACGACGTACCCGACCAGCCGCGCGGCGCCGTCCGGTCCGGGCAGCGGTACGACCGCCGCGTGGGTGATGTGGGGGTGGGTGGTGAGGGTGGTTTCGATTTCGGTGGGTTCGATGCGGTGGCCGCGGATTTTGGTTTGGTGGTCGGT
>NZ_JBEZFP010000253.1:0-4260 GCF_040649515.1 Streptodolium elevatio
GCCCCCCCCCGCGACTCGTACCGCGATCTCCCCACCCGGAGCTCTCCGGGCCGGCCCGAGCCAAGCAGGACAACCATCTGTGTCTCCGGAGGACAGGCGAATGGGACGCGCAAAACTGACGGCCGTCGCCGCCGGTGCGGTAATTCTCGGCGTGGCCATGGTGGGCAACGACCTCAAGAGCGACAGCGAACCGCCGCAACCCGCGGCGGCACGCGCGACGGCCCCCGCGGCCCCCGGGAACCCGGCGACGGCCGCCCCGGCCCCGGCTCCGGCGCCCCCGGCACCTCCCGCCCCGGCACCTCCCGCGGCGCGCCCGATGAAGGCCTCCCCGCCACTGCGGATCCGCATCCCCGCCATCGACGTCGACGCACCGGTCATCGGGCTGGGACTGGACGCCAAGGGCATCCTGACCGTGCCCCCGGCGACGAACCGGAACCTGGCCGGCTGGTACGAAGGCGGCGTGGCCCCCGGGGCTCGCGGCAACGCGGTGATGGTGGGCCACGTGGACACCAAGTCCGGCCCGGCGGTCTTCTGGGCCCTCGGCGGCCTCAAGAAGGGCGACAAGATCACCGTGGACCGGATGGACGCCAAGTCCGCGACGTTCGAGGTGGACTCGGTCGAGTCGTTCGCCAAGAACGCCTTCCCCGACGCCCGGGTGTACGGGCAGACCTCCGACGCCCAGCTGCGCGTGATCACCTGCGGCGGCGTGTACGACAAGAAGCAACGCGACTACCCCGACAACGTCGTGGTCTTCGCACACCTCGTGCCCGGCGGCTGACGCTCGCGAACGGCGACTGACGCCGCCCACCGAACGGCGGATGCCGCCGGACCCGAACAGTCCGGCGGCATCCGCCGTTCGCGTACGCGAGAGGGCAGGGGTGTCCTCCAACTTCCGCGGGCCCTGACTGCCCCTTCAAGCGCTGCGTTACGGCGCTTGGAAGGGCGGCCAGGGCCCGGCGGGAGTTCGGGGGCACGACCTATGTGCGCCCCGCGGCACTCATGTTCCGGCGACGCGCAGCGACAACGCCGTTGCCACGTCGCGCAGTTCACGCTTCGCATCGGCCGCGGCGCCGGGCGAACGCCAGGCCACGAACCCGTCGGGCCGCACCAGGACCGCGCCCTCACCGCCCACGCCGTGCAGTGCGGCCCAGTCCACGCCTTCCTCGGTGACGAGAACGTCGTCCGCCGCTCCGGCGTCCGAGGCCGCTCCGTCGGGGCCTACCCGGTAGACCGCCAGGTGCGCGCCCAGGGAGGCTGCCGCCTGCCGCCACGGTTCCCCGGCCGGCCCATCGCCGGTCAGCAGCACGTACCGCGTCTCGTACAGGTCCAGGAGCGACACCCGCTCGCCCACGCGGCGCACCCAGGCGTGCGGCGCCCGGGTGCCCGGCTCACCGTTCGGCGGGCGGAACGCCTCCGGCACGACGGGCGCTTCGGGGTCGCCGCCGACCACGGCCCCGGCCGGGTAGCGGTATCCGAGTACGACGCCGAGTACGCCGGGCTGCCGCCCCGCACCCCCAGGGGGCCCGCCTGCGGCAACTCCGGGAGGTCCGCCTGCGGCAACTCCGGGAGGCGGCCCGCCCGCCGGTGGCCCCGCGATCGGCGGAGCCGCGTAGCCCGGGTGGCTGTGCTCGGCCGAACGCGTGGAGGCGCGCGTCGCGGTCGCCAGCGCCACCGGGCGCCGCTCCGCCTCGTACGTGTCCAGGAGCCCGGGATCCGCGTGCCCGCCGAGCACCGCCGCGAGCTTCCACGCCAGGTTGTGCGCGTCCTGGATGCCGGTGTTGGAGCCGAACGCACCCGTCGGCGACATCTCGTGGGCGGAGTCGCCGGCCAGGAACACCCGTCCGTCGCGGTACCGGTCGGCCACCCGTTCGGCGGCGTGCCATGGGGCCTTTCCGGTGATTTGTACGTCCAGATCCGGCACCCCCATCCCGGCCCGGATGTGCGCGACGCAGCGCTCGTCGGTGAAGGCGTCGAGCGACTCGCCGTCCTCGGGATGCCAGGGCGCGTGGAACACCCAGCGCTCGGTGTTGTCCACCGGCAGCAGCGCCCCCTCGCCCTGAGGGTGCGTCAAGTAGCAGACGATGAACCGGCGTTCGCCCACGAACTCGGCGAGGCGCTTGGAGGTGAAGGTGATGCTGACGTTGTGGAACAGGTCGCCCGGCCCGGACACCCCGATCCCCAGGCGTTCGCGCACGGGGCTGCGCGGGCCGTCGGCGGCGACGAGGTAGTCGGCCCGTACCGTCCGGCGCTCGCCGGTGTCGCGCGCCATCAGCTCCGCGGTCACCCCGGTGGCGTCCTGCGCGAACCCGACCAGTTCGGTGCCGAAGCGCACCGGTGCGCCCAGTTCGGCGGCGTAGCGCACCAGCACCGGTTCAAGGTCGTTCTGGCTGCACAGGCACCACGAGCTGGGTGAGAACCGGGCGAGGCCGCCGCCCGGGTCGATCTCCTTGAAGAGCCATTCCTGCCGGTCCCCGGCGATGGTCTCGGCCTGGAGGATGCCGTGGTTGTCGGCGAGCACGGCGGAGGCGTCCCGGATGCCCTGCTCGATGCCGGCGGTACGGAACAGCTCCATCGTGCGGACGTTGTTGCCGCGCCCCCGCGGATGCCGCGAGGTCCCGGTGTGCCGTTCCACCACCATGTGCCGGACCCCGAGCCGGCTCAGGAACACCGATGTCGACAGCCCCACCAGGGAACCGCCGACCACGAGCACGGGCACGTGCTCGACGCCGCCCGCGCCGCTCCCACCACCCGCCCGCGCCCGGCCCCCGCGCGCGCCGTCGCCGTCCACATTGCCCCCGCGCCGCTCGTCCCGGCGCCGCCGGTCCCGACGCCCCTCGTCCCCGCGCCCCTCGTCACTCATCGACATTCCGCCTTCTCGCTCGACCCCGGGCATCCGCCGAAGTGGCTTGTGCCCGGCGACGGATCGCGATCCGCGCCGCCTGTCGACATATCACCCATATGCCTTTAAAAGGTGCCTTCCGTCACATCCGCGTCCACGCTCGATTCCGGGGCCCACGAGCGAAGGACTGATATGGACACGACCGTCCGAGACCACAGCGACCGCACTGGGACGGCCGAGGGGCCGAGCGGATCGCGGCTGCGCGTGCTGCTGATGCTGGAGATCCACGAAGGCTCGCAGCAGCGCTTCCTGGACGCCTACGAGAGCATCCGCGACCAGGTCGCCCGGGTTCCGGGCCACCTGCGCGACCAGCTCTGCCAGTCCATCGACGATCCCACCCAGTGGCTCATCACCAGCGAATGGGCGGACTCGGACCGGTTCCTCGCCTGGGTCGACAGCCCGGAGCACCAGCTGATGGTCCGCCCGCTGCACGGCTGCGTGCGCGGCACCCGTTCGCTGCGGTACGCGGTGGCCCGCGAAACCGGCACGCTCCACCCGCCGGCCACCGGCCCGATCCCGTCCGGCGGCGAGCCGCGCACCGGCGCCGCGCCCGCCCTCCGACCGCCGACCGCGGCGGCCGACGGCATCATCCGCTGCGCGCTGAGCTTCCCGGTCGAACCCGGCAGCTCGGCCGAGGTCGCCCGGATCCTGAGCGACTACGACCCGCCGGACCCGCACGTCGACGAGACCACGTCGCTGCGCCGTACCTCGGTCTTCATGCACGGCAACGTCGTCGTGCGGGCCATCGAGATCCGGGGCGACATGCGTGCCGCCCTGGCGCACGTCGCACGGCAGCCGCAGGTGCGCGCCGCCGAGGAGGCGCTCAACCCGTACCTGGTGGAGCCCCGCGACCTGGACGACCCGGAGGGTGCACGGGAGTTCTTCATGCGGGCGGCACTCGCGGAGGCGTTCCAGCGCACCGCCGCGCACGCCCGCGCCGGCGACGACCGCGCCGAGCGCAAGGCGTTCCTGTACCCGGTACGGCCGGGCGCCGCGGAGTCCGTCGCCCGCATCCTGGCCGCGCACGACGAGGAGCTCCTCGCCGACCCGGAAGGCCCGTTCGCGGGTGTCTCCGTGTACCTGCGCCAGGACCTCCTGGTCCGCGTGGTCGACCTGCGCCCCGGCGCCGGCGACGACCCGGCGGTCCTGCTCGGCATCCCGGCCGAGGCGGCGCCCCGGATCGGGCGCCTCCTGGACGAGCACCAGGCGGACCTGGCGGACGAGGCCGGCCTGCGGCGCCTGCTCGCGGCCTGCGCCATGACGCCGGTGACGGACCGGCACGCGGCCGACGTCTCCTGAGCGTTCCGTCGCCCGCCGCTCCCCCGCCGGTCCGGACCGGCCCGTCCGAAAGGACACGGCCG
>NZ_JBEZFP010000254.1:0-4218 GCF_040649515.1 Streptodolium elevatio
ATCGTCGGCGGCGTGAACCCGCGCAAGGCCGGCGAGAAGGTCGACGTCGACAGATCGGAAGCCGACGACCCCCGCTAGGCCGGTAGTGCCCCTGCTTGCCACTGCTCCCCCTGCCACCCGCACCTCTGCGTGCCCAGCCACTGCTGGGAACTTAGCCGCTTCGGCACGGCCGCCGTGCGGAGTCACGGAACCAGGGCGCGTCTGGGGGATCTTGCACACCCCTCACGCCCCAGGCCCGGCATGCCCCTCCGCGGCTCCGGCCACGTCGGCTCCGGAGCCTTCGCGACCGTCGCGTACCCGACGTTGTAGCGGCGCATCACGGCGCGCTTCGTCGCTCCCGCGCGGCAGTCACGCCGGATCGCCGCGTACAGATCGGCCTTCACGTCGTCCCGAGGCACCGCGCTTGGAGGCCCTGGAGCGCATGGTGTGGAAGGCCTGGCAGTCGCGGGTGCGCAAGCGCGTCCGCCGCCGCGGGCGGCCTCACGATCGAGCTGCGCGCCCGGTTTGGTTACGCGTCCGCCGCGGGATCCACCGACGACCCCCCCAGATGCGTCGACTGACCCAGCATCTGCCGCGTGACTACGTAGCGCGACTCTTCCAGGCTCAGGACGCTGGTGCCAGCGACCAACAGATTCGCCGCATCGTCGCCGAAGGGCTTCCGGAAGTTTATTTCAAAGACGGCGGAAACCGAGCCCAGGGCCTGGAAATCGCATTGCTGGACATCGATTTCTTCGACGCATCGTTCTGAACGAGCTGCTTGCCCACATCGGGCGGTCTGCGGCGGCGAGCGGTGCGTCCCGACGGCCTCGGCGAGGTCGCCCGGTACGCCGTCTAGTCCGACCGTCACTGCGCGCCTCCCACACGACGAGCGACGCACGCCTGGGCGGAGCGAAAACGGTCACACCTCTGCACCGCTTGAGCGATGCAGAAAGCATTCAGCGGACACCCATCGCCCGATGATCGTCTTTAGGACAACTAGCGATATGGCATGGAATGGCAGCCCTGGTCACGAAATATCGACGGGGTGAAATTATTCGTTGCCGTGCCATGGTCATTTGAAGCCAGGACCTCTAGGGTGCCGATCACTTGTTCGACTTCTGGGGATCGGGGGATCCAATGAAGATCAGAACGCGAGGCCGAGTCACTGCGGCACTGGGCGCCATGGCCATAGCCGTCGGGGCAGCACTGACCTCACCGGCTCCAGCCAACGCCATTCAAGGCTGCTACGGCGCCTACAGGCATTGCTATGCATATGCACAGGGTTACGGAGCCGGGAACAACTCATTCAACGCGTGGACCAATGCCGTAGGCACCGAACTGTTCATCAGCTGCCTGCACACGCCCACCTGGGACGACTTCATCAACCATGAGATGTGGATGCTGACCAGGAGCAACATCTCCAATCCCACCTACCTGACCTGGCTGGAAGCCGGGTACACGGCGGGCACGGTCGTCGACTCCGGCGGGGTCAACTACAGCGGATTCCAGTACTACTGGGCGGATTCACGCGACAACTGGAACTGGAACTATCACGAGCACATGGCAGGCTGGGCATCCGTCAACACATGGGTCAACTTCAGCTTCTACTGGCGCGGGAACGGCAACTGGGACGTCTATCTCAACGGCAACTGGATCGGCGCGTCGCTGGGTGTCGGCGACTGGGCCGGCGGTGCTCAGTCCGGCATGGAATCGACGTCGTCGAACGTAGTCGGACAAGGTTTCGCAAGGTACATGCAGTACGCCGACCCGAACTGGAACTGGCACTGGGCCTATGACTGGCCCCAGAACAACGACCCGGCACTGTTCAACACCGGCAGCTTTTTCGGCATACCGTACGTGAACACGAAAACGCCCTGCCCGAGTTCAGCCGCTGCCGCCGAAAACTCCGCCTCGTCGGCCCGTGCGAAAAAGCCGCAGTTGCAAACGGGTGGGGCGCCGGAGCGGCCCGCGTCGGGTCGGCCGGTGGAACAGCCCTCTCCTGACGCCTTGGTGCCCACAGGGAAGGCGCCGAACAAAGCGGACCTACTGGCGATCGCCCGGCAGTTCGCCGCGAGCAACGGCGTCAGTGACCCCAAGGACGTCAAGGTCGTGGAAACAACACGCCAAACCGCAGCCACCGCTGTTTCGGGAGCCACCGTCAACAGCGACCAGACCGCCTACGTCATCGAGATGTCGGGCAGCTTCACCGCGCACCGCGCGAAAGTCCCGGCGGGCCAGCCGACACCGACCGGCGACACCCTCACACTGACGATCGATGCGAACAACGGCTCGATTCTGGACTGGGGTGTCACCACCGGCAAGGAGACACCAACCCAACTCGGAACCTTCACAACACTGTCCTGACAATCCCTGGGGGCTGCCAGCCGCTACTGCGGCTGGCAGCCCCCAGGGCGTCACGGCTGCACCAGCCACCTCAGCGGCGACGGGTCCACGACCCGCCGCCCATCCGTGGTCCCCGCGCAACCTGCCTTGACGACGACCGCCTCATGGCCGGCAGCGTTCCGGAAGAACAGCACCTCGACGACCGGCTCCTGGGGACACCGCCGAGGCCGTTCCAGGACGGACCCGCTGTTGATCGCCGTCGCCTCCGCAGCAGCGTCCTGGCCGTCCAACACGCGAAAGCCCGCGAGCACGTGCGAAGGCACCGCCTGCTCGAGGTTGAGAACGTACCGACAAGCTAGAACCCCGCCGGGCCGGGCAGGCAGCATCGCCTCCTCGGACAGACCGGGGTTACTGGCCATGGGGACCTCGGCAGGGCAATCCCTCACCTCGGTCGCCGGTCCGGAGTCCGCGCTGCGATCAAACGGAAGCGCGGCGGCACCGACCGCGACCGCGGTCACGGCCAGCACAGCGAACCCCGCACCCGCGAGACGCACACGGCGTCGACGAGAGCGCGCCGCCACGGCCGCCCGTTCCGGCAGCGTCGGTGACGCAACGATCCCCTGCGTGGCTGCTGAGAGTTGCCGCCGCAGCATCACCACCTCGTGCTCATCGCTCATCGTTGCCCGCCTCCCTCGTGCATCACCATGGCGTTGGACGCGCGCAGCGCGCGAAGGGCTTTCGACGTCTGGCTCTTGACCGTTCCCACCGAGCATGAGAGCGCCTCCGCGCAGTCGACCTCTGTCAGGTCCAGGAAGTACCGGAGCACGATGACGGCACGCTGCCGCGGCGGCAACGTCTCCAGAACCCGCAAGAGCGCGTCGCGCTCGTCCCACACCGCCAGAGCGTCGGGGTTATCGACCAAGCTCACGGCGCGCTCGTCCCGTGCCAGATCCGTCGGCTGCTCCCGATGCCACAGCCGCCGACGCCACGTGAGGTGGGTTGTCGTCATCACCTTGTGGACGTATGCGTCCACGTTGGCGCCCCTGGACACGCGCCCCCACCGCAACCAGACGCGCTCCAACGCTGTCTGGACAAGGTCTTCCGCACTCTGTCGGTCACCGGTCAGCAGCCACCCAAAACGCACGAGCCGATCGCGGTTGGCGCTCGCGTACTCGTGAAACCCCGGTGGATCGCCCATAGGTCCCCCTGATCGTCAGGAGTACAAACGACTTGGTGCGATCAAAAGGTTGTCACGAGTCCCTGGATGCACAGCCCTGGGACCGCGGAGCCCGACCACCTCGTTCCGCGACGGTTCCGTCCTGCGGTTGGGCGAGATCGGCGTAGGTTGCGGGCGCCTCGCCGTCGACGAGTTCATCGACCAGGGTCTGGACGACGCCGACGCCGTCACCCTCGAATCGTCATCGGCGCCCGCAAGGCGTGGCCGGTCTACCTCTCCAGTACGCCACCGAGACCCCCGCCGAGCTTCCGCCCCAGACCCAGGAAATGACCCACGACGCCCTCGACATCGCCTTCCGCGCCCCCTGGGGATGGCCGCAGTGGGACGCCGAGTCCGACGGCGAGGTGCTGACGACCGGGTGCGCGTCGCGGCATCTGCCGCCGTGCTTCGGGGCGTCGAAGTCCACGGTGCATCGGCGCTTCACCATCTGGTCCGATGCGGGGCTATAAAGGTCGGCTGCACCGTAGGTTGCGCGAACTCCTGGCGGACAGCGGACTGGTGGACTTGTCCCGGGTCCTTGTCGACACCGCGCACGTTCGCGCGAAAAAGGGGGCGAACTCACCGGCCCGAGTCCCGTCGACCGAGCGAAGCCTGGTTCCAGGCTGCACGTCCTGTCCGATCGCGCCGGGCTGCCGCTCGTCGTCGGGCTCTCGGCGGGC
>NZ_JBEZFP010000255.1:0-4127 GCF_040649515.1 Streptodolium elevatio
ACCCGCTGGAAGAGCTCGTACAACTCGTCCGGCACCAAACGTTCGACCATCGACACCAGTTCAGGCTACCGAAAGCACCAAATGAGATGACGTCTTAGCTTGTCGTTTAACCTCGGGGCGCCGTCCTGCCGGCACGAACCTGTCGCTACCGTCGTTCTTGGTACAGGAGAGCGAGGGGGCAAGGTGACGCCGGAATCGTGGCAGCCCAGGCGGGGTGACACGCTCGTCGGCACGTTGATCCTCGACGAGATCGACATGTTCTGGACGGACTGCCGGTTCGAGCCCGGACCGGGCTGGGACGAGGTCAGCCCCCTGTTCGAGGCGCTGAAGGTCGCCTGGCAGCACGGCGGGACGGACGAACGCGTGCGGGCCGACCAGGACATCGCGGCACAGCAGATGGTGCTCGTCCCCGACGACGGCAGCGAACCGATCACCGGCGGGCTGCTGCGGATCCACCAGGACCGAGCGCGGTTCCGTGGGTGGCGCGCCGACGCCTGACCGAACTGCTCACTTGTGGACAGCTTCCGGCAATCCGGTAGAGCGGGAGGCCCCGGGGGTCACCGTTGGCGTTGTGGACGTCGACCCCTCGCATGCCGCTCGCCTGAACGAACTCTCCTTTCTACGATGTGAGTTGCGCGCGGTCATGACGCGGCGCGGCGATGCGCTGTTCGAGCTCGCGGACGCGCTGCTCTGCGCGGACGGGGCCGGTGAAGACGCTGGTCGGGCTCTCGCTCGCTCCGGAACACCGGCGTGGCCACGGCGCTCTCTACGACGCGCTCAATCAGGGACGGATCGACACCGGTCGGCTGCGCGACGCACTCGTGCGGCTGCCGCTGCCCCGCGCCGCCGACGGGCGGATCGTCCTGGCGGTCGACGTGTCCCCGTGGCTGCGGCCGGACGCGGACACCAGCCCGGGCCGGTCCTTCTGCCACACCTACGGGCGGGGTGAGGGCAAGCATCAGATGGTGCCCGGCTGGCCCTACTCGATCGTTGCCGCGCTGGAGCCCGGTCGCAGTTCGTGGACGGTGGTGCTGGACGCGGTCCGGTTCGGACCGGGCGAGGACGTCGCGGCGGCGACGACGCTTCAGGTCCGCGCCATTGTCGACCGGCTCGTCGCCGCCGGGCAGTGGAAACCGGGAGACCTGGACGTCATGGTCGTCCTGGATGCCGGCTACGACGTCCCCCGCATCGCCCACCTGCTCGCCGACCTGCCCGTCGAGGTGCTCGGCCGGATGCGCTCGGACCGCGTCCTGCGACGTCCGACGCCCGTCTATGCGCGGCCGCCGGAAGGCGGGCGCCCGCCCAAGCACGGCGGCGAGTTCGTGTTCGGCAAGCCCGACACCTGGGGCGAACCGCAGGCCGCCACGACGACGGAGACCACCCGCTACGGCACCGCGCACGCGACCGCGTGGGACCGGCTCCACCCGCGACTCACCCGCCGATGCGCGTGGGTGGATCACACCGACGAACTCCCCATGATCTCCCGCAGCCGCACCGAAACCCAGCACACCCGGCCCCGGTCGGCCACCCGGCTCGAAGAACCGCAGAACCCTCACCCCGCCACGACGTCGGACGCATCGTCAAAACAGGGGAGCCCTACTCCAGACCCAGCCACCACAACGTCGGCACCAAGCCGAGGCGCACAGGTTAAAGGACAAGCTTAGTACCTGTTCCTGAACCCCAAAGCCAATACGAGCCCCGGCCCCGCGCGTGAGCGGGAAGCCGGGGCTCGCCTTGGGTCAGGTGCCGGATTGCCGGCTGCCGTGGGGTCCGCCGCGGATTGTGGGCAGCGGTGCTGGTGGCGTCAGATGCGTGCGGCGATGAAGACTGCGGCGGGGTTGCTGTGTGTGGGTTGGGAGTAGGCGCCGTGGGCGTTGGCGTCCCATCCGCCTCCGCAGATCGGGTCGCCGGTCGCGCAGTCGTCGAGGGTTCGTGCCTGGTAGGTGCCGGTCACCTGGCGGTAGGTGGGGAAGCCGCGGATCGGGTTGCCGTACAGCACCACGGCCTTGACGCGGGGTTCGATCGTGGTGGGGATGACGGCGACGGTGGGGCCGCCGACGAGGGCGCCGTCGCTGCCGACGCCGATCGCGTTGTCGACGACGTTGGCGCCCTGGGAGTAGCCGGCGAGCACGAACTTCTGGTTCGGGCAGGCGGCGGCCTGGGCCTTGAGGTGTTGGACGAGGTCCCAGTTTCCGACGGAGGCGGACCACGGCTCCAGGCTGGCGGGGTAGTTCACCCGGTAGTAGGAGACGGACGTGCCCGCGGTGCGGGCGTTGATCGCGGCGACCAGGGCGTCGTAGACCGGCTCGGGGCCGCTGTTGGACGGGGCACCGTTGCCGCTGAGGTTGGTGCCGGTCGCGTATACGACGTCGACGTCGGCGCAGGACACAGCGGCGGCCTGCTGGGCGGTCATGACCGTCAGGGTGCCGGCGGCGAGCGCGGCGGAGACAGCCACGGCGAGCTTGGCGGTGGCACGGCGTCGTCGGTGCATGGAGGGTCCTCTCGAAGCGGGGGGCGCCGACCGCCGTGGACGGGCGCGGTCGGCCTCAGGGCGTGCAGGCGCAGCTCCGGCGCGAATGCGGCCGCAGCGCATCAATAGCTGTGACACAGATCACTAACGCGCGTAAGTTCGCCTTTGTTTTACCATCGGGTAACAAAGGCTTCAAGGGAAACTGCTCAGGTGGATGCGCGCGCTACGACGTCCGGTGTCCAGACCGGCGGTTCGTCGGCGTCGGGCCCGCCGCCGCCGCGGATCAGGCCGAGTCGCTGCAGGACCATGCGGGCCAGCATGGCTCCGAAGGGCTTTCCCGAGCTTCGGATCGTCGTCAGCGGCGGGCAGGCGTAGCGGGCCTGGGCGATGTCGTCCACCCCGATCACGGCGAGGCCGTCGGGGACGCGCACCCCCAGGATCCACGCGGCGTGCAGGACCGCGAAGGCGACGTCGTCGTTGAACGCGGCGACCGCCGTGACCGGTTCGTCGGCCAGCCATCCGCGCAGCAGCGCCGTGAAGTCCCCGTCGGCGGGCAGGGAACGCGCCGTCACCGCCGGGAGGCCGAGCCCCCGGGCGGCTTCGTCCGCGCCCGCGTACCGCCGATCCGACATCGGCCGCAGCTCGGGCTCGGACGGGTGGACGTAGCCGATGCGGGTGTGCCCGCGCGCGGCCAGGTGGCCGGCCTGCGCGACGCCGATGACACGGCCTGCGTCGTCGCGCGGCGGCGGCGGATCCTCCGGCCCGGGCAGGACCGCCCGCGCGCCGCGTGCCCTGAAGGCCGCGACCTGCGCCTCGTCGAACGGCATCAGCCCCACCACCGCCACCGGCGCCACCGCCGCCGCGAGCGCGAGGGCCTGCGGCCGGTCCGGACCCGCCGTGTGGGTCACCAACATCAACCCGTGCACGGCCAGTCCCCGGTCCAGCTCGGCGACCAGCTGACCGACCATCGCGCTCGGCGGGAAGTCCGGCAGACACAGCAGCACCGTGCTGCCCCGCCCCCGCGACAACGCCTGGGCAGGGCCGTGCGGGGTGTAGCCGAGTTGCTTCGCGGCCACGAGCACTTTCTGCCTGGTCGCCGCCGAAATGGTCTGATTCGGCACGTCGTTGAGTACGAAGCTCACCGTCGACCGCGACACACCCGACGCCCGCGCGACGTCGGCGGCCGTCACCCTCGACCCACGACGTGCCACCGAGCCCTCCAAGCCCCAGCCGCCGGCGCCCCACCTGCATTGCCCGGCGCGACCAGCCTACGCCCCACCTTGGCACCACACGTCCGGCGCACCCGACCTCGGCCCGGCGCCCGTGCAGGCTTCGTCGGCGGCGTGCCGTGGAACAACAACGCGAAGTCAAGCGCCGACACGGCTCGCCCGGCGCACAGCGGCGGGACGGCGGGGGCGGTCACGCAGCCCGCGCGGCTGGCGCCGACCGCGCGGATCGGACGGTCTTGCGGCGGGCGAGGCGGCGGGTCATCAGAGAGATCGCCGCCCACGTCAGAAGGCTCTCGGCTTCTCTGAACTACTCAGGCAGTCGGGCTGAGGCAACCTAACGAGCTCGTGCATGGTTGGCGGTGACGCGTCGAACTGCCGATCGGGGATCATGGTGGCGTGGTGGGGAACGCGGCACGTGCAGCGATCGT
>NZ_JBEZFP010000256.1:0-4118 GCF_040649515.1 Streptodolium elevatio
GGAAGGCACGGCGGGAGACTGGGCGACGGCCCCGGTACGCGGTGCGTACGGGGGCCGTCGTTCGCGTCGGGGCTGTCCCCGCTCGGGCCCCGGCCCCGAGCGGGGGAACCCCGGCGCAGGCGGCCCGGTCGAGGCGTGTGCGCGCCTCGACCGGGGCGAAAGGCCGTGGAGGGTCCGCCGCGGCGGGAGTGCCCCCGAGTCGACGCTGTCGACCGCGTCGCCGGTGCTGCCGGTGGACATCGGGGGGCACTCCCTTCTTCGTTCCCTGGCCGCGTTCCCTGGCTGCATTCTCTGGCCGCGTTCTCTGGCATCGTTCCCTGGCGTCGTTCTCGGCCCGCTCCGCCGGCGTGCTCCGCTCACTTGCCGCGCCGACCGGTGCGCCGCCTGGTGCGCCGACGTGCTGTCTGTTGCGTCCCGGCGGGGGACGCCGACCGCCGCGGGGTGCGCGAGACGGATGCGACCGGTGGGGCGGACGAACGGTGCGCGGTGAATCGGAGTGGCCGCCGGGCGCCGGGCGCCGTGGCGATACTCATCCATGAGTGAATCCGCGGTTCCACATGAATGTCAACCCTGGATATCCCGGTTAATTGCGGCACCGGGAATCCGCGTATTGTCGGCGCACTAAAAGCCCCGGGCGGTGACACGTGTCGTAAAGATCAACATGTCATCAGGCATTGACTTCCTATTGGATAATCCGCTATAAAAGCATCGCACCCTCGCGGCCCGCAGTATGCCGTGCATTATGCCGTGCGGCGCCCGGCCGGCCGGTTCCTTTGCGGGACGCGGACCATCCGGCGGACCGCGTACGAAGCGCCGTGCGGACCACCCGGAGCTGGTGACACGTGATACCAAGATCTCTTGTCATCGGGCATTGACATCGGCCCGGAATTCCGCATGGATACGGTGGCCGATTCTTCTTATCGCCCACTAGGAGCGCAGTGTTCGCGTCGTTCTCACGGCCAAGGCTGCACAGGGGGCGCCTGACGTCCGCGACGACCGCCGGGGTTCTGGTGGCGGCCGGGGCCGGCCTGGTGCTCGCCGCCCCGCCCGCGGGTGCGGTGCCCGTCCCGTACACGGCGAAGTGCGTCGACCCGACGGCGCCGGCCCGGGTCGTCCCGGACGCCCCGCTCGACGTCGAGATCACGGTCAGGCCGGCGAAGTCCACGTACCGGGTCGGCGACGAGGTCACAGTGACCTGGGTGTGGAAGACGTACCCCAAGGTCCCGAACGACACGACGCCCGCTTCGACGCCGGCCACCTCGTCACCGACCACCTCGCCCAGCACCGCCCCCTCCCCCGTACCGGCCGTGGTGCCGGCCGACTCGACACTGCCGAAGGGTCAGATCGTCGTCGGCGGCGCGCAGGCCGGGACCGTCGCCGTGGCGGGCGAGCGCAAGAACCCCGAGGCGGTCGCCGGATCCGCGCTCAAGGTCGCCGACATGACCGGGACGCTCAGGCTGACCGCCGCCGGGCAAGTAAGCCTCGCGCCCGGCGACTTCGCGCGGTTCACCAGGACCGGCCCCGTCGACGCCGAGACGCGCTGCACGCCGGCCTCGCCGGTGGCGGTGTCCACCGTGCTCACCGTCGAGGACGACGCACCGGCCGCGCCGCCGGCCGCGGCAACCGCCGAACCGACGCTGGCGGCCGACCTCACCGCGGTCGCGGCGGGCGGACTTGTCACCCTCAACGGCACCGACTGGCCCGCCGGGACTCCCGAGGTCTCGCTGTGCCAGGCGGACGGCGGCGGCTGCAGCGCCACCGGCATCGCCGCGAACACCGTGGCCGTCGCCGACGGCCGCCTCACCGGCACCGCCACCCTCGACCCGGCGGCGGCGCCCGGGAGTTACGCCCTCAGGGTCAAGGTCGGCACCGCGCAGAAGACGGTGCCCGTCGCCGTGCGGGCGGTGGCCCGTACGGTCACCGCGGCGCCCGCCGCCGGCCCGGTCGGGACGGTCGTCAAACTGGCGGGCGCGGGCTTCACCGCGGGCCGCTCCGTCGCCGTCCGGGCGCTGGCCGGCGACGGCCGCGAGCTCGACGGCGGCATCGACGTGCCGGTCGGCCCGGACGGCACGTTCACCGCGGACCTCCCGGTCACCGACCCGGCGACGACGGCGATCCGGGTGCGCGAGGGATCCGGCGACGGCGGCACGGCGACCGCGGCGTTCACGGTCACCCCGGGCCCCGGACCGGGGCCGGAGCCGGGCACGCCCGAGGCGGGAACCCTGTCGATGACGCAGACCGGGACCGCCGTCGACTTCGGCGGCGCGACGCTCGACGGCACCGCCAAGACCCTTGAGGCGTCGCTCAACCAGCTCACCGTGAACGACACCCGGAGCGGCGGAATGGGTTGGTCGCTCACCGGCACGATGACCGACCTGGCACACGCGCGCGGGATGGCGGCGATTCCGGCCGGCAACGTCTCCTGGGTGCCCAACTGTGCGGCGCTGCCCGGGAGTCCGAGCCAGGTGACGTCGGGCGCCGCCGGACCGCTGAGCAGCACCGCCGCCGCGGCGCTGTGCACGCAGTCGCCGGGAGCCCCGGGCGGCGCGTCGGGCGGCACCTTCACCGCGGACGCCCGACTCGCGCTCACCACACCGGAGTTCACCGCGGCGGGCACGTACTCCGGCACCCTCACGCTCACCTTGGTCTGACCTCGGACGGCAGGCGTTCCCCGCATGGCCCGCGCCCACCGTCATCCCCCGGAGCCCGGCCCCGCGTCCCCACCGCGGAGGCCGGGCTCCGCCAGTTCCGCCCACACCGTCTTGCCGGGCGCCCCGCGCCCGGCGCGGCCTCGCGGGCCGGAGTGCACCAACACGCCCCACTCCCGGGCGAGTCTGCGGACGATGTGCAGGCCGTGCCCGCCGGCGCGCGGCCCCTCGAACGGGCTGCGCGGCTCCGGCACGCGGTCGCTGCGGTCGTCGACCTCGACGCGGACCACGCCGTCCAGCCGCACGAGGCGCAGCTCGACCGGGCCGCCGCCGTGCAGGCAGGCGTTGGTGACCAGTTCCACGGCGACGAGCAGGATGTCGTCGGCGGCGAGCTCGGTGGCCTGGTCGGGTGCGGGGAGCCAGCCGTACGCCTGCATCGCGGTCCGCAGGAAGGTCCGCGCCCGCGCCACCGCCCCGGACGCGGTCGTGAACGGCAGCCGGCGCACCTGCGGTCGGGGGCCGCGGTCCCGCGCGTCCCCGCCGCCGGAGGTACGCGACCGCATGGCGCTCATCAAGGGGTCCACTTCGCTCGGGGTGGTGCGGGGGATAGTGCCCGTTCCGCGGCGCCGGACACCACCGGGCCGGGCGGATCTGCCCCGCGCCCGCCCGGTCCCCGGCGCCGCACCGCGCAGCGTACGGGGCCCGGGGTTCTACCCGCGCAGAACGGATGCCGCAGGTCAGCGCACGGAGGCCGGTCGCACGAACGCATTGCGGCATGATCTCCGCGCGCGCCATGCTAGGTGGCCCGGACCCATCGGAGCGCCGCGGCACCGGTGGGGATGCACGTCCGCACGCCCGAAAACCCCCGGCGGGACGGTCCCGCCCGACTCCGACCGCCCGTTCGCCCGTCGTGCGAGGACCTTCATGACTGTCGACCAGCGGGCCCGGCACCGCACGGCCCGCCTCAGCGCGGCCCCCGCGGCCATTCCGCAGGCGCGCAGGCTCCTCACCGAGGCGCTTGCGGACTGGGGCGTGTCCCCGGGCACGGACCTGGCCTACGACCTGCGCCTGATCGTCTCCGAACTCGCCGCCAACTCGGTGCGGAACGCCGACCGGCTCTCGCCGGTCTTCACCCTCACGATGGTGCTCGGCGACGGGCACATCGGGGTCGGCGTGCACGACGCCGACCCGCGGCCGCCGGCCCGCCCCGGCGACGGCCTCGGCGTCGTCCACGAGGTCATCACCGAGGCGCACGGGATCACCGAGGTGCAGTCGACCGAGGACGGCGGCAAGACGATGTGGGTCGTCCTCCCGCTGGACGGCCGCGGGGGCTGCTGAGCGGAGCGTCCGCCCGCGCACACGACGAGGCTCCGGCCGCAGAACGGAAGAGCGTCGAGTAGGCAAAGAGTGATCCAGATTCCGTCTAGATCACGGAGCTCGCCGTCTCATTAAAATGGCGGCGGGGCTGCG
>NZ_JBEZFP010000257.1:0-4107 GCF_040649515.1 Streptodolium elevatio
CCCCGACAAGGGTCACCCGGATGGAGCAGGCGGTTCGGGTGTTCTTGTTGTTTCTGGTGGTCAAACCCGCGGGTCGCGCGCCCGGCCGCCGGCCCCCGCCCCCCCCCGCCCCCCCCCCCACCGGCCTACAGACCGTCGGCGAGGAAGCGCGTCACCCGATGGGGCTGGGTGCGATCGTCAGGCCGAGCTCGTCCGCGCGCTGCTGGATCTTGTCGCGGATGATCTCCATCTGGACGCGCGAGTTGCGGTTGATGTTGTCGGTCATCCACGCGTCGTCCACCGGGGCGGTGTCCTTCATGGCGAAGTCCTGGACCCAGCGCATCCGCACACCGTCGGGCTCGTCGTGGTACTCCCAGCGGATGTGCATGTGGGCGAACGGCCCGGTCTCCACACGCTGCGCCCACACGGTGCGCAGTTCGCGGTTCGGCTCGCGCTCCGACACCCAGCTCCAGACGTTGCCGTCCGCGTCCGGGTGCATGGTGAGCCGGAACGTGACCTTCTCGCCGTCGCGTTCCATCACCTCGACCGAGGCGTACTCGGTGAACAGGTCGGTCCAGCGCTCGACGTCGTTGGTCATGTCCCAGACCAGGTCGAACGGCGCGTTGATGATGATGCTGTTGTCGGTGTGTCCGGACATCGCGTCATACTCCGGAGGTGAGTTGGGAGTTCACCAGGTCGATGAACTCGCGGGGGGTCTTGCAGCGTTCGGCGTCGGCACCGAGCGGGATGCCGTGGCTGTGCTCGATGTCGCCGACGACGGCCATCAGGCCCAGGGAGTCCAGCCCCAGATCGGCGAAGGCCGAATCGGCGCTGTTCTCCAGCTCCTGCGGGTCCGCGGTGATGCCGGCGGACGACTTCATCAGGGCCGACAGGTCGTCATAGGTGAAGGGCCCGTTCATGGGCGCGTCCTTTCGTCTCGTCGTTTCGTCGTCTCGTCGTCTTGCGTGAGCGCGGTCGCGCTGCCCGGTTGTGGCTGTGTGGGGTGCCTGGTGCCGGGTTCACGGGCCGGCGTCGCCGCCGCGCAGCACGAGCGCGGCGTTGCAGCCCATGAGGCCGCGGCTCAGCACCAGGGCGGTGCGTACCTGCGCCGCCCGCGCCCGCCCGGTCACCAGGTCGATGTCGTAGTCGGTGGAGAACACCCCGGGGGTGGGCGGGATGACCCCGTGCTCCATCGCGAGGACGGCGGCGGCCACGTCCAGGACCGGTCCGCCGCAGTACGCGCGGCCGATGCCGGCCTTGGGCGCGGTGACCGCGACGTTCGCCGCATGCGCCCCCAACGCGTCGCCCAGCGCCAGCACTTCGGCGTGGTCGGCGGCGGGTACCGCGAGGGCGTCGGCGAACACCACGTCGATTTCGTCCGGGCCCACGCCGGCCTCGGCGAGCGCTTGCCCGATCGCGCGGGCGAGACCCTGGCGGGAGGCTGCCCAGTCGTCGGTCCCGGTGAAGGTGGCACCGTGTCCCGCGACCGTGGCGCGAATCGCCGCACCGCGCCGCTCCGCCGCCTCGCGCTCCTCCAGGACCAGCACCGCACCGCCTTCGGCCGGCGCGAAACCGCAGGCGGCGGCGTCGAACGGCAGGTACGCGCGCGCCGGGTCGTCGGCCCGGCTCAGCTCGCGGTAGCCCAACTGGCACACCATCGAGTACGGGGCGATCGGCGCCTCGGCGGCCCCGACGACCATGGCGTCCGCGCCGCGCATGATCGAACGCCCGGCATGCGCGATCGCGTCCAGGCCGCCGGCCTCGTCGTCGGCGAGAACGGCGCACGGCCCCTTGAAGCCGCCCCGGATGGAGATCTGGCCGGTGCTCGCGGCGTAGAACCACGCGATGGACTGGTACGGGCCCACGAGTTCGGGCCCGGTGCCCCACAGGTTCTGCAGCTCCCGCTGTCCGAACGCGCCGCCGCCGGAACTGCTTGCGGTGGCCACGCCGATCGCGTACTCCGGCAGGTCCGGCGTCCCCGCGTCGCGCAGCGCCTGGTCGGCGGCGTGCAGCGCGAAGTGCGTGAACCGGTCGGTCTGTACGAGGAACTTGTCCTCGACCGTGCCGACGGGATCGAAGTCCTCGATGAGCCCGGCCACCGTCAGCGGAAGGTGGTCGCAGCCGTCACGGGTGATGCGGGTCAGCCGCGGCGTGCCTTCGCGCGTGGCCTTCCAGAACGAGTCGGTGCCGATGCCGTTCGGGGCGACGACGCCCATTCCGGTGACGACCGCGCGTCGTGTCGTGTCCATCACTGCGCACTCCCCGAGCGGATCGGTCCGTCCACCGAACGGCGGTCCAGGACCACGGCGGACTGGAAGCCCCCGAACCCGCTGCCGACCGACAGCACGGTCTCGAGAGATGCTTCGCGGGCGGTACCGGGCACGTAGTCGAGATCGCACTCGGGGTCGGGCGTCTCGTAGTTCGCGGTGGGCGGCACCACGCCGTGGGCCATCGCGAGGGCGCAGGCCGCCAGTTCGATCGCGCCGATCGCACCGAGCGAGTGGCCGACCATCGACTTGATGGAGGTCATCGGGGTCGTCCGGGCGTGCTCGCCGAGGGCGAGCTTGACGGCGGCGGTCTCGTGGCGGTCGTTCTGCTGGGTCCCCGAACCGTGCGCGTTGACGTAGTCGACGGCGGTCGGGTCGAGCCGGGCGTCGTCGAGGGCCCGGCTGATCGACTCCGCCATCTCCAGACCCTCACGGGTCAGCCCGGTCATGTGGTACGCGTTGCCGCGCGTCGCGAACCCGCCGATCTCGGCATAGATCGGCACGCCGCGCCGCAGCGCGTGACCCATCTCCTCCAGGACCAGCACCGCGCAGCCCTCGCCGAGGACGAACCCGTCGCGGTGCGCGTCGAACGGACGCGACGCGTGCGCCGGGTCGTCGTTGCGCGTCGAAGTGGCCTTGATGGCGTCGAAGCAGGCGACCGTGATGGGCGAGATCGGGGAGTCCGACGCGCCGGCGAGGTAGATGTCGGCGCGGCCCTCCTCGATCGCGTGTGCGGCGTACCCGACCGCGTCGAGACCCGAGGTGCACCCGGTCGACACCGTCTGCACCGGCCCGCGCGCGCCGAACTCCTCGGCGACCTCGGAGGAGAGCGCCGCGGGAGTGAAGGCGCGGTGCAGGAACGGGTCGGCCGCGCGGTGGTCGACGTCCCAGCGCACGCCGTCCGGACGTACGGCGACGCCGACGTAGTCGTGCTCCAGGCGCGTCGTGCCGCCGACGGCCGTACCGAGGGACACGCCGATGCGCCAGGGGTCTTCGCCGCCCAGGTCGAGCCCGCTGTCGCGGACCGCCTCGGCCGCGGCGGCGAGTGCGAACTGCACGTAGCGGTCGGCACGTCCGGCCCGCTCCGCGCTGACCCCCGATGCGGCGGCGTCGAAGTCGCACTCGGCGGCGATGCGGGAGCGGAAGGGCGCCGGGTCGAAGAAGGTGATGCCCCGGGTCGCGGTGCGTCCGGCGGTCAGCAGGTCCCAGAAGGCCGGCACGCCGACGCCGCCCGGGGCGACGACGCCGACGCCGGTGACCACCACACGGTGCTTCACGTCGCGCCGCCGATGCCGGGATGCGGCTCGGCCGGGTCGGCCGGGGACTCGGTGTCCACGTGGCCGAGTTCCGGCCGGGGGGCGAGCGGCGCGAGCTGGAAGACCATGCGCGCCTCGGTACGGCTCGCGTTGCGGAACCGGTGCCGCATCTCGCGCGGGATCATCAGGCTCTGCTCGGCCCGCAGTTGGTGGGTCACGCCGTCGAGGTCCACCTCGAGCTCGCCCTGCACCAGGTGCACGAACTCCTCGGAGTACGGGTGGTAGTGCTCCGAGATGGTCTCGCCCGGGGCCAGCAGTGCCACCCCCATGAACCCGCTGGTCGAACCGACTGTCGTGGGGCTCAGGGTGACCCGGAGGTCGCCGCCGCGGCGCACGTTGGGCGGTACGTCGTCCAGGCCGACGATGCGGACGGACGCGGCGCAGCAGGCCTGGCCGTCGGACGCCGGTGATTCGGGCTGGGGAGCTGTGTCCTTGATCGGTGCGGTCATGCGTGCCACCTCCGAGTGGCCGGCGCGACGCGTGCGTACGCGTCGCGCGAAGGTTGGAAGGATCCGCCGGACCGGACCGGCCGTGTCCTTTCGGAC
>NZ_JBEZFP010000258.1:0-3928 GCF_040649515.1 Streptodolium elevatio
CCGACCGCTGCGGGCAGTCCCGGGCGCAATGGGAGGCGTCCGCGCCGCGGGGCCGCCCGTGCCGGAGGCCGCGCGCGGGTCGGGTGGGTACGCGGACGTAGACCTCACCGGTGCCCGGTGCGCCGTGCGATCCCTCCGGGGCGAATCACCGTAGACCTGTCCGGGACGGAATGGAACAGGCCAGAATCGTAAATTCGGCCAAGATCAAGCACGTTGGTGCCTCCGCCGTCGACGCGGACCGCTTCGCTGCCGCGAAAGCCCTCCGACAGCACCGGAGTTCTGCGGTGCTGGAACACGGTCGTACGGGTTCGCGCCGCCCAAGGCATCACCCGATCGGTGAACGCCGCGTTCCTGGGTGCCGGTTGGCGCCGGGGGTGCGGGGCTGTCACTCGGGGGTTGAGTGTCTGTTCCTTCTGTTCCTCTACCGGTCGGGCTCGCCCATGGGAACGTCGTCGTGGGGGGACGGGATCGCAGTGCGCATGAGTTGTGCGGGGACACCTGGGTCAGCCGACGTGCGCGGTCCTCGATACCGCAGCGTACGCCGGAACGCTGCCGAGGCTAGGTTGGAGAAGCTCTACCACGAGCGAACTTCCTGCCGGTTGGGCAGCCGTTTCGGGGAAGCCGGGCGATGCGATGGATTTCGACGCGTTGGGTTTGCACGAGAAGTACCGCTGCTACTACCAGGGCTCGAAGGAGGCACTGAGCCTCCTGGAGAGGGATAGGCGGGGGATTCCGCTCGCCAAGCTCCTCGCGACGCGGGCCCGCACCGCCCTGGACATGCGTAGCTCGATCAATTACGCGGACGACAGCCGCGATTTCGCGGACGGCTATGCCGCGCTGGCGGGCATCGTTGCCGACTACGCGCGGCTGTGCGGTGAACTCCACGCCGATGTTACCCAGGCGGGACGGCCGGAGCCCCCGTGGCGCGTCGTCGAGCGTGGCCGCTTCGCGGTGCGTGCGCCGTCCACCGTCCGGCGTCCGGCGTCCGCAACCCTCGTACGCGCTTGAGGCCGCGCACGGCACTTGGTCCTTCTGGGTGTTTCTCTCCCGAGCCGGACGCAGGAGGGCAGCACAGTTACTATCTCCGGCCCGATGTCCGCCGGTGGCCCAACGGCGACGCAGGCGCAGTGGGGCCGCATCCTGCCCGAGTGGTGCGACCAACTCGGCTACGGGTTCGACGCCCTCGGTGTGAAAGTCCGCCTGCTGGCGACGTACGAGCTGCTCCTCGACCCGAAGTGCAAATTGAAGGAGTACCGCCGGGTGGCGCGGTTCCGGCGGGGCGACACCGGTGCTTGACGCGTCCGACGCGTTTGCAAGATCGGGGTTGGCGGCCGAGGAAGCGGCTGAGGAAGGTGAGGCAGATGGGTTCTCCACTGCAGCCCGCGGTGTCCCGGCAGCCGGCGTCCGGCGGGACGCAGGCAGGCGGGACCGGAAACCTTTACGACGTCCTCGATCTGATCCTGGACCGGGGCCTCGTCATCGACGTGTTCGTCCGAGTGTCGCTGCTGGGCCTGGAGTTGCTGCAGATCGACGCGCGGATCGTCGTGGCCAGCGTGGACACATACCTGCGCTTCGCCGAGGCCACCAACCGCCTCGATCTCGAGCACACCGGGCGCCGATCGACGCTTCCCGACATGATTGGCGAGGTCACCGAGGGGGGCAGCCGCGGGAAGGCGGAGGGTGCGATCGGCGGTGCGGTGAACGCGATCGGCGGCAAGGTGCGCGAGGCGATCGGCACCGGCGACGAGGATGACGAAGAGAAGGACGAGGCCGAGAAGGCCCCGCGCAGGAAGAAGGCGCGCGCCCCTGAGCCCGAGCGCCCGCGTCGGCGGCGTAGGCCGGCCGAGGAGTCGTGATGGCCACCTACGTATACGCCGTCGTGCGAGCCGGCCATGCACTCCCCACCGGCGCTGCGGGGGTCGGCGGTTCCGGCCGACTCCGCATCCTGCGGGCGGAGGACGACACCGCATCCGTTGCCGCCGTCGTCGGTGACGCTCCGGAGGATCTCCGAGCCCGGCGCCGTGATTTGGCGGCACATCACGAGGTACTCACCGAACTGGCCGAACACGGGCCGGTACTGCCACTGCAGTTCGGCACCGTGGTGCGGAGCGACGGAGACGTGGCGCACCACTTGGCGGAGCACGCCGCCGGCTACCGCGAAGCGCTCACCCGTATCGCGGGCAAGACGGAACTGAACGTGAAGGCCGAGCTGGACCTGGATGCCGTGCTCGGCGACATCGTCGCGACGGAGCCGGACATCCTTGCGCTGCGCGAGCGAACCCGCACCGGAGGGTCGTACGAAGACCAACTGCAGTTGGGCGAGAAGGTCGCCGCCGCGACCGCACGCTATGCGGCCGCGATCGAGGAGCGCGTCGTCGAAGTCCTGGCCCCCTACGCAGTCGCCTATCGCCCCGGTCCCTCGCTGGAGGGCCATGCGGCAAACATTTCCTTCCTGGTTCAGGAGACGGGCGTGGCGGCTTTTGCTGCCGCTGTCGACGGCTTGCGGGGCGACATCGGCCCAGGAGTGGAACTTCGCTGCACCGGTCCGCTGCCCACGTACAGCTTCGCGTCCCCTGAAGTCGCGGTGTGAGGAGAAGGAGGAGCCATGGGACTGCTCACCGGACTGCTCACCCTCCCGCTTGCGCCGGTCAAAGGAGTGGCATGGATCGCGCGCTGCGTCGAGGAGACAGCAGAGCGGGAACTGTACGACCCGGCCGTGGTCCAGGCGCAACTTGCGGCGCTGCACCGGGACCTCGATGCGGGGTTGATCGACGAACAGACCTATGACGAGTACGAGGACGAGTTGCTGGACCGACTCGAAGAGGGTGCGCGCCGCCGGGAGCAGACGATCTGCTGAGGAGTGACGATGACGAACAGGGCCACGTTGGCCGCCGCCGTAGCTGGGGGCTATCTGCTCGGCCGCACGAAGAAGGGAAGACTGGCTCTTGGTGCAGGCAGCTATCTGCTCACCAAGCACTACAAACTGAGGCCTCGTGAACTCGCCGCCGAGGGCGCTCGGCGCCTCGGCGAAGCCGCGCCGGTGTCCCGGCTGACGGACCAGGTCCGTAAGGACGTCGCCCGTGCCGGCCGGTCGGCACTCAAGGCCGCGGTCGAAGGCCGGGCGACCGCACTCGCCGACCGGATCGAGGGTCGTGCGCATGCGCTCGGGGGAGACGGCGGCGAGCGGGAGAACGAGGAAGGCACACAGGACCAGGCACCGGACGGGGCTCCGGAAGAACGCAAGTCGCGTTCGCATGACAGCGGCGGCCGGTCGCCCTCGCGTGGATCCCCCCGGTCGAGATCAGCGTCGCAGTCCGGATCGCAGTCCGGGCCGCGGTCTGGATCGAAGTCCGGATCGAAGTCCGCGCCCAAGCGCGCGTCACAGGCCCGGGCGAAGTCGGAAGACGCGCCCAAGGCCCGGTCCGGGGCGGCCAGGTCGGGGCCCGGCACGAAAGCGTCGGGCTCGGCGTCGAAACCGGCGTCGAAGTCGGCGTCGAAGTCGGCGCCCAAAGCGCCCCAGGCAGCCAAGAAGCCCGCGTCGAAGTCGACATCGTCCAAACCGTCGTCGTCCAAACCGTCGTCCCGGTCGTCCGCCACGGCAAAGTCCAAGCCGAGGACTTCCGGCGCCGCGACCGCCAAGCCGACGAAGAGCTCCGAATCGGGCAAGCGCGGTGCCGGTCGGAGCGGCACCACCAGCGGCAGCGGGCGGGAACGCCGTCCGACCCGGACGGCTTCGTCGTCCGGTACGAAGCGGAAGGGGTCGTGAGATGGCCGCCCGGAGTGATGAAAAGGGCGCCCAGGCGCAAGCGGCGCAGCCCGCGTTCGAGCGGCTGCTAGGTCGTGTCTTCAAAGTGGTGGTTGGAGCCAGAGGAGGGTTGCGGCGAGGGTGAGGGCGGCGGTGAAGGAGGTTGCGGTCTTGTCGTAGCGG
>NZ_JBEZFP010000259.1:0-3709 GCF_040649515.1 Streptodolium elevatio
GCACACGGCCGCCGCGATGTAGGGCGTGAGGGCGGACAGCATGGAGAAGGTGCGGTGGCCGCCCGAGGGTGTGGCGGCGGGCGGTGTCGCGTAGGTCAGGGTGTGGCGCTTTTGTTTGAGCGCGGCCGTAGCACCCATTTTCGTGACTGCGCTCGTTCCTCGCTCCGTCACGAAAACGTGCACTCCGACCGCTGACTTTCCTTCACCTGCGTTCGCTGGCGCTCACTCCGGCGCAGGAAAGTCTAAATGGCGGCCTCCGGCCGCTCTCCTCGCTGCGCTCGTCGAACACAACCCCCGTGGAGGTTCCGCCTCGTGAGGTGAGCCCCCGTCACGCTCCTGACCGCGGTACCGGGTTGAGGGCCCAACCCGGCGTCCCGGAACGGAAGATGGAGCCGGAGCCGGAGTTGAGCCCAAGCACGTGGGGTTCCGCCTCGTGAGGTGAGCCCCGTCGCGCTCCCGACCGTAGCGTCGGGTTGGGGCCCATCTAACCGATGACTTACCCGTGACGGCCTACGTCGTCGGCACCGAGTTCGGTACGAGGTTGTCCGGGCGGTCGAGCCACACCCGCTCGTTGCCTGCCGGTCCCACGGTCAGTCCGAAGCGGTCGAAGTCCGGGCGGTCTTGGTTGTCCCACCACCGCCATGCGCTCTCGAGTTCGTCCCACAGGCGCCGTGGGCCCGCCTGCCGCACGTCGTACTCGACGGCGTCCGGCTCGTAGTCCGCGGTCGCCCAACTCGTGACGTCCGTGTCGTACAGCCACAGCGTGTAGGACCCGTCGTCGTACCGTTCGACGCGGCAGAACATCCGCGGCACCTGCACGCCGATCGCGAACATGTCGATCCATTCGCCGACTTCGTCCGGTGACAGGGTGGTAGAACTCCGGGTGCCGTCGGCCGGCCACGGCTCGGACAGGTACGCCCGGAACGGCGGGCGCTCAACCCGCTGTTGCCGTAGGCGCATGAACGCCGAGGAGCCGGTGAACCGCCCTGACGCCGTACCGTCGTGGGCAACGGTGAGACGTACGATCCCCTCACCGCCGTACGTCGGCCCCCACGGAGCGACGATCACCCCGCCCGGCCGTGATTGGGCGATCCACGCCGGCGGGATGCGCCCGATCGAGCAGGTGGCGATGACGCGGTCGTACGGCGCGAGTTCGGGATATCCGAGCGAGCCGTCGCCGACGACGAGGATCGGATCCATACCGAATCCGGCGAGCCGTCTGCGGGCCTCCTCGGCCAGGGAGGCGTCGACCTCGACCGACACCACGTTGCCGGCTCCGACCCGGTGGGCGAGCAGGGCCGCGTTCCACGCAGTCCCCGTGCCGATCTCCAGGACGCGATGGCCGTGTTCGACTTCGAGGGCGGCCAGCATCAGAAAGACCATGCGAGGCATGCTGCTCGAACTCGACGGGATCGCGCCGCGCCCGGGACCGTCGTAGGCTCCGTCGTCCCACTGGGTGGTGATCGGCACGTCGCTGTGGACCGCGCGCCACCACAGTTCGGGGTCGTCGCCACGAATCACGCGGTCGTCTTGGCGGTTCTCGTCGGCGTGCCCCGGCCAGATCACGTCGGGAACGAACCGATGCCGCGGCACGGCATGGTAGGCAGGGAGCCAATCGGGGGTCAGCGCACCCATTTTCATCAAGGCCGCGGCCAACTCGTCAGGGTGGGCTGTCCGCGTGATGTCGTCTGTCATCTGCCTACTTCCCGTCGGCCGGGCCCTGGCCGTCGCTCGTGTTCCCGCCCTCGTCGGACCCACCGCCGCCGTGCTTGGAACCCTCGTTGGAGTCGTCCTGCTTCTTGGCCTGCGGGACAGGCGTCCTCGGGCCGTCGTCGGTGCCGCGTGCCACCCGCCCGAGTTCGGCCGCCGCGATGGTCCACTCCAGACCGCCGCGTTCAGGTCGCAGACAGACGGTACGCCGATCCTGCGCCGCGTCGAGAACGTCCATGACCCGCTGGGGCCCGTACACGGTGTCCAGGATCGCGCCGATCCCGGGATCCGCATCCGTCGTGTGCGTCGTGCGCGAGGGTTCGGTCATCGGGACTCCTAGTCGATCGAACGGAAGCTGCTGACAAAGAGTGAACAGTCAGGCACGGAATGTCGGTACGGTTGGCGGCAACCGTGACGTTGAAATCCTTGAATCGCCGGTCGGGGGAGCACATGACCGAACGAACACGGCGTCCCAACAAGGGACTTGCGGATCTGCTCGCCGAGGCGTGTTGGCTCAACGGCGAATTCGCGCGTGCGGTGAACAGGACCGGCACGGAGTCGGGTCTTCGGCTCCGCTACGACGATTCGGCCGTGTGCCATTGGCTGACCGGAACCATGCCCAGGCCCCAAGTCCGTGCGGTGATCCTCGAGACGTTTGCACGTCGCCTTCACCGGCCGGTCACCGCGCGCGAGGCCGGATTTCCCCTCGCCGCCGAGGCGTCGACCGAGCCTGACCCGGATACCGTGACAGGGTTGGTCGAGTTCGGGAGCGCAGACATGGACCCCTCACGTCGTTCCGTTTTGGGCGCGGGGCTCTACTCGGTGGCCGTGGCGGTGCCCGGGTGGCCGGACAACATCGACCGGTTCGCACGGCTGAGCCGCGACCCGCACACAGGCATCGGCTACCGCGAGGTCGAGGCGGTGGTGGCGATGACCGAAAAGATCAGCGAACTCGACGACCGGTTCGGAGGCCGCGCCGCGCGGCCGATGGCAGCGGCGTTCCTGGTCAACACGATCGGGCCGTACCTGCGGGCGGACGCGCCGCCGGACGTGCGTCGCGCGATGCTGTCGGCCGCCGCCGACCACTGCTACCTGACGGGGTACATGGCGATGGACGAGCGGTCGGACGGTCTCGCCCAGGGCTACTACATCAAAGCCCTGGAACTGACGTTGGCTGCGTCCGACCACTTGGCGTACTGCACGACGCTGCGGGGGATGAGTGTCCAGGCCGTCAATCTGGGACACGCACAGCTGTCGCTTCAACTCGCGGACGCTGCGTCTGCGGCCTCCCCGGAGGCGGGTCCGCGCATGCGAGCGTTCCTCGCCGGACAGCAGGCCCACGCCGCCGCAGCGACCGGTGATCGGAACACCGCACTGATGAAGATCGGCGAAGCCGAGGTCGCCATGGAACGGGCCGAGGCGCAGGCGAAGACCTTCGGCTCGTATGCGCCGTCGTCACTGAGCTACCACCTTGCCCAAGTGCGCTACGAACTCGGAGATCGCGAGCAGTCTGTGACTCATCTGGATGAGTCGAACCATGCTCGACATGACAGCTACCAGCGTTACAAGGTCTTACGGACCGCGCTGGGCGCCGAACGCAAACTTGAACTGGGGCGACTCGAAGAGGCGTGCCGAGACTGGCACTGGGCCCTCGACGGCTATGCGCATGTCCAGTCTGGCCGGTGCGACGATCGGGTCAACGCCATGTTGGCGGCTCTGCGTCCCTACTTGCGCAACTCCAACGCTCGCTCTGTATACGAACGGGGCCGCCTCTTGGCTCCGAGCGGCGCCAAGATCACCTGAACAGCGGAGGCACGCCATCGGCGAGATGCGAGAGGAACCGTTTTGGACGTCGAAACTGGTCGCTACTTTCGCGAGGCGTGGATCGCCGGCGTGCTCAAGCACTTGAACCGCCCCGGGTTTGATGGAGATCTCAGATGGTTGCTGTGACGTGGGGTTTCGCGGTTGTCTGGTAGTAGTTGGCTTCGTACTCGACGGG
>NZ_JBEZFP010000260.1:0-3688 GCF_040649515.1 Streptodolium elevatio
CTTGCCCTGCTGTGCCACGCGCCCGCCGCGGCGTTCGCCGCACAGAACGCCGACGGATCGTGGCCGTTTGCCGGATACCGGATGACCGGCCTGTCCAACGTCGAGGAGAAGTTCAACAGCTTCGGCCGCAAGGCCAAGTGGCTGCTGGAGGACCGCCTGCGCGACAGCGGCGCCCACTACACCAAGTCCCGCCTGCCGCTACGCCCCTTCGTCGTCATCGACCGCAACCTCTACACCGGCCAGAACCCGGCCTCCTCCGAACAGCTCGCCAAGCGACTCGTCGCCGACGTCGGCTGACCCGCCACGCACAGGGCGCCGCGGTCGGCGTTCCGTTCGGTGTGACGACGCGGTCCCGACGTCCCATGGTCAGCACCGATTGCGGGCATCCAGCGTGCCGAGCGCGGCCACTACCGGACGCGGTACGACGGAGTCCGCGCGAACGAACTGCTGCAAGACACAGAGCGTTCCTGCCGACCGGCGCTCGGCCTGGCCTGCCACGGCCGTTCCGGTTTGCGGACCAGCCGAATCCCTTCAGGGGCAGCACCGAGAATCACGCGAGAGAAGCTGTCGCCCGTCAGGCGCTCGAGGTGGCCGAGTCGCCTCGGGGACCTCCGACACGTCCTGCCGGCGTTGTGGCATGTGATGCGCCCGGCGTGCGGGGCGCTGCTGCCGCCGTTCCCGGCGCGTTCCTCACGCTTGCCGTCCTCAAACGGGGGCATTCGTGCGTGCGGTTCGGGACCGCGCGCGAAGCTGAGGCTGGGCCCGGGCCCTGGGTTTCGCTGTCGGAACGCTGGTCATCAGGCCTGCGGGGCGGGTGGTGGATACCGCCGCCGCGGTGTCCGCACGGGTCGATGCCGTGGGGACCGCGGCGGCGGGAAGGTCAGCGGACACGTGCGGCTTTCAGGAGCTTCAAGGCGCCGGTGAACATGGCCGCCCAGGTCTCGGGTGAGACGCGTGCCGGTGGGGTGAAGCCCTGGATGCGCTGGTGGGCCACGGTCTGGGGTTCGGTGTACTTGAGGATTCCGTCGGCGCCGTGGCGGCGGCCGAGTCCGGAGTCGCCCATGCCGCCCATGGGTGCGTCGATGCTGCCCCAGGCGGCGGCGAAGGCTTCGTTGACGTTGACGGTGCCGGCGTGGACGCGCGCGGCGACGGCCCGGCCGCGGGCGCCGTTGCGGCTCCAGACACTGGCGTTGAGGCCGTACGGCGTGGCGTTGGCCCGCAGAATCGCGTCGTCGACGTCGCGGTAGGAGTAGATGGAGACGACGGGGCCGAAGGTCTCGTGCTCGTACACGGTCATGTCGGGGGTGACGCCGGTGAGGATCGTCGGTTCGTAGAACAGCGGCCCGAGGTCGGGCCGCGCGTTGCCGCCGGCGAGGACGGTCGCGCCCTTGGCGGCGGCGTCCTCGACGTGGGCGGTGACGGTGGCCAGTTGGGACGGGTTGGTGAGGCTGCCGACGTCGACGCTGTAGTCGTACGAGGCGCCGAGCTTCAGTTTCTCGGTGCGGGCGACGAACGCGGCGACGAACCGGTCGCGGATGGACTCGGCGACGTACAGCCGCTCGATGGAGACGCAGAGCTGGCCGGCGGAGGGGAAGCACGCGGCGACGGCTCCGTCGGCGGCCTTGTCGATGTCAGCGTCGTCGAGGACGATCATGGCGTTCTTGCCGCCGAGTTCGAGGGACGCGCCGATGAGGCGTGCGCCGGCGTCGCTCGCGATCCGGCGTCCGCTGGCGGTGGAGCCGGTGAACATCATGTAGTCGGCGTTGTCGATCAGCGCGCCGCCGATGGAGCTGCCCCGGCCGACGACCATCTGCCACACGTCGGCCGGCAGGCCGGCCTCGTGCATCAGGTCCAGCGCCCACAGCGCGGTCAGCGCGGTCTGGGTATCCGGCTTCTGAACGACGGCGTTGCCGGCCATGAGCGCCGGGATGGCGTCGCCGGCGGCCATGCTGAGCGGGTAGTTCCACGGGGAGATGACAGTGACGACGCCCTTGGGGTGGCGCAGTTCGGTGGTGTGGGTGAGCACCGGGATCGCGCCGCGGCGGCGCTTGGGCTTCAACAGCTTCTCGGCGCCGCGCGCGTAGTAGCGGGAGGTGATGGCGATGTCGGTCACCTCCAGGAACGCGTCGCGGCGGGTCTTGCCGCTCTCGGCCTGCATGAGGTCGAGGGCCTCGTCCTGGCGGGCCAGGACGAGGTCGTGGAAGCGCAGCAGGATCCTCGCGCGCTCGCGCAGCGGTGTGGCGGCCCAGGCCCGCTGGGCGGTGCGGGCGCGGGCGAACGCGTCCTCGACGGCTGTCGGCGTCGACACGGGCAGGTCAGCCAGCGGCGCGCCGGTGTACGGGGCGTCGGTGGTGACCCGGGTCGCGTCCGCGTCCGCGGCGACGCGGCGGGTCAGGCGCTCGATCAGGTCCGCGGTCAGCGATGCGGGCAGGACCGGGCTGTGGGTGTCGAGAAGGCCGTGGTCGGTGGGCATGGCGGGCTCCTGTGCCTAGCGGCGGGTCGGGACGGAGACGGGGACCGGCATGTGCAGGGCGAGTTGCCCCTCGGTCATGACGTCGAGGCGCACGGTCCTGGTCGGGTCGAGCGAGCGCAGGTCGTCGGCCATGCGGCCCTCCCCGACCTCGAGGACGAGGTTGCGGGGGCGGCGCTTGGTGCCCGCGGACAGCACGTTGGTCTGGCTGAACGTCGAGTGCCATGCGCCGTTGATCGACGTGTACGAGGTCAGGGCCGACACGCGCTCGCCGCTCGGATACGCGGTCTGGGCGGGGGTGGGCACCGCGAGGGATACGTCCGTCCCGCCCGCGTCGTTGGCGACGCGCGCGGTGGTCCGGTCGGTGTCGATGTCGACGTCGAGCCCGGTGACCCACTTGGGGAAGCCGTAGCCGTCGTGCCCGCGGACCTGGGCGATCTCGGTGCTCACCGGAAGCGACAGCACGTACGAGTCGAGGTGCTCGTTCTTCAGGGCGGCGGCGAGGTCGACCAGTCCGAGGCCGCCGTGCCGGGCCGGCCTGACCGCGACGCCGACCGCGGCCTCGGTGTAAAAGTCGATGTCGCACACGTCATAGCGGAAGAACATGACCGAGACCAGCCCGAATCCCGGCGCGACCTCCAGCGGCGCGAGCTCGGCGGGCAGGCGCCCGCGGATCGCGCGGGAGCGGGCCAGCATCGTCAGCCGGGCCGTCGAGACGCGGTAGTAGAAGTTCGGGGTGAGCGTGCTGCCGATCGGCGAGTCGACGCGGGTCTTCGGCAGGCGCCGGAAGAAGTCGACGCCGCTGACGCGGGGGTCGCGGGCGACCTCGTCGAGATCGGTGTCCATCCGGTACCGGTCGTACAGGCCGCCCTTGGGGACGGTGACGGCACGGCCGCCCAGGTCGACCTCGACGGTGTCCTGCTGGGGCGATGACATCGACTGACTCCTCTACATGTGAGCGGTGCATACATAGGTAGGCTAACCGGGGATGTAAGCACCGTCAACAATGAGGTGGCGCAGGAACGCCGACGGTGCCGCCGCGGCACGACGAAGCCGGGCCCGCCTGCGCCACGTTGGCGCCGGGACCCGGCCCGGCCGGTAGGGAGGGGGTACTCGGCGTCGTGTCAGCTGCCGTGCAGTGCCGTGCGGAGGGCGTCGACGGCGAGCGCGCGGGCGACGTTCGCGGCGCGGGTGTCGCGCAGGCTGTCCAGGAGCAGG
>NZ_JBEZFP010000261.1:0-3624 GCF_040649515.1 Streptodolium elevatio
GAGTTCTCAAGGAACGGACGCTTCCTTCGAGACCCTTTCACCGGTCTCTCCGGGCGTTACGCTCTTCGGTGTTTCTTTGTTCTTGCTTTTCTTTCTGCTCTTCGAGCCTACCAGATCCGTTTTCCCGCTCTCAACTCGCTTCCGAGCCTTTGAGCAAGCCGCGCATCCGGCGTTCTCGATGCATCCACCGTAGCAGGTTTCCGCGGGGTTCCGAACCACTTCCCGCGATTGCCTAAACGCACGCGAAAAACAAATTCGGGCAACACAAAGAAGGGCGCACGGAAATCGTTTGAACGATTCCGTTCGATTCGCTTCGATGTGATGGTCGCTGCGGGACCGGCCATCGCGCCACGGACGTGCACCGGCTTCAGGCGCATGACGAAGCATGCGGCACTAGAAGGGGGTTCACGGAGGGCGCATCTGTCCGGATCTCCCGAACGAGCGACTTGGAAGACATTAGACGAGTCCGCGAGACGAGTCAAGCCGGGCCCGCGAACTCGTCCTGAAGTTCGCCGGCCCGGCTTGATCACGTACGAAGTCCCGTGCAGGTCAGCCCACTTCGTGGGCCGTCCAACGGGCCATCCAACCGGCCGTCGGGCTGAACGTCCAGCCGATCTGCGGGCAACCGTGCAGCCGACCGGCTAGCCGGTCACCTCAAGGGCACCGAGGTTGCGCTTGCCGCGGCGCAGCAACGCCCAGCGGCCGTGCAGCAGGTCGGACTCGGTCAGGACCGCGTCCTCACCAGTCACCTTCACGTTGTTCACGTACGCACCGCCCTCCTTGATGGTGCGTCGCGCCGCCGACTTGCTGGCCACCAGTTCGGTCGCGACCAGCGCGTCCACCACGCTCGGCAGCTCGGCGACCTGCGCCGACGGCAGTTCGGCGACCGCGGCCGCCAGCGTCGCGGCGTCCAGTGCGGTCAGGTCCCCCTGGCCGAACAGCGCCTTGCTCGCCTCGACGGCTGCCGCGCACTGGTCCGCGCCGTGGACCATCGTGGTGAGTTCCTCGGCGAGGGCCCGCTGCGCGGCCCGGGCCGCCGGCCGTTCGGCGGCCGCGAGCTCCAGCTCCTCGATCTCCTCATGCGACCGGAAGCTGAAGGTCCGCAGGTAGCGGGACACGTCGCGGTCGTCCGAGTTGAGCCAGAACTGGTAGAAGGCGTACGGCGTCGTCAGCTCGGGGTCGAGCCACACCGCACCCCCTTCGGTCTTTCCGAACTTCGTGCCATCTGCCTTGGTCAGCAGATTGGCGGTCAGCCCGTGTGCCGAGCCGTGCGGCTGGTTGGCGGTCACCCGGCGGATCAGGTCCAGACCCGCGGTGATGTTGCCCCACTGGTCGCTGCCGCCGATCTGCATCGTGCAGCCGTGCCGGCGGTAGAGCTCCAGGAAGTCGTTCGACTGCAGAAGCACGTAGCTGAACTCGGTGTACGACATGCCCTCGCCGCCGAGCCGCGACTTGACCGTGTCACGCGCGAGCATCTGGTTGATGCTGAAGTGCTTGCCGATGTCGCGCAGCAGGTCGATGGCGCTGAGGTCGTGCGTCCAGTCGAAGTTGTTCGCCATGAGCGCGGTGGTCGGTGCCTCTCCCTCGAAGTCGAGAAAGGCGCTGAGCTGCCCGCGGATGCGGTCCGTCCACTCCCGTACCGTCGACGCCTCGTTGAGCTGGCGCTCCGCGGACGGCTTCGGGTCGCCGATCAGCCCGGTCGCCCCGCCGACCAGTGCGATCGGCCGGTTTCCGGCCTGCTGGAGACGACGCAGGGTCAGCACGATCGTCAGGTGCCCCACGTGCAGGCTCGCGGCGGTGGGGTCGAAGCCCGCATAGACCGTCACGGGACCCTCCGCGAACGCCTTGCGCAATGCGTCCTCGTCGGTGGTCTGGGCGATCAGCCCCCGCCACCTCAGGTCGTCCACGATGTCGGTCACGGCGGCTCGTCTCCTCTTCATGTGTTCTCGAAGTGTCCAGGCAACTCTTGAACGCCTGTACGTGTACGTGTGTACGCGTGGGGCGCGCCGCCTACAGCGTGCCCGACGGGTCGGCCGCCGCGCGAACCGGATTCCGTCGCACGCGCGGCACGTGGGCGCGGTACGGGCTCACCGTCCGGTCCTCGGCTACATGGAACCGCCACGGATACCGCTCGCCGTCCCCGCCGTCGCCCGCGACACCGGTACGCGGCCCGCTACGGATCATGCCAGGCTCCACCGGCGTTCCCCGGAGCAGCCGGAACGCCGTCCCCGGCGCGCACGCGTCGACCCCGTCGTGCTCGCGTCCTATCCCGAGTGCGACCGTCAGCCGGGCCGGCCCCTGTGCCAGTTCGGTGTCGCGCTTCGCGCCCGGCCGCCGCGTACGCGCGAGCCCGACGCCCTCGACGATCTCCCCTGCCCGCAGCAGCACCGCGGAAGCTTTGCCGTCAGGTCCGCAGACGACGTTGACGCAGAAGTGCATTCCGTACGTGAAATAGACGTAGAGGTGTCCGGGCGGTCCGAACATGGCGCTGTTGCGCGGTGTCTGCCCCCGGTAGGCGTGCGATCCGGGGTCGACGCCCCCGTCGTACGCCTCCACCTCGGTGATCCGCAGCACGGTACGGCCGTCGTCGGTCTCGTGCACCAGCAGCCGTCCCAGCAGGTCGGGCGCGACGTCCAGGACCGGCCGGTCGAAGAAGGATCGGGGCAGAGCGCGACGGGGGGCGGGTGGCATGGGCCAGACTCTACGGCGACGGGGAGTCATAACGATCACGTGTAGGCCAGGGAGCATCCATGGTGTTCAAGAAGTTCATGGCGAGCATGGGGGCCGGCGGCGCGTCGGTGGAGACCGAGCTCTACCGCCCCGACGTGACGCCGGGCGGCGTCGCCGAGGGTGTCATCCGCATCCAGGGCGGCAAGGTCGACCAGACGATCGAGGGGCTGTACGTCGAGCTCCGCGCGGTCGTCGAGGTCGAGACCGAGGACGGCGAGTACAAGGTCAACCAGGACTTCGCGCGCCTGCAGGTCGGCGGCGGGTTCCAGCTCCGCGAGGGCGCCACGCACGACGTGCAGTTCCAGCTGCCGATCCCGTGGGAGACGCCGGTGACGGTGTTCCGGGGCGTGCAGCTGCGCGGCACCAGCATCGGGGTGCGTACCGAGCTGGAGATCGACCGGGCGATCGACAAGGGCGACCTGGACCCGGTCAACGTGCACCCGATCCCGGCGCAGTCGGCGATCCTCGACGCGTTCGGCAACCTCGGCTTCCACTTCAAGGGCGCGGACCTGGAGAAGGGCCACATCCGCAACACGCGGCAGCGGCTGCCCTTCTACCAGGAGATCGAGTTCACGCCCTCCGGCCAGTACTCGCGTATCAACGAGGTCGAGCTGACGTTCATCTCGGACGAGCACGCGACCGAGGTGATCCTCGAGGTCGACAAGAAGGGCGGCCTGATCAGCGAGGGCAGCGACGCGTACCGGCACTTCACGATCGACCACGGCGCGGTCGAGGGCACGGACTGGGCGGCGTACCTGCATGGCTGGCTCAACGAGGTCGGCCAGCGCCGCGGCTGGTTCTAGGGAGTGTCTTCAAATTCGCGTCGGACAGCCCGCGGGCCGTGGTGCGTGCGCTCGCAAGGCGCGGGCCGCAGCTCGGCCTGGGTTTGGCCGG
>NZ_JBEZFP010000262.1:0-3406 GCF_040649515.1 Streptodolium elevatio
GCTACGAACGCAAAGCCGAGCACTTCCTCGCCTTCACCGCCATCGCGTGCACCCTCATCTGCTACCGCCGACTCACCAAATGAGACGACGTCTTAAGCCTGATCTCGCACTACGCGGCAGGTTCAAGGCCCGGTCATGCCTCGATCAGTCGGCAGGAAGCTATTGGTTCCGACCTATCGTGTGCATGTTCGGGGCGAGACGCTCCAGACGGTCGTGGGAACGGAGAACCGCAAGATGGCAACGCATCAAGCGCGATTGGGCTACATCCGAGACAGCGTGGCCGAGTTCCGCGAGGGAAAGACCTCCCTCCGCCGGCTCGTCGACGACATCGAGTTCACCGTCCAATCCCTGGACCCGGGACCGGTGCGCGACGACCTGCGTCCACTGGCCGGAACACTGGAGGAGATCTACGCCGTCGCCCTCGACCGCGGGGAACTCGACGACCTCCCGGCGACCACGGTCACGACGCTCGACGAGGTGCTGTCCACGATCGCCACCGCCATAGAGCCCGGCCCGAGCTCGTAGGCACGCACACACGGGCGAGACCGATCCTCGACACCTCACCTCCCCGGGAATCGACAGCGCCGGAGTAGCCCGGCAACCAGCTGAAGGCGGGCCGTGCCAAGCCGTCGGCGGCAGGCGCACCCGATCGTGCAGCGGCGTGTAGCGTCCTTGACGGGGACGAAGTATCCGAGACCTTAACTCGCAGGACTGACAAGGCGACCTTGTCGAACATGTGTTCGATAGCGGAAGTGGGGTGACCCTGTGTGATCGAGGTTGCGCGTGTGTCATCAAACTCTGGGTAACGCCGGTCTCGGGCACGAAGGGTGATGCAGGTCACTGGTACGCCCGTGTGGGTACTCAGTCGTGCCTGCCCAGCGGGTCGCGCGTTGGGCCGGGCGTGACCTACCGCATCGGCGTCACGCGGTGGAACGCGCGACGCGGAAACCTACGTCGTCGACTTGGAAGGTCGGGTGGCTGCGGCGCCGGACAGAGGCCCGGCAACTCCAGTGTTCATCGAACCAGCCGCCGCCGCGGAGTACGCGGTAGGTGCCGTAGACCTCGGCGTCGTAGACGTCCCAGCACCAGTTCCATACGTTGCCGAGCATGTCGTAGAGGCCCCACGGGTTGGGGCGCTTTCCGCCGACGGCGTGGATGCGCTCGTGCGAGTTGCCCCGGTGCCATGCGATCTCGTCGAGCGGCCCGTACCGCGGGCCGCTCGTGCCGGCCCGGCAGGCGTGCTCCCACTCGGCTTCGGTCGGCAGCCGGTACCCGTCGGCGGACGGGTCCCAATCGACGTCTTCACTGTCGGCACGGAAATGGTAGGCGGGCGTGAACCCGTCGCGCAGGGACAAGGTGTTGCAGAACCGTGCCGCGTCCCACCAGGAAACGCACTCGACGGGCAACAGGTCCCCACGGGCGGTGCTCGGTAGCCGGCCGGTGACCTGTGCGTACAACGCCTGGGTGACCGGGAACGCCCCGAGTTGGTAGGGCGGGATCTCGACCGACCAACTGCGCTGTGTCCGCCGGTCCGACAGTGTTGCCTGCCCCGGCGGGATGGCTACCATCTTGCTCCGCCAAGTGAGAACGTCCACGATCAGGGATCCTACAGAGACGCGTCCGAGCGCCACGGCGGGCGCCGGGCAAGATCAACTGATACGGCCACCGGCTGCGAGGTTAAACGTCAAGCTCAAGGCCGCGAACGGCGAGATCATCGCCTTCGGCGAGGGGTACACGTCCAGGAGCGCCGGCCTCAACGGCATCGAGTCGATCAAGGCCAGCGCCGCTGCCGCCCCGATCGTGGAGACCGACGCATAGTCCGTGCGGAGCCACGCGGACGACGTGCACAGCGTGCGCGGTCCAGGAGGGGCTTTGGCGGTGGGGCGGTCGGTCACCGCGGCGCTCCGAGGTCAGGCCGCCGTTGAGGCGGTGGCCGCGGAGGGGGCGGTGGGGAACAGGTCGGTGGTGCCGGTGAGCCGTAGCAGATGGGCGAGTTGCCTGCTCGGGGCCAGCGTGAGGGTTGCGCCGGTGTCGGCGGCGCGTGTGCGGCCGCGGAGCAAGCGCGTGCAGGCCGGCGGAGTCGCAGAAGGCGCCGGATGCGCCGCCGCGACGCCGACCTCGCGGCGGCCGTGTAGGCCCGGCGGGGCGCTCAGTCCGACAGCGGGCGCAGGCGGCACCGGTGAGGTCCGCCGCGCCGCTGCCGTCAGAGCTTTTCCCTGAACTGCACGTCAGGCTGTGGCGGGCGTCTGGCAGTCGCTGGGGAACGCGGCGGGTGGGGTGGGTTAGATGGTGCACATGGCGAGGGCGGAGACCCGGCCGTACGCCATGCGGGCGACCCAGGTGTTGGCGACGCTGGCGGAGGGGGCGTTGGTGGCGATCTCGTCCGCGTTGTGGCCGACTCCGGTGACGGCCGGGTCGGCGGCATATCCGCCGCCGGACAGCACCGTGCCTTCCGGGCACGTCGCGTAGGCCACTTTGCCGGGCTCGGACCTCTGAGTCCGGACGACGCCGGGGCTGTGGGCGCTGGACAGACACATCACGTACGCGGTGGAGGGACCGTGGAGCTGCTGCACCTGCCAGGTGTCGTGCTGGGTGGCGCTGGGGCCGTTGACCTTGATGAAGTCGGCGACCTGGCCGAAGCCGGTCGCGAAGGGGTAGACGTGGTAGCCGCCGCCGACCATGCCCATGCCCTCCGGGCAGGTCGCCTCGGCGAGTTCACCGTTCCCGGACTCCTCGGATGTCACGACTGTGGGGATCTCGGCGGCGGCAGCCGGTGCGGGTACGGGGGTGAGCAGGGTGGCGGCGAGCGCGGCGGCGGACGCGGCGGGCAGCAGGCGGCGGAACACGGGCACGGCAGTCCTCGCAGGGAGTCAAGGGCACAACGGTCCCAACCATTTTGTGGGTTAATTCTTCCGATGCCTCACGACACGACCATGCAGCACTGGCGGGCGCATCGGCACCATCCGTCCGGACCATCGACCCGCGAGCCACCAGCACCGTTCGGCCCCGCGCCACAACGACCCCGGACCCAACGGCGCGCAGGCGCATGTCGCTTCCCGCGCATGCCCTGACCAGCAGCGACAAGTTCCAAGGACTGGGCACTCCAACGTCGACGGCGCCGGGAGGGTCATTCTCCCGGCGCCGTCGACGTGTTCGCGGGTCAGTGTGTGAGCGCGAGGTTCGCGCGGATCCGCACCCCGATCAGGTCGCGCACACGTGCTCCTCCGCCGGGGCGGCCAGGCCCATCGCGCCGATGCGCTGCGCGGCGTCGGCGGCCGGCCGTTCGGCGTGCGCGGCGGCCTGGCCGACCGCGCCGGTCGTCACGAACAGTGCGCGCAGCGCCCACTTCGGCCGCTGACAGCCGGTAGGTGGCCGGGTGGGGCGGGCGGTCCCGGGCGCGGTGGGG
>NZ_JBEZFP010000263.1:0-3381 GCF_040649515.1 Streptodolium elevatio
CCGACACGGAGTCCGCGGACCGGGGGCGGACCGGGGACCTGCGGCGTGTGCCTCCGCAGGTCAGGCGGCCTGAGGCGTCAGGCGGCCTTCTTGGTCTCCCAGAAGATGGAGTCGATCTGGGCGATCAGGTCGAGCAGCTGCTGGCCGGTGGCCGGGTCGTTGGAGCCCTTGGTGCCGCCCGCGCCCGCCGCCTTGACGGCGTCGTTGAACAGGGTGTGCAGGTTGGGGTACTTCTCGAAGTGCGGGGCCTTGAAGTAGTCGCTCCACAGCACCGACAGGTGGTGCTTGACGAGCTCGGAGCGCTGCTCCTTGATCTCGATCGCCCGAGCGCGGAACGCCGGGTCCTCGTTCCCCTGGTACTTCTCCTGGATGGCCTTGACCGACTCTGCCTCGATGCGGGCCTGAGCCGGGTCGTAGACACCGCAGGGGAGGTCGCAGTGCGCCTCGGCGGTCACCGTACGCGCGAACAGACGAGAGAACATGAGAGTCCTTTCTGTGATCGTCTTCCCACCGGGGACCCTACTCCCGGAGGAGCCGGTTTTCCCGGCCACCCCGGTTGCCGGGAGGGCGTGTTCGGGTGAACGGTGTCCCGGGGCGACCCGGGCGGACCACGAAGAACCAGTACGGAGAAGACATGGCGGACATCGCGGAGGCGGCCAGGCATCGGTTTCCCTGGGGCCTGGTCCAGGTGGAAGGCGGGTCGATGCTGCCCAATCTCGTCGACGGGGACCGCGTGTTGGTGCGCTACGGAGCCCGCGTCCGACCGGGTGACGTGGTCGCGGCGGTACGCCCGGACCGCCCCGAGGTCGGCATGCTCAAGCGCGTCCGCGAACGCCGGGACGGCGGTTGGTGGGTGCTCGGTGACAACCCCTACCCCAGCACCGACAGCCGCCACTTCGGGCCGGTGCCCGACGAGTTGGTGGTCGCCCGCGTCATCGCGGTGCGCCGCAAGACGTGGCCGTGGTGGCGCCGCGTCGGCACCGACAACCCGTTCGAGGGATGACGAGGCGTCAGTCCGCGGCGCGCGCCTTGCGGCGGGCCCGGAACTGCGCGACGTTGGCCCGCGTCGAGCAGCGGTCCGAGCAGTAGCGCCGCGACCGGTTGGCCGAGCCGTCGACGAACACGTTCCGGCACGGCGCCGCGTCGCACACGCCCAGGCGGTCCACGCCCAACGACGTCATGCGCACTGCGAGCCCCATGCCCGCCACCGCGGCGAACGACTCCGCGGCGCCCGACTGGTCGTCGGCGAGGTGGATGTGCCACGGCTTGCCGTCGTGCCCGGTTACGCGCGGGTGCACCGGATACTCGGCCAGCAGTCCGTTGAGTGTCGCGACCGCGTCGTCGTGCCGCCCCGCGACCGCGTCGGAGAAGACCGCCCGCAGCCGCGCCCGGACCGCCCGCAGCCGCGGTACGTCCGACTCGGTCACCCGCGACGGCGGCCGTCCCACGGCGTCCAGCAGCCGCGCGATGTCGGCGGTGGTCCGCAGGTCGTCCGTGCCCCGGCCGGGCGCCTCGGTGTTGACCAGCCGGACCGCGTAGTCGGCGTACGCCGCGAGCTCCACTGCGGTGCGCCTCCCGGCGGGGGTCCGCCCGGGCGGACCGCTGGTTGGACTGTTCGCTGGACTGTTCGCTGGACTGTTGGCTGGACTGCTGGTTGGACCGCCGCCTCGGAGCCCCGGGGACCGGGGGAAACCACGGAGCACCGCGAAGGGCCGCGCAAAGGCGGATTCTCGCGGCACCAGGTGTGGCGGCGGTTACACCCACCCTACTGTCCGTGGCAGTACCTTTGGCGGCCAAGGGCGGTGCGCGTACACCCACGGTCAATTCCGCCTTCAGGGCAGCGTCATCGCCCCGACGTACCGCCGCTCGGGGGTTGTGGAAAGCTAGATGTCACGGGTGACCCCCGTACCCTCGTCGGATTGCGTGCGCGGACAGCAGCGCCGGTCCCGGCGAGGCAGGCAGCATCCAGCCGTGCTCGATGTAGGTCCACCCCCGGGCGTCTACCCCTGGTCGTGGCGTACATCGCTTGAGGAGCTGCACCACTTACTCACTGCGTTGACAAAGGGGTCACTGTGGCAGCGGAGATCATCCCGGCCGAGAGCACCACACCGGACGACGTCGATCCGGCGTTTGCCCTGCACCGGGGCGGCAAACTGGAGATCCGGTCGACGGTCCCGGTCCGGAACAAGGACGACCTGTCCCTCGCGTACACCCCGGGCGTGGCCCGCGTGTGCACCGCGATCGCCGAGAACCCCGACCTGGTGAACGACTACACCTGGGTGGCCAACACGGTCGCCGTCGTCACCGACGGCACCGCGGTCCTGGGCCTGGGCGACATCGGCCCCAAGGCCTCCCTGCCGGTCATGGAGGGCAAGGCGCTGCTGTTCAAGCAGTTCGGCGGCGTGGACGCGGTCCCGATCGCCCTCGACTGCACCGACGTGGACGACATCGTCGAGACCGTCGTGCGCCTCGCGCCGTCGTTCGGCGGCATCAACCTGGAGGACATCTCGGCGCCGCGCTGCTTCGAGGTCGAGCGCCGCCTCCAGGAGCGCCTGGACATCCCGGTCTTCCACGACGACCAGCACGGCACCGCGATCGTGGCGCTCGCCGCGCTGCGCAACGCGGCCATCGTGACCAACCGCGAGCTGAAGGACCTGCGCGCGGTCATCTCGGGTGCGGGTGCGGCCGGCATCGCGATCGCCAAGATCCTCATCGAGGCCGGCATCGGCGACCTGTGCGTCGTCGACTCGCGCGGCATCGTGCACGAGGGCCGCGAGGACCTCACGCCGATCAAGCGCCTCATCGCCGAGCTCACCAACAAGGCCAAGCTCAAGGGCGGCATCGAGGTCGCCCTCGAAGGCGCCGACGTGTTCCTGGGCGTCTCGGCCGGCAAGGTCCCCGAGGAGGTCGTGGCGACCATGGCGCCGAACGCGATCATCTTCGCGATGGCCAACCCGGACCCGGAGATCATGCCGGAGGTCGCGCAGAAGTACGCCGCGGTCGTGGCGACCGGGCGCAGCGACTACCCGAACCAGATCAACAACGTCCTGGCCTTCCCGGGCGTCTTCGCCGGCGCCCTGTCGGTCCGTGCGACCCGCGTCACCGAGGGCATGAAGGTCGCCGCGGCCGAGGCCCTCGCGGCCGTCGTCGCCGACGAGCTCTCCGCCGACAAGGTGATCCCGAGTCCGTTCGACGAGCGCGTCGCGCCCGCGGTGACCCTCGCGGTCGCCGAGGCCGCGCGCCGCGACGGTGTCGCGCGCCTCTGACGGCTTCGCGGCAGATCCCGCCCCTTGCGGGCGGCAGTACGTCCCCTGCTCCTGGCGGGCGGTCCCCGACACGTGGCGTGCAGCAACTCCCCGGAATCGGCGCTGCGGACGGTAC
>NZ_JBEZFP010000264.1:0-3360 GCF_040649515.1 Streptodolium elevatio
GGGCACCGACCGCCCCGAGCGCTTCATCCCGATGCTCAACGCGGCCCGCTCGCCCACGTTCTACGAGTTCGACTCGGGCGACCTGCTGGCGCTGTGTCTGGACCCCGGCGGCGGCGTGCAGGCGGCGCAGGACGGTACGGTCGGCGCCCGGTGCCAGGCACAGGTCGCCGACCAGGTCGGTGAGGCGGTGCTGCGGGTAGCGGTGTGCGGGCAGGGCGGTCTGGACCGCGGCGATCGTCGGCGCCGGCGCAGCCGCGAGCGTGGTCTCGAATGCGGTCTCGGTCTCGGTCTCGAGCGCGGTCTCGGTCTCGAGCGCGGTCTCGGTCTCGAGCGCGGTCCCGAGCGTGGTCCCGGACGCGGTCCCGGATGCAGCCGCGACCGAGGCCTCGAACGCGATCCCGGGCGCGGCTTCGGGGGCCGCCTCGGGCGCGGTGCCGGCGGCGTGGCCCGCGCGGGCCTCCGGATCGGTCGGCAGCGCACGTGGTGGCGGCGTGGCGTGGTCTATGGCGACTGTTCCCACGCTGTGTTCCCGACATGTGCGGCACATCGGCGGGTCCTTCCCGTCGGGTCGAAACGCGAAAAGGGTGGCGGTTGAGTACCTTTGCGGCCATGCGCGAATACCCCTCCCCGGCCGTCCGACGCACGCCGCGTCGGGCGCGGGGCCTTCCGCGTCGGGTTTCGGCCGCGGTCGAGGCGGCGCTCGAGTACGGCGTCGGCGGCGTGCCGCGGTCTCCCGCGCCCGGCGCGCCCACCGCGCGACCGGCCTCGGGCGTACGGCGCCTCGCCGCGAACTGCCGTGCGCTGGCCCGCGCGTGCCACCCGCTGCCGTCCGCGGCCGTGACCGCGATGGTGACGGCGGTCGCCGCGGGTGCGGGTCGGGGCACCGCCGGGTCCGCGGGCGTCGGAGCCGCGGTGCTGGCCGGACAACTTTCCGTCGGATGGTGCAACGACGCCGTCGACGCTCGGCGGGACGCGGTGGCGGGGCGGTTCGACAAACCGGCGGCCACGGGCGAGTTGTCGCCGCGGGCGCTGGGCCTGGCGGCAGGTGCGGCGCTGGCGGCGTGCGTACCGCTGTCGCTGCTGGGCGGCCGGGAGGCGGCGGCCGCGCATCTGACGGGTGTGGTGTTCGGCGGCTGGGCGTACGACTTGGGCCTGAAGGGCACGGTGTTGTCGCCGCTCCCCTATGCCGTGGGGTTCGGCGTGCTGCCCGCCTTCGTCACCCTCGGGTTGCCCGGGGCGCCGTGGCCGGCGTGGTGGGCGGTGTCCGGGGCGGCGCTCCTGGGGGTCGGTGCGCATCTGGTGAACGTGCTGCCGGACCTGGACGCCGATCGGGCGACGGGCGTACGCGGTCTCCCGCACCGCCTGGGTGCGGCCCGGGTGCGGCGCATCGCACCCGCCGTGCTGCTGACGGCCGTTGCCACCATGGCCCTCGGCCCGGCCGGCGCGGCGCGGCCGACCGACTGGGCGGTCCTGGCCGCGGCGGCGGCGACCGCGGGGCTGGGCGTCGGTGTCCCGGACGCCGACTCGACCGTGCCCTTCCGCGCGGCGGTTGCCGTCGCGGGTCTGACCGTGCTGCTCCTGGTGATGCGCGCCGACACGCTGACCTGAGTGGCGGGGCGGCCGCGGCGGTACGCTCCCCGCCGACGCGGCCCGGCCCGACGGCATGACCTGTGATCACCGTGGGCAGGGCTTGGGAGACGTTGTCCGCACGTGACTCGGGGAGTTCCCATGCCGGAGGACCAGACACCGCAGGGCAGATCGCTGGAGGGCAAGACGGCCGTGGTGACCGGCGGTTCGCGCGGGATCGGCCGCGGGATCGTGGAACGCCTGTGCCGGGACGGCGCGCACGTGCTGTTCAACTACGCGACCAGCCACGCCGCCGCCGAGGACGTCGTCCGTTGCGTGGCCGAACACGGCGGCAAGGTGCGGGCGGTGCAGGTCGACCTGACCGAGCCGGACGCCGCGGACCGCCTGGTGCGCGAGGCCGAGGCCGAGTTCGGCGGCCTCGACATCCTGGTCAACAACGCCGCGACCGCGTTCGTCCCGACGCCGCTGGCGGACCTCGACCCGGACCTGTTCGACAAGGTCCTGGCAACCGATATGCGGACGGTGTTCCTGCTGCTCCAGTACGCCGCCCGGCAGATGCGCGACGGGGGCCGCATCATCACGATCTCGACTCTCAACACCGTGCGGTCGGCCCCCGGCATCGCGCCGTATGCGGCGAGCAAGGGCGCGATCGAGCAGCTGACGTACGTCGCCGCGCGCGAGCTCGGGATACGCGGCATCACCGCCAACGTGGTCTCCCCCGGCGCGACCGACACGGACCTGCTGCGCGGCACCAACCCGCCCGAGGCGCTGGAGATGGCCGCGCAGATGTCGCCGCTGGCACGGCTCGGCGAGCCGTCCGACGTCGCCGACGTGGTCGCGTTCCTCGCGGGGCACGACGCGCGGTGGCTCACCGGCCAGAACATCCGGGCGACCGGCGGCATCGGCTGACGCGCGGCGCCGTCGTCGTCGGCGCTCAGGCGCTCAGGCGCTCAGGCCACGGTCATCAGGACGTGCCGCTCAGGTCCCGGTGCGGCGGGTCTGGTGCTCAGGTTCCGGTGCTCAGGTTCTGGAGACCGGTTCTGGAGACGCGGACCGGGTGCTCAGACCTGGTGCTCAGACCTGGTGCTCATGACCTGCGGCGACGGCGGTGCCGGTAGCGGCTGGCGCCGACCGCGACGGTCGCCACCAGCACGACGGCGAACACCGCGGCGAAGTACACGGGTGCCCCGCCGAACGTCACGGCGGCCAGCGCGGCGCAAACCGGCACGAGGAGCAGCAGTCCGTGGTCGCGTACGGCCTCGCGGAAGCGGGTGCGCCGGGACCGGGCCCGCGGCGGCGCGTCGCCGTGCGGCGAGGCGCCCGGCGGCCGTGTCCGGCGCAGCCTCGTTCGGCGCGGGGGCCTTTCCCGGGGGTGCCCGGCGGGCGGCGGCGCGCGGTCCGGCACGGTCTGGTCGGGCAGCGTCCCGACGGGCGGAGGTTCGGCTGCCGTGCGCTCGTCGACCGGGTGCTCGCCGGCCGGAGGCACGGCACGCATCAGGTCGCTCATGCGGAGCACGAATTCCTCGTCGTCGAGGAGGTCGCGTTCGATGTCGCGCAGGATCAGGCGCTCGCGTCTGCTGAGTGCGGGCCCGGACATGATGGACACCTCCGTACCGCGCCGGGGTCTCTACTCGTCGCCTGCCCGGAGGCGGGCGCGAGAAACGCGGCAGACCCCTGCGGACACCCGCGCGGACGGCGGGTCCACGAGCTGAGAAGCGTTGTCCGCCGTCCGCGCGGGGGCGGTGGGGGGGTTTGTGAGATAGGTAGTGCACA
>NZ_JBEZFP010000265.1:0-3279 GCF_040649515.1 Streptodolium elevatio
TCCAACTCCGCGAACGACTGCCGCACCTCACCGAACACGACCGCGGTCTTGTCCGGAGTACGCGCCGCCGAACGCGCCAACAAATCCGCAAGCCCGTGACGGCGAGCGCGAACGAGGGGTGGCTGCAAGGGCGTTGTCATCACGTGAAGGAACTCCTGTGGCGAGGACCACTTGGCCGGTGTGCCGCGCAGTATATGTGTAACCCTTACGCGAAACTATGGGGCTAGCGCTTGAGCGCCTTGGCATCTAAACATAGTCATGATAGCTATGAAAAGAAGCCGGCCGGAGTCGTGGGTGCGTTCGCGCGGCGGTGACCGGGCGACAGGCTCCTGGAACGGCGATTGCACCGGGTGCGCCTCGGCGCGTGATCGAAGGGCATCGCGAATGACCGATGGCGGACCGGCCTGGCCGGACGACCCGCAAGGCCAGGACGCACGGCTACCGCTTGCAGGCGTCCGGGTGTTGGACTTGTCACGCGTTCTCGCCGGGCCATTGGCGGCGACGATCCTCGCGGACCTAGGTGCGGACGTCATCAAAATCGAATCGCCGCAAGGGGATGAGACTCGTCGGTGGGGACCGCCGTTCCACGGCGACGACGCCGCGTACTACTTCGCCGTGAACCGGAACCGGCGCGCCATGGTGCTCGACCTGCGGGCGGAGAAGGACCAGGAGGTCGTGCGCTCACTGGCCGCGATGGCGGACGTGGTGATCGAGAACTTCCTCCCCAGGCAACTCGTTTCCCTCGGGCTCGATCGTGTTCGCGAAGACGCCCGGCAAGCGGTATGGGTGTCGGTCCGCGGCGCCGCAGGCGCAGGGCCGCTGGCGGACCAGCCTGGCTACGACGCGATGGCCCAGGCACGTTCCGGAATCATGTCGGTCACCGGGCACCCGGACAGCGGACCGACCAAGGTTGGCCTGCCCGTCGTGGACGTGATGACCGGCCTGTACGCGGCGATCGGCGCGCTGGGGGCGCTCCTCGGGCAGCATCGGCGGCCCGACGGCCGTCCGGCGCATGTCGAGGCGCCCCTGTTCGAGTGCGGTGTCGCGGCGCTCATCAACCAGGCCGCGAACCACCTGGTCGGCGGTGTCGTGCCTGGCCTGCTCGGCAACCTCCACCCCAACGTCGCGCCGTACGGCCCGATGCCGGCCGCCGACGGCACGCTCATCGTCGGCGCCACCAGCGACCGCCAATTCGACGCCCTGTGCAGGGCGCTCGACGTACCGCAACTGCCGACGGACCCAAGGTTCGCCGGGAACGCCGCGAGGCTTGCGCACCGGGACGAACTCACGGAACTGCTCTCGACCGTCTTCCGCACCGCCTCCGTCCGGGACTGGGAGAGCAGGCTGTCGGATGTCGGGATCGCGTGCGCCCCTGTCAACCGGGTCGACGAGGTTTTCGGCGAAGAGCAGGTCGAGGCGGGCGAGTTGGTCCAGGAGGTCGAGCACCCGGCCGGGCTCGTACGCCTGGTTGCGTCACCGCTCACCCTCGACGGCATCCGGCCTCCGATTCGGCGCGCGCCGCCACTGTTCGGCGAGCACACGGACGAGATCCTCGACGCGCTCCGGCACGGCGTCGACGAGTGAGACGAAGCGGCTCACAGGGCCCGCACCGTTGGGCCACGCGCCTGTCCATCTCATCAACGGAGTAGCGAATGTTCGATCTCAAGGGCAGGACCGCTCTCGTCACCGGCTCCGGTCAGGGAGTGGGCGCGGGAATCACCGAACTGCTGGCCGCTCAAGGGGCGCAGGTTGCGGTAAACGACATCGACCCACAGCGGGCCGACGAGACCGTGCGGCGCATCAGCGAGGCCGGATACGCGGCACACGCCCTTCCGTTCGATGTGACCGACCATGAGGCCGTGCGGGGCGCAATCCGTGGGTTCGAGCGGCGTAGCGGGCCGGTCGACATCCTGGTGAACAACGTGGGCAATGCCGGCAGTGGCGCGTTTCGTCCGACATCCTTCCGCGAGTCGGATCCGTCGGACTGGCGGCGGTTCACCGAAGTCAACCTCTTCGGCGTGATGAACTGCGTCAAAGCCGTGATCGACGGCATGAGTGTGCGGCGCTACGGGCGCGTCATCACCATTGCGTCGGGGTCGGGTGTGATCGGGCAAGCCATCGGGGTATCGCTGTACGCCGCGGCCAAGGGCGGCGCGATCTCCTTCATGCGGCATCTGGCGATGGAGACCGCGGCCGACGGGATCACCGCAAATACGATCGCCCTTGGCCTGATCGACCCTGCGGCGAGCGGTCGCGAAGGGGCGCGTACGCGCGAGATGGCGGCCCGGCTGCCCGTGGGACGCATCGGAGTTCCGAGCGACCCCGCTTCGTTGTGTGCATATCTGGCCTCCGAAGAGGCGTCGTGGATCACCGGGCAGACGCTGCACCTCAATGGGGGGTCCTACACCTCCTGACGCACGCCACGCTCGCGGCGCCTGTGGTGGACACCGCGCGTGGCCGGCCCCGTACGCCCGCAACCCGCGCCGTCGGCGCGAGAGCATCTCGCGCAAGCCGAGCGGTACTGGCGGCACAGCTACCCGGAACTGATGATCCGCCCGGTGCGCTGGACGTATTGATTCGGTGCGCCGCGCGGGCGCGCCGCGACGCCGGCGGCGAAGGCGCTGCCATCCAGAATGCGGAAGGCATGGCCGCCGCCGCGATGTCGGCATGGCACCGCGGCGGCGGGTCGAAGGGGCCGAACGTCAGACGTTCAGGCCGATGATGGCGCTCTCGGGAAGGACGGTGTGCACGAGGTCCGGGTTGACCGGGCCGTTGAACGGCGGGTACTTCGGGCCCTGCGCGTTGCGGCGGTAGACCGCGGTGGAGTGCTCCGGGTTCTTGTCGAACTCGGGGATGACCTTGTCGCCGAAGATTTCGACCATTTCGAGGTTCTCCTCGTGCGACATGGTGGCGCTGATGCCGAAGACGAGTTGGTCGCAGCCGACTTCCTGGTACGCCTCGATCTGTTCGCAGACCTCTTCGGGGGTGCCGCAGAGCATGTAGCCGCCCGCGATGAGCTGGTCGAGGAGTTCGTCGCCGCCGAGCGAGGACAGGTCGGTGGGCGGGGTGGGCCAGGTGATGCCGTCGGCCGACTTGGGCATGGTGTCGTGGTAGAGGTTCACCAGCGTCACCAGGTAGCCGGCGTTCCCCTTGAGCGCGATCTCGCGGGCGCGCTTGCGGTCATTGAGGCAGATGACGCCGTTGGTCATCATGACGTTGTTGTTCTGGTAGTCGCCCAGGATCTCGGTGGGGTTCTCGGCGGCTTCCTTGTAGGCCTGG
>NZ_JBEZFP010000266.1:0-3277 GCF_040649515.1 Streptodolium elevatio
GGGCCTTCGGTGGCGGTGTGCTCGCTCCAGGACGACCCCGAGCTGGACGCACTGGACGTCCGGTGCACCACCATCCCGGTGCAGCTGGCGCTGTGTCGGTGGTTGAGGCGAAGGGAGAGCGCGCGTATCACGCGCGCGCACGTTCTAAGAGGGAAACCGCTGGATAGCCGCAGGTCAGCGCGTTGTGACGTAGTCAGAAGGTCAGTCCTGGACTGACATATCTGGTGTGCTGAGGTCAGGTGGTCCTGACGGAGCGCCCGGGTTTGGTGGCACTGCTGCCACCAAGTGCGTGCGGACGGTTCATTGGGCGCGTGGGCGCGGAGAACCGGCGTGTCGGGGTGTGATCGGTCAGTGCTGGGCTGACTTTTCTGGTTCCTTTGTGTCTCCTGTGCCGTGTTTTCGTGGCAGCAGTGCCACGGTGCACTAGCGTGCGCAGTGCCCCGTCTCATCGAGGAGAGCGTGCGCTTTCATGAACCCAGGGTCCCCGGACGGCAGTGCGGCACCACAGCTGCCGACCTCGTCCCCCGGACGGCGTCGTCGGCCCAAGCCGCCCCCCACCGCGTACAACCGCGTGCCGGGCTCCACGATCGAACTGCCCGCCGGCCACGGCGCCCAGGTGTTCCCCCTGCCCACCAGCAACGGCTTCGTGGGCGAGGCGTTCTCCATGGACAGCCTGGAGTTCATGCGCTGGGCAGCACTGCGGTACGACGGTGACCGGTTCGTTCTGGTGGTACTGCTGACCTTGATGGGTTCCCAGGAACCCGGAGGGCAGATCCAGGCGACCCACGGCGACGTCGCCCAGCACCTCGGTTACAGTCGGCCGCACATCAGCCGTGCCTTCCACGTCCTGGAGGGCGACGGGGCGCTGCGCCGCGTGCGCCGAGGCCTGTACCAGCTCAACCCGGCCGCGTCCCTCCGTGGGGGCCTACGCGCCCCCGAGAAGGGCAAGACGTCGAGACAGGGCAAAGCCGAGCGGGTCGAGCAGCTGGACCTGCTCCGGTCGGCGCTGGAAGACCCCGCGGTCCCCGAGGCCTTCCGGGCCCTGGCGATGCCGGGTGCGCGCCTTGAGGCGCGCACGGTCAAGAGCGTCGGAGAAGGGAAGCAGGCATGACATCCCCCGCTCAGGAGTGGGCCACCCGACGTCCGGTGCTCTGGGGCAGCTTCAACGGCCTCGCCTACGTCCCCCGGCTCCCCCCGACCGCGTACGCGCTGCTCCTGCACATGCTGACCCAGCAGGAGGTCGGCGGCCTGGTTGCCGCCACCCACGACGAACTCGCCCAAGGCCTCGCCCTCGAGCGCGGCATGGTCAGCCGCGCCATGCCCCACCTGGTGGCCGCACGCCTGGTCACCGTGGTGCGGCGCGGACGCTTCCAACTCCACCCCATGCTCGCCGCATACGACCACCCCCGCGACCAGCAGCAGGCACTCAAGGCGCTGCCGGCCGAACTTCGGCTTGATCACGGCGACTTCGAAGACGAGTACGAGCGGCGTCTCGACGCGCACCGACAAGCCAAGGCCCGGAAGGCTGAGACCCGCGGCAAGGTCAGCGAACTTGGCCGCCCTGTGCTCAAGTCCGTGCGTTGAGCCGCGCGTTTCCACCCTGTCGGGGGACGTAGCGCCGCTGGAACGTCAGCCCTGACGACGTTTCTGTCAGCCTCGCTGACATACGGGCGTCATCCTCGGGATAGCCAGCGCGGACGGTCGACGCCGCGCGCGGCCTCGCGCTCCACCTCGCCTCGAACCGGTGCAGCCATCAATCACTGGCATGTTTACGCCATGCGGTTGATCGACTCCACGGAGCGATACAAGCTGATCGGCAAGGCGGCGGCGTGCGCCAGTCTCGCGCATTCGACGGTCCAGTCGGTGTCGCCGCGCTTGGCAAGGGAGCTCCTCATGCGCAAGATCCGTACGTCCAGAACCGCCCTGTCGGTACTGGCCACAGCGGCGGCATTCGCCGCGCTCGTCGCACCGACCTCGGTGGCCGCCGCCGACGCCCCGGGTACCCCGGAGACGGTACCGACCGCCGGCGTGGCCCAGGGACCGGCTCCGCGAACCTCGTACATTCACGCGAAGGCGCCCGGCCCCGGCGCATGGAACTACCAGCACTTGGACGTGGAGGGGTCGGGCCTTCGCGTGGATTCGGTCCACGGATACCTGACGTCGACCAGCGGACCGTACTTCCCGCACGACATCTGCGGCGTCGACGTACACATCTGGGGCGTCAAGCTCGGTGGGGAACCTTTCAGCGTGCGCGACCGGAACAACAACTGCGGCCTGGGGTCGCTCGGCATCAAGTGGCTGCTCCACGGACAGGAGTTCCAGCCGGGCTCGTACATCTGCACCAGGGTGACCTGGGACCCGGCCCGCGTTCCCGAGCCGCTGTGCGCACACATCTACGAGTAGACGCACCGGAGCGCGGGCGTCGCGCGCCCGCGACGCCCGCGCAAGCCAGGTCGACGTTTGCCCGACGTTCAAGTGACGTTTGGGTGACGTCGGCACCGTCACCCGCAGGGGCTGTGACCTGGGGTTTTCCGGCGAAAAGCTGGACACCACCTATCGAATGGCCCCCCTCTTGCCGGGGCCGTGGTCAGCCGAGCCAGGACACGTCCAGGACGTTGATCCGCTGCCGTACCCGGTTGACCCAGAACACGACGATCAGCGGGCCGACGGAGGCCATGCGCATGTCTTCGCCGTCGGGGTCGGTGGGGTCCCACTGCGGCCGTCCCCACGGGGCGCGGGAGGCGATGTCGAGGACGTCGCGGGTCATCTCCTGGGCCTGCTGCGGGAGCTCGGCGAGGACCTTGGCAGCGTGCTGGAAGAGGTAGGCCGGCCCGCCTCGGTCACGTTCGGGCGCCGATGACGGACTCGAGGGTGACGGCGTCGGCGTCGTCCTGGGTGCAGCGGGGGCAGGTCGAGATTCTGGCGGGACTCCGCATGGCGGCCGTGCCGAAGCGGCTAAGTTCCCAGCAGTGGCTGGGCACGCAGAGGTGCGGGTGGCAGGGGGAGCGGTGGCAAGCAGGGGCACTACCGGCCTGGTGGGGGTCGTCGGCGTACTGGCCGGCCTGGCGTGGCGCCGGCATAGGCCGCCGCCCGCCCCTGCTCCTCAGCCGATCGTCTTGCCGGCGGCGCCCGGCGGGGCCCGCCTGGACCGCTGGCGGTTCGGGGTCGAGGTGGGGCTCGCGGTGATCGCCGTCGTCGCGCTGGCCATCGCTATTCCCCAGGTGTTCGCGGCCCGGTCCCAGGCGAACGCGGCCACCGACCAGAATTCGGTCACCCG
>NZ_JBEZFP010000267.1:0-3209 GCF_040649515.1 Streptodolium elevatio
ACGCACGCTCGCCGCGTTGCGGACCCTGCCCGGCCAAACCCAGGCCGAGCTGCGGCCCGCGCCTTGCGAGCGCACGCACCACGGCCCGCGGGCTGTCCGACGCGAATTTGAAGACACTCCCTAGGCCAGGCCGCACTCGCGCAGGTCCTTGAAGCCGCGGTTCACCGTGGGCTTGCTCGCGCCCAACAGCTCGCACATCTCGTTCTGGCTGACCGCTGCGGTGCCGGTGTCGGGCCGATTGTGGCGTCGATCATGCGGCCGGCCATCGAGCGATGTGACGGCCGCTTTCTTCGAGACCGGATCTGTCCCGCCGAAATACGCCCCCTGCTGTTGGCGCGACGCCTCCGACACGGCCTCCGCCACTCGTCGCCGCGCCCGGTTCGCCGCTCTCGCCAGCACCCCCGGTGAACACCGGCCAAAGGCCGCCGTGGCAACCCACACGCCGTGATCCACCGGGGCCTCGATCGACACGTGCGCCGTGGAACCCGGACTCGTGCGCGTACCCGCCCCACATCGAGCCCGTCGCAAGACCATGCGCAGGATCCGCCGTTGGTGGCGCCAACGACGCTCAGCAGCGCGAGCGCACCGGCGGACCGAGGTTGCCTGCACGACGCGGCCCGGGGAACCATCCGGCGGCCGGCCCTTGTGCCGGCCGACTCGTCCCGCCCGCGCGATTCGTGCGCAGTACCTCGGAGGCGGTCCGGGCGGGTCGATCTCGGCGCCGAGTCCGTGGCGGGGCCCGGTCATCGCGTCCACGCGATCCCGGTAGTCGACACCCCGGCCGCTACGACCGTGGCGGTGTCCGCGGGTGCCACGCCGGGTTTGTTCGACCGTTTGCCACTTCGTCAGCCTCTTTCGCCGGTCGGCGGGTGCTCCGGTCCGACGTCGCAGGGTCGGGCCGAGGCGGGAGATGGGAAGGTGTAACCGTCGGGGTGGGTGGCGCCGATCTCGTCGAGTACGTCTGCCAACGCGGTGAGCTGTCCGAGGTCACCGGTGCACGGGAACAGGATCACGTCGTCACAACCGGCGGCGGACAGCCGCCCGAGTTCGTCCTGGACCTGCTTCCCGCCGGTCAGCGTGTCCGCCCGTACGGACGGGAAATACTCCGACCCGTAGTAGTGGGCGAGGTAGCGGTCGGCGTTTCGTTCCGCGTGCTCGCCGAGACAGAAGTAGCGTTCCACGACCACGCGCGGCTCCCCGTCGCGGCTCAAATTTCGCCACTCCCGGCGTACGGCGGCGGCGCCTTCGGTGAGTGTGGTCAATCCGAACGACGGTGCCACCCAGCCCTGAGCGCGCGTCGCGACGCGCTTGTGGGCGGCCGGTACCAGCCCGCCGAGCAGCAGTCCCGGACGTCCGGCAGGCAGCGCGGGCATCGGCCCCGACGCCCCCGCGTACTCACCGGCCCACACCCGGCGCATCGTCGTCAGGGTCGCATCCATGACCGCTCCGCGGCCCCGGAGCGAGACCTCGCCGGCCGCGTAGTCCTCGGGCCAACCACCGAGGGCCAATCCCACCGTCAAACGACCCTCGGAGAGAAGTTCGACCGAGGCGATCTGCTTCGCCAGGACCACCGCGTCACGGCGATACCCGATGTTCAGCACCGTGGTCAGCAATTCCACCCGCCCGGTGCACACCGCCGCCGCGGCCAACGCGACCAACGGGTCGAGGTTGTCGTAGACCAGCCGGTCGATCACACCCACCGAGCAGAACCCGCGTTCCTCCGCCGCCGCCGCCCAACGCCCGGTCGCGGCGGCCGGTGTCCCGGGCACGGCCGCGGGCAGTCCGATACCGATTCTCATCATTGATCCCCACCGTCTCGACGATCGCGGCGCTCCCCCGCCTCGAGCCCGCCGAGTCGAGGGCCCTGCCGCTCCCGACCATGTTCGCGACTTCCCCGAGTTGCGGTCTTGAACGTTTCGGACCCACCACGACGCGACGCCGGCCGAGAAGGCCGTCAGATTGGTGAAGTCCTGGGACCCCCGCTGGACCGCACCCGCCGGCGGCCACCACACGAGCCCGGCGTTCACGTGTGCCGACCCCGCCGGCGTGGACCTGGGGCCAGCGCTACGCGGTGGTGCTGGACGGGGACGGCACCGGTGTGGACCTGTTGGCGCCGCTCATGACCGCGCGGGGCTGAGCAGTCGCCGCAGTGGCACGCCAGCCAGCGCCTTGACGTCTCGCGCCAGATGGGCCTGGTCGGCGTAGCCGGCGGTGGCCGCGACCAGGCCGGCGGGCATGCCCGTTCGGGCGAGGGTGAGGGCGCTGTCCAGGCGCAGGATCCGGGCGAGGGTCTTGGGGCCGTACCCGAACGCGGCGAGCGAACGGCGGCGGAGTTGGCGTTCGCTCAGGTTGACGGTGCCCGCGACGGACGCGATGTCGGCGCCGGCGCGCAGCGCGCCGACGACGGTCGCAGCGAACCGGGCGGGCAGGGAATCGGCGGCGCGCAGCCGCTGGGCGGCCAGGTCTTCCAGGAAGAAGGCGGTGTCGGGCGCGGCCGCGGCGCGTTCGGCCAGGACGCGGGCCTCGTCTTCGCCCCACAGGTCGGCCAGCGGCACCCGCCGGTCGCGCAGCTCGTCGGCGGGGACACCGAGCAGCGCGGGCGCGGTGCCGGGCGCGAACCGCAGCGCGGTGTAGGTCGCACCGGGCGGATCGATGACGGTGTGGGCACGGGTGTCCGGCCCGGCTACAAACAGGTCGCCGTCGGCCCGGATCAGGTCGATACAGCCGTCCGGCAGCACAAGCCCGGCACCGCCCGCGCCGGCCGAACGGGCCCACACCGTGAACGGTCCCTTGGCTGAGCGACGTTCGACGTACATGATCCAAGTATCGGGGCCCACCGCCGAGGGCCCGACGATCGGGTCACGGACGGTCGCCTCGATGGGTCGGCGCGCGGCGCCACCGTTGGGGTATCACCGTCCGCCACCTGACGGTCCGGGGAAAGGGCGACGTTCCCGACGCCGCACACCGAACGGGGCCGCGATGCGAGGTGGCAGTCACGCAGGATCGTCCTGGTATGACAAGAACGGTGTATCCGAAGCCGACGCCGCAGCGGCGCTTGTACCGGCCGCAGGCCTGGTGACGTTGTCTCCGGAGACAGTCGCGAACTCACGTCTGCTGACGAGGCTGGTCGATGCGGCGTTCCCCACCCCGGGTCGCCGTCTGCCGGGGATGGTCAACACCACCGTGGTGGGTTGGACCAAAGCCGGTCC
>NZ_JBEZFP010000268.1:0-3171 GCF_040649515.1 Streptodolium elevatio
GGCCGGGCCACCGGCGTGTGCGCGCATGCCGCCAAACGGCAGGCTGCCGAAGGGACTTCCAGGACGACCAGAGACGCGTGGTCGCCGTCGTGCGGGAAGAACAAGGCGTCGCCGTCTGGCCCGACGATGTAGCCGACGAGGCTCCGGCGACGTAGTAGACGAGTTCGCGCATCGATGCACTCGTGCCGCCGCAGGCCCTTGCGGCGGCACGGGGCCGACCTGGGATCGGACGTGCGGATCAGCCGGGGAGGCGGCCGGGGCCCTGGTCGCCGACGTTGTCGCCGGGGCGCCACACGGTCGCGCCGTTCTGGTCGACGACGGTGCCCTCGACGACCTCGCCGGGCACCACGCGGCCGTCGGGGGCGTGCATGCGCATCTGGTCCTGTACCTGCCGGGCCTGGCCGACGGCCGCCCCGAACTTGGTGCGGCGGGCCAGCTGGCTGCCGACCGCGCCGCCGATCGCCCGGCGCAGCAGCGGACGGGTGAAGGGCAGCAGGCACAGGATGCCGAGCGCGTCGGACAGGAAACCCGGGATGATCAGCAGGATGCCGCCCAGCACCACCAGGCCCGCATCGGCCGCGGCCTTGTTGGTCTCCGGCGTCGGGACGGCGGAGACCGTCTCCGCGGGGCCCGCGTTCGCGGCGGCGGCCTTGGCGAGGCGGTTGAGCGCGCGGCGGCCTGCGTACTTGATGGCCAGCGAACCGGCGACCACGCCGGCCAGGAGCAGCAGGACGGTGTTGCCCGCGCCGATGGCGCTGCCGACGCGGCTGATCAGGTAGATCTCCAGGATCGGCAGGGCGACCAGGGGCAGCAGGATTGCGGCGCGGCGCATGGTGTCGGGGTCTCCCTTCCGGTCCCGGGGCCGGTACGGCGGACGCCGTCCGTACGGTCCGGGTGGGCCCGTCCCCGGGCGGTTCCGGGAGCGGTCGTGCGGTATGCGTGCCGCGGGGTGCGTGCCGCGGTAGGAGGGTAGCCGCCGGTCGCGGTGGTGGGCCGCGCGGTGATTCCCCTCCCCCTGGTAGACGCCTCAGCGGCCCGGAGTGTTCCCACCGTCGTCAGCTGCACCCTTGGCACCCGGCGCGGGCCCGGACGGCCGCGGCGGCTTCGCCCCCGCGTCCGATGTGTCTGACGCGTTCGATGCGTCCGGCTGACGTTCGCCTTCGGAATCGCTGGGGGAATCGGTGTCGGCGTCGCGTCGTCCGATGCCGGGCGCCGCGCCGCGTGCGGCGTCGCGCAGTTGCCCGAGGCGGTGCCCGGTGCCCCACGCGGTGACGCGCCACAGCGCCTCGGCGACGATGGTGCGGCTCATCTTGCTGTCGCCGCGCTCGCGTTCCACGAACGTGATCGGCACCTCGACGACGCGGAACCCGCGGCGGGCGGCACGCCAGGCGAGGTCGACCTGGAAGCAGTAGCCCTGCGAGGCGATCGAGTCCATGTCGATGCCCAGTAGCGTCTCCCTGCGGAACGCCCGGAATCCGCCGGTGATGTCGCGCAGGTCGAGGCCGAGCATGAGGCGCGAGTACGTGCTGCCGCCCCGCGAGAGCAGCTTGCGGGACGTGGGCCAGTTCACGATCGCGCCGCCGGGGACCCAGCGCGAGCCGAGGACGAGGTCGGCGCCGCGTGCCGCCTCCAGCAGCCGCGGGAGCTGCTCGGGCTGGTGGGAGCCGTCGGCGTCCATCTCGACGAGGACGTCGTAGCCGCGGTCGAGCCCCCAGTGGAACCCGGCGAGGTACGCGGCGCCCAGCCCCTCCTTGCCCTTGCGGTGCAGCACCTGCACGTGCGGGTCGTGTTCGGCGAGTCCGTCGGCGATGGCACCGGTGCCGTCGGGACTGTTGTCGTCGGCGATCAGGACGTCGACCCCGGGCGCGGCGGCGCGCAATCGGCCGACGATATCCGCGATGTTGTCCGACTCGTTGTAGGTCGGGATGATCACGAGCACCTTGCCGAGGTCGCCGAAGGTGTCCTGCTTCTGCTCGTCGGGGGCGCTCACATCGTCTCCTCGCGGGCCGCCGGGGCCGGGCGCCGGGGCGCGGCGGCCCGTGCGGCGGTCACGTTCCGTCGTGGTCGGGTACGGCTGCGTACGCTACAACGTCCACACCGGCCCTGGGGTTTCGCGAGCCGACCGGCGCGGCCCCGGTGCGTCCGGCGTGCCGTGGCGCGGCTACCCGGACGCACCCCGCACATGCCGAACCGGGTCGGCCCGGGCCGACTCGGTGCCGCGGATCGCTCGGGTCGGCGGGCCACGCGTGCCGGACGTTAGGGGCTCCCGAGGCGACGCCGCCGGAGGGCAGACGGGCGTTGTCCCGCACCGTGGGCAGCGGGTTTCGGAGCGACGCCCATTCGAGCCCGGCGTCGTCGACGCGCGGGTCCTCGGCGGCGGCCTGCCAGTTGCGGATCGTCTCGTACAGCCGTCGGCCCGTGTGGTCCAACACGGCTTCGGGGGCCGGGGGTTCGCGTACGGAGCCGCCGGGGGCGCCGGGGGCGCCATGCGGCCGGGTGCTCGGGGCGGGGCTCGGGTCGTGGTGTTCGGCAGGTGGGACCGGTCGCCCTTCGGGCCGGCCCCGGACCGGCTGGCTGCGGGTCTCGGGGGCCGTTGTCTACTGGGCGGCCGGGTCCCACCCGGGTCGCACCGGCCGTCGGGTCGGCGCTCGTGGTCGGCAAGGCAGGCGCACGGGTGCTGCCCTGACGGCCGCGAGCCGCACGGTGGCGGCTTCCCGGGGCTGCCGCGCGTGCGATGCCGGGTCTGGCGGTGGGTGGCCTGCCGGCCACCGGGGCCCGGTCGCGTGCGCGTTGCCCGGGAAGGATTTCCCGGTCGGTCGTCCTGCGGTGGACGTGATCGAACGTAGCGGGCGGGGCAGGCGCGGTGTCAACAGTGCCTTGACCTGGGGTGATGCGGTGTATGCGCTGGTCAGGACGGGGCCGGGCCCGGCAAGTGTCCGGGCGGGTGGCCGCGGATCGCCCATCGGTCGGCGTAATGTCCACTCTTTCGTGGCACCGCGCGCACCGTCGAACGCCCGGCCGGCGCACCGCATCCGGGTCACGCACCGCCGTGAACGGCGGTGGGTGGACAGGGCCAAGGGAGTGTCTTCAAATTCGCGTCGGATAGCCCGCGGGCCGTGGTGCGTGCGCTCGCAAGGCGCGGGCCGCAGCTCGGCCTGGGTTTGGCTTGGG
>NZ_JBEZFP010000269.1:0-3076 GCF_040649515.1 Streptodolium elevatio
GCTGACCCGGTCCGCACAGACGCAGCGTGAGGGCCCGCCTCCGGTCGACCGGAGGCGGGCCCTCGTCGTGCGGTCCGGGCGGAAGCCGACCGAGGGTGGCAGCCGGCCCGGGTGAGAGTTCGGCGGGTGTCAGTCGCGGTCGCAGACGAAGATCGCGGTGCCGGGGATGCGGCGTCCGCGGGTCGGACTCCAGCCGCCCCACACCTGCGCGAGGTCTTCCGGCCACTCGGGCTCGACCAGGTCGACGATGCGGAACCCGGCGGCGGCGACTTCGCGTACGCGCATGCCGAGGGTCCGGTGGTGTTCGACGTACGTGGCCCGGCCGTCCTCGTCCTGCTCGACGTATGGCGTGGTGTCGAAGTAGGAGTGCGTGGCCGTCAGGCCCTCCTCGCCGGGGTCGTCGGGGAAGGCCCAGCGGATCGGGTGCGGGAGCGAGAACACCCAGCGCCCGCCCGGCTTCAGGACGCGGTGGACCTCGCGCATGATGGCGCCGCCGTCGGGGCTGAAGGCGAGCGCGCCGTACGCGGTGAACGCCAGGTCGAACGCGCCGTCCGCGAACGGCAGGGCGGCGGCGTCCGCCTGCACGACCGGCACGTGCACGCCGTGTGCCGCGTCGATCCGCCGCGAGTGCTGGAGTTGGCGGTACGACAGGTCCAGCGCGACCGGGCGTGCCCCGCGCGCGAGGAGGCTGCGCGCGCACTGCCCCGCCCCCGAGCCGATCTCCAGGACGCTCTTCCCGGCGATTTCGCCGAGCAGGCCCGCCTGTTCCTCGTCGAGCCCCTCGGGCCCCCAGACGAAGCGGGCGTCGCCGAGGAAGTCGCCGTGCTCCGCCTGGTACTCGTCGGCGTTGGCGTCCCACCACGAGCGGCCCGCGCGCACACTCTCCGCGGAGCCGACGTCGCGTCGTCCGACATCCGCCGGGTGCGACTCGGCGGACTGGCCTGCTTGTTGCGCCGTGGGGTGCTCCCCGGCAACGTTCATATGACTTGCCTCACGCGCTGTTGTTCGGGATCGGCGTACGTTATCGTGCGCGCGTGCGGGAATGAGTCACGGTGGACACCGGGCCGCCGTACGGGCGCGTGGTGGCGCCTGCCCGCCCGTGACCCCTGCGCGTTGACCGCGCCTGAACGGCCCCGTATGCTGCAAGTTGCGCCGCGGGCCTGCGTGAACTCAGACGGAGCAGGTCGCGCTCACCTTTGTCGTTCCATTTCGGTCATTTTCCTTGGCTGTCAGAGTCCGACGGGGCGAAACCGGGTCCTGGAGCGTGGTTTTACCGACGACTTCTGTCCGTACCGGAGCCCTTTCCCACATGACGAGCAGCACCGAGGCCACTCGAACCACCCCGCAGGTGGCGGTCAACGACATCGGTTCCGAGGAAGAATTCCTCGCCGCGATCGATGAGACGATCAAGTACTTCAACGACGGCGACATCGTGGATGGCGTGATCGTCAAGGTCGACCGGGACGAGGTCCTGCTCGACATCGGTTACAAGACCGAAGGCGTCATCCCCTCCCGCGAGCTGTCCATCAAGCACGACGTGGACCCGCACGAGGTCGTCGCGGTCGGCGACAACATCGAGGCCCTGGTTCTCCAGAAGGAGGACAAGGAAGGCCGCCTGATCCTCTCGAAGAAGCGCGCGCAGTACGAGCGCGCTTGGGGCACGATCGAGAAGATCAAGGAAGAGGACGGCATCGTCACCGGTACCGTCATCGAGGTCGTCAAGGGTGGTCTCATCCTCGACATCGGCCTCCGCGGCTTCCTCCCCGCTTCGCTCGTCGAGATGCGCCGGGTCCGCGACCTCCAGCCGTACGTCGGCAAGGAGCTCGAGGCGAAGATCATCGAGCTGGACAAGAACCGCAACAACGTGGTCCTGTCCCGCCGCGCGTGGCTGGAGCAGACTCAGTCCGAGGTCCGCCAGACGTTCCTCACGACCCTGCAGAAGGGCCAGGTCCGCACCGGCGTCGTCTCCTCGATCGTCAACTTCGGTGCGTTCGTGGACCTGGGCGGCGTCGACGGCCTGGTGCACGTCTCCGAACTGTCCTGGAAGCACATCGACCACCCCTCCGAGGTCGTCGAGGTCGGCCAGGAGGTCACGGTCGAGGTCCTGGACGTCGACATGGACCGCGAGCGCGTCTCCCTGTCGCTGAAGGCGACCCAGGAAGACCCGTGGCAGCAGTTCGCCCGCACCCACCAGATCGGCCAGGTCGTTCCGGGCAAGGTCACCAAGCTCGTTCCGTTCGGCGCGTTCGTGCGCGTCGACGAGGGCATCGAGGGCCTGGTGCACATCTCCGAGCTGGCCGAGCGCCACGTGGAGATCCCGGAGCAGGTCGTCCAGGTCGGCGACGAGATCTTCGTCAAGGTCATCGACATCGACCTGGAGCGCCGCCGCATCAGCCTCTCGCTGAAGCAGGCCAACGAGGCCTTCGGTGCGGACCCGGCCGAGGCCGAGTTCGACCCGACCCTCTACGGCATGGCCGCGACCTACGACGACGCGGGCAACTACATCTACCCCGAGGGCTTCGACCCGGAGACCAACGACTGGCTCGAGGGCTACGACAAGCAGCGCGAGGAGTGGGAGCGGCAGTACGCCGAGGCCCAGACGCGCTTCGAGTCGCACCAGCAGCAGGTCGTCAAGGCCCGCGAGGCCGAGGCCGAGGCGGCTGTCGAGACCGGCGGCGCCAGTGGTGGCGGCGGCGGCTCGTACTCCTCGGCGCCGGCCGAGGCCCCGGCCGGCGGCGGCGCGCTCGCTTCGGACGAGGCGCTCGCCGCGCTCCGCGAGAAGCTGGCGGGCGGCCAGAGCTGAGGCTCTGACGCAGCGCAGTACCTGACGCTGTAACACCAGCGGCAACCAGAAGGCCCCGCCCCCGAGGCGGGGCCTTCTGCTGTTCCCCGCAGGGGTTGTGCCCCGTGGGACACGGCCGCTACACCAAATGCGCGCGGATGCCACCCTTTCGAGCTATCAAGGGCGGCAGGGCAGTTGCCGAGGCAGCGTCGCGGGGTCGGTCGCGAGGCCGCCGCGGCCACCGCCAGCAAGGCGGCGCACAGGATCAGCAGCAGCGACTCGCGTACCTCGCGG
>NZ_JBEZFP010000270.1:0-3057 GCF_040649515.1 Streptodolium elevatio
TGAAGATCACCAGCACCGCGCCGACGGTCGCGCCCGCGGACACCCCGACGACGCCGGGTTCGGCCAGCGGATTGCCGAACACGCCCTGCATGAGGGCCCCCGCGCAGGCCAGCGACGCGCCGATGAGCAGAGTGAGGACGATGCGCGGGAAGCGCACCTCCCACAGCACGGCTTCGGCGGTCTGGTCCAGGCGGTGGCCGCCGAGGCCGCAGCGGTTCAGCACGGAGTCGAGGACGTCGCCGACCGGGATGCCGTACGCCCCGATGCCGGCCGCCACCACGCACATGACAAGGACGGCCGCCGCCAGGGCGACCAGGAGCAACGGGCCCCGCCAGCCGATGCCTTCGCTGCCGCCGCCGCTGTCGGACGGGTCAGCGGAAGCATCGGCTGACCGGTCGAAGGGGTCGTCCTCGAAGTCGTCGTCCTCGAACGCGTCGCCGCCGAACGAGTCGTCGCCCAACAAGTCGTCGTCGAAGTCGCCGTCGACGTCACTGTCGAAGCCGTCTTCGATTCGGGTGTCTTCGGCATCGGATCGACCCGCCTTGGCGGCGCGGTCCTCGCAGCCTTCGTCGACCTCGTCCAGACGGGCCGTCATATCCCGCCTCGCCCGGTCGACTTCGCCATGTCGTGCGCCGGGCGGGCGGCGGCCGCCTGCGCTCCCGCGTCCGCCCACAATGCGTCGGGCCCGGTATAGAGGAGTTCGACGAGCGCGCGGATGACCGTGGCGGTACGCGGGCCGAAGTTCAGCACCACGCCGTCCTCCACCGTGATGACGCGGCTCTCGCGCCCGGCGGGCGTCTGCGCCAAGCCGGGCATCTTGCGCAACCCCGGCATGCCGCCGATGGATTCGAGTCCGTGCGTCATCAGCAGGAAGACGTCCGGACGGCCGCCGACCAGTGCCTCCGAGGTGATCGGCGTGTACTTGCGCAGTCCCAGCTCGGTACCGACGTCGACGCCGCCGACGGTCTCGATGATGTCGTCCGAGCCGGCCCCGTCACCGCCGATCAGTTGGACGCCGTGACCGCCCCGTACATACAGGAAGGCGATGCGCGGCGCCTTGACGCCTGCCGGCACGAGCGCGCGGGCCGCTTCGATCTCGCGATGAGTGCGGTCCACCAGGGCCGTGCCGCGGTCGGGTACGCCCAGCGCCTCGGCGACTTTCGCGATGCGGCCTTCGACACCGCCGAGTGTCCACACCGCTTCGAACACCACGACGGGGACCCCGGCGCTGCGCAACTGGTCGATCGCCTCGGGCGGTCCGCTCTCGCCGTCCGCCAGGATCACCGTGGGGTGTTGTGCCAGCACCTGTTCGGGCGAGACGTCGTGAGCGTTGGTGACCACCGGCAGGGCGGCGGCCTCGGGGAAGGTCGCGGAGACGTCGCGCGCCACGACCCGGGAACCGAGTCCAAGGGTGAACACGATCTCCGCGAGAGCGCCGTTGAGCGGCACGATGCGGGTGGCGTCCGCGACTTCGACCCGGGCTCCGGACGCATCGGTGAGGGTGATCGGGAGCCGGGGCGCGGGTGCGTCGCCGGGGAGGACGTCGAGCCGCTGGTCGTCCGTCGGGACGGCCCGCGCGTCGCGCTGTGTGCCGCCGGAGGAGTCGGCGGCACAGCCGCTGACGGCCACCGCCACGGCGATGACGCACGAGGCGAGGACCGTGCGGACGGAACGGCGGCCGACCGGTGCCGGGGACCGGGCCATGGCTCAGCTCCCCGTCTCGGTGGCGGCCGGGCCCGACAGCCCGGTGGCGCCCGTCGGCCCGGACTGCCCGGTCGGGCCGGTGGCCCCGCCGGTTCCGGGCATCGCCGCGACCGCACCTGACGGCACGTCAGCGTCCCGGCGTCCGCGGCGGTTTCGTACGAACAGCAGGCCGCCCGCCAGGAGCGCCGCGGCCGCCGCACCCCCGCCCCACAGCACCGGCGCGCCGACGCCGGAGTCCGAGTCGCCGCCGCCCGCGGCGAACGCGACCGGCACCCGCACGTCGGCGGACCGGTCGCCGGTCCGCGTGTGGTCGGCCCGGCTGAGCACCGCGCAGGTCACCTTTGCGCAGTCCTGGACACCGCCTTCGGCACCTTCCACGCCGATGGTCGGGGTCACCGTGATCCGCACCTCGAACGTGCCGCCGGGGCCGTACGGCTTGGCAAGCTCCGTGCCGTACGACGGCGGCCTGGACGAGATCCACTGCGAGGCCCCGGTCGCGCCGCCCGTGTCGGCCCCTCCTCCGCACGGTGTGGGCAGTTGCCCGGGTCCGGTGTCGACGCAAAAGGCGATGTATATCCCCTTGTTGGCGTCGTATCCGCTGCCGCGCACCACGAGCGTCTCGCCCGCCCCCACGTCGGCCGTACGCGAAACCCACAGGCGCTGCCCGGTCGGCCCGGTGATCTCCCGCGCACTGGCGTCGGCCGGCTTCGGCTCGGGCGCCGGGGACTCCGCCGCGCCCGCCGGACCGATGGCGGCCGCACACAGAACGGCCGCGGCCGCGGCGGTCCGACCTGCGGCCACCGCCCCGCGCGGGGACTTGGTACGCCGGCCCGCGGGGCACGGGTCGGCGGCGCGCGGGGTTCGCGCGCGACGGGGTCCGGACATGGGTGTTCGCTCCCTACGACGTGGTTCGCGGGCTCGGCGTCCTCGGACGGGAACCCGTGTCCGCCGGCGTTTCCGCTGGTCCGCCCGGAGATTCCCGTCCACGGACCTGGTGCCCGCAGAGAGAGTTAGGTTAGCCTAACCTAACTTCTACGGGAAGATCGGCCGCTGCCCGCCGGAAAACCCTTGCCGTGCCGCCGTGTTCGCACGGCACCCCGCCGAACACCGGGAGAGCGCCGGGAGAAACATCGGAAAACGGGCCGCACCGCCGCTGATCGGACACCTGGAAAGGCAAACCATGCCCCTGACCCCGCCCTGCGCCGACCCGCGCCGCGCGCCCGTCCCGGCACCACGCCGGGACATTGCGCCGACGCGGCACGCGCACCGGCCACCACACAGGACCCGAAGTACTCCCGCCGCCGTGATCGCGGTCGGCGCGGCGGCCCTCGCCGTCGCGGCCCCCCCCGCCCC
>NZ_JBEZFP010000271.1:0-3018 GCF_040649515.1 Streptodolium elevatio
GTGCGCCCGCCCGTCGGCAGCGTCGCGAGCCGGGCCGATCCGCGGATCTCGGTGCGGACAGTGGCACTGCCAGTAAAGACAGTAAGGACGCGCGGTCGGGCCGACGGGTCAGCCGACGTATCAGACGCCGTAGCCGCCGTCGACGTCGAGCTTCTGACCGCTGATGAATCCCGCCCGGTCCGAGGCCAGGAAGCAGACCGCCTCGGCGATGTCGGCCGCGATGCCGAAGCGGCGCAGCGGGATGTTGTTGCGGGCCACGTCGAGCGCGCGCTCGTCGAGGTCTCCGCTGCCGATGAGCTCGGCGGCCATCCCGTCGGTGAGCATGCCGGGGCCGACACAGTTCACGCGTACGCCGAACCGGCCCTCCTCCGCGGCCAGCGCCCACGCGACCTGCTCGACGGCGCCCTTCGGCGCGGACGACAGGCCGTCCCGGATCGGGTAGCGCTTGGTGGCCGCGGTCGTGACCGCGACGATGCTGCCCTTGCCGGCGCGCAGGTGCGGGAGTGCCGGGTGCACGAGGTTGAAGAAGGCCACCGCGTCGTTGTCGATCTGGCTGCGGAACTGCTCGGGCGAGACGCGGCTGAGGTGGATCATCGGGACGTGCGGGCCGGAGGCGTACACGAGGGTGTGGATGCCGCCGAACTCCGCGGCGGCCTCGTCGAGCACCGCGGCCACCCCGGGCGCGTCGGTGAGGTCCGCGCGGTACGCCTTGGCCCGCCGCCCGTGCTTGACCCGCGCCTCGTCGGCGATCTCCTCGGCCGCACCCGCGTTGCTGCGGTACGTCAGGACCAGGTCGCTGCCCCGCTCCGCCAGCATGCGGGCGATCGACGCGCCGAGTCCGCCGCTGGCGCCGACCACGACCGCCGCCCCGGCCTTCGCCGCGAAATCCTCAGCCAAGCCGGTCATCGGCGCACTCCTCACCTAGATCTGATTACCCGTCAGATCTACGCGGGCGAGCGCGCGTTGTCAATCGTCGCCAGGCGGGCCGTGAGCGGGGCGACACGGCAGGCACAGCGGCCGGGTCACCCGACCGGAGCAAGCTCACACGAGGGGACGAGCGGCAGCGTGCACCCGCACGCCGCGGCAGCCGCCGCGCCGCCCCTCACGGGCACGGTCACCCGGCCGGAGCAGCCACCCGGGACCCGGGCTTATTCGGTGTCGAGCACTCTCCGAGATCGGGTACTATTTTTCACGCAGCAAGCGCCGCTAGCTCAGTTGGTTAGAGCAGCTGACTCTTAATCAGCGGGTCCGGGGTTCGAGTCCCTGGCGGCGCACCAAGTCCAAGGCCATCCATGTCCGCAGAGAGCGCGGAGTGGGTGGCCTTGGTTTTTTTGTGCGCGGCTTCGCCGCGCTTTGTGGGGGCTTCGCCACCCACACCCCCCGGCGCCTGGCATTCGCTGGGGGCAGGGGTCGGGCGGCGAGATTGAGGGGTTCGCTACCACGCCCCCGGCGCCCGAAGTGAGCTGAGGCCCGGCAGCCGGGCGGCGCGAGTTCTTCTTGGGGTTTCGCCACCACACCCCGCGGCCCGAACTGAGGCCGGGCCGGTAGTCGGGCGGGGAGAGTCCTGCTTGGGGATTCGCTACCACGCCCCCGGAGCCCGAACTTGCGATGAGGCCCGGCAGCCGGGCGGCGCGAGTTCCTCTTCGGGGCTGCACCGCCCGCCCCCCTGCGCCTGACGTTCGCTGGGGCCGGTGGTCGGGCGGCGAGAGTTCTTCTTGGGGGGCTTCACCGCGGCGCCTGGCCGGAGCTGGGACCGGTGGTGGGGCGGCGAGAGTTCGTATTGGGGGTTTCGCCACGCACCCCCGGAGCCCGAACTGAGCTGGGGCTCGGCGGTCGGGGGGCGCGAGGTCTTCTTGGGGGTTTCGCCGCTCATATCTCCGGCGCCTGGGCTCGTGGGGTGTCGTCTGCGCGGATCTCGATCCGTGCGCGGTCGGTGCTCGCCGCGATCTGATCCATGCGGAACGGGAGCGTCGATCTCAGGCGCCCGATGCGGGACACCTCGCATCCGGTCTGGGTGTGCATTGCCGGGCGGAAGGTCACGTACGACGGGTCGAACGCGGTGGACTGCGCTCGCATGGCGGTCAGGAACCAGTGCCTGTTCACGCCGATCCACCGGCCATCCGCCCCTGGGCTCGGCTGTTCGGGTGACCGGCGCACCGGGTGCGCTTGGCGGACGCCTGTTCAGTTGTGGGGTGTTACTCCTGTTGGCTCAGCGGTGGCGAGGGTGGGCCGGGGCGGGCACCACGGGTCGCGCAACCGGGGGCTGGGGCTATGAGGCGTGCCGCATACCACAGTTGGTGGCAGTTCGTGGCTTGCACGGCATTTGCGGGGTTTCAAAGTGCATTGCCGCAAAAGTCTGCTGATGATGAGTGAGGTCCCACGGGGTCCAGTGCGGTCATCGACGACCGCAACCGCCGTGGCTGCCGAAAGGAATCCTTGTCATGCGTCGTGCCTGTACTTACGTCCTTGGCGCTTCCTCCGCGATAGCCCTGCTCGCCATCGCCCCCACTGCCGCACACGCCCAGGGTGCCGAGGTCTTCCCCGGCTCCGGTGCTCCCGGCACCTCGATCACCGTCAACGACGGGAACCTCTGCGCCGGGACGGCGGCCAGCGCCACGTCCGAAGCATTCGGGACCATCACCCTGTCCCAGGGCACCGAGACCATGGTCGGCACCGGCACCGTGAGCAACGTGGCGGCCGGCTCGTACGCCGTGCGGCTCACCTGCGGCAACGGCCGGACCGCGTCCGGCACCTTCATGGTGACCGGCGGCACCGCGACCGCCACCCCGACCACGACCGCGACCGCGAAGCCGATCGGCGGCGTCGGCGCCGGTGGCGGCGGCACCCAGAGCGACATCAGCGCCGCGGGCCTGGCCGGCGGCGGTGCGCTGCTGGTCGCCGGTGGTGCGCTCGGCGTGTACGCGATGCGCCGCCGCGGCATGGGCCGCCACACCGCCTGACGGCAGCACCAGCCGGTATCGAGCCGGTGGTCCCGCCCCGTACGGCGTCATCGTCGCC
>NZ_JBEZFP010000272.1:0-3004 GCF_040649515.1 Streptodolium elevatio
GGGGGACGCGGCCGACGCCGTTCCGTCACGCGTCCCCCGGAAGAGGGGACGCGGCCGACGCCGTTGGCAGCACCGCGGTTTCCGCACTGTGGCTTCCACCGGGGCTGCTGTGACTACCGCTGTACCGACTGCTCTGCCGACTGGTGTGCCGACAGGTGTGCCGCCCCTGGCGTCACTGGACGCTCTTGACCCGGACCACAGCCAGCGCACCCACCAGGGCTATGCAGGCGCAGATCGGGAAGAGCGCCTCGTAGTCCCAGGTGGAGACGATCCACGAGGCGATGAACGGCGCGGCGACCTGCGGGGCCGCGTTGGCGATGTTGATCAGGCCCATGTCCTTGCCCGCGTCCTCCCCGCGCGGCAGGACCCGGGTGATGAGCGCCATGTCGACGGCCATGTACATGCCGAACGCGAGGCCGTTGACGATGTTGAACACCGCCATGCCGTTGACGGTGCCGGAGACCATCGGGATGAACAGCGACAGCGCGGCCAGGACGCCGGAGCCCAGCACGAAGGGCTTGATGCGGCCGAAGCGGTCCACCAGCTTGCCGATGAACAGCGCGGCGACCACGGTCGACAGGGCGTTGACGACCATGAGGAAGCCCATGGTCGAGTTGACGTCCTGCGGCTTGACCTTCACGTACTCCATCAGGATGTACATGTTGTAGGTCAGCACCGTGAAGTAGCCGGCCACGACGCCGAAGCGGGAGATGAAGGCCCACGCGAAGTCGGGGTGCTTCCTGGGGTCGACGCCGAAGTTCGAGATGAACTTCTTGAGGTCGAACCTGTCGACCGCCATGCCCTTGTTGGACCGGTCCGGGGTGACCAGCAGGAAGATCACCACGGCCGCGACCAGGAAGGCGGCGATCAGGTAGTAGCCCTTCTCGCCCGCGAACTTGCCGTCGAAGCCGCCGACGATGCCGTCGTAGCCGAGCTTCGAGAGGTCGATGCCGCCGATCGTGTACGCGGCGACGATGGTGCCGAGCGGAATGCCCAGGCCGACGAGTCCGGACATGATGCCGTACTTGGTCGGCGGCACCCGGTCGGGCATCGCGGCGGTCAGCGCGGCCTGGAAGCCGTTGAGGATGAACTGCACGCAGCCCCAGGTGATGGCCAGCATGCCGATGCTGGTGGCGTTGGCCTGCCAGCACAGGGCGCCCGCACCGAGCAGGGTGCAGACCAGCATCCACGGGGCGCGGCGTCCCCAGCGGGAGCGCGTACGGTCGGAGATCTGCCCGAAGATCGGGTTGCCGATCGCGGCGAGCGCGGCGCCGACGGCGACCGCGTTCTTGAGGGCCTCGGGGTCCGGGTGGCCCTTGATCTCGGTGACCTGGATGGGGATCAGGAACGAGCCGACTCCCATCCACACCAGGTACAGGGCGATGTTGGCCAGCGGGAGCGTGAGATACAGCGGGCCGAGCCTGAAGCGCGGCTTGCCGTCGGCGTCGACCGGCCCCAACTGGGCCGGAACCGTCGCAGGTGCGGCTTCGCGGGCCGCAACGTTGCTCTGCGTCATGTGAATCACCGAGTCGATCGGAGGAGGGGTAGTCACGGCCCGGTCCCTTGTCACGGTCGCACGGGGACGGGATCGGGCCGATCTTTTGACGCTGCTGACTCGTTTAACTGACTCGTGTTACTGACACGTGTCAGCAGCGGTGCACGGATCATGGCACGCGATGAAGTTCCGGTAAACAGAACGTGACGTACGTCGCATCGACCCCTGGGAACCAAACCGCGGGGCGGCATGGCAACCTCCTGTAACCAACCCTCGAACCCTCATGTGAGGACCCGGTACCCATGCCTAAAGTCCCTCGCCCCGGCAAGGCGCCCACCAGCGCGGATGTCGCAAGGGCCGCAGGCGTGTCCAGAACCACGGTGTCCTTCGTACTCAACGACGTCCCGGGCTCCGGCATCAGTGATGCGACCCGGCAGAAAGTTCTCGCCGCCGTCCGCAAGCTGGGCTACTCGCCCAACGCGGGCGCCCGCGCGCTACGCGCCGGCACGAGCAACCTCGTCGTGTACGCAATGCCCCGGTGGCCCCTCGGACACGCGATCGACACCCTCCTCGAACGCGCCCGCGACGCCCTGGCCGAACGCGGCCTGGTCCTGATCCTGCACGGCGACCGCAAGCTCACCGGCCTCGACGCCGCGCGGGCCTGGGCCGAACTCCGCCCCCGCGCGGTCCTCGCCGACACGTGGCGGTGCACTCCCGAATCGGTCGCCATGCTGCGGCAGCACGGCGTGCAGACGGTGGTCCTGGTGGGCGAGGAGTCGGTGCCGTACGCGCCGACCGTCGTCTTCGAGCAGAAGCGCATCGGCATCGTCGCCACCCGGTACCTCGCCGAGCGCGGCCACCGCCGCGTCGCGGCGATCGTGCCGACCGGCGAGCTGCGCGAGCCCGGCGAGCTGCGCTTCGCCGGCGTGCTCGAGGCCGCGGACGAGGAGGCGCTCGAACTCACCCGCGTGGACATGCCGTTCGACCACGGCGCGGCACTCACCCTGGCGCGCGGGTGGGCGGCTGACCCGGACCGGCCGACCGCGGTCTTCGCGTACAACGACGAGTTCGCGGCGCTGATGCTGCGGGCGCTGCGCGAGGCCGGCCTCGCGGTGCCGGACGACATGGCCGTCATGGGCGTCGACGACACTCCCCTGTGCGAACTGGTCACGCCGCGCCTGAGCACGGTGGCGCTGCACACGACGAGCTTCGCCGAGATGCACGTCCGGGTGCTGATGGACCTGATCGACCGGACACACGAGGACGATCTGCCGGTGATCCCCGAGCACGAGCCGCTCGTGGTACGCCGGGACTCGGCATAGTCCGCACCGTGGCACCGATCGCGTCGCGCCCCGAGGGATCGAGCCTCGATCGTGTCGGCCGCCCGGCGTCCCCGCGCCGGGGGGGCCCCCCCCCCGGGGCCCCCCCCCCCCCAAGCGCACCCGGTCAACCCGCGCGCCCGGGGGGGGGAGATGCACCAGCAGGAGGCCACTCACGACGACGCAGATG
>NZ_JBEZFP010000273.1:0-2859 GCF_040649515.1 Streptodolium elevatio
TTCCCCTCCCCGCCCCTCTCCCCTCCCGTAAAGCTGGGGTGGGCTTTACCGCGGTAAAGCCCACCGCAGGCGCGGACCTTCGTCTCCCCAGAAACTTCTGGGCGCAGCCGCTACACGTTTCCGGACGGCCAGCCCTTATGTGGGGTGGACAACGAGGACGCTGCTGGTTGCGAGGGCAGCCTGGGACAGCAGCTTCCAGGGAGGGACGGGGATGGGCGGAGAGACCGCCGCACTGATGGGGTCGGGAGCGGTACTCGTACTGGGCCTCGCCTTACGGTTGGCCGGACGGCGAGGAGGGGTTGGTGTGTGGGACATCTTGCTCGAACTCGCGAAAGGCCGCGTGGCTGCGGCAGCCGAGCGCGAACGTCGGACCACAACTCTGAAAATCCTAGAGCGACTTCCCCAGGGTGGGCGTATCACTGAAGCAGGCGGAGACGAGCATCGACGCACCTATGACGTCGCCCCAGCCCGAAGTCGACGGTCAAAGGAGGGCGGCCGATGACGGCGGCCGATCCTGCTGCGTCCCAGGGGACCGACACTGAACACGCTTATGGACCACCGGGGTTCGAGGAGTTCTTCCGATACTACGCACCTATGGTGCACCGGTATCTGATCTGGCAAGAAGCTGAATCCAGCATCCTGGACGACACAGTCCAGGCCACCATGCTGAGTGCCTATCGGTACTGGGGTCGGGTAAGCGAACTGGATCCTCCGACCGGCTGGCTGTTCAAAGTGGCCCGTCAACGGTTACAGGACGCCCGTGCCGCCCATCGCCGCAACGGTGTCCTCCTGGGGAGCGATGCTCTGAATCGCACGATCGCCGACGCAGATCACATCCTGGCCTGTGATCAGCGGCTCGACATTCTCGCAGCGATCCGCAAGCTCCCACGGCGACAGCGCGAAGCCGTCGCGCTGCGCGAGCAGTTCGGCCTGCCCTACAAGGAAATCGCCGCAGTCATGGGGGCATCGCCCGCCACGGTCCGCGCCCACGTGCACCAGGCCCGTAGAACGCTCGAAGCGATGCTCGGAGACGAGACCCCGAAGGGAGCCGATGTATGAGCAGCATCAACGAGCGTCTCAAGGCGGCCGCTCAGGCAATCGACGAGCTCTTCGCGGACCAGGCGGGGAGCGCCGAGCGCTACCAGCAGTTCCTCGCCGCCGTTCGCGTCGGCAAGACGACCACCGCGGGGAACCACTCCCCCACCGAACCGACCGAGGAGCCTGCGAGCAGCGTTGCGACAGAGGAACTACGTGCTCTGACTCCCCGCCAACGAAAGGTCCTTGAAGTTGTCCAAGCGTCGGTCGATCAGCGGGGGTACCCACCGTCGATTCGCGAGATCGGCCAGGCGGTCGGGCTGTCCAGCACGTCTTCCGTCGCCCACCAGCTGATGGCCTTGGAACGCAAAGGATATTTGCGCCGAGACCCGACGCGCCTTCGCGTGTACGAGGTACGAACCGCCAACAGCCGCGTGGAAGTCACCGAGAGCAAAGCGGCGGGCCAACCGGATGCACACGACGGCCCGGACCCGGGAGGTCGACGTGTGTGGCGAGGAGCCCAACCCGGGGACGAAGCCCTGCGGGAGCGCCTCCGGGACGCATGGGCCTGCGTGGAGAAACTGCGGGAGGAGAGCGATGAACAGCGTCGCTACCTCCATCGGGCACCGCTGACTGACGCCGACCTGGCGCAGCACATCGGCCGGTCGGAACGCACGGTGACAGGGTGGCTTCAGGGGCGGGCGTTCATGCCATCTCGCAAGGACTACCTCGGGATCGTCGAGAAGCTGGGAGGCGACCCCGATGAGTTCGACTTCATCTGGTTCGAGGGCTACGGAGCGTATGAGGTACTGAAGGGAATTGCCGACGAGGAGCCCCCCGTTCCCCACCGATCGGCGCAGCCGTCGTCGAGCGCAGTCGCGGACCGATGATGTGGAGCGAGACGGAACACACACATCGGGGGTTCACGCGACGACAAGCCGCTCATCTAGGGTCGTGCCCATCGAGTGCCCCCGAGCTTTACCGCGGTAAAGCCTGAGCGGGCGATCGGCTGGTGAAGACAAGGACCTCTGGCGCCGATGCCGGCGTCAGAGGTCCCCCGTTGCATTCGCTTGGGCCGCTGCCTCGCACGCTGTAGGGCAACTCCCCTGCTGCAGCTGACCCGGGCTCGGTGAATCCGTCAGAGGCTCCCAACCGGGTTGAGTGGACCGTCAGCCCCGCTCCCCCGGCGTCCCAGCCCGACATTACGGCCGTAGGGTCCCGTCTCGACTGCCCGTAGCGTGCGCGCGAAGCTACCTCAGGGATCGACGGGCCGGGTGCATCCGCAGGCGGAGGCGGATTTGGGACGTGGACGCGGACGTCTGAGTAGGGCGAACAGCATCGGCAAGAGGCTCAAGCCGACGCCGATAACGGCACCGACAGCGGGACTGACGTAGGTCACCACCATCAGTCCCAGACCCACAGTGACGACCATGCCGGCCAGAACCAGCCGCCAAGTGCCTTGTACCTGAATCTGCATCATCGCGGCTCCTCCGGGAGGAGCCGGGCGAGGGTGCGGACCGCGCGGTACTGGAGGGTTTTGATGGCGCCCTCGTTCTTGCCCATGATGCGGGCGGTCTCCGCGACGGACAGGCCTTGCAGGAAGCGCAGGGTGACGCACTCCTGCTGCTGCGGGTTGAGGCGGCGTACGGCGTCGAGCAGCGCCGTGTTCGGCAGCGATTCGAGCACGCAGTCCTCGGGACTGGGCTCGACCTCGTTGGCGTCGAGCATTTCGCCGGTGGTCACTTCGAGGCGGAACCGGCTGGACTTGAAGTGGTCGGCGACGAGGTTGCGCGCGATGGTCACGAGCCAGGCCCCGAAGTCGCG
>NZ_JBEZFP010000274.1:0-2830 GCF_040649515.1 Streptodolium elevatio
GCCGTTCGTCCAGCCACCAGTCGCCGCCGGCGTGTCGCGGCGATGGCATCGCCGCGGGGCTCGAACGGACATGGAGGAACTGCCGGCAGGACGGCGCCCCCGCTTCGACCGGCTTGGTCAGCCGACGTTTTCAGGTGCGGGGACGACCGTCGTCCGCCGTTCGGTCAGTGACCGTCGACGTTCGCGCAGAAGTTGCCGAACGCCGGGTTCAGGACACCGATGACGTTGACGCTGTTGCCGCACACGTTCACCGGAACGTGCACCGGAACCTGCGCCAGGTTGCCGGAGATGACGCCCGGCGAGCCGACGGCCGCGCCGTCCGCGTCCGCCTCGGCGTTGGCCGCACCGGCACCGGCCATGATCAGGGCGGCGCTGCCCGCCACCAGGATCGAAGCCTTCTTGAACGTGTCCACGTGGTTCTCCGTTCCACCCTCAACACCGCGGGTTCGCGGCGCTTACCCCTCTCAACGAACCTGCGCCGAACGGGCAACCGGTGGATGCCGATCATCACCCGAAAGCGGTGCGGGCAGGTCCGGATGCCGCAGGTCCCGGGCCTGCGGCACGGGCGCGTACGGGACGTCGGGCCGCGGTGCCGGGCGGGTGCGGCCGGCGTACGCCCGGGGGTTTGCGCGGGATCTCCCGGTCCGGGGCAAACCGGCGGAAGGACGGTCGGAGCCCCCGGATGATCACGTTCCGGATGTCTTTGCCAAAAGACATCGGACGAAGAGACCCTCCGGCTCGTCTGTCTGTTCGAGGGCCACCAAGCCCTCCGCCCGGCGGCGACCCGGCTTTTCCCCGAGCCGCGGACCGGTTCCGGTGCGACACAGCCGATGACGAAGAGGTCATCTTGTCCCGTATGTCCCTGACTTGGCCGCCCGGTGCGGCCTCGGCGAACGGCGGTCCGCGATGACGACCCCGACGCCCAAGCGCATGGTCGACGACGACCTCGCGCGCACGCTTCCCACCGACTTCCGGGCGTTCCACGAGCTGTTCCGCGTCGAGATGGTGAAGTACACGTTCGGCTGCGTCGGTTCGCTCGCGGACGCCGAGGAGATCGTCGACGACGCGATGGACCGGCTGCGCGAGAACTGGCAGACCGGCGTGCTGCGGGCGGACAGCCCGCGGCGCTACGCGTACCGGGTGCTCCAGAACCGGATCACCGACCACTGGCGGCGCCCGCGCGTGCGTCGCGAACTGCCCACGGATTTCAGCGACCCCGACCACGCGCCCGTGGTGGTGCACCACGACCCGGACGCCGCGGTCATGGTTGACCTGTGGCGGGCCATCCGCGAACTCCCGCCCCGGCAGCGGGACTCCCTCGTCCTGCGCTCGCTCATGGGCATGGAGGTGGCGGACATCGCCGACCGCCTGGGCATCACGGTGTCCACGGTGCGCGGGCATCTGCACGAGGCGCGCAAGAAACTGGCCGCGGAATTCCTGCACGGCGCCGTCGATGACGACGACAAGGACGCATCATCATGACCCGACTCGACGACCTCCTCTACAAGGCCAAATGCGAACTCAACGCCGTGGTCGACGGATACGACCTCGACGCCGCGACGCGACGGCTGGCCAGCCGGTCGATCTGGCACGAACTCACGGACGCCGTGGGCGTCCCGCCCGCCGGGGCCGTCGTACCGCCCTCCGACGACGTGCAGCCCGACGGCATCGGCACCGCCGCGCAGGACCTGGAGGCGCTGTGCCGGCGTACCGTCCGCAGCGCCGATTCCGGGGAGTTGCTGCACGGGTTCATCTCGGACTTCCATCCGGGCGGCGCCCGGGTGTTCGCCTGCCTGCTGTACCTCACCGGCCGCAGTGACGGCGCCGTCTTCTGGTGGCATTTCGCGGCCGGAGCGGAGGACGTCACGTCGATGCGCTGCCTGACGCTGCACCACATGGTGGACGGGCACACCGAGATCGCCTGGATCTGGTCCGAACGGGCCAGGGCCGCCGGTGTCTCGGCCGCGTCGTGCCCGGTCCCGGGGCTCCCCGGCGGCGCCGATCCGAGCACCCTGGTCGCCAAGGCGGAGCGCAAGATCCGGGAACTCCACGACCCGCAGCTGGAGCCGAGCCCGGGGCCCATCTATCTGCCCGAACCGGCGCTCGCGGACGACCTCGAACCCGCCCGCTGACCGGATCGACTCCGTGCCCGCCGCGCACCCCGCGCGGCGGGCACCGCCGCGTCCGCCGCCATTGGCCACGCGCCAGGTCAGGACATGAATCCCACGACGCCGCGGCCCTCGTGGGCCCGCGCCTCACGCAACCAGTCGGCGCACTCCTCGATCGCCTCGCGCACCTCGGGGTCGAGGTCGGCCAACTGCTCCTCGGTCACCGCCTCGTACTGGGTGAGCGCGGCCGCGCAGTCCTGCGGCGACCAGACGCCGTGGCCCGGCAGGTCGGTCTGCGGCAGCGGCGACGGCAGCCCGTAGCCGAACTCCGAGACCTGGACCGCGTCGACGCCGATCGACTTCAGCCCCTCGTCGACGCGCGCGAGCCAGCCGAACCGGAACGGCGAGAAGCTGTTGCCCACGACCCTGCGGCCGTGGAACGCGCAGATCATCCGGTACGCGTAGCCGTACTGGAACGTGTGCGTGGCGCCGAACGGACCGCCGTCCACGACCGCGGTCAGCGCCTCGTACAGGGTCGGCGCGCCCGCCTCGATCTCGCTCGCGAAGTACTCGTCGTCGTGGGCCATGTCGCGCTTGAACCGGCCGCCGATCGCCCGGCGGGTACGCACGTCGCCGGATCCGATCACGGCGCGGGGCAGGGCGGGGTCGACGATGAAGAGGCTCAGAGAAAGGCTCATGGCGCCCAACCTATCGACCGCGCA
>NZ_JBEZFP010000275.1:0-2752 GCF_040649515.1 Streptodolium elevatio
GCGGGTCCGGTGGGGAAGACGGTGTTCGTGTTCCCGGGGCAGGGGTCGCAGTGGGCGGGTATGGCTGGTGAGTTGCTCGCCGAGTCACCGGTGTTCGCCACCCGGTTCGGGGAGTGCGCGAAGGCGTTGGAGCCGTTCGTGGACTGGTCTCCGGCGGAGGCCCTGTTGGACGAGGACGGCGGGTGGTTGGACCGGGTCGATGTGGTGCAACCACTGCTGTGGGCGGTGTTGGTGGCGCTTGCGGAGTTGTGGCGTGCGTACGGTGTGGAACCGGATGCCGTGGTGGGTCACTCGCAAGGCGAGATCGCCGCGGCGGTGGTGGCGGGTGGGTTGTCGTTGGAGGACGGCGCCCGGGTGGTCGCCCTGCGCAGCCGCGCGATCGTCGCGCTGTCGGGACAGGGCGGCATGGCATCGGTCGCCGAGCCCGAGGCGCGAGTGCGAGAGCGCATTGCGGCGTACGACGGCCGGGTTTCGGTCGCGGCCGTGAACAGCCCCGGTCAAACGGTGGTTTCGGGTTCCGCCGACGACCTGGGGTCCTTGGTGGCCCGGGTGACGGACGAGGGCGGCCGAGCCCGGTTGATCCCGGTGGATTACGCCTCGCACTCCGCGCATGTCGACACCATCCGGGAGCGGATCATCTCCGACCTCGCCACGATCACGCCGGCCTCGAGCCGCGTGCCGTTCTGGTCGACGGTCACCGGCGACCGGCTCGACACCGCGTCGCTCGACGCCACGTACTGGGCCACCAACCTGCGCGAAACGGTGCGCTTCGACGACGCGACCCGAGGCCTCGTGGCGGCCGGGCACGGCACCTTCATCGAGGTGAGCCCCCACCCCGTGCTGAGTACGGCGATCGGCGAGACGGCGGAGTCCGTCGAGGCGGTCCGGGCTCTCGTGGTCGGAACTCTGCGCCGCGACCAGGGCGGATTGCGGCGGTTCACCCAGTCGCTCGCCGAGGCCTGGGTGCGGGGCGTCGGCGTCGACTGGGCCGCCGCCTTCGCGGAACACCGTCCGCGGCGTGTCGATCTGCCGTCGTACGCGTTCCAGCGCGAGAGGTACTGGCTCGACGGGAGCCGTACGGCACTGGGAGTCACGGCCGCCGACCCCGCGATCGGTGCGGCGCACGACGCGACGGAGGCCGCGGCGGAACGCCCCGCCCTCGCGGAGCGCGTCGCAGGGCTGACCGGGGCGGAACGCCTCGCGCGGATATCCGACTTCGTCCAGGCCGAGACTGCCGCGGTCCTCGGCCACCACGGTGTCGGCGCAGTCGAGTCCGACCGCGCCTTCCGTGAACTGGGCCTGGACTCGCTCACCGCGGTGGAGCTGCGGAACCGGCTGAACGCGGCCGGCGGACTGCTCCTTCCCGCGACGCTGGTCTTCGACTACCCGACTCCTGCCGACGTCGCGGCCTTCCTCGACGAGGAGTTGGCGGTGGCCGGCACCAGGGGCACCGCCTCGTCCGCACTCCCCGAAGCGCTCGCCGAGCTGCGACGGCTCGACGCGGCGTTGTCCGAGGATCTCGGGGACGCGGACGCGCGGGCCGCCGTGCTGGACCAACTGCGCTCCCTGGCCGACAAGTGGGCCGCCCCGGACGAGACCGGACGTCCGTCGGGTGCGGCAGCCGGGGTCGACGACCTCGACCTCGACACCGCCACCGACGAGGAGTTGTTCAGCCTCATCGACGGCGACCTCGAAACGTTCTGATGCCGGTGACCCGACGACCCGAGGCTTTCCCGTACCAGAAAGGCGATGCAGTGTCAGAAACAAGCGCCGGCACGAAGGGCACCACGCGCCCCCAGGCCGAGCCCCCCGGGGACGAGGCCAAACTCCGCGCCTACCTCAAACGTGCCCTCGCCGACGTCCGTACCGCACAGAAGCGGGTACGCGACATCGAGGCCGGGCAACGCGAACCCATCGCGATCGTCGGCACGGCGTGCCGGCTGCCCGGCGGCGTGGCGAGCCCGGAGGACCTGTGGCACCTGGTCGATTCCGGCACCGACGCGGTCGGGGAGGCGCCGACCGACCGCGGCTGGGACCTGCGCGACATCTACGATCCGGACCCCGACAAGCCGGGCACCACGTACACGCTCAACGGAGCCTTCCTGCCGGACGGGACGGAGTTCGACGCGGAGTTCTTCGGCATCTCGCCGCGCGAGGCCTTGGCGATGGACCCGCAGCAGCGGCTGCTCCTCGAGACCGTGTGGGAGGCGTTCGAGCGGGCCGCGATCGACGTGACGGCGCTGAAGCGCAGCAGGACCGCGGTGTTCGCCGGGGTCGCGGGGATCGACTACGCACCGCCGCTCGACCGCATCCCCGAGGAACTGGAGGGCTACATAGGCACCGGAACGCTGGGCAGCGTGGCCTCCGGCCGCATCTCGTACACCTTCGGTTTCGAAGGCCCCGCGGTCACGGTGGACACCGCCTGCTCGTCCTCGCTCGTGGCCCTGCACCTGGCGGCCCAGTCACTGCGGACCAAGGAATGCGACCTGGCGGTGGCGGGCGGCGTGACCGTCATGACCTCCCCGGCCGGATTCGTGGAGTTCTCCCGGCAGCGCGGTCTGTCGGCCGACGGACGCTGCCGGGCGTTCGCGGCGTCGGCGGACGGCACCGGGTGGGCGGAGGGCTCGGTCGCCCTGGTCCTGGAGCGTTTGTCGGACGCGGTACGCAACGGGCACAAGGTGCTTGCGGTGGTGCGGGGTTCGGCGGTGAACCAGGACGGTGCGTCGAACGGTCTGACGGCGCCGAACGGTCC
>NZ_JBEZFP010000276.1:0-2674 GCF_040649515.1 Streptodolium elevatio
CCCGCGCCCGGGACCGCCCGCAACACCCGGCCGCCCGTGAGCGGACCGATCGGCGAGCTGGGCATCGAGGATCTTCGCCTGCTGATCGGGCAGCAGATCGGCCTCGCGCACCTGGTCCCGGTCGCCTTGGTGCATCTGCAGCAGGACCCGCTCGTCCAGGGCGACTTCTACGAAGGCGACCTCCTCGCCGCCGTCCTCCGTGTCGACCAACCGTTCTGGGACAGCCGCCACGACCACACAGTCCAACTGCTGCGGATCCTGGCCAACCTGCCCCCACCCCCGCAAGCATCCTCGAGTACGTCACCGCGTTCCGATCGGCCAACCCTGACACGGAGTGACGAGCTCCACATCTCCACACAATCTGAGCCAGCGCCGCTTCTCACCGACACAGCCATCCACGACTTCACCGGCACCCTGACCGACCTCCTCGCCACCGCAAAGGCCGCCACTGCCCCGCCCGCGTGACCCGCCCGGCGTACCGGACACCCGTTCACACCGGTCATCCACATCGCGCGGCGGCAACCGCCGCACGCGCGCAACTGTCTGGGCCGTGGGCTAACTTCCGGGCATCCATTGCCAGCGGGTAATGCCCCCGGCTCCTGCCCGCTGCTCCTGTCCCCAGGGAGGGCCACTCGTGGCGAACGACCGTCGACCCGACGCAGCACAGTCCCTGCACGCCGACGTGCTGAAAAAGATCGAACACCTGGGTGGACGGTTCCCGGCTGCGTTCGTGCTCCGCGACCAGGTCGTGGACACCCCCGCGGGCCCGCATCCGGTTCCCGCGTCGGTGCAGGCGCTGCTCGCCGTGGAATGGCCGGCCGACCGGCGGCTGCGTACCCGCGACGAATTCGACTGGGAGTTCCGCTTCGGCGGATCCGAGGCCGACGACGGCCTCTTCGCCGAAGACCGGCCCAGGCCCTGGTACGTCGTCGCCCACGACGAAGGCCAGTTCCTCTACCTGGTCGACCTCGCCGAGGCCGCCGGCGACGATTCGCCGCCCGTGTACGTCGTCGACCACGAAGGGGACGAGCCGTCTCAGCACGGCGCGCCGTCGCTGTGGCACCGGCTGTGCAGGCTCAGGTCGTCCAGTCCCGCCATGGACCTGGGCCGAGCCTGCGTACGCGGCAACACCGCGCGGGTGCAGCGTGCCCTCGACGAGGGGGCAGGCACCGGGCCGTTGGAGGACTCCGGGCTCACGCCGCTGCACCTGGCCGCGGTCTCCGGATCCGTGGAGACCATGAAGGTCCTGCTCGCCGCAGGCGCCGACCCGGACGCCGCCCTCGACCGCTACACCAGCCTCACCGAGTATCTCGGCGAGGACGTCGACAACCTGCCTGCGTGGCCGTTCGAGCTCGCCACGGACACGACCCCGCTCCTGGTCGCGCTCGGGCTCCTCGTCGAACCCGTCCGCGCCCGACGCATCCCCGACGTGGTCGCCCTCCTCCTGGCCGCGGGCGCGGACCCGAACGCCGCCACGCCCAGGGCCGCGGAACGCAGCGAGAACGAAGGTCTCAACGCCGCCGACATCGCCTACGAGATCATGCGCGTCCGCGACGTCCCGCAGGCAGCCGCATGCCTGCGGATGCTCCGCGACGCGGGCGGCGAACTCGACCTCAACGCCGAATGGGCCGCGGAACAGGGGTACGTGGGCTGAACCGAGACGGCGCTGCCTCCGGCAGGGGGACCAAACCGCGAAGCGCCGCCGTAATGAAGGCATTGAGTCCGCTGACCGCGAGGACCATGGTGAGCCAGCCATAGCTCCCCTGCCTGGGATGACCGGCCACGGCCAGCAGCCCTGCCGCGGCCCCGCGCCCAGGACGAACATCGTCCAGAGGACGACGAGCCACACCACCAGTCCGGTCGGCTGCCGGGCAGCGTCAACAGCCTGGACCAGCGGGGAATTGCGGATGTGCACTGCGGAAGCCTCCAGGGCAAGGACGAGCCCACCGGCGGCGCTACGCACCGCCATGTCCAACGCCGGGGAGCAGCTGCCCACCGACGGTGGGCAAGTCAAGAGCATCCGACACTCGATTGCTTGGAACTACGCCAGGGCAGCAACCCCGAGCACGCGGACACCGGAGTACCGCTTCTCCGCTGACCTGCCGCCCGAAGCCGAACCGGCCGAGACCATCGAGCTCCTCCAGCAACTGGCAGGCCAAGAGCGCCTCCACTGGGAGATCGACGCGTAGCCTCCAGGCGCGGGAAACGATCACCTGGCCGGCGGGAATCCGCACACCCGTACGCCTCGACTCACCAGCTCACCGCCAACCTCAAGGCGCTGCTGGAAGCCGACGACGAAGACTGACGTGGCACTCATCGCAGGGCGCCCGAGGAAACCCCCCGGGGCCTGCGACGTAAGACCCGCCGACCACATCCCCCGGTTGCACGCACACCCCTCGCGTCGCCGCCCTACGGGGAACCGTACAACCGAGGACGGCGCGCCTCCGCACACGGTTCCGGAGGGACGTTCACGCCGTGTGCGTCTCAGGCCTCTGACCTGCGGCGGAACCGATGCTGAGGCTCGGCTCGCAGGGCGGCGTTTCGCGCTGGTTTCGCGATCACGGGGCGGCGAGATCGTACGACGCTCAAGTTCCGCTGAGCACGAGCTCGCGTACGCGTGCTGCCTGGTCGCGGACGTCATCGTCGGGGTCAGCGGCGCTGACTTCGTCCAGTA
>NZ_JBEZFP010000277.1:0-2368 GCF_040649515.1 Streptodolium elevatio
CTCGGCCTGGGTTTGGCCGGGCAAGGTCCGCAACGCGGCGAGCGTGCGTGCCACGGTTCGCGGGCCCGGCGAGAATTTGAAGACACGACCTAGCGGCGAACCGGACCGCGGCGCGGCCGTTCGCGCGGCCCGGGCGGCGCGTACCGCTACTTGATCGCCACCGGGTTCACCGGCGTGCCGACGCCGCCGACGAACGGCTGCGGCGACGCGTCGAGCAGGAACTCGTACACCCCGTCCGCCGCGCAGTCCGCGGCCAGCTCCTCCAGGAACCAGTTCTGGCCCTGCAGCATGCCCATCTCGACCAGGTGCAGCGCGTGCACCGCCATGAAGCCGTCCTCCAGCTCCGGCGGGAAGACCTCGAAGACCACGGTGTCGTTGGCGACCGCGGCCACGTCGCGCGCGTGGAACCACTCCGGGCAGCGGACGGACAGGCCCGGGCCGTAGAAGTAGCCGTCCTTGTCGCCGCCCAGGTACTTGGTGATCTGGCCGGTACGCACCAGCACGACGTCGCCGGAGCGGACCTTGACGTTCCCGAGCTCCTCGGCGGCCTCCAGGTCGGCCGGGGTCACCGCGTACTCCGGCTCCAGGATGTCCACGCCCTTGGCCCGCGCGACGTCGAGCAGTACGCCACGTGTCACCAGCGTCTTGATCTTCTCGATGCCCAGGTTGACGGCACCCGCCTCGGCGGTCACCGACTCCTTGGCGGAGAAGCCGTTGTAGAGGCGGTCCTCGTACGTCGCGTGCGTGAAGCCGTCCCAGTGGGTGCCGGCCTGGATGCCCATGACGACCGAATCGTCGCTGGTCGCGACCGTGCCGGGGCCGAAGACCTCGTGGTTGACGAGGAAGGTGGTGCGCTTGGGGTTGTCGCGGCCCGGGATCATCCCGTTCTGGATGCCGTCCTCGCGCAGCTCCACGGCGAGCGAGAAGCGCTTGCCGGTCCTGACGCACGCGGCGGCGGCCTTGACGACGTCCTCGGTGATCAGGTTCATGGTCCCGATCTGGTCGTCCTTGCCCCAGCGACCCCAGTTGTTGACGCGCTTGGCCAGTTCGTAGAACTCGGCGGGCATGGGCATGGCGGGACCTCCTGGCAAGCCTTGAACGGACTCAGGCGAGTAGTACACACCTGTACTCGTCCGAGGCCACTCAACTGTGGGGTGCGGCACTCTACCCTCAGAAACTAACGTACCGTCAGATACTGTCGGGCGAGGCAGTTCTCACATGGCGTCGACAGTGCATCGGCAGCGCATCGGTGGTGCAGTCGATGGTCGCTACGGCGACCATGCCAGGGACCAATGGGGCCGTGGGACAGAGCCGATCCGAGGCTCTTTCGCCAGGCCGATCCGAAGGGGCAGAACATGGGTGACTTCCTGACCGGCAAGGTCATCGCGGTGACCGGCGCGGGCCGGGGCATCGGCCGCGCGGTGGCGCTGGCCGCCGCCGCCCACGGCGCGAAGGTCGTCGTGAACGACTACGGCGTCGCGATGGACGGCTCCGAGCCGACCAGCGAGGTCGCCGACGCCGTCGTCAAGGAGATCGAGGCACTGGGCGGCGAGGCCATCGCGGTCGCCGACTCGGTCGCCACGATGGAGGGCGGCGCGCGCATCGTCAACGCGGGCGTCGAGAAGTGGGGACGCATCGACGGGGTCGTCACCGTCGCGGGCAACCTGCGCGAGCGCATGCTGTTCAACATGTCCGAGGACGAGTGGGACAGCGTCATCGCGACCCACCTCAAGGGCACCTTCACCGTCGTGCAGGCGGCCTCCAAGGTCATGAAGACGCAGGGCTTCGGCTCGATCGTCGGCTTCACCTCGGGTGTGTACGCGCTGGGCTCGGTCGCGCAGGCCAACTACGCGGCGGCCAAGGGCGGCATCGTGTCGTTCGTCCGCTCCGCCGCGCTGGGCCTCAACAAGTACGGCGTCAACGCGAACTGCGTCGCGCCCGTCGCGCGCACCCGCATGTCGGCCAACGTGCCGATGACGCTCAAGGAGATCGGCGACCCGGAGGACGTCGCGGAGCTGGTCGTCTTCCTGCTCTCCGACCACGCCAAGGACATCACCGGCCAGGTGTACACGACCGCCGGCCCGAAGATCGCGCTGTGGGACCAGCCGCACGAGATCAAGGCGATGTACAACGAGGAGAAGTGGACCGCGGAGTCCATCGCGGCCACGCTGCCCACCGCGATCGGCCAGGACCCGATGCCGGTCCTCGCGCAGCTGAAGGAGTACGCCGCCGCTGCCGCCGCGAAGAAGGCCGCCGAGGCCGCGGCGCAGGGCTGACCTCCCCCCGCATACCGCTGGAGGCCGCGGTCGCGCACGATGGTGTCGCCGAGTTCGAGCACCGAGTGCAGGAGCTTGCGCTCCTCGTCTTC
>NZ_JBEZFP010000278.1:0-2074 GCF_040649515.1 Streptodolium elevatio
GTGGGCTCCGGCCCACGGGGCACCGGCCCGCGGCCCGCGCAACCGCATCCCAGAAGGTGACACCGTGGACTTTCGCTACAGCGACGAGGACGAGGAGTTCCGGGCGGAAGTCCGCGACTGGCTCCGCGAGAACCTGTCCGGCGAGTTCGCCTCGGCCGTCGGCACCGGCGGCCCCGGCAGCGAGCACGAGCACTTCGAGATCCGCCGCGAGTGGGAGCGCCGCCTCGGCGAGGGCGGCTGGATCGGCCTCGACTGGCCGAAGGAGTACGGGGGCCGCGAGGCGACCCTCATGCAGCAGGTGATCTTCGGCGAGGAGTACGCCCGCGCGAAGGCCCCCGGCCGCGTCAACCACATGGGCGAGAACCTGCTCGGCCCGACCGTCCTCGCGTTCGGCACCGACGAGCAGAAGGCCCGCTTCCTGCCGCCCATCGCCCGTGGCGAGGAGCTGTGGTGCCAGGGCTACTCGGAGCCCGGCGCGGGTTCCGACCTCGCGTCGCTGCGCACCACCGCGACGCAGGACCCGGAGACCGGCGACTGGCTGGTCAGCGGCCAGAAGGTGTGGACCTCGCTCGCCCACGAGGCCGACTGGATCTTCGTGCTGGCCCGCACCGAGGCCGGCTCGACCAAGCACAAGGGCATCTCGTTCTTCCTCGCGCCCATGGACCAGCCGGGCATCGAGGTGCGCCCGATCGTCCAGCTCACCGGCACCAGCGAGTTCAACGAGGTGTTCTTCGACGGCGCCCGCGCCAAGAGCGAGCACGTCGTCGGACAGCTCGGCCAGGGCTGGGGCGTCGCGATGGGCCTGCTGGCCTTCGAGCGCGGCGTCTCGACCCTCGCGCAGCAGATCGGCTTCGAACTCGAACTCCAGGCCGTCATCGACACCGCCAAGGACAACGGCGCGATCGACGACCCCATCCTGCGCGAACGCCTGCTCCAGGCCTGGATCGACCTGAAGGTGCTGCGCTGCAACGCGCTGCGCACCCTCGGCTCGCCGGACCCGGGGGCGCCTTCCGTCGCCAAGCTCGTCTGGGCCACGTGGCACCAGCGGCTGGGCACGCTCGCGATGGACGTCGGCGGTGCCGCGTCCACGCTGGCCGCCGAGCTGCCGTACGAACTCACCGAGCAGCAGCGTCTGTTCCTGTTCACCAAGTCCGACACCATCTACGGCGGGTCGAACGAGGTGCAGCGCAACATCATCGCCGAGCGCGTCCTCGGCATGCCCCGCGAACCCCGAGGAGAAGCCAAGTGACCGCGCCCGCTTCGAACGCACCCGAGTACGTGGGCGGCCACGGCCTGCTGGCCGGCAAGACGGTGCTGGTCACCGCCGCCGCCGGGACCGGCATCGGCTTCGCCGCCGCCAAGAAGGCCGCCGAAGAAGGCGCCACCATCGCGATCAGCGACAAGCACGAGCGCCGCCTCGGCGAGGCCGCCGACGAGCTCGCCAAGATCGCCGGCGCGCGCCCGCTCGCGGTGCCCTGCGACGTCACCGTCGAGGCCGACGTGCAGAACCTCGTCGACACCGCGGCCGGCGAACTCGGCGGCATCGACATCCTCATCAACAACGCGGGCCTGGGCGGTCAGGTCGACCTCGTCGACATGACGGACGACCAGTGGAACCTGGTCCTCGACGTCACGCTCAACGGCACCTTCCGCATGACGCGCGCGGCGCTGCGGCACATGCAGCCGCGCGGCAAGGGCGTCATCGTCAACAACGCCTCCGTGCTGGGCTGGCGTGCGCAGAAGGGCCAGGCGCACTACGCGGCGGCGAAGGCCGGCGTGATGGCGCTGACCCGCTGCTCGGCCGTCGAGGCGGCGGAGTTCGGGGTACGCGTCAACGCGGTCGCGCCGAGCATCGCGATGCACGCGTTCCTGGCCAAGGCGTCCTCCGAGGAACTGCTCTCGGCGCTCAGCAGCGCGGAGGCTTTCGGCCGCGCCGCCGAGCCGTGGGAGATCGCCAACGTCATGGTGTTCCTGGCGTCGGACTACTCGTCGTACATGACCGGCGAGGTCGTGTCGGTCAGCAGCCAGCGCGCGTGACCCGCCCGTCTCCGGCGGGCCGCGCGGCCCGCCGGAG
>NZ_JBEZFP010000279.1:0-1955 GCF_040649515.1 Streptodolium elevatio
CGCCCGTCGAGTACGAAGCCAACTACTACCAGACAACCGCGAAACCCCACGTCACAGCAACCATCTGAGATCTCCATCAAACCCGGGGCGGTTCAGCGCTGCTGGTGGAGGCGGACGGGTCGGGCGGGTCGCTGCGGGCGTGGTGCGGTGGCGGTTCCGACGAAGCGGGTGCTGGGCTCGTGGGCTTGGCTGCTGCGGTCCGGCACCGCACGGGCGTGGGTCCAGACGCCGGATTGCTGGCGTACGCGCACGAGCTGGTGTGCGGCGTCCGGGCGGTGTGCGCTCCTTCAGCGGGCCCGCAAGCCGCAGCGGCGGTCGGGGTATTGGAGCAGGCGCGGTTCGCGGTCCTGCACGAGGACACCCCGGGGGTCGGAGCGGTCGTGGTTGATGCAGGACGGATCAGTCCGTCCGGCTCGGCGGTTCCCGGTGCGCCGGACGTGCTCGTGCTGGTGTCCCGCGGCGGGGTGGATGCGATGGGGCATGTGGCGGGCCGGATCGAGGAGTTGCAGGCGAGCGTCCCTGTCGTGGATCTGCTGATTGTGGCACCGTCCCCGTACCCGCCTGCGGAGGTGGAGGCCGCGTTCGGTGTCGGCCGGGTACATGCGTGGCCGTGGGACCCGGCCGGTGTGCGGGTGTGGGTGCCGAATATCCATCCGCGCAGGTCAAGCGGCATGTCGGTATTCGTGGAGGATGCCTCCCAACCGGTCGTGTCTGCGAACGCGCAGGCGTTGGAGCTCGTCGGGGTCAGTGATCGGTTCGGGCGCAGGCCGTAGCGGCGCGCCCTGGTCGAGTGTTCGGTGTGGCCGGTGTTCGTTGTAGTGCTGCTCGAACTCGCGTAGCGCGTGGAGTAGATGGCGTTGGTTCCAGATCAGGGTGCGGTCGAGGAGTTCGTGGCGGCAGGTACGAACCCAGCGCTCCATGACCGCGTTCATACGCGGTACGCGCACTCCGGTGAGCAGGACGCGCATGCCGGCGTCGACGAGGATTTCGTCGAACAGCACCGGGAACTTGCCGTCCCGGTCGCGGATCAGGAACTTGGCTTTGGCGCCCGCGTCTTCGAGGTCCATGACCAGGTTCCGGGCGGCCTGGGTTACCCACGTGGCGGTGGGATGCGGTGTGGCGCCGAGGATCCGGACGCGGCGGGTGCCGTGTTCGATGGCCGCGAGGACGTACTGGCGCTGTCCGTTTGGCGTCACGGTCTCGAAGAAGTCCAAGGCCAGGACGGCTTCGGCCTGCGAGCGCAAGAAGGCGGACCGGGTGGTGGCGCCGCGTGCGGGGGCAGGATCGACGCCTGCTTCCTTGAGGATCTTCCAGACGGTGGACGCGGCGACGCGGATCTTGAGGGCGGCCAGTTCGCCGTGGATGCGGCGGTATCCCCAGGCCGGGTTCTCCCGTGCGAGACGCAGTACCAGGACCCGGATCGAGCGCACGGTCGGCGGGCGACCGGGCCGCTTGCGGCGGGACGCGGCCACGTGGCGGCGACGGACCAGGTCGCGGTGCCACCGCAGGACCGTGTCCGGGCGCACGACCAGTCGCATCCGGCGCAGCATCTTGCGTGGGAGGGGATGCAGGAGCGCGGCGAGCATGGCCCGGTCTGGCGGGTCGAACCGTGGCCGCCGGTCACCGAGCTGACGCTCCAAGACGGTGATCTGGTGGCGCAGGGCCAAGATCTCCGCATCCTTGTCGCGGTTGCTCATCGGCAGCAGCCGCAGCGCGGCGAACGCGTTTGCGACGGCGAGGTAGGCGAGTCGGAGCAGCACGGATGATCATGCTTCCGTGGGCCTCGTCACCGGTATGAGCCGGGTATGAGTGGCAGGCGCGTCGTAGACGTGCAGGCCCTTCGACCTGCACGGACGCATTTACCGGCACCTACAGGCGTGCCGGGGCAGGCGTGCGACAGGTTGAACCACTTCACCTCGCCGCCCTTGACCTCGGCGACGGCCAACACCGCGGCG
>NZ_JBEZFP010000280.1:0-1912 GCF_040649515.1 Streptodolium elevatio
CACGCTGACGCAGCTCAAGCGGATAGGTGAACGGACGTCCCATAACTCGATCCTTACACGTAATCGAGTCCCCACTTCACCCGGGGCGGTTCACCGCGCGCTGATCACCGACGCCGGCCGTTGCTACCTTGAACACGGCCACCATCCCGACCGCTCGGATCCGGTGCCCCGAAAGCGTCGCACCGCGGGTGAGCGGTCCGCGACCACCACTACGGCAAGCCAGGACGCGGTTGCTCTCACAGCGACCAAGCCGCCCCGAAAGGCATCCGTCGAAGGCACAGCAGCCCAGCGTGTGAACGCCAAGTCCGCGGCAGCCACCACCGCGGCCCGGGACCTGCTCGACCGGATCACCGCGTCCGGCGGTGTCCCGCGCCTCGAGAACGTGGATCCCGACGCGAAGTCCGCGCACATGAAAGCGGTCACTCGAGCCAACAGCGTCGGTCTGGTTCCATGGCACCCCTACCAGGTGCAGACGGCACCCGGCGACGAAGTCGAACGCAGGGTCACGACGAGCTCACGTGATCGGACTGCTCCCACCCGGAGTTCTTTGCGGAGTGTCTCCGCAGAGATGGGACGTCGGTGAAGCTCCCAATGCTGCTGATCGGCGACGCGTGCACGTGCCAGCAAGTCTTCGACGTCCGTGGGCTGCTTGCCGATGTGCGCCGCCGAGAGCCCGCCTTTAGTGCGAATTTCGCCGTCCGTCAGCTGTTCTTTGTCGGCATGCCGGTCCGATACACCTGAACCGTCCTGCCGGGAGAACTGCGCCGGGCTTCGCGCAGGATCGTTCAACGCCTCCAGGAGTCCCGGGCCGACCTCTGCCCATCCGATGAGCAGCAGCGGGCCAACAGCGTCGAAGGCCGCCCGGCCGTAGTGGTGCGTGAGCAGGGGCTCGGCCACGTTCAGCGCCAGTGTCAGGAAGCTGGCGAGCACAAGCAGCCGCCACGCAGGCCGGACGATTGAGGGGCTGGCGCCGGCGAGGGTGAGCCGCCGGATGGCGAGCAGGAGGCCGAGCACGGACAGGTCCACTGCCGGGGCGACGAGCGGGGCGACCCAGGGGAAGACGCCCAGGCGAAGCGCCAGGGCCCAGACGTTGCCGAAGCCGAAGAGGAACGTCAACCCGATCACGGCGCCGATGATCACTGTCACTGCCCGCACGACGGTGTCCTGATCCGCGGCTGAACTGGGGTTTTCACAGGTAGTGATCGCGGAGGCCATCACAGCACGACCAGCTTCTGGAGGGGCTGGGTCATGGCGTTGGCGTAGTGGACGTGTCCCCCTCCGATCCTCCAGTTTTCCCCATCACTTGCGTATACCTCTGTGCCCTGGCCTGTTGAGGCTTTGAGGTGCGGAGCTTCCGGCCGTTGGTGCTGGATGTTTTGCTGCTTCTGGCGAGTGTCGCTCGGGCCTGCGATTTAAAGCACTCGTGGGGGCATCGCCTGCCCCTGAGGGACATGCCCGGCCCTCGGGCCGACACCGGCGTCGTGCGCCGTACGAGGCCTGACGGGACGCTGCGAGGCTGAGGAGCGACGAGATCCCTCAAAGTTCGCGCGCCTGTGTCGTTTCCGGGTCGGGATTCCTCCGTAAAGGGTGACCGTTTCGTTCGGCCCTGACGGGCCGCTCACCCTCGCGGAGGCCCTTGTGCGCGACAACGCCGACATCAGCGAAATCCCCTCCCCCGCTGCCGACTCCCCCGGTTCCCAGGCCGACGCGGTGCTGCTGCTGACGCCGGCGCAGGCTGCGGCGCGGTTGCAGGTGCGGGAGTCGTGGTTGCGGGCGAAGGTGTCCGCGCGGGTGGTCCCGTGCACCTTCGTCGGGCGGCATCTGCGTTTCTCCGAAGCGCCGGTCGAGGCCGCACGCCAGGCGATCGACGGACTGCTGAACATCGCGCAGGCGGCGCAGGAGTGGGGCGTAC
>NZ_JBEZFP010000281.1:0-1910 GCF_040649515.1 Streptodolium elevatio
GGCCAAACCCAGGCCGAGCTGCGGCCCGCGCCTTGCGAGCGCACGCACCACGGCCCGCGGGCTATCCGACGCGAATTTGAAGACACTCCCTAGGCGCTGAATCAGCGCGCCCCGCCGGCCCACCACCCCCGCCGACGACCGCGGGGCCTCCCCTCTCCCGTCGACTGCCGCGCCTGCCCTCGGGCCGCTCTCCCCCCGCTCCACGCCCTACCTCACCCCGCTCGGCCACACGCACCCGCCCCGTCGGCGCCCACCGCATCTCGCCGCTGTTTCCGCCCTCGGCCCTGCCCGCGCCCGCGCCTTTCCTTCCCTGCCGCCCCCGCCTCGGTTCCTCGCCCCGCGCACGGCAAGAGCCCCCTTCTTCTCTCGCGCAACCTAAGGTTGCACATCTGTGGCTCCCGACGTAGAGTCATGTGCAACCAAAGGTTGCAAGACGCGAGGAGTGCCATGGAGTACGGGAGCATCGCCCGGGAACTGCGCATCGAGGCCGCACCCGACGTGGTCTACGAGGTGATCAGCACCCCGGAGCACCTGCGGGAGTGGTGGCCGGACGAGGCGGAGCTCGACCCCGCGCCCGGCGGCACCGGCGTCATCACGTTCGGCACCGCACAGACGGCGAACCCGCACGTGGCACCGCTCACCGTCGTCGAAGCGGACCCGCCCCGCCGGTTCTCCTTCCGCTGGGTCTACGACGAGGCCGACGCCGCGACGCCGACCAACTCGCTTCTGGTCACCTTCGACCTGATCCCGTCGGACGGCGGCACGCTGGTGCGGTTCACCGAGGAGGGGTTCCGCGAGAAGGGCTGGGAGGCGGCCGTACTGGAGGAGCAGTACCGCGACCACGTCACCGGCTGGGATCACTTCCTGCCCCGACTCGTCGCGTACGCCGCCAAACAGGCGTCGGTGCGATGAGCGCGGCAATCGACGACGAACTCTGGTCCGCGGTCGGCGACCCGATCCGTCGGCAGATGCTCGACCTCCTGCTGGCCGGAGGTGGCGGCACGGCGACCACGCTGAGCGAGCAACTGCCGGTCACCCGGCAGGCGGTGGCGAAGCACCTGGGCGTCCTGGGCCGCGTCGGGCTGGTCCACGACACACCGTCCGGACGCGAACGCCGCTACGAGGTGGACGAGGCTCAACTCGCCCGGGCCGTCGCCCAGTTGTCCTCGGTCGGTGCCGCCTGGGACGCCCGACTGCGGCGCATCAAGCGGATCGCCGAGGCCATCCAACGGGACCGAGAGGCCTGACCTCTCCCCGCACACGCACGTACGAGCGTCGCCGCACTCCCGCGGCCGCGCCGGTGGACCGCGCCTGCGAACGGGCGCCCACACGACAAGCGAGGTATTGAAATGGCTGACATCCTGCACAGGATCGGCGTCACCGCGTCCCCCGACGCCGTGTACGACGCCCTGACCACGATCGACGGGCTGGCCGGCTGGTGGACGGAGGAGACGGAGGGCAGCACCGACATCGGCGGAGTCGTGCAATTCCGCTTCATACCCGGCGGCTTCGACATGAAAGTCCTGGAGTCCCAGCGCGCCGACCACGTGCTCTGGGAGGTCGCCGACGGCCCCGAGGAGTGGATCGGCACCCGCGTCCGCTTCGACCTCAAGCGGGAGGACGACTTCACCATCGTGCTGTTCAAGCATGAAGGCTGGGAGAAGCAGGCGGAGTTCATGCACCACTGCAGCACCAAGTGGGCCATCTACCTGATGAGCCTCAAGCGCCTCGTCGAGACCGGCAAGGGCGAGCCCTCCCCCAACGACGTGATGATCAGCAACTGGCACTGACCCGTCCTGTGGCCGGCAACGCTCACCGCGTTGCCGGCCACATCGGGTTGTACCCGCGCCCCCCCCCGGCCAAACGGAAGAGCACACATAAGAACACCCAAAACCAAGTAACCAATATTC
>NZ_JBEZFP010000282.1:0-1860 GCF_040649515.1 Streptodolium elevatio
GACGACTTCACCCGCGCCGTGCGCAGCATCGACCGGTTCTTCCTCGACACCGCCACCCTCCCGGAGCCCTGACCCCGCCCTCCCGCACGGGTGGTTGCGCAGCTGCTCGGCTTCGCCGGCGAGGCCGGCCGGTGGGCGTGGCCGCGGACGTGCCGCCGCAGCGCGTGCACTAACGCGCATGGTGGCGGCCGGGCTGGGCCTGGACCAGGACCGCGTCACCGAACGGGTACCCGCTCGCACACGGACCGGTCGCCGCGGTCGACGTCGACGCCGTCACCGCGCTGCGCCTCGCGCTGTCGGCGATCCAGCATCTGGCGCACTTCGTCGACGGCATCGACCTCGGCGACGACGGCAGCCGCGCGAGCGACCGCCGGCACAAGGCCAAGGACCGAGTCTTCGAGGCGCTGGTTGAGCAGGTCTCGGAATTGGACGAGGTGTGCCGCGAACTCGACGACGAGCAGCGCCGCCAGCCCTGACCGCACCGCCGTGGACAACGCCCTCGCGGACCCCTGGCCGGGCGAACCGCGGAACGTTCTGTCACGACAAGCCCGCGCACCGCACCATCAGTCGGTGCGGTGCGGTGCGGTGCGGTGCGGTGCGGTGCGGTGCGGTGCGGTGCGGTGCGGTGCGGTGCGGTGCGGTGCGGTGCGGTGCGGTGCGGTGCGCGGGAACCTTGTCCGGTTCATCCCGGTAGACCCCCTGACCGTCCGGGTTTGTGTCACCCCCTTGTTCATGGCGCTGTCCAGGAGGTTCGCCGCGCACCGCTCCCGCTCCTCCGGAGCCGCGGGGCAGGGCGCACCGGTTCGCGGTGCGCTGAAGGTGCGGTGCGGTGGTGCGGTGCGCGATGCGCCTGGATCCGCGGTGCGCGCACCGCACCGCCCGGATGCGGGCTCTGCGGGCTGCGCGGTGCGGAGGCCGCCGACCAAGATCATTCTTGGACAATTGTCCATGCCGGTGCGGTGCCGAGCTGCGCACCCGCACCTCTTCCGTTTCGGGACGAACCGGGAGGACAAGGGGGTGAACCGGGCATCCGCGGCTCCCCTTGGCCACCGCGTGGCACCCTTGGCCGCGTTGGCCTAGACCCCTCTAGGCCGGGTGCGTTAGTGCTGGTCACAGCGTTGCCCAGACCGCGGACAAGGGGGTGGTGTTCACGCTGTGCGGTTCGCGGGTCGGCGAAAGGCCGGCCTCGGGGCGTGCCGGGAGGCGCAGCGTGGACGAGAACGACAACAGGACGGCGGGGCGGGGCAGTCGGAGCGGGCAGCCCGGGCCGGGCGCAGGAGCGGGGAACAGCCTGCCAGGCGGTCCGGAGCGCGCCCCGCAGTCGCCCGGGAATGGCGGTTCGGGGGTGGCGGACAAGGGGGCCGCGCGCCCCTCCGCGGGCCCTCCATGGCGCCCTCCGCGGCCGCCGTGGCCGAAGGCACCGCCAGCCCAGGCGGGGCTTGGGAAGCGGGCCCCGAGGGCGGGTTCGACTTCCCTTCTGTGCCTGGATCCTCGGCACAGTCGGGAACCACTCCCACCCGCGCGGCCTGGCAGAGCACTGGCGTCCACCGGTCTGATTGCCTGGTCGCCTTCGCGGTGTTCCAGCGGGCGACCGGCGAGCAGCTGTGGCGCATGCTCCGTCCACACCACCGCCATGACCGGATCACCCGGGACGTGTTGAACGACTTGCGTCGGCGGGGGTTGGTGCGGGTGGAGAGCCGACTGGCGTCCGGGCACCAGCTGTGGGTGCTGACCGCGCGCGGTCATGCGGAGGCGAAGACCATGTTGCCGCCGCACGTGAGGATGTCGGCGCTGCGCCCGGCCCCGCCCGCCGGCGCGGTGCGGGCAAGAGGTGCGGGCGGGTTCGACGCGCACGCCGCC
>NZ_JBEZFP010000283.1:0-1851 GCF_040649515.1 Streptodolium elevatio
ACGTCGTCGAAGAGCAGCTCGTCGGCGTTGGTGGGGGTCAGCCTGCGGTGCGCCAGGCCGGGCGCGCAGACCAGGACCTTGCGCAGCCTGCCCACTTCGGAATGCACGCCGTGAGCGGGGCCGGTGTCGGTGCTGGTCATGAAGGCGCCTTTCGCGGAGAGGACTTGGTACGGGCCTGCGTCATGGCGTGGAGGTGGACGACGCCGTCAACGTGCCGGTGAAGGTGGCGTCCGGCAGTGCGGACGGCTCCGGGGTCATGGCCACGATGATGCGGAAGCCTGCGCGCAGGGCGTCGGGAACGTCGAAGAGCTGCTGGGTGAAAGCGCTCTGTCCGGGAGCGATCGTGGCGGGGAGTTCCTGCTGCGGGAGTTGCGGATGGGTGACGGGCGTGGCGCGGGTGCCGTCGACGCGGCCCATCTCGCGGATCGCGATGCCCGAGGTCGGGTACGGGGCCGTGGACCGGTTGGTCACGGTGAGGGTGACCAGCACGGGGGTGGTTCCGGGCTGCGCCGCAACGGGAGCGGGGACCGGCTCCACCCGGGCGATCGAGACGGCGACGCCGTTCGGCAGGGCGACCCAGCCGCCCACCGGGGCGGTGTCCGCCGGGCCGGAGGTCTGTGCCGGACCGCACTGCGCGAACCAGGAGTCCTGGGAGGTGCCGGGCGCCGGCGCGGCGCAGTTCACCGAACCCGCTCCGCCGGATGCGCCGGACGCCCCGGCTGCGGACGGGGGCCGGGAGGAGCCTGTGCCGTCGTCGTCGGCACAGGCGGTCAGAGCGAGCAGGCTGAGCGCGGCGCCGACCAGGCTGAGGGCGGTCCTCGCCGCGGCGGGACGGTTGCGTGGCATGCGGGTCCTCACAGTGAGTCCAGGACGTCGGTGACCAGTCGGGTACCGCCGCTGGCCAGCAGGGTGACGGCGATGGCGACCAGGAGGATCCCGGCGATCTTCTCCAGGACCGCGGCCGTGGCCGGCGACACGCGGCGGGTGACGTGCCCGGAGGCGTACAAGGTCAGCCCGGTCACCGCCGCGTAGGCGAACCCGGCGACGGTCAGGCCGACGGCGGCGACCCAGCCGGGGGCCTCGGCGCGGTAGGCGACGAAGAAGCCGAACGTCGTCCCGCCGAACGTGAGGGGGAACGTCAGAGGGGTGAACACGATCGACCGCCAGGGCGGTTTGGCCGCCACGGTCTTCGCCGCGTCGCCCCGGGCCGCCGCGACGGCCGCGCCGTCGGTCTCGGCCTCGTTGGTGCCCGGCGTCGCAGTGGTCGACGTCGCAGTGGTCGGCGGAGGAGCGGTGGTGCCCATCATCATCGGGACGGCCGCGAGAAGCAGCGCGATGCCGCCGGTGGCCGACAGCGCCGCGGTACTGATGCCGAGCAGCTCCAGCAGCGGCTCGCCGACCCACAGCGCCGCGAGCATGAGCACGCTGACGTTGACGAACAAGCCCCAGGCGAGGCGGCGTTGCTCCTTGTGGGTGTAGCCGTCCACGAGGGGGAGGTACGACGACAGCGCGGCGACCGGGCTGTAGAGCGCGAACAGCGCCAGAAACAGCAGCAGCGCGTCATCCAGGTGCAGCGACGACATCAACCCTCCGGGATCGGGCCTGACCGAGGAACCCAGGACGACGGCAACGCCTCCTCGCGCCGGGGATCGCGACGTCAGATTTGCACCTTATGGCCAATAAAGCCGTTTCGCTCTGCGGCGCGCCAGGGTGCGGCCGCGCGATTGCGTCGTGTTCGGGCACCCGCGGGTGGGTCAGGAGACGAGGAGGCAGAACCGGTCCCAGGGCCGGCGGCCGTCGTGGGCGTTGGTACCGCTGGTAGGCGCACAGGCCCGACCGCGTCGACGGCCG
>NZ_JBEZFP010000284.1:0-1796 GCF_040649515.1 Streptodolium elevatio
CCCGCCCGGGGTGGCGATCGTGGTCTCCCACCCCGCCTCGGTGAAGATCTTGTGCGGCATCGCCAGCTCTTCGCCCCAGAAGCCCGAGGGATGCACCACTCCGTCCCGGAGCGTCCAACGATCCGCTGCGGACACCACGAAGAGGACCTTGGTCATGGCGTTCTCCCTCGCGTTCGCGACGGGGGCGGTGTCGTCGGACCCGGCACCGGCGCCCTCGACCATCATCGTCCACTATGTGGTCGAGGGCGATCGGCCACTACCCGGCGTCATCACGGCTCCGTTGCAGGCCGCGAGGCCCCGGCGCCGGGTCGGGCCGCGGGCAGCCAGGCACGGTATCGGCGCAGCGCCTGCCGCTGCAGGAGCAGCTCGGAGAACAGGGCCCGGACGGGGTGGGTCCTTGGTCTGGGGTCGCTGCCCCGGGCGATGCGGCGCATCTGGTGTCGGACCTGCGCCATGCTCGCGGCCGACGCGAGAGCCTTGTCGGACCAGGTCACCGGCCGCAGCGGCCGGTCCGCTTCGCGGCCGGTACGCCAGCGTTCGGGCAGGTCCGGGGTGACCGCCAGGGCGGTGCCCATGCCGACCAGGGCGATGCCGCTGTCGAGGACCCGGTCTGCCGTGTCGCGCCGGGTGATCCCGCCGGTGAGCATCAGCGGGAGGGGGCTGGTGGTGACCAGGTCTTTGGCCAGGTCGAGGAAGTAGGCCTCACGGGCCTGGGCACGGGCGTCGGCGGGGCGGCCGGTCATCGCGGGGCTCTCGTAGCTGCCGCCGGATAGTTCGACCAGGTCGACGCCGAGCGGCACCAACATCCCGATCACCCGTCGGGCGTCGTCGGCGCTGAAGCCGCCGCGCTGGAAGTCCGCGGAGTTGAGCTTCACCGCGACCGCGAACGACGGCGACACCACCGAGCGCACCGCGGCGACGACGTCGAGCAGCATCCGGGCCCGGTTCTCCAGCGGACCACCCCATGCGTCGGTGCGCCGGTTGACCAAGGGCGACAGGAACTGCGACAGCAGGTACCCGTGCGCGGCGTGGACCTCGACACCGTCGAACCCCGCTTCCTCGGCTCGCCGGGCGGTGGCTGCGAATCGGGCGACGGTGGCCTCGATCTGCTCAGGGGTCATAGCGGTGGGGCGGCCGAAGCGGCTGCTGTGCCGACCGAGGTCGACGCCCACGTCGGACGGCCCCCACACGACACCGGGCATGTCGGCCTGGACCTGGCGGCCGGGGTGGTTGACCTGCATCCAGACTGCCCCGCCTCCGGACTTGGCTGCTTCGGCCCATGCGGCGAACGGCTCCAGCGGCGCGGCCTCGTCGAGTACGACGCCGCCGGGACCGGTCAGCGCCTGGGCGTGCACCATGACGTTGCCGGTGATGAGCAGGCCGGCGCCGCCGGAGGCCCAGCGCCGGTACAGCGCGAGCAGCCTGCTGTCGGGGACCTGGTCGCGGCCGGCCATGTTCTCCTCCATGGCCGCCTTCGCGATCCGGTTGCCCAGCACCTGCCCGGAGCGCAACGACAGTGGCGAGAACAACTCACTGGTCATCCGCGTTCTCCTCTCGATCCGAAATCCCCTACAATGTGTGCACTGCTCACATTAGGGGATTGATGTAAGCAGTGCATACACGAAGGAGTGTGACCTGTGTCGCAAGCAAGCGGCTCGTACCACCACGGCGATCTGCGAACGGCCTGCCTGCGCGCCGCACGCGACCTTCTCGAGGAAGACGGCAGCGCCGCACTGTCGCTGCGCGCGGTGGCACGGCGTGCCGGCGTGTCGACCGGCGCCCCCTACCGCCACTAC
>NZ_JBEZFP010000285.1:0-1790 GCF_040649515.1 Streptodolium elevatio
CTACGAACGCAAAGCCGAGCACTTCCTCGCCTTCACCGCCATCGCGTGCACCCTCATCTGCTACCGCCGACTCACCAAATGAGACGACGTCTTAGACCGTGTCCTACGTGGTGTGGCGATGGAGTCGTTTGCAGCAAAGGGCTGCTGCCGCAAGCGTGAGGAATGCGAGGAACAGGTCGGATCTACGTTCGTAGCGGATGGTCAGCCGCCGGTAGCCGGTCAGCCAGGACATCGTGCGTTCGACGGCCCAGCGGTGGCGACCCAGGCGCAGGGAGGTGTCGACGCCGATGCGAGCGATCCGCACGCCGATCCGGCGTCCGCGCAGCCACTTCCGCAGAGGTGCGTTGTCGTAGGCCTTGTCGGCGTGCAGTTTGCCCGGTTTCCACGGCCGGCCACGGTCCGGATCGTGCTTGGCCATGAGGGCTTGGACGAGCGGCTTCAGACCGTTGCTGTCATGGCAGTTGCCCGCCGAGAGCCCGACGACGAGCGGCAGCCCGGCGCGATCGGACAGGACGTGCAGCTTGGAACCAGGCTTCGCTCGGTCGACGGGACTCGGGCCGGTGAGTTCGCCCCCCTTTTCGCGCGAACGTGCGCGGTGTCGACAAGGACCCGGGACAAGTCCACCAGCCCGCTGTCCGCCAGGAGTTCGCGCAACCTACGGTGCAGCCGACCCCATAGCCCCGCATCGGACCAGATGGTGAAGCGCCGATGCACCGTGGACTTCGACGCCCCGAAGCACGGCGGCAGATGCCGCCACGCGCACCCGGTCGTCAGCACGTACACGATCGCGGCGAACACTGCCTCGTCGTCGATGTTCGCAGTCCCACCGCCTTGCGGACGCACACGATCCGGCGGCAGCAACGGCCTGACCATCTCCCACAGACCGTCAGGAACGATCCAACCCCACCCCGAACTTCCCATGGCCAGCCAACGAACCAGCCACCACGTAGGACACGAGTGTCGATCCGCCAGGGCCCACAGCGGCCGCGACGCCTTCCCCATCCACTTCAGTGCAGCTGCCACGTCGGGCGGTTGCTCCGCATTCCGGTTCTTGGCGTTGAATGCCCACCCGCGGAGAGCCCGGCGCAAGGTGTCCTCGTCCGGCCCACCGGCCACCTTGTTCGTGTACGTGACGGCCACGGCGGTCATCGTCTCGGCGATGCTGACACGGCTGTTGGCCGAGGCCATCGGCCACTTCGCATCGACGTATGACAAGGCCGGCTGCTACCAGGTCATGGAGCCCGTGCCGGCCGCCAACGAGTCCGGAAGGCCCGTCTCGGTATCGAAGGGCTCTCCCTTGTCGAGGGCGGCCAGCAGCTTGCCACGGTACTTGTCCGCCGGAGACTTCCTGGCGAACCAGCTCGAATAGGGCTTGCCTTCAACAGTCCACCGAACACCATGGGGACTCTTCCGATGCGCCCAGAACGCGAGGTCCCAGATGCGTACCTTGTAGGACTTCACGCCGCCTCCTCGGACAACGTGTCCAGCCACGCCCGGAAGTCGCTGCGCCACGCACGAAGTTCACCGTTCGGGAGCTTCATGCATGGGGGTGCGAGCCCAAGTTCGCGCCACCGGTAAAACGTCCGTCGAGACACGTCGCGGAGTTCCGCCAGCATGTCCGGGACGGTCATCAAGGGCGCGCCCGCAAGCGGGCGCGCCGCCGCCCGTCCGGCTTGGGCACCGCCGGGCGTGCGGCGTGGCCGCCGGTCCCGGCGGTGCCCCACCGGCCGGGCGGCCGGGCATGCGTGGCGGCGTTCCCGAACCCCGGAGCCCCAGCGATCATCCGGAAC
>NZ_JBEZFP010000286.1:0-1695 GCF_040649515.1 Streptodolium elevatio
CCTCCCACTACCGCGTCAAGCCGCGTCGTACCCGGTCGAACGGAGATGACCCCTTGACGCCGGGCCAAGCGGACGGCCGGCGGCGGTCTCGGGCAGGCGGTCCTTCTTCCGGGTGGCCTTGTCCTTCTTCTTCCCCTTCGTCTTGCCCGCCTTCGTGGCGTCTGCCGACGACTTGGCCCGGCTTGCGCTCCCGATGGCGGGTGTTTCGGGGTGGGCCTGGTCCCATGTCCGCTGCCAGCGTTTCTCCATGTTCTTCACGATCCGCCGGACGAGCCGGTCGGATACGTGCCCGTAGACGTCCTGGAGCTTGTCGGGGACGTGGTGCCCGAGCCGTCGCGCGCGGGCGACGTCGATGATGCCGTCGTCGATCATCCAGGTGTTGTGCGAGTGCCGCAGCCCGTGGAAGGTCAGGCCGGGCTTGAGCGGCGCCCACGCGCGCCGGCTGTCGCCGTAGACGGCGGGCCGCCAGTACCGCCGCGAGAATGTGGAGCGGCGCCACCAGCCGCCGTCGGGGCTGGTGAACACCACCCCGTCTACGGCCTGTTCCGTTCCGTTCGGGCTGGTGGTCTTCAACCCGTTGGCAGCGTGCTGGCGTTCGGTCTCCAACAGGGCGGCCAGGAACGGGGGGATGGCGATCTCTCGGGCGGACTCGGCGGTCTTGGGCGGTCCGAGGAAGCACCGCCCGTTGATCTCGTGCAGCGACCCGGTCTCGGGGTGCAGCGTGATGACACCGCGGACCAGGTCGATGTTGGCCCATCGCAGGCCGGTGGTCTCGCCCCACCGCATGCCGGTGTACGCGGCGCACAGCACCATGACGTACGTGTTCGACCCCGCGAGTTCCCGGATGCGCTCGGCGACGGCGAGGACTTCGCAGGGTTCGGCCCACACCGGCGCGGGCCGCTTGACGCGCGACCGGCGTCCGCGGCGCCGGCCGGCGGCGGGGTTGGCGGTGATGAGTCCTTCGTCGACGGCGTCGGCGAGGATCATCGACAGCAGCTTGGTGATGTGCGTGACGGTGGTGACGGCGTACCGGGTGCCGAGCGTGTTCTTCCAGATCCGTACGGCGGAGCGGGTGATGGCGGCGAGTTCGACCTCGCCCCAGCGGGGGAGGAGGTGGTTGCGCAGGATGCTCTCGTACATGCTGCGGGTCTCTTCGCCGACGTCGAGGGTGTCGCGCCAGGTATCGACCCACTCCCGCACCGGGGTCTGCCCCAGGGCGGGGTCGGTGAAGGTGCCGCGGCGCTGCTCGGTGTTGATCTCGTCTGCGCGGTCGTCGGCGGTGTCCTTGTCGGGGTAGCCGTTCTCGGAGCCGAGGGTGCCGTCGTCTTTGAGGTAGCGCACCCGCCACGTGGTGCCGTGTTTCTCGGACCAAGCCATGAGAAGAGTCCCTCCCACAGGGGTTCGGGGTCGCCCCGAGCCCGCGCGGCAACCGCGCGGCCCGGGGCCGGTCGCCGTCGATGGACGCTCCACTCCGCCAAGCCGTCAAGTCCCGTGTCGGGCAGCGGTGTTCCCTGCGGCGGAGCTTCCACGTGGGCTTTCACGGGGTGCGACGGGTTCGCTTTCCACGGCGCGGCTCGGTGCGGCCGGCAGCGACGATGTCCGCCAAGTCCTGCTCGGAGAAACGCAGATGCCGCCCGACGAAGGTGCACGGGACCACCCGCGCGGACACCTTCGCCCGCAACCACGACTCCCGCA
>NZ_JBEZFP010000287.1:0-1589 GCF_040649515.1 Streptodolium elevatio
ACGGCTCCATCAACGCCCACTCGTCATCCGTCAGTTCATAACGCCGAATCACGAACACCATGATCCCGCGTCACCACTTTGAAGACACGACCTAGTAGTGCTTTGTTATGTGGTCTTGGCGGGGAGTGTTTCCGGCGGTTTGCTGTTGGTATGACGCCGGGGGAACTGTCGTTGGTGCGGGGGCGGTTGGAGTCGTTTGCGGCGGAGGTGTTCGCGTCGTTGCGGCGTGCGGACCAGCGGGTCAAGGGTGCGACGTACCTGCGTGGGCTGTTGCTGGACGGGCGGCGTAAGTCGATGCAGCCGATGGCCGAGCGGCTGGGGGTGGACCACCAGCAGTTGCAGCAGTTCATGACCTCCTCGACCTGGTCGGTCGACGAGGTGCGGGCGCGGTTGGCGGCCCGCGCCGCCCGGGTGGTGGAGCCGGACGCGTGGGTGGTGGACGACACCGGGTTCGTCAAGGACGGGGTGTCCTCGCCGGGGGTCGCCCGGCAGTACTCCGGAACGCTCGGCAAGGTCGGGAACTGCCAGGTCGGCGTGAGTGTCCACGCCGTCTCCGACAGCGCGTCGTGCCCGTTGGACTGGCGGCTGTTCCTGCCCCAGGTGTGGAACCCGCAGGCGGACGCGGCGGGCCGCCGCGTCCGCTGCCGGATCCCCGACGCCGAGGTGCACCGCCCGAAGTGGGAGCTGGCGGTGGAGATGCTCGACGAACTCGCGGGCTGGGGCCTGGTGCCGCCGGTGGTGGTCGCGGACGCCGGCTACGGCGACAACGCGCAGTTTCGTGCCGCGCTCGACGAGCGCGGCCTGTCCTGGGTCGTGCAGGTCAAGGCGCAGGCCACCGCGCACCGGCTGGACGCGGTCCCACGCCGGCCCGCCTACTCGGGTCTCGGCCCGCGCCCGAAGCCTCGCTACCGCACCGCGCCGGTCGCGCTGGGCGAGCACGTCCGGGCTGCGGGCGAGCCCGCGGCCCGGACGGTGACCTGGCGGGACGGCACCCGCGGGAAGCTGACCGGCCGGTTCACGCTGCTGCGGGTCCGCGTCGCGGGCCGACGGCCGCGTCCCGCCGACGACACCGGTGTCATCGCGCCGTGCCAGCTGCTGGCGCAGTGGCCGGCGGGTGGTGGCGAGCCGTCGCACTACTGGCTCTCCAACCTGCCCGAGACCACCCCCGTCGAGGACCTGGTCCGGCTCGCGAAGACCCGCTGGCGGATCGAACACGACTACCGGGAGCTGAAGACCGCGCTCGGCCTGGACCACTTCGAAGGCCGTTCCTTCACCGGCTGGCACCGCCACGTCACCCTCGTCACCGCCGCCCACCTGTTCTGCACCGAACTGCGCATCGCCGCCGACGCCGACCCAAAAGCCCAGGACAGCACCTGACGCTCTACCAGGTCGTCCGCGACCTCCAACAACTCCTCGCCACCTGGCACGGCACCTGCCCCACCTGCCAGCGACCCACCGCACACGACAACCCCAGACCCACCTAACAAAGCACTACTAGGGAGTGTCTTCACATTCGCGTCGGTTAGCCCGCGGGCCGTGGTGCGTGCGCTCGCAAGGCGCGGGCCGCAGCTCGGCCTGGGTTTGGCCGG
>NZ_JBEZFP010000288.1:0-1480 GCF_040649515.1 Streptodolium elevatio
GGGGGCCCGCGGGGGCCCCCCCCCCCCCCCACCGCCGCCCCCGCTCCCCCCCGCGTCCGGGGGCCGTCGCCCTGTCTCCCGCCTTGCCTTCCGGAACCCGGCCCGGTACGGCGTACGCCGCCCGTGTCAGATCACCGGCAGGTGCCCGCGGTTCACCACTTGACGGTGATCGGGGCGATCGCCACCTTGTCGAACTTGAAGGTCAGGTCGATCTCGGCGGCCGTGATCGAGTTGACCTTGGTGCTGGTGACCAGGATGTACGTGGTGAACTTGCCGTCCTTGCCGGCGAACGCCGCCGAGAAGTTGGCCACCGGGGTGGCGCCGTTGACGCCGATGATCGCGATCAGCGTGTTGGGGGTGAAGTTCTCCCCCGTCACCTTGACGAACGTCCACGGGCGGATGTTCGACTTGCTCAGCGTGATCGTCCGCTGCGGGACGGGAACTTCCTTCTTCTTCACGGCGATCGGCGCGGTGGCGCTCTTGGCGCCGTTCGTCACCTTGACCGTGTAGGAGCCGTCCGCGGTGCCCGCCGCGACGGTCGCCGTGCCGCCCAGACGGCCGTCGGCGCCGATCGCCAGGGTGTTGGCCGAGATGCCGGCCGGGTTGCAGTTCGCGCCGGCCGCGTCGCACAGTTCGGGCGTCGCGGTGCCGCCCGGCGTCCAGTTGACGCCCGACAGCGTCGTGGCGGCACCCGGCTCGACGGTGCCCGGGTCGGCGCTGAGCGTCGGCACCTCGGGCTGCGGCTCCTTGACCGTGACGGTCTCGGCGACGCCGCCGCCGGTCGTGATGTCGCACGGCGTGACCTGGGTCAGGTTGTACGCCGGGATGAACACCGTCGTCACCAGCTTCACCGGGGTGAAGGTGACGTCGCCGGCCGCGGTGGCCGGGATGGTCAGCGCGCCGGTGTAGGGCGGCGGCGTGATCGGCGCGTTCTGCGCGATGTCCATCGTCGTGGTCGGGCCGGTCACGGTGACCGTGCCCTCCGCGCCGCCGCCGAGCTTGAGCTCGATCGTCGGCGTGACCTGCACGCCGCTGAGGGCGAGCGGGCTGGTGGCCGGGCTCGGGCCCAGCTTGACGTTCGCGGTCACCGACGCGCCCGGGTCGGCCGGGTTCGGCGTCACCGAGAGGTCGATCGACTGGGCACCGATGAAGTGCTTGTCGAGCGCCTGGACGTAGCAGTCCACGGTCGGGTTGACGGTGCCCGCGGAAGAGGCCGGGGCCAGGGCGATCAGACCGGTCGCCGCGATCGCGCCGGCGCCCAGGCCGGCCGCGAGCCGCCTGCCGAGTGAGGTCATGGGGATGGAGCTCCCTTCTGAGGATGCCGTGCGAGCCGCCTTGGGCGGTGCGTACGGCGGTTCGGGCGACCAGCGGGCGTCGCAGGATGGGGACGGGGACGACCGGGGCGCCGTCGTGCCGAGAAGCCGGGGGTGGGGGGGGGGGGGCGCGCCCCCCCGCCCCGACGCGGTGTCCCGGCGGCCAC
>NZ_JBEZFP010000289.1:0-1330 GCF_040649515.1 Streptodolium elevatio
TGAACCGCCCCGGGTGAAGTGGGGACTCGATTACGTGTAAGGATCGAGTTATGGGACGTCCGTTCACCTATCCGCTTGAGCTGCGTCAGCGTGCGGTGCGGATGGTCGCCGAGGTGCGTGGCGACTATCCGACCGAGTCCGCGGCGATGAGCGCGGTCGCCGCGAAACTCGGCATCGCGTCGCGGGAGACGCTGCGCAAGTGGGTGCGCCAGGAGCAGGTCGACACCGGCGAGCGCGCCGGGACGACCACGGACGAGGCCGAGGAGATCAAGCGGCTGCGGCGGGAGAACGCCGAGCTCAAGCGGGCGAACGAGATCCTCAAGGCCGCATCGGCTTTCTTCGCGGCCGAGCTCGACCGGCCACACACGCGCTCGTAGCGTTCATCGACGAGCACCGGGACCGCTTCGGCGGCGTCGAGCCGATCTGCCACGTGCTCACCGGGCACGGGGTCAGCATCGCCCCCTCCACCTACTACGCCCACCGACAACGCCTGCGGCGCCCGTCGGCCCGCACCGTCCGCGACGCCGAACTCAAAGCAGTGATCCGTGAGGTCTTCGACGCGAACTTCCGCGTCTACGGCGCCCGGAAGATCTGGCGCGAGCTGCACCGCCGCGGCCACCCGGCGGCCCGCTGCACCGTCGAGCGGCTGATGCGCGACCTCGGCATCGCCGGCGCGGTCCGCGGGAAGCGGATCGTGACCACGATCCGGGATCCGGCCGCGTCACGGGCGCCCGACCTGGTCGACCGCGACTTCGTCGCCCCGGCCCCGAACCGGTGTTGGGTCGCGGACTTCACCCACGTCGCCGCCCGAGCCGGGGTCGTCTACGTCGCGTTCGTCGTCGACACCTTCTCCCGGCGCATCGTCGGCTGGTCCGCGTCGATGTCCAAGCAGACCCAACTCGTCCTGGACGCGGTGGAGATGGGGCTGTGGCAACGCGACCGCGACGGGCGCCCGCACGTACCCGGTGAACTGGTCCACCACTCCGACGCGGGCAGCCAGTACACCTCGTTCCGCCTGGCCGCGCACCTGGACCGCGCCGGCATCGCCGCGTCCATCGGCTCGGTCGGTGACGCCTACGACAACGCCCTGATGGAGTCCGCCATCGGCCTGTTCAAGACCGAGCTCATCAAACCCCGACAACCGTGGGCGTCCCTGTCCCAGGTCGAACTCGCCACCGCCGAATGGATCGACTGGTACAACCACCGCCGACTCCACGGTGAGATAGGCCACTTGCCGCCCGTCGAGTACGAAGCCAACTACTACCAGACAACCGCGAAACCCCACGTCACAGCAACCATCTGAGATCTCCATCAAACCCGGGGCGGTTCA
>NZ_JBEZFP010000290.1:0-1317 GCF_040649515.1 Streptodolium elevatio
CCGGTCCGCCCCTATGTGGGCGGGCCGGGCGCGACGCGTTTCGGGATCGGCACGGCACCCGCTCTTGACCCCGTCGCCTGCCTGCCCTATTCCTGACGGCATGTCAGATCAACGGGCGCTACCCGTCGACACGCTGCTGGACGTCCCGCTGCACCAGGCCGCCGAGCGTTCCCGGGAACTGCGCGACGCGGGCTTCGACGGGGTCTTCACCTTCGAGGGGCCGCACGACGTCTTCCTGCCGCTGGTGCCCGCGGCAGCCGAGGGACTCGACGTCATGACCAACATCGCCGTGGCCTTCCCGCGCAGCCCGGTGCACCTCGCGCACGCCGCGTACGACCTGCACCTCGCCTCGCGGGGCCGGTTCCGGCTCGGCCTCGGCACCCAGATCAAGGCACACGTCGAGCGCCGCTACGGAGCGGTCTGGTCGCGGCCGGTCGAGCGCATGGCCGAGACGCTGCGCGCGGTGCGTACCGTGCTCGACTGCTGGCAGACCGGGGAGCGCCTGGACTTCCACGGCGACTTCTTCGACCTGACCCTGATGCCGCCGACGCTGTCGCCCGGGCCCAACCCGTACGGCACCCCGCCCCTGCTCGCGGGCGGCGTCGGGCCGCGCATGCTGCGCATGGTCGCCGCGACCGCGGACGGCCTGCTCGTGCACCCGTTCAACACCGACGCGTACCTGCGCGGACACCTGCTGCCGTCGGTCGAGGCCGGCCTTGCCGAGGCTGGGCGTACGCGCGACGACTTCGCGGTCGTCCTCGACGTCATCGTGGCCGCGGCCCGGACCGAGGAGGAGCACGAGCGCGCGGTGGCCGGAGCGCGCGCGATGGTCGCGTTCTACGGATCGACCCCCGCGTACCGGCCCGTTCTCGAAGCCGAGGGGTACGGCGACCTGCAACCCGAACTGCACGCCCTGGTCAAGGCCGGGCGCTGGGCGGACATCCCGGCGGCCGTCGACGACACCCTTCTGCACCGCCTCGTCGCGGTGGGCACGCCGACCGAGGCGGCCCGCATCCTCGGCGAGCGGGCCGCGCTCGCGGGTGCCGACCGGCTCGGCTTCTACCTGCCCTACCGCGCGGATTCGGAATGCGTCGCCGAGGTACTGGACGCGCTGCGCAAGCCCGGCACGTGACGGCACACGCCTCGGAGAGCCTGCGGCGCGGCGGGCAGCGTCCCTGACCGAATCGGCTGCCCAAGCCGCTCGGCTGGCGAAACGGCTCGGCCCCGCCGCCCGGGACATCTCGGTTTGGCATCCATCCGAAAAACTGAGTCGATCAGCGACCCACTGCAACAGCGCATTGTTCCCGGTGGTCCAAC
>NZ_JBEZFP010000291.1:0-1226 GCF_040649515.1 Streptodolium elevatio
CTCGAATGAGGGTCCGGCCCGTCGCGCGTTGCGTGTTCCGGTTCGGGTCCGGCCGTGCTCGGGACCGTTGCCGGGCCCCGGTGTGGATCCCGGATTCAGGACCTCGGGTCGGGATCCCGCGCCGGGGTTGGCGCGGTTGCTACTTCGCGGCGCGCTTGGTCGCCGTCTTCTTGGCCGTGGTCTTCTTCGCCACGGTCTTCTTGGCAGCCGGCTTCGCCGTGACCTTCTTGGCCGTGGTGGCCTTCTTCGCGGTGGTGGCCTTCTTGGCGGCGGCCGTCTTGCGCGTCGCGGCCGGCTTGGCGGCGGCAGCCGTCTTCCGGGTCGCGGCGGGCTTCGCGGCAGCCGTGGTCTTGCGGGCCGCCGTACGGGTCGTCGCCTTGGCGGCCGTCTTGCGAGCCGGCTTGGCGCTGCCGGGACGCGGGGTCGGGCTGGCCTTGGCCGCCGCGCTCCCGGACTTCGGCATCTTCTTGGTGCCCGAGGTCAGGTCCTTGAAGCCCTGGCCCGGACGGAAGCGCGGGATCGCGGTCTTCTTGACCCGGACGCGCTCACCGGTCTGCGGGTTGCGCGCGTAGCGGGCGGCACGCTCGACCTTCTCGAACGAACCGAACCCCGTGATGGACACGCGGTCTCCGCCCGCGACCGCGCGGATGATGGCGTCGAGGACGGCGTCCACCGCTTCTGCGGCAGCCGTACGGCCACCCAGTCGGTCCTGGACCGCCTCGACAAGCTGAGCCTTGTTCACGTCTTCCCCTTCGAAAACCGATGCCGTATCAGATAGTCCGGCATTGGGCACGCTAAGCGCCCAATTGTGCTGAAGCAATTACCGAACGGACGAATCACCCTTGTGTCGCAACGGATTACAGACCTCGGCGGTGTCCGCGGCGAGCGCGGGGTCCTCGTCGAGCTCATCCATGAGCTTGGTCAGACGCCGTGCGGCGTCCGCCAGATCGTGTTTTGCGGCATCGGTGACGACCAGGAGGCGGCGAACCAGCGCCACTTTCGCGCCGTCCGGTATGTCGAGCTTACGCACTCGCGCATGCGCCTCCTTCAACCGGGTGGCGAGTTCGGCGTATAGCCGGACTTCGTCGGGGCTGTCGGGATGCGCTGCTTGGTCCACACCGTGATTGTGACAGCTCATCCGACAATGGGCCTGTTGGGCCGGATCGGGGGAACGCTCTTGCCCCGTCCGGGAAAAGCCGGAAGCGGCGGAGTGCAGGTGCACTCCG
>NZ_JBEZFP010000292.1:0-1223 GCF_040649515.1 Streptodolium elevatio
GTGCGCGCGAAGTCCGGCAGGTAGAAGACAGCCACCCACCCCAAGGCGATGTAACACGGGGTGTACAGCCACCGGGGAGCCCCGATCCACAACACCCGGAACGCGACGCCCGCCAAGGCGCCCGCCCACACCAAGGACAGCAGCACCACCTGCTGATCCTCAGGCAACAGCAGCACCGCCAAAGGCGTGTACGTACCGGCGATGATCAGGAAGATGTTCGCGTGGTCCAACCGCCGCAGCACCGCCTCACCCCGCGGACCCCACGTACCGCGGTGATACACCCCACTCGTCCCGAACAACAGCAGCGCCGAGGCCGCGAACACCGAACACGCCGCCACCGCCGCAGCCGAACGCGACACGACCACCAGGACAATCCCGCCCGCCAACGCGAGCGGAGACATGCCGGCATGCAGCCAACCCCGCATCCGCGGCTTCAACACAGCCGCCGCACGCTCCACACCTCCCTCCACAGCTCCCGCCGCGCCGGAGTCCACGCCGCCTGCCCCATCGGAGGTGTCGCGGGTGTCGGGCGTGGCGGCGGTGCGATGCCGGGACTGCGGTCGGTGCGCCGGCGGTTGGCTGTCTTCGGCGATCATGTGCTCATTTCACGGGATCGGTGGGCGGAAGCGACATCGCAGTGTCGCGTACGGCATCAGACCAGGGTGCGGGTCAGATGACTACCAGGTTCTGGGACGCGGCGGTCTTCGGCGTTGATGCGCCCGGCTTCTTCGAGTTGGTCTTGGAGGATGACGATGCGGCAGGCGGCCTCGATCTTGGTGCGACGGTCGACAAGTTCCCGGCCCCGGGCGGCAATACGCAGCTGATGGCGGGACAGCGGCGGCGTACGCCCTGCTGACCGCAGCGGGGCAATCAGGCGGGCATCACCGATCGCACGGAGGGAGCCCTGGGTGGTGCTGAGCGTCTCGGCAGCCCGGCCGGTGGAGGACACGGGGTCAGCATCGTCGTCCAGACGACCGAACGTGCCCTCAGCTGTCATCTGCACCTCTCTCACGGAACGTCTTGTCGGGGAACGCGTGGAGGGGCCCTGGCGCCGTACGGCACCAGGGCCCCGAAGGAACTCCTACACCATCTGCCGGCCTTGGTCCTGCGCCGGCTCAACTGTTTCCGCGGGCCCGGCCGGAAGGCTGCCGGGGGTGCGGGGATCGCTGTTGCTTGACCGGAGACCACCTCACTATCGATGTCCTGCGGTACCCGGGCTCAAG
>NZ_JBEZFP010000293.1:0-1219 GCF_040649515.1 Streptodolium elevatio
TGGACCTGGGCATACCGGCCGAGCGGATCCTCGTCGTCGACGACCCGGGATACGACGAGGTCCTCGCGCCGTACGCCGGGGCCGCGCTGCCCGGCACCGAGGTGGACCCGAAGACACGCCTGCTGATCGTCTTCACTTCCGGCTCCACCGGCGCCCCCAAGGGCGTCATCTGCTCGCAAGGCCGTCTCGCGGGTGCGGGCACGGCGCTGACCGACCAGTTCGGGTTCGACGAGGACGGTGTGCACTACATCTGCATGCCGATGTTCCACGGCAACGCGCTGATGGCCAACTGGGCGCCGGCGATGCGGGCCCAGGGCGCGGTGGCGCTGCGCCGCAAGTTCTCCGCGTCCGGGTTCCTGGAGGACGTGCGGCGGTACGGGGCGACGTACACGACCTATGTGGGACGCGCGATCTCCTACATCCTCGCGACCCCCGAGCAGCCCGACGACGCCGACAACTCGCTGCGCAACGCCTTCGGCACCGAGGCCGGGACCGTCGACATGCAGCGCTTCGAGAAGCGCTTCGGCACGAAGCTCACCGAGGGGTACGGCAGCTCCGAAGGCGGCATGAGCGTCAACTGGCAGCCGGGCACCCCGGACCGGGCCGTGGGTCCGTGCCCGCCGGAGGCCGCGTTGCTGGACCCGGCCACCGGCAAGGAGTGCCCGCGTGCGGTGTTCGACTCCGCCGGGCGGCTGGCCAACGGCGACGAGGCGATCGGCGAACTGGTCAACCTGGGCCGCAACGGCTTCGAGGGCTACTGGCGCAACGACGACGCCAACGCCGCCCGCACCCGCGACGGGCAGTACTGGACCGGCGACCACTTCTACCGCGACGACGCCGGATACCTGTACTTCGCGGCCCGCTCGGACGACAAACTCCGCGTCGACAGCGAAAACCTCTCCGTCGCCACGATCGAGAACATCCTCGCCCGCCACCAACCCGTCGAAGCCGTCGTCGTCTACGGCGTCCCCGACCCCGTCGCCGGCGACCAGGTCATGGCCGCGCTGCAACTGCGACCCGGCACCACCTTCGACCCCGAAACCTTCGCCGCCTTCCTCGCCGCACAAGAAGACCTCGGCACCAAAATGGCGCCGCGCTTCGTACGCCTCACCGACCACATCCCCGTCACCGCGACCAACAAGGTCAACAAAGTCGAACTCCGGCGCGCCGGCTTCCGCACCGACGAACCCGTGTGGTGGACCCCCGAACGCGGCACGGC
>NZ_JBEZFP010000294.1:0-1059 GCF_040649515.1 Streptodolium elevatio
CCTAACGAGCTCGTGCATGGTTGGCGGTGACGCGTCGAACTGCCGATCGGGGATCATGGTGGCGTGGTGGGGAACGCGGCACGTGCAGCGATCGTGGGAGACCGGCGGATCACCGGGCTGTCGGTCCAGGTGATCGTCGAACTCGTCTCCGAGATAGGCCCGTTGTGGCACGAGCGGCATCAATCTCGCCTGGTGTCACGGCCGCGGAAGCGTGCGGTGGGCGCCGGTGCGAAGCACCGACTGGTGTTCGTCGACCGGCTCCTGGCCACGCTGGTCCACCTCCGTCACGGGGCGACTCACGACGTGCTGGCCTGCTGGTTCGGTGTGGACCGCTCCACGATCACCCGGGCCATCAGCGAGGTGCGGCCCCTGCTCGCCGAGCGGGGCTGCACCGTCAGCGCCAGCGCACGGCTGAAGACTCTGGCCGAAGTCGTCGACCACCTAGGTTCGAGCGGACAGACCGGCATAGTCGACGGCACCGAGATCCGTGTCCGGCGGCCCGCCGTCGGACGCAAGGACCGCGACCGGTTCATCTCCGGCAAGAGCAAGCAGAACGCGGTCAAGGCCATGGTGCTCACGGACCAGGACGGCCGCGTGCTGTTCTGCAGCCCCACCGCACCGGGCAGCTGCGCCGACATCACGCACGCCCGTCGATTAGGACTCGCCCGGCTCCTCGCCGACGGCCCACCCGTCGAGATCCTGGCCGATGCCGGCTACCAGGGGCTCGGCGCGCAGACCGGTGGACGCGTGGTGACACCGCCGCACCGCAAGTTCAAGAAGAACGCCCCCGACTGGTACGAGGAGATCCACGAACGCCGACGAAAGGCGCACTCCTCACGCCGGATCCCGGTCGAGCACGGCATCGCGCATCTAAAGAACTGGCGGTCCCTGGCCCGCCACCTCGGCCGCCGCGAACACGTCAGCGACATGATCCAAGCCGTCGCCGGTCTGCTCTCACATCAGCAAACAGCAGACTTCACGTCGGCACTACAGATGTGAGCACCGAGCCCCGCCACAGCCTTCGACGCGTCACCGCCAACCATGCACGAGCTCGTTAGG
>NZ_JBEZFP010000295.1:0-1024 GCF_040649515.1 Streptodolium elevatio
TCCCAGGTACCGCTGGGCCCGCCCGCCGCGGACGATCCGCCGGTCGTGTCCGCGGGGAAGACGAACAGGGCCCTGGTCACCGCGATGTTCGGACGGGTCCCCGTGCAGAAGTTCAAGCACGCGCCGCACCCGTTGCTCCGCAGCGTTCTTGCGGAGATCGAAGAGCGGTTCCCGGCCGAGCACACGGCCACCGCCGCACACCGGTTCCGCGACCCGTCCGACATCTCGGTGACGTCCTCGCTGCACCACAACCACGGCTTCCTCACCGGCCGTTCGGTGCCCGCCGAGATTGCGTTCGCGTACGCGGACCTCGCCGCCCGGCATACGCCCCGACGACTGAACCGGTTTCTGGAACAGCGTGCGCTGGACGCGTTCTGCCTCAACGACACCGAGTCGGAACTCGTCTCGCTGAAGTCTCAGGTCGCCCTGCTGACATGGTTCCTGGAGGCGTACTTCCCGGTCGGCGCGGAGTGGGAGCGCTGAAGCCTCCGGCGGATCACACAGACCGGAGGGAGTCCCGGGCCGCATTGTTGCGTTCCGTGCCCCTCTCGAACTGACTCGCCACGGGGAAATACTCGGTGAGGAAGGCGTGGATCACGCGAGCCTGTTCGTCCGCCGGGACGTCGCCGTCGTGGTAGTCGTTCAGGCAGAAGACGTCGTGGGGCCGGGCCGACAACAGGCGGGTGAGCCGCTTCTGTTGCTCGCGCAGACCGACGTTGACGAACCCGCAGGAAATGGCTCCGGGCACGCTTCGGCCGGTCAGGAACGCGTAGTAGTGGTGCAGCGACGAGGCGATCGAGATGTCGCCGTGGCTGCGCAGCGGCGAATGCGCGGTGCGCGTGACAGCGTCGGCGAACTCGGTCTCCAGGTCGGCGAGAACGCTGCGGCGCAGCGGGTGCGGGGTGTGCAGGAACGCGTTCACCAGCGTCCTGCCGAAACGCTCCGCGATGAGCGCCCGGTTGTTCTTGGCCGCGCTCATGTTGAATTCGTCGTCCGCGGCGACCGGCGTCATCGGGACCGTCGT
>NZ_JBEZFP010000296.1:0-1006 GCF_040649515.1 Streptodolium elevatio
TGCCAGCAACAGAACCACGATCAACGGAATCATGACCTCACGCTGCCCGGAGCGCCCCCCTTCACTCCAACTCCGGACAGCGGTTGTCCTGTGCCGCCGGGTCACCGAAGGCGGGGGGCGGCCAGGCGCGACTTGGCGGGCGTACACCGGGGCCGCGGCAGTCGGCGGACCCCGGTGGGGGTCAGCCGGCCTGGTGCGGTTCGTCCCCGTCGGGGGTTTGGAACAGGCTGGTCAGGCCGACGATGTCGAGGATGCGGGCGACGGGGTCGGATGCGTTGACGTGGAAGGTTGCGCCGAGTTCGGCGGCCTGGTTGCGGGCGGCGACCAGGACGGAGATGCCGGTGGAGTCGCAGAACCCGACCTCGGTCATGTCCAAGACCACAGAGGTGGGGGTGGGACGCCCGGCGAGGGCGTCGGCGACGGCGGCGCGGAGCTGGTCGGCGCTGAGCAGGTCGAGCTCGCCGACGACCGCGACGACAGTGGTTCCGGCATCGGTTCGGGCGGTGATGATCAGCGTGGCATCGTCGGGGTCCATGGCATCACGGTATTCCGGACGGCAGCCCGGATCGCGCACCATCCCAACCGTACGCATGGGGCGGCGTGTCGACGTGGGCGAGACGTGGCGTCGAACCTGGCACAGCAACGGTCGCCGGGCAGGCGGTTACGACGCCGTGGCGAGGACGCGGGGTGTTCCCGGTGGCAGCGTCCTCGACGGCGGGGTGGGCGGTGAGCGGGGTTCCGAAGCCGGTGCGCGCAAAGAGGAGCGAGAGGCCGTCGGCGAGGCCCGCCCGCGTGCGCCGGCCCGGCGCCGCCCCGGTGATGCGCAATCCGCCGGCTCAGTCCCGCCGCGAGGTGCCGTCGAGGGCGGGGGCGCCTCGGCGCGAACTCCCGTACGCGCCCCGCGTGTCTCTAGGGAGTGTCTTCAAATTCGCGTCGGATAGCCCGCGGGCCGTGGTGCGTGCGCTCGCAAGGCGCGGGCCGCAGCTCGGCCTGGGTTTGGCTTGGG